>CAZFCE010000010.1:0-64218 GCA_964517605.1 uncultured Caldilineaceae bacterium | reverse complement strand
ATGACTTGAATGAGCTGATTCAAAGATTGAATCAGATGATTCATGACTTAAATGAGCTGATTCAAACCATAAATCGAAAATATCAACAAGTAAATGAAAGTATTCAAAAATTAAATGGGCTAATTTTATCAATTTAACCCCGGTTTAGCCGGTTAGTTAAAGCGTGGCCTGCTAAACCGCCCCCAAATTTATCCCCGCTATATCCCCAGATATACCCTTGGTTAGATGTAACCGCCCCCCGATTTTGCTAAACTAACCCCAGAAAATTAATTTGGCAATAATCTTTCAGGTGAATTGGCTAACACGGGCCACCCTGCCCGGTCTGCGTTGACCGGCAGCCTCCCCGCCGGCAATTCACCTTTATTTTTGCGGAGCGCCATACCAAAAATGAAACCTCAAATGCCCCACCTTTCACTCGATCAACCGGCGGTTTACCAGATAAAAGTACAGGGCCGGTTAGACCAAACCTGGGCCGATTGGCTGGACAACCTGGCCATTGCCTACGAAACATCTACCAACGCCGGCCCCGTTACCAGCCTTACCGGCCCCATTACCGACCAGGCCGCGCTGCATGGGCTGTTATACCGCATTTACAGCCTGGGCCTGCCGTTGCTCTCGCTCAATTGCCTGGATTACCCCACGCAATCCCAACCGTGTCCCGCCCAGTATTTGCAGAATTATTCAGAAGAATAAGGAGATTGAAGATGTTAAAAAAGTTATCTGTGCTGGTTTTTGTGTTGGCCGGCGCGCTGGCGCTCACTTCGGCCTGCAACCCGTCCGCCGATAAGGCTGCCGCGGCTCCGGCGGCTCAACAAACCGAAACCGGCACGCCGGTTGAAGTAGTCAACGCCGAAAACGGCAGCATTTCGCTGGTGCTAAAATACGCCGGCACGCTGCAAGCCACCAAAGATGTTAGCCTGGTGCCGCGCGTGGCCGGGCAAATTATCAAAGTGCTGGTATCCGAAGGCGACACCGTAAAAGCCGGCGATCCCATTGCCATTATCGAACAGGATGTGTACAAGGCCCAGGTAAAACAGGCCGAAGCCTCGCTGGAGAAAAACCAGCTTACCCTGCAAAAAATGAAGATGGGCGCCCGGCCCGAAGAATTGGCCGCCGCCCGCGCCGCCGTTGATATTGCCCGCTCGGCCTTGAGCGATGTAAAAAACCCCAACACCGATACCCGCACCACCGCCGCCGCCGCCCTGGCCAAAGCGCAGGCCGCCGTGCGCCTGGCTCAGTCTGAATACGACAAAGTGGCCTGGGCCGGCCAAGCTGCCATGACCGAACAGGCGCTCACGCTGGAAAACGCCACCACCAGCTACGAAGCGGCGCTGGCGGCCTACAACCTGCAAACCAACCCCACCGCCTCTAAAACGGCCACGCTCGATGCCCAGGTGGTCAAAACCGAACTCGATCTGAGGCTGGCCGAACAACCCTACCGCCCCATTGACTTTGACATTAACCAGGCCACCGTTAACCAGTCCCAGGCATCGCTGGAACTGGCGCAGTTGCAACTGCAATACACCACCATCACCGCGCCCTTTGACGGCGTAGTGGCCGAACTGCTCATTGACGAAGGCAGCATGGTTAGCTCCAGCGTGGTGATTGGCCGCTTTATTTCGCCCGAAACCGAAGTGGCGCTGAACGTGGAAGAAAGCCGCCTGGGGCAAATTAAAAAGGGCGAAAGCGTGGCCCTGCGCGTAACCGCTTACCCCGGCGTAGATTTTCCGGCGGTGGTAACTAACGTTGCCCCCATCGCCGATGCCAAAACCCACACCTTTAAAGTTACCGTTACCCCGCTGGACAAAAAGGGCTTGCTGCACGGCGGTATGTTCGCCGATATGTCGCTGCTGGCCGAGGAAAAAGGCAACACCCTGCTGGTGCCGCTGAACGCCGTGATTGATAACAAAGGCCAGCCCGGCGTGTATGTGGTTAACGCCCAGGGCGTGGCCGAACTCCGCGCCGTAACCACCGGCCTTAGCAACGACCAGCAGGTAGAAATCCTCTCCGGGCTACAAGCCGGTGATTCTGTGGTTGTGGCCGGGCAATCCAACCTCACTAATGGGGCTGCCGTAAAAGTAGTGCCCAACCTGTAACCAGTCATCAGGTTTTGAAAAAGGATTTAAAAAATGGGATTAACCAGACTTTCCATCAAACGCCCGCTAACCATGCTCATGATCATCCTCGGTTTTGTGGTGATGGGCTACCGGGGTTTGACCATGCTCTCCATTGACCGCATGCCCAAAGCCGACATTCCCGTGGTAACGGTGGTAACTATCTACCCCGGCGCGGCCCCCGACGACGTAGCCGACCTGATTATAAAGCCCATCGAAGACGCCGTGGCCGGGATTGCCGGGATTGACGAAATTACCAGCCAATCCAACGAAAACTACGGCTACGTGCTGATTAAATTTAAAGAAGGCGTTAACGGCGACCAGGCCGCCATTGATGTTTCCCGCGAAGTCAACTCCGTTCGCGGCGACCTGCCCGAAGAGGCCGAAGAACCCAAAATTATCAAGGCCGATATTAACGCCCAGCCCATTATGCAGATTGTGCTCAGCGGGCCGCAGGGTTCCGACAAGCTGTACCGGCTTGCCGACGACAAGCTAAAAAGCCGGTTGCAAACCGTGTCCGGGGTGGCCTCGGTGAACATTGCCGGCGGCCGCCAGCGCGAAGCCACCGTTTACGCCGACCCCACCAAACTGGCCGCCTACGGCCTGCCGGTTGAATACGTGGCCCAGGCTCTCAAGCTGGAAAACGTAACCTACCCGGTTGGCTCCATTGACCAGGGCAACCAGAAGAGCACCATCCGCTCGGTGGGTGAATTTACCAATGTCAAAGAAATGGAAGATATTGTGGTAGAGGGCGGGCCAAACATGCTGTACCAACTGCCCCTGCCCAAGCTAACCGACGCCCAAAAGTCCATGCTCGCGGCTAAAATTCCCGCCGAGCTGCTCGATGCCACCCCCAACGTGTACCTTAAAGACGTAGCCACCGCTCAGGATGACTACGAAGACGTGAGCCGGATGGTGCGCTACAACGGGCAAGAAGCCGTGCTGATCACCGTAATCAAAACCAGCGACGCCAACGCCATTGAAGTGGCCGACGGCGTGCGCAACGCCGTTGAAGAATTTCGCGCCGACCTGCCAGCCAACGCCACCATCAACATTGCCATTGACGACACCGCCTTTACCCGCGAATCGGTGGCGGCGGTAGAAGAAGACCTGGTTTTGGGGATTGTCATTACCGGTATTGTCATGCTGCTCTTTTTGCACACCATCAACAGCAGCCTCATTGTGATGCTGTCGGTGCCCACGTCAATGGTAGCCACCTTTTTAATTATGTGGGCGCAGGGCTTTAGCCTGAACACCGTTACCCTGATTGCGCTCACGGTGGCCATTGGCATTCTGGTAGACGACTCAATTGTGGTGCTGGAAAACACCGAGCGCCACTTAAAAATGGGCAAATCCGCCAAAGACGCCGCCATCGAAGGCCGCGAAGAAATCGGGCTGGCGGCCATTACCATTACGGCGGTAATTGTAGTGGTGTACCTGCCGGTGGCCTTTATGAACGGCGTGATCGGGCAAATGTTTTACTCCTACGGTATCACCATTGCCAGCGCCACCATCTTTTCGCTGCTCATCTCCTTTACCCTCACCCCCATGCTGGCCGCCCGCTGGCTCAAAAGCGAAGAAGACGCCGCCCGCCCGCCCACCGGCCTGAGCAAAGTTTTATCGGTGCTGTTTAGCCCGGTCGGTTGGGTGTGGCAGCGCTTTATCCGGGTGTGGGAAGCGCTCTTTACCGGGCTGGCCGGCTTGTACGCCGCCATCCTGCGCCTGACTTTAAAAAATGCTTTTACCCAATTGATAGCCGTCGCCGTGGCCGTGGTGGCGCTGGTGGCCGGGTTGTACCTGGTGGTCAGCGGCGTGGTAGGCGCAGAATTTTTACCGCAAGAGGATGATGGCCGCATCAACGTTAGCATCGAAATGCCCGCCGGTTCCAGTTTGGCCGCCACCGACCAGGCCGCTCGCCGCGCCGAGCAAATCATCCGCGCCAACGCGCCCGAAACCGCCATGATTATCACCCAAGTGGGCGTAAAAGCCGGCAACATTTTGCTAGGCGATAACGCCAGCGCCAACAACGCCGCGCTCACGGTACGGCTGGTAGATAAAAACGACCGCGACCGCAGCAGCACCGCCGTGGTCAACGCGTTGCGCCCCCTGCTAGAAGGCATTCCCGATGCCAACATTGCGCTGGTGCAAAACAGCGCGGTGCCGGGGCTAACCAACGATATCCAGGTGCGTATATTTGGCCCGGATCAGAACAAGCTGATTGACCTGGCCCAACAAGCCGAAGCCGTTATCCGCACCGTGCCGGGCGCTACCGACATCCGCAACAGCGGGGCCGAACGCTCGCCCGAAACGCGCGTGGTCATTAACCGCACCCGGGCCAAAGATTTGGCGCTATCGCCGGGAGCGGTGGCCCGCACCCTGCGTATTGCCGTTAACGGAGCCAAAATGGGCACGGTTAAGCTCAACGGCGACGACAAGGAAATTGATTTAATCTTGCGCATGACCGAGGATGCCCGCCAAAACCCCCAACAATTGCTGCAACTGCCGCTGGGCTATTTGGGCGGCGAGCGCGTTACGCTGGGCCAGGTAGCCGCCATCGAGCAAACCCGCGCGCCGGCCAGCATCAGCCGGGCCAACCGCCAGCCGGAACTCACCATTATTGCCGGAGCCGTTGGCCGGGGCAACGCCGACGTGTCCAACGATATTGAAAAGGCGCTAAAAGCCAAAGTTGATTTTTCTACCGGCTACGGCTTTGACTTTGCCGGCCAAACCACGCAACAACGCGAGTCGTTCCAAAGTTTAAGTAGCGCGCTGCTGCTGTCCATCCTGTTAATTTACATGTTGCTGGTGGCGCTGTACCAAAACTGGCTGCACCCGCTGGCCATTATGTTTGCGCTGCCGGTAACGCTGGTGGGCGCGTTTGGCGGGTTGTGGCTTACCGGCAACACGCTCAACGTTATGTCGCTGCTGGGGATTATTATGCTCTCCGGGCTGGTGGTTAAAAACGCCATTCTGCTGGTTGACTTTACCAACATTCTGCGCTTTGAACGGGGCTACACCCGCCGCGAGGCGCTCATCGAAGCCGGGCGGCTGCGGCTGCGCCCCATTTTAATGACCACCTTTGCCATTGTGTTTGCGCTGTTGCCGCTGCTGTTTGGCCGCGGGGCCGGGGCCGAAGTGCGCGCCCCGCTGGCGGCGGTGGTCATTGGCGGCAACGTGTCTTCTACGCTGCTCACGCTGATTTTGGTGCCGGTGGTGTATAACTGCTTTGACTGGGCCGGCGGTAAAGTAAACGCGCTGATGAGCAAACTTTCCGGCGCACCCGCCGAACCCGTTGTAAGCCAGCCGGCTGCTAATGCGTAACGAGGTATTTACCATGAAAAACGTGCAATCTCTTCTCGGCCTCATCTTTATTGTGCTGCTAACCGGCTGCTCTGCCGCCGAAGCCAGCAACACCAAACTGGAACCGCTGGCCGGTTGGCCCACGGCGCAACCCACGGTGGCGGCGGCCTCACCCACGCCGTTCCCAAAAATCAGCCTGAGCGATGTGGCCACCGCCACGCCGCTCCCCGCTACGGCCACGCCGGTTGAAGTTAAAGTAGCGGTGGTTACGGCCACCGTTGCCGTCTCGCCCACGGCGCAACCCACCGCCAAAACCGTGGCTGCCGGCAACAGCCAGGCTATCACCGATATGCCGGCGGTGGTCACGGCTCAGGTGAACATTGACGCGGCCAATCTGCGGCAAGGCCCCGGCCCCGATTACGCCCGCGTGGGCGCTGTGGCCAAAGGCAAGCAGGTTGACGTGCTGGCCGTTAACCCCCACGGCGATTGGGCGCTGGTGCGCTCGGCTAACCCCGGCGTGGGCTGGGTGCTGCTGGATTACCTTACGCCTGCCGGCGCGCTGACCCACGCGCCCAAATTGCAAACGGTCATCGGCGAACCGGCATCGCCTGTTGCCGATAAAGCCGTGGCTGCCGGCGCAACGCCGGCAGCGGTAGCCGTGGCTAACCCGCAACCCGCAGCCAGCCAACCCGCCGATTACGCCGCGCTGGTAGCCATAACCACGGCCAAACCCGCCGTGGTTAAACCCGGCGTGCGCCCCGGCCCGGCCACCACCTTTGCCCCCATTGACGAACTAACCGACCCGCAAGAAAGCCTGACCGTTTTGGGGCTGGATGCCTCGCGGCAGTGGGCGCTGGTGCAGCCGCAGCATTCGCGGGTGGGCTGGGTGTCGCTGTCCGAAGTGCAGCCGGCGGGTTCGGTTGAAGCCGCGCCCACAATTTATTCGGCCTGGGTTACGGCCAACGAAGTGCAACTGTACGACGGCCCCGGCATTTTTAACAACCAGGTGGGGCTGTTAGCCATCAACAATATTGTGCGCGTTATTGGCTTAAACGATGGCCGCAGTTGGGCGCTGGTGCAGCCCGTGCTGGGCGGCAGCACCGGTTGGGCGCAACTACTCAACCTTACCCTTAGCAACAATATTATGAGCGTGCCCATAGCGCCCGCGCCCAAAGTTGTGGCCGTGCCCACGGTTAGCCCGGTGGCGGCGGCGGCCTCGGCCAAACAGGGCAAGCTGGTGTTCCAAACCAGCAGCGGCGGCGAGATTATGGTTATGAACGCCGATGGCTCCGGGCTGCGCCGGCTTACCACCGGTATTGACCCGGCCATGTCGCCCGATGGCAAGCTGGTGGCCTTTACCCGCTGGCCGCAAGGCGAATCGGCTCCCGGTTCGCTGTGGGTGACTGGTATTGATGGCAGCAACGAGCGCCAGATTATGGAATTTGTAAAGCAGCCCAAAGGCGCGGAATGGTCGCCCGATGGCGCAAAAATCGCCATCAACTTTCAACACGAAGGCCGCACGGAAGAAAAGCAGGTTAAAGTTGAGTATTCCGAAAAACACATTGACCAGATTCCGTGGAACGCCAGCGGCGTAAAGGTTGACATCAAACCGATTATCAACGGCGGCCATGTGGTGGGCGGCGTGCCGTACCTGCAATACACGCTCCCGCCCGACCCGCACTGGGGGCTGCGCGTGGTAAGCGTGGCCGATGGCAAGTTTGAGGATGTTGACGGCGGCACTTACGCCTTTCGCCCAGCGTGGGACCCCACCCAGGCGTGGCGGCTGGTTTCGGATGGCGGGCGCGGCCTGGTAGAAGTTGATGTAAACCGCAACGTTAACCAGCCCATCACCGATAACCTGAGCGACGGTTCGCCGGCGTTTTCGCCGGATGGCCGCTACCTGGCGGTGTCGGCGGGCAAATCAAACGGCGGCAGCGGCTTTGATATTTACCGGCTCAACCGCGATGGCACGGGCCGGGTGCAACTGACCAAAACGCCGCTCTTTGCCCCGCTGGTGCCGGGCGGCGAAAACAAGCAGTGGAACAACGTGTCGCCGGTCTGGTCGCCGGATGGCACGCAGATTGCCTTTTTAACCGACCGCATCGGGCGCTGGGAGTTTTGGGTCATGAACGCCGACGGCTCAAACCAGCGGGCCATGTTCTCGGATGAAGTGAACGCCGCATTGAATATTCAATATAACTTTGTGGATGAAAAGGTTTTTAGCTGGCGGTAATTTACCGGCGGCAGCCGTTATAAAAAAGAGCGCCAAAAGTGGCGCTCTTTTTGGTTGGCCGATTTCTTACTTTAAACCGCAGTTGAATGCACCACTGACCTGGGGAATTTATCGGTACCCTGCCGCATCCGGTCAGTGTAGATGAGCTTACTGCCCAAAGAGCGGGCCGTGCGCAGGTTGTACGCCGAAACGTCAACCGTGGGATGGTTGAGCGCCTCAAGTTGGCGCACCACAGCTTCGATATCGTACTGCACCCGGCGGAGTTCAATTTTATACTGCCCGCCCGGCAACAGGGTGATAATGGTGTAGCTGGCGCGAGGGTCGCCATCAAACGGCAGCCCAACGCTGCCCGAATTTACAAACCATCGCCCCTGAATATTCCGCACAAACGGCAGGTGGGTATGCCCGGACAGCAACAAATTATGCGGCGGGGTAAACTGCGTCATCTCTATCAATTTGTCGTCCGGGGTGTCGGGGCGTATGTTCTCCTCATCGCTACGGGGCGAACCGTGAACCGCCAAAATAGAATGTTCCGGGGTAAGCTGCAAATACTGTCGCGGGGGCAAAGCGGCCAAATATTCCAGCCCGGCGGGGCCAAGTTGCTGGGCCGTCCACGGAAAACTGGCCAGCACCTGCGATTGCCAATCAATGCCGCCCGGCTCGCCGGGATATTGCTCTTCTACCAGGTAACGATCGGTGTTGCCCATAATATGCAACATTGGGCGGTGTTGTTCCAGCAAGTCTATAACACCGGCAGGGTCGGGGCCAAATACGGCTATATCGCCCAAATTTAACAGACAATCAATTTCACCCTGCTGATCCAGATCGGCCAACACCTCTCGCAAGGCGATACTGTTGCCGTGGATATCTGAAATAACGGCCAGTTTTATCATCGGTATATCCTTTCTACAACCAAAAAACTTAAAAATCAGTTTCCCGGCGCAACAATATACCTTGTGCCAATAATTTCACCCAATGGATAACAAGAATATAAATCCTCTTTTGTATATTGCCGGGGGATGATTTTTTAAGGAGGAAAACAACCAGAATTATCCGGTTTTTAACAGTATACCATCATAATAACCGGCGTAATCTTAAAAGATTGCCCCTGTCCGTAAAACTAACGTGAAAGAAATTTGCTTAACCGGCCTTTCATCTCCGGCAAGATGCGGCGTTGGTCGTTGAACCCGGTTGGGTTTAATGATATACTGGGTTGGGCGAAGTTCAGGCACCGACACGCCGGATAACAACCAAAATCGGCATTAATTATCGAAAGGAGTGATATTTTATGGCTTGTTTTTTTGGGTTTATTGTGGGTTTTATAGCCTGGTTTGCCACCCGTTACATTTTGGCCGGCCTTTACACGGTTGACCAAAACGAGCGGGCGGTAAAAACAGTTTTTGGCCGGGCCGAACGGATTGGCAAAAAAACCATTTTAGATGACCCCATTGCGGAGAAACTGCGCCCCGAAGAGCGGGAGCGGTATAAATACCCGCAGGTGCGGGTTATTCAACCGGGCGGCCCTTATTTTAAATGGCCCTGGGAAAGAATCTACAAGGTTTCGATTGCCACGCAAACCATTAATATGGCTTTTGATCCCGAAGCGCCGGACGTTAACAAAGGCGGCACCACGCTGGAGGCGGTGACTAAAGACCAGCTCAATACCGGGCTGGAGGGCCAAATCCGGTACCGGGTTTCTGAGCGAAACCTGTACGCCTACCTGTTTGGCGTAAAAAAGCCGATTGTGCATGTAATGGGCTACTTTGTCTCTATTTTGCGAGAGCGGATTGCCAGCTTTGAGGCTCCCGACCGGACTGATCTGGCAGAAACCGGGGCCGCAGATTTGAGCGTAATGGCGGGCGTGTCCATCAATGATTTACGTAAAAACCTGCGCGACATCAACGAACACATGGATCGGGAGTGCCAGTCTTCGGCGGCCCGCTACGGCATTATGCTCGATGTCTCGTTGATTACCAATATTGACCCGCCGGCGGAGGTAGAATCGGCGTTGGCCGCCATTAACACCGCTCACAACCAGGTTTCATCCGATATCAGCCTGGCGCAGGCTTCGGCGGACCAGAAGATTGTCCAATCCAAACGCGCCGTAGAAATTGAAACACTCAACGCGCAGGCCGAGGTGGAGCCGCTGCTGGCGCTGGCTAATCAACTCCGGGAGTTAAAAAAGAACGGCCCGGAGGTGCTGCAAACCTATCTGCGAAACGTTCGCCTGAAATTGTACAGCCGGGCCGAACAAATTATCCTGGAGGAACGCCAATAATGAATACTTTATTCAGTTTTATGGGCGCGGCGGTACTATCCTTTTTTGGGATGTTCGTTATCATCCCAACGTTACTTTTCTTTGTGCGGACGCTGGGTTTGTACACCATTGTCGAGGAAGGGCGCTGCCACGTGTACGTGCTGTTTGGCCGGGTGGTGGGCGTGCTCAACGAACCGGGCCTCAACTCGTTGTGGCTAAAATTTGGCGTGCAGGGCTTTTTGGTAAACTGGCTGGGCCGGCGGTACATCCTCGACGTGCGGCTGGATCAGCAATATCTGCGTAGCCAGCCGGTTAACTCCGAAGAGGGCGCGCCGATGGGCATTGGCATTTGGTACGAAATGTACATCAGCGACCCGGTGGCCTACATTTTTAAAAACGTTGACCCGCAGGGGTCGCTTTCGGCCAATGTGAGCAACGCCACGGTGCGCTGTTTGAGCAACCTGCCGCTGGGCGAAATGCTGCAAAATCGCCACCCCATGAGCCAGACGGTGCGGGCCGAGGTATCGCCCAAATCCGAGGAGTGGGGCTACAAATTGGGATCAATTTACATCCGCAAAGTTCATTTTCGGGATGTGCAGATGATCCGGCAAATCGAAGAAAAAGTGGTCAACCGGTTGCGGCAGGTAACGGCAGCTATCAAGCAGGATGGGGCCAACCAGGTGAGCATCATCACCAGCACCGCCGAACGCCAGGCCGCGGTGGAGTTTGCCAAAGCCAAAGCCATGCGTCCCAAAATTGTGGGCGAGGCGCTGCAAAAAATCAGCCAGGAGCCGGATGTATCCGCGGCCATGTTTGAAATACTGGAAACCCAAAACCTACTCGATGGCAAATCCCGGTTAACCCTGTTGCCGCCCAAAAACGAATTGTTGGCACAATTTTTAGCCGCCAACAAACCCGGGCCGGTAGACAGCCCCGATAAACCCCACTTTAAACGATAACCTGTTGTTTGATGCCGGGTGGAACAGATTTACTGTTCCACCCGGCACTTTTTTTGCGCGTAATTTAGCCAACTTTGGCCGGTTTGCGGTAAAATCGTTTGGTCATTTAACATTAAGCCGGGTTTTAAACTTAGATGAATCAAACTGCGCCTCACCCAATGCCCGTAGTGGTTATCGCTTGCCAGGTGTTTCAAAATATGCTGGAAACCATGCTGCCGGCCAACCTGGCCGATCAGATTACCTTTCTGGACTACGGGCTGCACGTTTTCCCCAAAAAACTGGCGGTTAGCGTGCAAAACGCCGTTGACAGCATCACCGTTCCCAGTTTGATTGTGTTGGGCTACGGCCTGTGCGGTAACGGGCTGCGCGGTATCAAGGCCGGGCCGCACACGCTGCTCATTCCGCGCACCGATGATTGCATTGCCATTTTGCTGGGGTCATACGCCGCCTACCGGCGTGAGTTTACCAACCACCCCGGCACCTACTGGCTGAGCAAAGGCTGGCTGGAAGCCGGCACCAATCCGCTGGCCGAATACCAAAAAAACGTGGCGCAATTTGGCCCGGAAACCGCCGCTTGGGTGATGGATCAGCAGTATCAACATTACCAACGGCTGGCGCTGGTGGCCCAGACCCAGGCCGATCTCGACGCCTATCGCCCCCAGGCGCAACAGGTGGCCGATTATTGCCGGCGCTGGCAAATGAATTACGCCGAGGTGCTCGGCTCCGATAGTTACGTGCGCCGGCTCATTGACATCGCCGCCAACCTGCATCTGGCCGATGACGATTTTGTGGTCATTCCGCCCGGCGGCGAACTGAAGCAGGATCACTTTGTGCGGGAAATTTAGCCTATGCCCACCGTTACCGTAATTTACGGCCCGCAACAAAAAACCGTAACCGTTACCCCCGGCACGCTGGCAGGCGAAGCCGTCACCGCCACCGGCCTGCCGCTGGAACAGCCCTGCGCCGGGCGCGGCGTTTGCGGCAAATGCAAAGTGTTGCTGGAAAGCGGCGCATTCTCGCCCGATGATATTGAACGCGACAACCTGACGCCCGGCGAACTGGCCGTGGGCAACCGGCTGGCTTGCCGCGCCCAAATTGCCACCGACGCGCAGATAACGCTGGCTCCGGTGGTGGTTTACTCCAATAAAATTTTCAAATCCAGCCGCCGCCATCTCCGCCAGCGGCAAGCGCCGCTGGGACTGGCCATTGATTTAGGCTCAACCACGGTGGCCGCCTTTTTAACCATGCTCGATAACGGCGAGGTGGTTGCCGGCGGAGCCAGCCTTAACCAACAGGCCGTTTACGGCGCGGATGTTATTTCGCGGCTGGCGGCGGCCATTAGCCGGCCCGCCCACGCCGACCGGCTGCACAAACTCACGCTGGCGTCCATTAATCAGGCCGTCAATTCGCTCCAGCTAACGCCCCAGGTTTTGCAGCGGATTGAACGGGTTACAATTGTGGGCAACACGGCCATGCACCACCTGCTGGCCCGCCTGCCGCTGGATACACTGGCGGTGATGCCCTTTCAACCCCACCAACGGCAGGCCATCGGCGATGCCGCGCCGCTGTTAGGCGGCATTTTTCCGGCGGGGGCCGCAATTTCGCTGCCGCCGCTGATTGGCGGCTTTGTCGGCTCTGATGCGCTGGCCTGCCTGGCTTATTTCAATTTTGATACGGCCGCCGGGCCGATGGCCGCCATTGATTTGGGCACCAACGGCGAGGTGATGGTTACGGATGGCCGGCGCATTCTGGTGGCCTCAACCGCGGCGGGGCCGGCGTTTGAGGGCGTTAACATCGCCTGCGGCAGCCGGGCCGTGGATGGCGCAATCATCAATGTTCACTCCAATGGCGACGGCCTGAAGTTTGAAACCATTGCCAACCAGCCGCCGGTGGGACTAACCGGCTCCGGGCTGGTTACGCTGACCAAAGTGTTGCTGGAGCTTGGCATCATTGAACCCAACGGGCGCATTTCGCCCGCGCCGCCCCGCCTGAGCAACCGGGTGTCCGCCAACGCCAAAGGCACGCGCTCTTTTCAACTGACGGATGATGGCGCGCTCCGCCTGTCGCAGTGGGATGTGCGCGAGTTGCAAAAAGCCAAAGGGGCCATCCGCACCGCCGTTGATATATTAATGGAGCAACTTTGCCTGCAACCTGCCGATATGCAGCGCGTCATTTTAACCGGCTCGTTTGGCGGGCAGATTGATGTTGACGCGGTGCTGGCCATTGGCATGCTGCCGCCGGTGCGCCGCAAGGTGGTGCAAACCATTGCCAATGGCGCGGGGTTGGGCGCAGCCACCTTTCTATCCGAGGCCGGTTTTGCCCGCAGCGAGGCGCTGGCCGCGCAAGCCGAACAAATTGATCTGGATTTAGACCCGGATTTTAACCAGCGTTACGCCAACGCCATGCAGTTTCCAAAAATTTAACAAATTCTGTGAGTTGAGTTTAAGAGTTATGTGAGTTATGTGAGTTTTGTGAGTCAGCGTTACTCACAGAACTCATTACCAAGGAGAAATTATCCCATGCCAAAAGTAGATGTAATTGTTGCCGGCCATTTGTGCCTTGATATTATCCCCACCTTTGGCCAGAGCGAAGGCAACCTGGCCGCGCTGCTGGTTCCCGGCAGATTAACGCATGTGGGCGCAGCCGTAACCGCCACCGGCGGCGCGGTATCGAACACCGGGCAGGCGCTACACCGGTTGGGCATCCCCACCCAATTGATGGGCAAAGTGGGCGACGACCTGTTTGGCCGCGCCATTATTGATTTGCTGCGCCGCCAGGCCGAAACGCTAACCGAAACGATCATTATCAGCCCCGATGAAGCCTCATCCTACACCGTGGTGATTAACCCGCCCGGCGTAGACCGCATCTTTTTGCACTGCCCCGGCGCTAACGATACTTTTGTGGCCGCCGATGTGGATGTGAACCAACTGGCCGGGGCTAAATTGTTCCACTTTGGCTACCCGCCGCTCATGCGCTGCATGTTTTTAAACGGTGGGGCCGAACTGACCCAACTGATGCAACGCGCCAAAGCCGCCGGGCTAACCACCTCGCTGGATATGGCCCGGCCCGACCCCAACTCCGAAGAAGGGCAGGTGGATTGGGCCGCGCTGCTGGCCAATGCGCTGCCGCACGTTGATTTGTTTGTGCCCAGCGTGGATGAAATCCTGTTTATGCTTGACCGGCCCCGCTTTGACACGCTCAGCCAGGGCGGCGACATGGAAGCCCACGTGGATGGCGCGCTGCTGGCGCAACTGGCCGACCGGCTGCTTGAACTGGGCGCGGCGGTGGTGCTGCTCAAACTGGGCAGCCAGGGCGCTTATGTGCGCACCACCTCCTCCGCCGAGCGATTGGCCGCGTTGGGCGGCATTTCGCTGCCGGACAGTTGGCTGGGCCGCGAGTTGCTGGCTCCGGTTTTTAAAACCACCGTGGTGGGCACCACCGGCGCGGGCGATTGCACCATTGCCGGCTTTTTGGCCGGGGCGGTCAAAGGCATGTCCATTGAAGCCGCATTGATTACCGCCGTGGCGGTGGGCGCGTGCAACGTAGAAAGCCCCGACGCCGTGAGCGGCATCCCCGGCTGGGACACCGTGCAACAGCGGGTGCAATCCGGCTGGGCCAGCCGCCCGGTAACTCTGCCGCTGCCCGGCTGGCGCTGGGACGCCGCCGCCGGGTTATGGTTTGGCCCCAACAACCGGCCATAATTCGTCAATTTCTGTTTTTTGGCTAAAATTTTAAGTGTGGGCGCAGCAAATAAGCCGTAACGGGACAAACTAATGGATTCATCATTACCCGCCAAAGAACTCTGGCTTCGTTTTTTTGATATTGACACCAAAGTTGGGAGCGACTCTCCGGCGCTACTGAGTTTGTTTGCGCACATGTACCGGCGCTTCCAAATCGAGGCCACCGCGGCGCGGCGCTCTCTGCTGGACTTTTTTATTTTGAGCCAGCCCGAACAGGGCCGCCAGCCTTTTTTGATTATTGACCACGACGTGTGGCCCCTGCCCGAACCGGAACTGATGCCCAACTACATTTTTCAACGGATTACGGCCACCATCGCCGGGCGAGTGCGCAGCCACCTGCTGTTTCACGCCGGAGTGGTTACATTTGGCGGGCAGGCCGTTATTCTGGCCGGCGACGAATTTCATGGCAAAACCACACTGGTTATGGAATTAGTGCGGCGCGGCTGCGGCTTTTTATCCGATGAAACTGCCGCCGTCAGCCGCGCCAGCGGCCAGGCGCATCCGTTTCCACGGGCGCTGCGGGTGCGGCCCGGCAGTTTAAAGCTGGCCGGCTTTCCCCCCGAAATCCCCGGCGCGCCAACGTGGTTTGGCAAAACCATTATTGATATTGAGCAGTTAAAAGCGGCCAGTATGGCGCAGCCGGCCCCCATTAGCCACGTGATTGTGTTGCGCCGTCCCCACGAAACCGACGCCACCAAACGCGAACTGGTGGTAATGCTAGACCGCACCGACGACGATTTTATCAACGCCGTGGGGCAAATCAAAGGGATTACCGGCCTGCACCTGGCCGACCACGACCGGTATCCCGTGCTACGACTCGTCACCGACCGCCGCATGCTGGCGCTGGCCCGGGTTGAGGCGCTGTGCAACACCCATCGAATTTTAATTTTAGATGTTCACAGTGGGGCCAGCACCACCCCCAACTTCTCCGGCCCCGCCGAATTGCAATCCATTTCTACCAAACAAGCCGCGCTGGAACTGTTACAACGCTTTCAAGGCGGCTACCAGGCGGCGGTTTTGCAAGAAACCGGCCCCAAAGAACTCTTTTTAGAGATGTCGCGCTGGTTGGGCCGCGCCAAATGCTACCAACTGACCACCGGGCCGCTCCAGACAATGGCCGACCAGGTGAGCCGGTTAATGGGGCTGGCGCTCTAAAGGTTTAATTTTACCCCCAACACAGGCAACGGAGGCGCACTCATGGCAATCATCCGGTGGGGAATCATTGGCTGTGGCAGCGTTACCGAAACAAAAAGCGGGCCGGGGTTTCAAAAAGCACAAAACTCGGCGCTGGTGGCGGTAATGCGCCGCGCCGGGCAACTGGCCAAAGATTACGCCCAACGCCACAACGTGCCGCACTGGTACGACACCCCCGAAGCCCTCATCAACGATCCGCAGGTGGATGCCGTTTACATTGCCACGCCGCCATCATCGCATAAAGAATACGCGCTGTTGGCCGCCGCCGCCGGCAAACCGGTTTACGTTGAAAAACCCATGGCCTTAAACCACGCCGAATGCCAGGAGATGCTTGAAGCCTGCCAGGCGGCCCAAACGCCGTTGTTTGTGGCCTACTACCGCCGCGCGCTGGCCCGTTTTTTAAAAATAAAGGAGTTGATTGAAGCCGGAGCCATTGGCGCGGTGCGATTTATCACAATCAACCTGCACATGTCACCCCGCCCCGACGAAGCCGACCCGGACAAACTGCCGTGGCGGGTTTGCCCGGAGATTGCCGGTGGTGGCCGTTTTGTTGATTTGGCCTCGCACCAGCTTGATTTTTTGGACTTTCTGTTTGGCCCCATTAAACGGGTGTACGGGCTGGCAGCCAATCAGGCCGATTTTTACCCCGCCGAAGATATAGTGAGCGGCATTTTTGAGTTTGCGTCCGGGGTGCAAGGAATGGGCACGTGGTGTTTTTCGGCCTTCAACGAGCTGGATCACACCGAAATTGTGGGGGCCAACGGTAAAATCACCTTTTCCAGCTTTGATGACCAGCCCATCGAACTGACCAACAGCGCCGGCACGCGCCAGTTTAACATTTACAACCCGCAGCATGTGCAGCAGCCGCTCATTCAATTGGTGGTCAATGCCTTAACCGGCGCGGGCGAATGCCCCAGCACCGGCCAAACCGCGGCCCGCACCAGTTGGGTAATGGACCAAATTTTACACGAGTATTACCACGCTTAACCGCTCAAAATGGATAATCTGCCGCCGCCCGAATGTGTTTGGCCGGTGGGGCCGCTTGCGCCCCGGCTAACTAACGTCGAAGTTCACCTGTGGTGTATCGGGTTAAATCAGCCCACGCCATTTTTAGAAGAACTCCTCTCCCCCGACGAACTGACCCGCGCCAATCGCTTTAAATTTCCGGTTCACCGCCGCCGGTTTGTGGCGGCGCACGGCTGGCTGCGAGCGATGTTAAGCCGCTACCAAAACTGCCACCCGGCTGAACTGCGGTTTGAGTACGGCCCACGGGGCAAACCGGCGCTGGCGGGGCAAACCGCTCTTCATTTTAACCTGGCTCACTCCGGGGAGTTTGCGCTGCTGGCGGTTGCGCCGGCAGAGTTGGGCGTTGATGTGGAAGCCATTCGCCCGGTGCCGGAACTAGACCAGATTGCCCGCCGCTTTTTTGCGCCCGTTGAACACGCCCAAATCCGGCAGTTGCCCGCCGCGCAGCAACAACTGGCTTTTTTTACCTGTTGGACGCGCAAGGAAGCCTTTCTCAAAGCCACCGGCGACGGGCTAACTCGTCCGTTAGATAGTTTTTCCGTGACAGTACAGGCCGAACAACCCGCTCAATTTAACCACATCACCGGTGATGACGCGGCTCGGTGGTTGCTGGCAGAGTTAACCCCCGCCGTTGGTTATGTAGGAGCATTAGCCATTACCGGGCGACACTGGCAAATTCACTGCTGGCAAACGCCGGCAGATTGGCCACAAAACCCATCACTTTTTTAGCCAAAGGAGCGAGCATGTTCATTTTTAAAGCCATCGGTGTAGCATTGTTGGCCGCAATCATTGGGTATATAGCCGGGCTTGTACTGGGTATGCTGGCGGTTAACGCCTTTTCGCCCAACACATTTGATAAATCGGTGGAGGCGGCCATGACCGGCGCGTTTGTTTGCGGGCCGGTCATGGCGCTGGCAGCCGCCGTAGCCGGCCTGGTTATTTACTGGCGTTGGGCCAAACCGGCATAGGTTACACCCTGAGCAAATGCTGAAACTCCCGGCGAAATTTGCCTATTTTTGGCTCAATGACCACCTGGCAATAAGGTTGGTTGGGGTTAGCCAGATAATAATTTTGATAGTAGGTTTCGGCGGGGAAAAAATCGGTTAACGGCGCAATTTCGGTGACAATTGGCTGGGACCACACCCCCAACGCTTCGGTTTCTTGCCGCGATTTTTCGGCGCTGGCCTGTTGAGCCGGGTTGTGGTAAAAAATCACCGAGCGATACTGCGTCCCCACATCAGCCCCCTGCCGGTTTAGGGTGGTGGGGTTGTGGGTACGCCAGAACACGTATAACAAATCCTCAAATGAAATAACGGCGGGATCAAACGTAATTTGCACCACCTCGGCGTGGCCGGTAGTACCGGTGCACACCTGGTGGTAAGTGGGATTGGCTGTTTTACCGCCGGTATAGCCGGAAACCACTCGCTCAACCCCTTTTAAATTCTGAAATACAGCCTCAACACACCAAAAACAGCCACCACCCAAAGTAGCTTGTTCCAGTTTACCAGGCATATTTCCCCCTATTTTAACGCTAATCCAAGTCAAATCCTGAAAAATTATCTATTACTTCTCAACCTTTTGTTTTTGTCAATTGAAAACGGACCCACTTGGGGTTAAATTGACAGAAATTTATAGAAATCACTGTATTCAAGATTAGACATTTTCCGATTTATTTCTCGTAACTTTTGGTCAAAGGAAAGCACCCAACGACGACTGTGGTTCAGACAATTGCGGGCAGGCGCAGCGAGTTCAATTATACACTAACTTTGCCGGCAAGAAACGCTTAAAAAACGCGGCGGTAGCAATTCGGCTGCAACCGCTTATTGGGCGGATTTCACAAACAGGAACCAACTTCAGTTGCACAACCGATACTTATTTTCATCGTACAAGTCTTTGACAAGCTTAACTTATGAACTTATCGAGAGCTTTTTTATCATTCTCGGAAAGTATTCCGTTACGTGATTTAAATTCCAAGGGAGGAACAATGAACCTACCATTCAATTGTTTGGACATGTTCTTAAACATACTACCGGTAAGAATTTTATAAGTGGTAAACAATGCGATTTTTGCATCTGGCATGTTGGGGAGTTTGACTGTGAAATCGTTCCAAATTTTTTCGGGATGCTGTAGAAAAACCATAAGCCCACTTGTCCAGCAACCTAATAGGACATAGTTGGCTTTGTCCAGTATTTCCTCCCTATATTCCTGAATTGATGATAACTGTACATCTATTGCTTTCCCTTTTAAATATTTGCCCATCTCTTCGGCATATTTTTTTGTTGTACCGGTTTTACTATTGTAAATAATTACTGCCTTTTTCATTCTCAACTCCTCTTAAAATGACTGAATTATTGTTTATCTTGTTAATTGTATGTTTTAAGGATAATATTGCTTCTCATTTTTTTATTGCGGTGATGGCATTATTTAGCGTAGTGTTGTCAATGAAGTCTCCATGGGATAGATAGATTGTTTTTGACTCAAACGAAGCGACTTTTTCTAAACTTTCAAGTAAGGTTTTTTCATCTTCGTAGAACATACCCGGACCAATTTTCCCCTCGCCTTCGTCTCTGACCATATCCCCCACCAGAGTTTCCCCAGTGTCAAGAATTATTGAGATTGAACTAAGACTATGACCCGGGGTGTAAATGACTTGACCGGCTATGCCGTAGTCACTTAAGTCAAAACTCTCTTGGACCAAAATATCCAGGATAACACCCTTAATTTCCGCGCCGCCGGTCAGGTCCAACATACCGGTCATAAAATTTAAAAAATGACCCAACCCAGTTTGAGCAACCGGTGGCTCGATTTCCCCAACGGCTAATTTTTGGCCAAGCGACTCATGACCTAACACTTTCGCGCCGGTGATCTCTTTGGCATAAGCGAGTAATCCGACATGATCCAGATGAGCATGAGTAACAATGATCAAATGTACGCTTTGGGGATCAACGCCAGCCAGGGCGAATACCTGGTCAAGTATTTGGGTGTCACCCGGCATACCTGTATCTACCAGAATATAGCCATTTTTAGTTTTGATGAAATACACATTGGCATGTCCGACTTTAACGGGTTGCACAATACTATTTTCAAGCGTATTCGGTTTAAAAGTGATTTCAGTCCTAGAGAGAACCCTCATCATCATTACCCCAACTACGATAACGATGCCAATGATTACACTGGCTGTTACAATAATTTTCTTCATGGTTTTCCTTTATTTATTTAATGTCATCAGACAAAGATTGTAGGTATACTTACCCCAAAAACTAGACCACGAGCTAAGATGGAACATGTTAAAATCATCGCAGCTTGTGGAGGACGACATTGGCGAAAAAACGACAACAATACAGCAACGACTTCAAATTCAAGATCGCTCTGGAAGCGGTCAAGGGGGTAAAAACGGTCAGCCAACTGGCAGCTGAACGCAACCTGCATCCGATCCAAATCGGCAATTGGAAAAAGCAATTGCTACGAGAGGGTACCAGCTTGTTCACCCAGGCCAATAACCGGCAGCAACGCGACCAACAGGAGCGAGAAGCAGAGTTATACGAACAAATCGGCCGCCTCAAAATGGAACTGGAGTAGCTGAAAAAAGCTACCCCCTGCGATTGAGCCGAAACGGCGGCTGTTGGAACCAGACCAATGTCAGTAACAGTGGTAAAAGGCTCAGCGCCGATTTTGGTGAAAGCAATATACTTCTATCAACTCGTTAGTCAGAAGGAGGAGTTGATGGAACGATGGTTGTGGACAGTCTCTCACCACCCGTAGCCGGTCTTCGGCTGGATGAGGTCGTGATTGATGAAGGTTTTATCCGAATGAACTTGACCCTCACTGCCGCCACGGCTGTGGGTTCTGAGTGTGACCAGTTAGCTACCCGGATTCATAGCTCCTATGAACGAACCGTGGCCGATTTACCCTGGGTGGGGCGAGTCGCCCAACTCAACATCAAGGTTCGTAAGTTCTTTTGTGACAGGTAATTTTGCCGGTCAACCGAGTTCTTTCTATGATCTGTTTCGCGTTGAAAACAACAAAATTGCGGAGCATTGGGACACCATTGAAGCAATTCCGGCCAAGTCCGAATGGAAGAATGAAAACGGAAAATTTTAACTTTTACCCGTTAGGGTTGTTTTGAAACGGATTCTTACGACAAAGAAGAATAGAGCGAGCCTCTTCCTTCTTTGCCGTTATTAACCTGGGTAGTAACTTTCTTTTAAACCATTCCGCCATCCAACCTAAAGCCGTAGCCGCGCACGGTGACAATAAAATTAAAATCGGGGTCAACTTCGGCCAGCCGCTGCCGCAACCGGCGCACCAGCGCATCAATCGCGTCATCGGTAATGCCCTCCGGCGATTCTTCGGGCCAGGCCGCCTCAATCACCTCGGCCCGGCTGTACACTTTGCCGGGTTGTTCGGCCAGCCGGCAGAGCAACTGGTATTGCTGGTTGCTGAGCGGCGGGCTGATTAATTGGCCGTGAACATACACTTGCCGCTCGGCGGTGTCTACGCGCAAGCCCAGTCCGGTTCGGCCCGGCAAGGGCGCGGTGGCTTCGCTATCAACATAGATTAATTCCAGACCGGGCGCCAGTTGAATCAGGTCGCCATCGGTCAGCGGATGCGGTTTTAACACGCGCTGGCCATTTACAAACACGCCGTTTTTGCTACCGGCGTCTTCTAGCATATACTGACCACGTTCACGGCGTAAAATGGCGTGCGTGCGAGAAATCCAGCGCACCGGAATGCTGATGGCGCAATCGGTGGCGCGGCCAATCACAATTTCGGTGCCGGTATCCTGTAAAACCCACTGGTTTTTAATAAGATCGCCCTCGCGCCAGATTAATAGCGCCTGTTCAGTTTCCAGGTTTTCCATTTTAATCTCCTGCTTGACAGTAATATCAGAATGCGATAAAGTAGCCTTCTGGCTGTTATTTTGGGGAGGACACTATGACGACCAGCCTTCAACCCGGCGATGTTTTACGCGAACGATACCAAATTATTGGCCTGCTTGGCGTGGGCGGCATGGGCACGGTTTATCTGGCCGATGATAACCGGCTGGAAGGCCGCCAGTGCGCCGTTAAAGAAATTCAGCTTCAGCCGGAACTGAGCGACGACGTAATGCAAAGCGTGCGCAACCAGTTTCGCAAAGAAGCCTCCACGCTGGCCCGGCTTGACCACGCCGGGCTGCCCAAAGTGAGCGATTTTTTCTCGATTGGTGAACTCGATTATCTGGTGATGGATTTTGTGCCCGGCCAGAATTTGCTAGAGATCACCACGGCAACCCGCCGCGAAAATAAATTTTTAGATGAAGCCACCGTGCTCGACTGGCTTAACCAACTGGGCGATACGTTAATTTATTTGCATTCGCGCCAGCCGGCGGTGCTGCACCGCGATATAAAACCGGCCAACATAAAACTCACGCCCGAAGGCCGGTTAAAACTGGTGGATTTTGGTCTGGTTAAACCGCTGGACCCCAACGACCCCAGCACGCTCACCGGGTTGCAGGGAGCCGGCAGCCTGCCCTACGCGCCGCTGGAGCAATATGTTGACCACCTGGGCCACACCGATGCCCGCTCGGATTTGTACGCGCTGGGAGCCACGGCCTATCACCTGCTTACCGGCGAAGTGCCGGCCAGCGCCCAGGAGCGGTTTATTGTACCCGAATCGTTGCGCCCACTCCGCGAAATCAATCCCAACGTTTCTGCGCCGGTGGCGCAGGCAGTGGCGGCGGCCATGGCCCCGCACCCCAAAGACCGGCCCGGCTCGGTGGCGTTGTGGATGCAAATGCTCAACAGCTTTGCGGTAACTCAGCCCATGCCCGGTGATTCCATCGCGGCCAATCCGGGATTACTGGTTAGTCTGCGCGAAAACTGGTGGCAAGCCGGGCTGGCGCTGGTATTACTGGCGGCATCACTGGTGATAACGTTTGGGGCAAATTAGCGGCGGTTTGTCCAACTGCTTAATTCCAGCGCCGCCAGCCCAAACCCAAAAGCCAAAACGGTCACGGTTAGCCGTTCGATGGTGAGCGTGGGCGCGGCCAACAGCCACGCTTCGGGCCGTAGCCAGCCAATGCCATACAACACGTAAGCCAGCAAGCCCCCAATTAAAACCCACAACCCCAGTTTTACTCGCCGGTTTAACGGCTGGCGATACTGTTGTTTCAAGCTGAAGCCCAACATTCCCGCCAAAAATATAGCCGCCAGAGTTAGCGCCAGGTCAACCCCATCCATGCGGCGGACGTGAGCCGGATTCGAGACGGTGAGCGGTGGTGTTTCTGGAGCCGTGGTTACAGGCGTAGAAACAGCGGTAGTTGGATTGGTTGTGATGGTAGCCGTTAAAACAGTAGTTGGCGTGGGGCTGGGCGTATGGGTTGGCGCAGACGTCGGGGCCGAAGTAACCGGTGGCGGCGTGGGCGTTGGTTGGCCAATAACGGTAACGCTCACCGGTTTTTTGGACTCGGCGGTGCCTACGCCGGCAAAGACATCAATTTGACCCGGCTCCGACACGGTGAATGTAGCCTGCGCCCGCCCTTGCTGGGTATCGGCGGTAGCCGAAGTAATTTCGCGGCCATTGTGCATGGCCCTAAATTGCACCGGCGTGTCATCGGGTACCGGGTTGCCGTTGTAATCCAAAATAATGCCGGTGGTTGCGGTTATTACTACCGGAGCCAAACCGGTGTCGGGGCTGGTTTTTACCAGTTCTACGGTTAAATCCTGTTCGGGGTTGGGAGCCAGCACATCAACCAGTTCGTAGCCAATGCCTTCAACCGATACCGGCGAAGCGCCTTTTAAGTTGGCTTCGCCAAACAAAGCCCGAACCGCGGCCTCGATGTGGGGCTGAGTTTTGCTGTACACGCCGTAATAGGCGGTCAACTTGGTTACTTCGGTGGTGTCAAGGTAATAGGGCGCGTTAAAAGCCAGCACCACAATTTTCTTGTCGCGCACGGTGCCGCTTTCCTGGCTCAAAAAAAGTTTGAGCGCATCCGAATCCGGGTAGCGGCTGATGTTCAAATCCAGCGGGGCAAAAATCAGCCAGTCGGCATCTTTGATGCGGGTTTTAACCTCATCCACCGATAATTGCACCGCCTTGTTTTCTTCCACTTTTCCATCGCCGGGCGGCGCATCGCTGAGAGACAAAATTGCGCCCCCAAGCGCCTGCTTCAACTCGGAAAAAGTGATGGTGCTGATGTTTTCGGGCTGAATTTGGCCGGACGCGCCGGGGCCGTACAGCCGCAGAATAACATCCTGCAACGTGTTCCGGGGGATGAACAACTCCGCCGGGTCGCAATCATCCCGAAAGCATTCTCGCGCAAAGCGAGAATCATTGATGATGAGCAGTTTGTCGCCGGGGCGGGGCGGTTCGGGCAGCCGCGCCGCCGACGGGTAGAGCAAAGTCAGGCTTTTTTGGGCAATTTCGTTGACCACGGGCCGCTGTTGCGAAGCCACGCCCAACGCCTGGCCGGGGTCGCGGTTGAGCGCATCGAGGTTGAGGGTGGGATACAGCTTGAGTTTGAGCCGCAGAATGCGCTCCACGGCTTCATCTACGCGGGCGGCAAAGGTGGGGTTGTTGATGTATTCGGTGCGAAAGAAGAAGATAGTGTCTTTGATGTTGGCAAATTGGTCACTCCAGATGGATTTCAGGTCAAACTGAACCAGGCTGAGGATGTCGTTGCCGGCCAAAAAGGCTTCTTTGGCAATGCGCCGGTGTGGAAACTCCTGCAAAGTGGGGTCAAAATGTTTGCGCACCGCCGGCACGCCCAGCGCATCGCTGACAATCACGCCGCCATCCTGCCGCCACGGCTGAATTTCGGGCAGGGTGAGCAGGGTTGACATGCCTTCGGCATCAAAGCTGATGGGCGCGGTAAACTGCCGGATATCGCCCTGAAAGCCCCGGTAGCGGATGTGGCTGGACATGAGCGCATCGGTCACGCCCAGCGGATCGTCTTCTTTTTGGGCGGTGGCTTCAAAAAAGGGCGGCAGTTCAATCCGGCGCAACTCTTGCAGCGATTTGTCAACCGTGGCAACTTCGTTATCGGGCAGGCGGTCGCTGCCGCCGTGGCCGGGAAAATGCTTGGCCACCGCCGCCAGTTGGCCGTTGCTGCCCTGGTGCAACCCGCGAATGTAGGCCCGGCCCATTTGCCCCACCCAGTAGGGGTCACCGCCAAACACGCGGATGCCAATATCGCCGCGCCCGGTGGGGCGGGGATCGTGCAGCACATCCAGGTTTGGCCCCAGCAGCAGGTTAATGCCCATAGCCGAAAGCTCCTGGCCCACCACCTGGCCAATGGCTTCGGCTTTGGCGGTATCCCAGGTAGCGCCAATGGCCATTTGGCTGGGAATAGGAGTAACGCCCCGCGTTAGCCGGGTGTAGGGGTAGCCGTCGCCTTCGTGATCAATGGCCACAAACAACGGCAGGCCATTGGTGTTAAAGGCAGTGGTTTTGAGCATGTTGGATAGCTCGGCCACCTGGCGGGGAGCGGACTCATCGTTATTAAAGTTGCTGTTGGCGGTTAATAAAATGATGCCGCCCACCCGGTACTCGGTGATTAGCTGCCACACCTCAGAACCGGGGTTGGCGTTTGAGTTGGCAAACGGCACCAAAAAAAGCTGCCCCACCTTGTCTTCCACGGACATGCGGCTCATCATTTCGGCCACGGTATCCGTGGTAGGGGTTGGTTTTTGGGCGCGGGCCGCCTGAGTTGGCAACGCCGCCAACAGGCAAACAAATATAGCGATCAGGCAAAAACGTTTCAAAACTTGCATAATCGCATGATACCTGAAATCAAAAATTTCAGCGAATGCTGACGGGGTGAATAATGGGCGGGCAAAACCAACCTGCGTTATTTACCAACAGTTTGATACGGAATGTTGGGCAAAACCTGCATGTTGGGATGGCTGGCTACGGAGTTAAACATTGACAGGCTGGACTCAAACAGCAGCGTTAACAGCAAAATTGTCAGGAGCAGCCGCCAGAGCATGGATTGCCATGTGGTTGGGTTGTGATTAGGGTTATTAACCATAATAAAGTAGTTACAGTTTCTTGGATTTACCGCCTAATTGTAGCATAATTAACCCCAAAAATCCCTGTTTTAAAACCAGCAACTAACCAACGATTGAATCGTTGGTTAAGCGTAGGTTTGCCAAATGGCGCAACCCGACGCAAGTGGTGGAGGCAAATTCTGCACCGGGCGCTCCCCCCCCAACACATTTTTACAAAATTTAGTTTGACTTTTGTAAGGCCAGGTTGGTTAAATGGATTCAGAAGAGAAATTGCAGTTGCAACAAAATCTAACAAAATATCTGCTGGAAATCGCGGCGGATTGGTGCCGGGTTGTGGCCGGCCCCGGCAGCGATCCCGACCATTCCCTGGAGTTGTACGCCCATTTGGTGCGTTTAACCGGGCAAATACTTAATCTGGTGAGTCAGGAAACGTTTGACGCCGGGCAGATGCAGCAAATTGGGGCCGAACTGAGCCAGTTGGGCAACCGGCAGCCGGAGGTTTTGACTTGCTCTCAGGCGGTGTTCGCGGCTTATTTTCAGCGCGATTTGCCGGTTAACCTGCTCCAAAGCCGGGTTGCCCTGGTGTTAGGCTACCTGGCGCTGGGCTACTTTAACCAACCCGCCGAAAAGCCCCCGCTCAACCCTCCAGCCGAATCCGCCCACCTGCCGGTTGGCCCGCAGCTTATTGATTTGGCGCTGGTTAACCAGCAACTCCGCCAGGAAGTTGCCCAGCAAAAACAGGTTGAAGCCGACCTGCGCCAACAAAACCGCGACCTGGAAGTGGTCAATCGCGCCAGCCAGGCTTTTTATTCCACACTGGAACTGGATCAGGTGCTTTCGACCATTCTGGATGAACTACACCGCGTTATGGCGGTGTTTGCCTTTTCGGTGTGGCTGGTGGACCCGGCCACCAACGAGGTAGTGTGTTACCGCACCACCGAAGCGCACACCGCGGTAATGTTCGGCTGGCGGCTGGCATTGGGGCAAGGCGTGGTGGGCCAGGTGGCTCAAAGCGGACAGAGTATGGTGGTGGCCGATACCCGCGCCGACCCCAAACACTACAAAAAAATTGATGAGCTTTTGGGCATTGAAATACGCTCTATTATCAGCGTGCCGTTACGGGGCCGCGAAACCGTGATTGGGGTAATTCAGGTGGTGGACACAACACCCCAGCGTTTCTCCCCCGCCGATCAGGTTTTGCTGGAATCGCTGGCCGAGGCGGCGGGCATGGCCATTGAAAACGCCCGCCTGTTTGAAGATTCCCGCCGCAACGTTGAGGCCAAGTCTATGTTGCTGCGCGAGGTGAACCACCGGATAAAAAACAACCTGGCCGTTATCAGCAGTATTTTGCACCTTAAACGTCACCGGCTAAACGCCGATAACGCCGTTGGAGCGCAAACCATCACCGAAGATGTGATGAGCTACATTCACGGGCTGGCCACGGTGCACAATTTGCTGTCAACCTCAAACTGGACGCCGCTGCCCTTTAGCGATTTGGTAACAAAAGTAATTGACACCACCTTGCAGGTTTTGGCCCCGGAACGGCTGGTTTCGGTGCGGGTAACGCCGGCAGATATTTGGGTTACGGCCAGCCAGGCCCACGATTTGGCGTTAGTTATCAATGAGTTGATTACCAACGCGGTAAAACACGCTGTTCCCCAGGGAACGGGCATGTTTTCTATCGAGGCGACGGTTTCAACCCACAACCAAACCGCTCATTTTGAACTAAAGGATAACGGGCCGGGCTTTCCGGCCAAGGTGCTGGCGCTGGAGCCGGGCCATTACAACCTGGGCTTTGAGCTGATTAAACACATTGTGCAAAACAGTTTAGAGGGCAAAATTTCGCTGCATAACGAACACGGAGCCGTGATTGTGGTTGAGTTTCCGCTTGAAATTGGCTACAACAAATAATCTTATTCAACGGCCTGAACCAGCGCCGTTTGCATTTGTTGTAACGCCTGCGCCAGCAGTTCGCGGGGGCAACCAAAATTAAGCCGCACAAACCCCTCGCCGCCGGGGCCAAAATCAATGCCGTTATTCATGGCCACTTGCGCCTGCTTTAAAAAGAAGCGGAACGGGCCGTCTTTAAAGTTGGCCTCCCGGCAATCTAGCCAGGCCAGGTAAGTGGCGGTGGGAACGGTGGTTTTTATGCCGGGCAACTGGCCGGTCACAAAGTTTACCAAAAAATCGCGGTTGGCGGTAAGGTAAGCCAGTATTTGCTCCAGCCATTCCTGCCCGTGGTCGTAGGCGGCCTGCGCCGCCACGTAGCCCAAAATGTTAACGTGCGGCACAATGCCGGCGGCGGCTCTGGTAACGCGCTGGCGCAATTCTTTGTTTTGCACAATGGCAATACTGCACCCCAACCCCGGCACGTTATACGTTTTGCTGGGAGCCAGCAGCGTAATGCAATTGGCCGCAATCTCCGGCGATAACGTGGCCGGTGGAATATGCCGCGTATCGCCCAGCAGCAGGTCGCTGTGGATTTCATCGGAGCAGATGACGACGTTGTGGCGGGCGCAAATTTCGGCCATGCCGAGCAGTTCGGCCTGAGTGTAACCGCGCCCAATAGGGTTGTGCGGATGGCACAAAATAAACAGCCGGGTGTTGGGCTTGATGGCCGCCTCAAACACATCAAAATCTATTTCATAGTTGATGGTTTTCCCCTGAGTTATCAGCGCGAGCGGGGCTGTTTCTAACTGCATACCGTGATTGCCGGGCGCGGTGAGAAACGGCGGGTACACCGGTGTTTGCACCAGCACGCTGTCACCGGGTTGGCCGGTGGCCCGGCACACCACATTAACGCCGCTCACCAGCCCCGGCAAAAAAATTACGTCCTCCGGGGTAATGGCCCACCGGTAGAGCCGTTCCATCCGGTTGCAAATGGTTTCGGCCAGGCGCTGGGGATGGTTGCCGTAGCCAAACACGCCGTGGTTAATGCGCTCGTGCAGCGCGTCCAGCACCGGCTGCGGCGAAACAAAATCCATATCGGCTACCCACAACGGCAACACATCGGCCCCGTAGACAGCCCATTTACCGCTGTCGCTGTGGCGGCGGTCAATAATCTCATCAAAGTTGTACTTCATCGGAGTTCTCCTCGTTAGTGACAGCCAGTTCATCGGCAAAAATCAGCCGGGTGCGCTCAAAATCGGCCCAGTTATCACCCAGCCCCAGCGCCGTAAGCACCTGTTCCGGGCGCAAATTACCGTGTTGCCCGGCGGTAATACGCATGCGCAGCACGGCATCGCCATTGACCAGCGATTCCAGTTGAAGTTGATGCAGCCACGGGCGCAAATCGAACGTT
Source organism: uncultured Caldilineaceae bacterium (assembly GCA_964517605.1). Taxonomy (GTDB): domain Bacteria; phylum Chloroflexota; class Anaerolineae; order 4572-78; family J111; genus J095. The sequence continues at coordinate 35,107 of CAZFCE010000010.1, read as the reverse complement.
TCGTCGCGTTTCATGCGGCGGCGGGATTGCGCCACGGTTTCGGCGGACAGTAAATTGTCAATCCGTTGCGTCAGTTCGGCGGCGGGCAAATCGGTTTCTACCGTTACCCGGTATTCGGCCTGGGCCAGTTGATGTTGCAGCGTGGGCGCTTTGAGCGGCACTTCAACCACGGCCTGCAAACTCAGGCCCGGCGGCAGTTTGGGAATAATCCGGCGCTGCGCCTCATCGGGCGTAACCGGCTGAGTGATGATTACATCCAAAATTTCGGCGCTGCCGGTGCTGCCCAACGGCAAGCCGCTGGCAAACTGTATTTTGGGCCGGGGATTAAAGCCCTGCGAGTAGGCCAGCGGCAACTGCGCCCGGCGCAGCGCCCGTTCCCAGGCCAGCGCCAAATCCAGATGCGAAATGTATTTGATCTGCTTTTTTTTAGCAAACACCAGCCGCAGCCGGTATTTAGCGGGTTGGTTGGGGTCAGTCATGCGGGTCCTTCATGAGGGAATTCAACAGAGTGCGGGTGGCGGTTACCACCGGAAAATCGGGCGAGTTGACCTCGGCCAGGGTAAACCAGCGGGCATCAAGCACGTCATCGGCGGGGCAAAGCGGCTGGTCGGGGTTAAGCGGGCGGGCCAGCACGTCCAAAATTACATAGTGATACAATACCCGGCCCGCGTCGTCGTGATGGATTGAATCAAAGGTGTAAATCACCTCACCGGCCTGCACCTGTAGCCCGGTTTCTTCCAGCACTTCGCGCTCGGCGGCGGCGGCCAGAGTTTCGCCCAGTTCCACGCGGCCACCCGGAATAGCCCACATATCGCGCGACGGCGGCTGTCCGCGTAAAACCAGCAACACTTTATTTTGATGGATGACGACCGCGCCGGCTGCCACACGCGGCACGGTAGGATATTCTTTAGGCATTGGGTTATCTTACCCCAAAATTTTGAACTGGCAAACCGTTCGGTTTTGCAAGCCTTTTGCGGTCGCTTCTGGTTCATGTTACAATATTTTGATGTTTATTCCCTATTTAGCAGCAAGGAGACCACGCGGAGATGGACGACCAATCCCGCTTTGATTATCTGGAACAGAAAATTCAAGAGGCGCAGGCCACCATTGCCCGGCTTCAACAAAAAGTTGAAGCCCAGGAGTACGCCGGGCAAGAGCAGGCTCGCCGGGTTCAGCAACTTGAGGGCGCGTTGGCCCAAGCCAACGCCCAACTGGAAAACGCCGCGTTGATTGACCAGAAATTAACGCACCTTAGAGATGAAATGGTGCAATTTTTTGAGCGGCGCTACACCCGCCCGGAACCAACGCTCAACCAGCCGATGGGGCCGGCGCTCCAGCAATTAGAAAGCCACGCCCGCGCCATCAACGATATTCGCCGCGACGTGGAGAAAACAGCCCGGTTTGATGAGCAAATTGCGCTGATGCGCACCGAGTTTGGCCGGCTTAGCCAGGACGTGGTTAAATACCAGGTTCAGTTAGATAAACTCAGCCGTTCGCTGGAAGATCGCACCAGCCCGGTGAAGCTGTTCGAGGAGCAGCGCCGGGTTGACGCCCGCAAAATCACCGAATTGCAGGCCGAACTACCCGAACTGCACAAAAAAATAGAATCCAACGCCGCCCGCGTGCAGGTGGTTAGCCAGCAAGTGCCGCAATTTGCCAAATACGAGGTGGCGCTGGATACCATCCGCGAGGAAATCCGCAAATACCGCGAGCACATGGACTTTCAACTGGCCCAGCGCGAACGCCGCATTAAGGATTGGACGGCCCAGGCCGAAGGCGCCGAGCGCCGCATCCGCGAAATTGAAGCCTCAATGGAAAAATACACCGAGTTTTACCAGCTCAACAAGCGGGCGCTATCGTCGTTGCAGGATTTTCAGGAGCGGCTCCAACGCGACCAGCACCGCTTTGGCGAGTTGCAGCGCCTCACCGAAGACCGCCAGCGGGCCGAAATTGAGAAATTCCGCGCCGATTTTGAGCAGCGCTGGCAAAAGCAAAGCATGGAGTTTCAACCCCAGTTTTCTGATTTTCAGCGCGGGCTGGACGCCCTGCAAAAACGGCTGGAACAATTTACCAAAGTTCACGGCGTACTGGAAGACCAAATCAGTTTAGTTCTGCAAATCATCGAAGAGGACGTGCAGGCGCGGGCACTGGCCGTGGCCGAATGGCAGCGCCGGTTTGAGCAAATCGCCGAGGGCCAAAGCTAAATGCGCGTTATCGGCACCGCCGGCCATGTTGACCACGGCAAATCAACCCTGGTTAAGGCGCTCACCGGCATTAACCCCGACCGCCTTAAAGAAGAGCAGCAGCGGGAAATGACCATTGACCTGGGCTTTGCCTGGCTTACGCTGCCTTCCGGCGAGCCGGTGGGGGTGGTGGATGTGCCCGGCCACCAGGATTTTATCAAAAATATGCTGGCCGGGGTGGGTGGCCTGGACGCGGCGCTGCTGGTGATTGCCGCCGACGAAGGCGTGATGCCCCAAACCCGTGAGCATCTGGCCATTCTGGATTTGCTGGAAGTGCCGCGCGGGCTGGTGGTGATTACCAAAACGGACATGGTGGCCGACACCGACTGGCTGGAATTGGTGCAGGCCGATGTGGCCGAAACGCTGACCGGCACCGTGCTGGAACACGCGCCGATGATTCCGGTTTCGGCGGTGCGCGGCGATGGTTTGCCCGCGTTACTGGCCGCGCTGGATCAACTGCTGGCCACCGCGCCGCCCCGCGCCAACCGGGGCCGCCCCCGGCTGCCCATTGACCGGGTGTTTTCCATTAGCGGTTTTGGCACGGTTGTTACCGGCACGCTGCTTGATGGCGAACTGACTGTGGGGCAAGAGGTAGAAATTTTGCCGCAGGGCCTTAAAAGCCGCATTCGCGGGCTGCAATCGCACAAAAAAAGCGTTACGGTTGCGCCGCCCGGCGCGCGCGTGGCCATCAATTTGGCCGGGCTGGCCACCGATGACCTGCGGCGCGGCAACGTTGTGACCATCCCCGGCTGGCTGGAGCCATCCCAATTAATTGATGTGCAGGTGCGGCTGCTGGCCGATTTGCCCAAACCGTTGCGCCACAACCAGCCGGTTGAGCTGTTTACCGGCGCGGCTGAAGTGGCCGGCTTTGCGCGGCTGTTGGGCGCGCGCGAACTTGAGCCGGGGCAGGTGGGCTGGGTGCAGTTGCGGCTGGCCGAGCGCATTGCCGTGGCCAAAGGCGATCACTTTATTATCCGCCAGCCGTCGCCATCGCAAACCATTGGCGGCGGGGTGGTGGTTGACCCGCTGCCCCGGCGGCGGCATCGCCGGTTTCGCCCGGAGTTAATCAGCCGGCTGGAAACGCTGCTGGCCGGCACGCCCACCGATTGGCTGCTGGCCGAGCTTGACCGGCGCGGCCCGCTGCCGGCCAAAACGTTGCTGGCCGATAGCCGCCTGCCCGATGCGGTGGCAGCGGCGGCGCTGGCGCAACTGCTGCAAAGCGGCGAAGTGTTCTCGCTGGTTGAAGCCGAAGATTTGGCCGGGCGCGATTTGACGGCGGCCAAAGAGTTGGTGGCATCGCGGGCGGGCTGGGCGGCGCTGTTAAGCCAGGCGCAAACGGCGCTGGCCGATTATCACGCCAAATTTCCGTTGCGGGCGGTAATGCCGCGCGGCGAGCTAAAAAGCCGGCTCAATCTGGAAACAAGATTGTTCAACGAGGCGGTGCAACGCGGCGAGGCCGAAGGGTCGCTGGCGGCCACCGAAACCGGCGTGCGGCTGGCAAGTCACGCGGTTAATTTTAGCCCGGCGCAGCAGGCAGCCATTGACAAACTGCTGGCCCGGTTCAGGCGCGAGCCGTTCAACACGCCGCTGCCCAAAGAGGTGGCCGCCGAGTTGGGAGCGGATGTGTTGCAGGCGCTCACCGAGGGCGGGCAGTTGGTGCGCCTGTCTGATGAAGTGCTGCTACTGGCCGAAACCTACCGGCAATTTTTAGTCTGGCTGCGGGCTTACCTGCCGCAACACAACTCGGTGACGGTGGCCGAGGTGCGCGATCAGTTTAACACCAGCCGCAAATACGCGCTGGCCCTGCTGGAATACACCGACGAGCAGCGGATTACCAAACGGGTAGGCGATGCCCGCGTTTTGCGCTAAAATTTTTATTTGGCTGAGTTTTCTGCGGCGATTTGCAGTTGTTCCGGCTTGGGGTAGGTCAGCCGGTTGGGGTCGCCATCAGAAGTGTAGTATTCCTGCGGGTTTTGCTCAAAATAAGAAAACCAGTGATCGGCCCACACGTCGGTGATTTCAATCCGGCTTACGTGGTAGGCATCAAACTCCGGGCTGTACGGCGAGGGCGACGGCCCGCCCCAGGCGGCCACGTTGGCCGCGTAAGTGTACGTGTAATCGCCCCAATTCCCCGCTTTGAGAAAATCATACGTCCACGGAAAACCGCCGTAAGGCACGCTAAGCGACTGCACCTTGTAACCGGGCACCAGCGATTTGATGACGTGCTGGCTAACGGCCAGTTCCCACTCAATCCGCTCCGCCGTTACCTGCGACAGGTCAACGTGGCTAACGGTGTGGCTGCCAATTTCCATGCCCAACTCGGCCAGCACCTGCAATTTTTGCTGCGCCCATTCCGATTGGCCAAAAATTTTATTGTAATTATTAGAGTCGTCGCCCAGCACAAAAAAGGTGGCGCGAAGCGGCCAATCGTTTTTATAGGCGGCGTGAAAGTTGAGCAAAATGCCCAGCCCGCAGTCGGCATCAACGGTGCGGTCATCCAGCACATAAAACTGGCTCATATCGGAATCATCAAAAGTGATGACAATGGGCTTTTTACCGGCGGGAACATCCTTTAAACCGTTGACCAAATCAATAAAATTAACCGGGTAGTAGTTGTGGTCAATCAACCGCTGGATGTCTTTGCGAAAGTTATCGGGGCTGCGCTGGTAGCGCGTTTCCGGCGAGGCAACGCGGTGGTATTCCAGCACCATTACTTTGCCCAGCTCGTTGGCTCCGGCAAAATAAGCGCCGGGCGTGGGCGTGGCAAGGCTACTGTTTTGGGCAATAGCCGGCGTTTTTTGGAGTTTGATCTGGGTTTGGGACTGGGGCGTGGCGGTAACAAAAATAATTCGGGATTTGGGCGGGAGCACGGCAGATTGCGACGGGGCGGCGGCATCTACCCAAAGCAGGTAGCCGGTGAGCACAACCAAAGCGCCAGCCAATAAAACCACCAGTGCCACCAGCGCAACTTCCAGTTTGGATAATTGGGTCAGCGATTTGATCGGGAACATTTTCACGGTGTTATTGTAAAGTAAAACCGCCAGGATTGCAAGATAATTTTATGTAAATTACGGGAATAAAGGATTTTCCAGCGTGGTTTTGAACAACAAACCTGTTCAAAACCACGCCGGATTTACTTTGCTACTCAAGCCAGACTAATCGGCCCGGGGGTGGCCCGGCGGAGAAACTCAAACGTGTAGATGCCGGTGCGGTGGCCATCATCCCAGAAAAATTGAAGGGCGTAGTTGCCCACCAACTCGGCGGGGTGATCGGCCTCAAGCGCGGCGCTGATGGCCAGTTCTGCCGGTTGCAAAACGCGCAGGGGATCATCATTGGCACGCTGCTCCTCGCAGGTGGCGCAGGGGCAAATTTTGCGCAGGTAGATAAAGGGATAGTGCATGGTCAGGCCATCGGCCCAGGTAATACGCAATTCGCTCTGTTTGATATCAACTTCAATATTGGTAGGGTGTTTTTGAGCCGGAATCATTGCGCCGCGTTAGGGTTGTTGGCTAAAATTTCTTCGATACGCGCCAGCACATCGGGGGTGAGCTTGTCTTTAAATTGCAGTGCCTTCATATTTTCGTGAACCTGTTCGGCCCGGCTGGCCCCGGTGATAACGCTGCTGATTTCGGGCCGGCGCAACAGCCACACCAACGCCAACTGCGCCACAGAGCAGCCCAAATCGCCGGCTACTTCGGTGAGTTGGCGCACTTTGGCAATCCGTTCCTGAGTAACAACGCCGCGCAGCCATTCGTAGTTGGGGTCAGACAGGCGGCTGCCCTCCGGGATGCCCGCGTTGTATTTGCCGGTGAGCACGCCACTGGCCAGCGGACTCCACACCACCAACCCCACGCCGTGGTGGTGGGCGGCATCCGTTAATTCCGTTTCAACAATCTGGCGGGTGAACATGTTGTAATGCGGCTGCTCGATGGCGGGCGGGTTGAGGCCCCACTGCCGGGCCACGCCCACGGCGTCGGCAATCTGGTGGCCGCGCCATTCGCTGGTGCCCCAATAGAGCACTTTGCCCTGATGCACCAAATCATCCATTGCCCGGACAACTTCTTCCACTTCCACTTCGGGGTCGTAGCGGTGGCAAAAGTAAAAGTCCAGGTAATCGGTCTCAAGCCGCTTGAGCGAACCGTGCACGGCTTCCATAATATGCTTGCGCGACAGGCCGCGGTCGTTGGGGCCGGGGCCAAAGGGCCAGAACACTTTGCTGGAAATCACCAAATCGGTGCGTTTAAGGCCCAGTTTACGGATAACGTTGCCCATTACAATTTCGCCCTGGCCCATGGAGTAAATATCGGCGTTATCAAAAAAGTTTACGCCGTAATCACAGGCGGCTTTCATGCATTCCAGCGCGCCATCTTCGCCAACCTGGCCGCCATAAGTAACCCACGCGCCCAAAGAAAACTCGCTGATTTTAATGCCATATTTGCCAACTTTTCGGTAATCCATAACCATAAAGTCCTTTCTGTTCCAGGTATTCTTAGGTAGAGGATTTTCTCCCCATTTTCAACTCAAGTGTACCTTTAACGTCTGATATTTCCAAAACCCGTTGTTTTTGTTCAAAATCGGCGTTAACGATATCCCCGCTTCTTCACATTGAGTCTGAAATTGCAAATTTTTAACGCGGATAACCCAAATTAGGCCAAATAGCACAAATTTCGCGCCATTCGCGTTAAAAACTGTCCGGCAGCCGGATTACAAATACGGTCTAGAATGGTTTCAGCGGGCCTCCGAGTTAAACAAGGTCGGGTGGATTAGGAGACAGCTCAGGTTTTTCCTGCCGGGCCGGCGACTGGCAGATGTCGGGGTGGTAATAGTTAATGATGTATTTGATGTTGGGGTCGGGCCAGATGGCCTCGCAGATTACCTTTAAAATGGCAAGGGTGATGGGTTGGGCGCTCCCCGCCGTCGCCGGCGTTGCGGCAACGGGTAAACCCCGCGCCGCGTTCACCGCGGACACAATCTGCTCCAGGCTGCTGTTTTCCGGCTCAAAGTCATCGCGGGTTTGCAGGGTTGCGCCCGCCCAGCCCTTAACCGAGGCATCGAGCAAGTCCGAGGCGGTGCGAATGCCCGTCGCCCGAAAAGCGCCAAACCATTCGTCGTCGCGGTGGCCGGCGTGGCTGCACAAAATTGCCTGGTCAATCCAATCCACAATTTGGGCGGTGGGGAACGGTGTGCCCACCACCAGCCGCTCAATCGAGGTGGTGGCCATACTCTGCACGTTGTCAATTCCGCGTTGGGCCAGCCGCTCTTCCGTCCAGATGCTAACTCCATCCAGCCGGTTTAGCGGCACGTCCTCAACGTTTTCGGGGTTTTCGCTATCAAGCCGGCGGCTAACCCAACTGACAATATAACGCACTCCCCAATTGGGAAAAATGCCCACCACAAAAGCCATCAACAACACCAAGCTGTCTACCCCGTTTTTGGCGGCGGTTCCCACTGCCTGTAAGCCTTCCCAAACCGTAGCAGAAACCAGGCCGGTAGACACGGCCAAATCGGCGGGCGAGGTGGTGGCAGGGGTGGCAACGGCAGTAGGAGTGGCCGTGGCGGCCCCGGTTTGCGCCGAAGCGGCGGCGGTATCGGTGATTTTTGAAAAAGGCAGCAGGCTCAACGCCAGGCTCAAAATAAAAATCATCAGCAGGCGCAGCGAAGCTTGCAGGTAAGCCGAGGGGTACAAATCGTTGGCAAGGTAGCGCCGCACCAGCATTTGAATGGCAAAAAAGTAAGCGCCGGCAAAGCCCATTGTCAGCGGGGTGAGGCTTTCAACTATTTTCAGGGTGAGTTCGCGCACGCCGCCGCCCTGCCGCACCAGTTGGGTTAAATTGAGACTGGCTTCGGGGTAAAAAATAAAATACCAGCCCACCACAATCAGCAAACTGAGAAACAGCAGGTTGAGCACGTACTCAAAATTGCTAAAAGTTTGATTGGCCAGCCGGTCAATGGCCTGTTTTTCTTCATCCTGCGCGTTAACCGCCTGAACGCCCGCAGTTTCTTTCCAGAGCACCCGGTTTAACAACTCGCGGGCGGGGTCCAGCCGCACCAAATCATCGTAAATTTGTTTGGCCCGGTTATCGCGTTTGCGGTAAATGAACAGCAGCAGCAAGCCCCACGGAAACAAAATGAAGACGGTATTTAAAGTGCCCAGCCAGAGAAACAGCGGATTGCCATGAAACGGCAAAATCTGCACCGAATCGGCGGCGAGGCCGGCCATTTGCTGCGCGTCGCCCACCTGCCCTTCAATTTGGCCAAACATGCTGCCCACCGTATCGGTGCAAACGGCGCGTAACGTGGTTGAAATTTGGCCCAGCGCCAGAGTAGTTTCGGTTAGCACATCCTGAATTTGGAGCAGCGGCCTTAATTTGCTGGCAATGGTGATGGTTGTAACCACCATGCCGGTAATCTGCGGCGATTCGGTAAAATCGCGGTGTTCGTAATCAATCGCCAGGCTCATTTGGCGTTGCGCCGCCTGAGCCTGACGGTGAGCATTATTAACCTGATATTGATAGGTGGCGCAATCCACGGTAGAGGCGGGAGCCAGCAAACTTGTGGTTGAATTTTTTAGCTGCTTTACGGTTTGCGCCATCAGGCTTTTATTGCCGGCGGTTGCCTCCAGGCGATCCTGCACCGTTTGGTAAGCGGTATAAACGTTGAACATAGCCAGCAACGTTACCAGCGAAAAAGCCAACCAGATGCCCTGAAAAGGCACCAGGTATTTTTTATGGTGCTCGGAGCGATCTCCCCAGAACAGGTACAACAAAAATACCAGCGTTGTCCAGATAAGCGCCGCCGGCAACGGCTGGGTAAGATTTTCCAGTTCCCGGCTGGGGGGCAACCGCAGGTAGTAAGTAACAAACCACGGCAGCGCCCCCGCCCAAACCAGCGGGCCGCTGGCCCACAACACCAGGTAAAACAACCTAAATCGGGTAGATTCCTGCGCCATAATGTTTCTCCTCAACGCTGAGGCGTTATTGGCGGGTTACTGTAAAAATCTAAAGTAACGCCAATCGGTTTTTGAGCTATCTCCCGCCGAAGAACTGGTGGCCCACACCCGCCAGCGGCCAGGATTGGCTCCCACAAAATTATCCATGGTGTAGGTTGGGCTGGAGAGCGATTCTACCCGCAAATAGGTTTCCCACGAATCGCCGCCGTACCACTGAACTTCGATGTTGTAGGTAACGGTATCCGCCGCCGAAACCGAACTCCACACAAAAGTGACTTCGCGGGGGTAGTAGTTAAATTCTTTGTTATTATCCGGCGAGACCTGTTCCGGCGTAGACACGCCGCCATCGCCCACCGTTACCACCACCGCGTATTCCTTGTAGGTGTCGTTCAACTTTTTCACCCGTAGCACATGCGTGGTGGTTCCCTGCGGATCGCATACCTTTTTAGAGCCTTCATCGCCGGCCTCGGCAGTGCCATCAACCCAGTAGGCTTTTACGTTTTTTACCCGCCAGCGCAACTTGGTGCATTCGTTGGCGCTGGGGTTGGCGTTATCCACCGTAAAACTGATATCGGCGGAAGCCAGCGCCGTTGAGGTAGGCGTAGGCGTGGGCGAACTGGTTGCGGTGGGCGGGGGCGTAAATGTAGCCGTGGGCGGCAACGGCGGCGGAGCCACCACCGGCAGGCTGAGCGCCGTGTCGTTGGGAGCCACGTAAGAGCCGGATACCCATCCCACCGAACCGCTGTTAACCGGGTAGATAATCTGCCACCAGTTGCCATCGGGGCTGCGGCCCAACGGTTTTAATACCTGCCCGCCGGCCAACGCCCCCGCCAGCGGATAACCGGTGCCCGGGCCGGTGCGCACGTTCACCCCGGTTGAGGTTTGGAGTTGCGCCTCCGGGGGCGTGGTGGGCGCAGGCGTGGGCGTAAACGTGGCCGTGGCCTGCGGCTGCGGCGTGCCGGTGGGCGGCAATGCCGTAACGGTGGGCGGCAAGGTTGCCGGCGTGGCGGCGGTGGCTGCCGTTGTGGCAATTGCCGGAGCGGCCACCGCGTTAATTGTTACCAGCGCCGGCTGATTTTGCTGACCACCGGCATTGTAAGCCCTGACTTCCAGCACGTGGTTGCCGGGAATGGTCGGCGTCCAGGGAATGTTAAGCAGCAACATTGACTCGCCGCTGGTTGAAGAGCTGGCTTGCTGACTAACCAGCACACCATCGGCCCACAATTCTATCCGCACCACGCCCTGCGCGTCGGTGGCGGTGGCCTGCACCGTCAGCGGCGCGTTTACCGGGGCCTGGATGCCGTTGGTGGGTGTGACAATCGTCACCGCCGGCAACGCCGCCGCCTGCTGCTGTTGAAAGCTCTTAAAAAACAAAACTCCCGCGCCCAGCAAGCCCACAAAAATAATCAGCAACAACAGTCCAATGACCAAAATCAGCCCCAGGTTGTTATTTTTAGCCGGGGCGGGCTTAAAAGTGGTCGCCGGTTGGGGTTGGGGCCGGGCCGAACGTTGCTGCGGCGGCGGCGCAGCCGCCACTCGCGGCAAGCCCTGCGTTCCCAACACCGCTGAGCCAATCTCAATTTTATCGTCCGGGGCAATTACGCGCGGCCCGGTAATGATTGCGCCGTTCACCAGCGTGCCGTTGGCGCTGCCCAAATCCTCAACCATCAATTGAGAACTGCGCCAAAAAAAGCGGGTGTGCCGCCGCGATACTTCGGGGTCGTCCAGCACCACATCGCACTCCGGCGCGCGGCCCACAATCAGGCTGGATTTATCCAGCAAAAAACTTTGGCCGCTCCCCGGGCCGTACTCCACCACCAATCGGGCGGCGGGGCGCGGCCCACCCGTCATGGTGGGGCCAGCCTCATCAACATTTTGGTAAGCCATCTTCTCCCTCCAGATATTTATCCTGCCAATTATTGAGCGCAGGTTGTTAGTAAGTTTACAATCAATTTAAAGCGATAATCAAGCCCCAACCAGGGTAAATTCGGTAACTTCGGGCGCGCAATTGAGCCGGACTGGCTCAACCACCGTGCCCAACCCCCGGTTGGTATACACCCAGGTTTGGTTAACCCGATACAACCCCATATCATATTTTTGGCCCAGATACGGCAAAATCAGGGCGCTGCCGCCCGGCAGCCTTACCTGCCCGCCGTGGCTGTGCCCCGAAAGTTGCAGCGAAACGCGCGCATCCTGCGCATAATAGTCCGCCGGATCCGGCTCGTGGGCCAGCAACACCACCGGCGCGTCCGGCGGACAATCGGCCAGCGCGGCGCGCAGGTTGGGCCGGCCATTCCAGGCGTCGTCCAGCCCGGCCAGGTAAAGTTGAGCTTTGCCCACCGCCAGCGGCACGCCCTGGTTTACCAGCAGCGGCAACCGGGCCTCGGCTAAACCCTGTTTTACCACCGGCAAATCGGTCCAAATATCGTGGTTGCCAATGATGCCAAACACGCCGTGGCGAGCGTTCAGCCCGGCCAAAAGCGGCCCCAACTCAAATATGGATTCGGCGGTAAAGGTAACATAATCGCCGCCCAACACCAGCACATCGGGGTTAAGGCTGTTAGCCAGCGCCACCGCCTGTTTTATCAACTCAATTTCAACGGAAGAATCAAAGTGAAAATCGCTGAGTTGAACAATAGTAAATCCTTCCAGTGCCGGATGAAGGTTTTTTATAGGGATTTGTACCCGTTCCAGCGCCAGCCGGCTTTCCCAATACAGGTAGCCGGTAGATAGCGCCAGGGCGCTCCCCAGCGCCGCAACGGACATTCCCAAAAATTTACGGCGACTCACCGGCATGGTTTGGCTCTCAACCAAATTACAGTTACCCAAAAACAACTAACGCAACTTAAATAAGGATAGCAGTAATTTGCCGAAACGCCAAGCCCGTTAACCCGATGGCCTAAATTTTGGGCCGCCGTTCCCGGCCAAACGCAAAAAAAGGGCGGTTTCGGGCATCGAAACCGCCCCGTGAATTGTAAATTGTAGTGACCGGAGAAAACCTTTCTGGAAGCTGTTTAGCATCCAGAAAGGTGATAGCTTTGGGTATGAAACCGCAAATTTTTAACGCGAATACCCCGAATTGGGCGAATATTACGAATTTTCCAGAGAATTTTATCACAACATTCGCGTTGAAAACTGTCAAGCAGTCGGCTTTTGGGCATAAAAAAGGCCACGTTTGGAACGTGACCGGCAACGCTGTGAACAACCATTCCCCAGGCTGCGGTTTAACTTTCAACGTTCAACACTTCGTACACCAGTTCCGGGTAGGGCTGGCCTTTGAGTTGAACCTCGCCCAGTGATTGGGCCTCGATGTATTCCTGCACCATGTGGTACGTAACCTGGCTAATGAGGATTTGCCCGCCTTTGGCGTTTTCTTGCAGGCGCTTAACCTTGTTGACCGAATCGCCAATGACGGTGTAGTTCATCATTTGCGAGGTGCCCACATTGCCCACCACGGCATCGCCAATGCCCACGCCAATGCCAAAATTAAGGTGATAGGCCGGCGGCAGGCGGCGGTGCAGTTCTTTTACGGCACGGCGCATGTTCCAGGCGGCCCGCACCGCCCGAATCGGGTGGTCGGGTTGCATTAGGGGCGCGTTAAAAAAGGCCATCACGGCATCGCCCATAAATTTATCGAGCGTGCCTTCCTGGGCCAGCACCGCATCGGCGGCCACGCGCATGTACTGGTTGAGCAGTTCAATCAGCACCTCCGGCGAAATTCTGGCGCTAAAGGTGCTAAACCCGCGCACATCGGCAAATAAAATGGTGAGCGTTTGCCGTTTGCCGCCCAAACTCACCTTGTCGGGTTCGGCCAGCAATTGCTTTACCACAGAAGGTGCCACGTACCGCTCAAACAGGCCGCGAATGTGCTGCTTTTCGCGCTCTTTGGTGGTTTGGATTTGCCGCACCAACTGCATATTCTGAATGGCAATTGCGGCGTAGTCGGCCAGCATGCCCAGCAGGCGGTTATCGTGGCGGGTAAAATCGCTGTCAACGCCTTTTTGGATGCTGAGCGCGCCAAACACCTTTTTGCCCACCTGAATGGGCACTTTTAACACCGATTGTTCCAGTTTTTCCAGGGGTTTGATTTTGCTCGCCGCCAGCGCGCCGGTATTTAACAGGCGGGTTTGGCCGGGATGGTTGTGTTCCGCCGCCCGGGTTTTGGTGAGCCGCTTTTTAACCTCGCCCGAAGCGAAATCCATCAACTCCAGCGAGCATTCATTACTGCGAGTTACCAGCAGCACCGCATCCACAATCCGCTCCAACAGTTCGTTGGGTTGCATCAACGCAGTGATGGATTTGCCCACTTCGTACAGGGCGTTTAGCTCTTCCAGGTGTTGGGTAAGCTGCTGGTTAGCCTGCATAATCCGGCGGGTGAGCGCCTCTTTTTCACGTTGCAACCGGGTTACGGAGAGCGCGTTTTCAATGGCGTCGAGCATGTGCTGGGGATCGAACGGCTTCATGATGTAGTCGTGCACGCCCAGCCGGAACACCTCAACCGCAATCTGCTCGGAGCCATGCGAAGTCATCAAAATAACCGGCACCGTGCTGCGGTATTTTTGGCGTAAATCGCGCAGCACTTCCAGCCCGGTCATTTTGGGCATTTCGTAATCCATTAAAATTACATCGGGGGCGGTATTGATGGCTTTGTGCAGTCCATCCAGGCCGTTAACAGCCACGTCCACTTCAAACCCGTGGGGTTCCAGCACGTATTCTATTACAAAATCCCGAACCTGTTTGCTGTCATCAATGACCAGCGCCCGCAGCTTATCATCATCCATTGCAGCCTTCTGAACGAAGTGTAATCCGTGGTACTCTTTGCTTTTAATAGTAACCCAAAATACCAATGCGTCTATCCCCCATTGTAGCTATTATCATAAACCGCGCCATGCGGGGGCAAATAAAAAAAGCGACGGGAGGCCGTCGCTTGTGGGGTAACTAAAAACGGGTAGCTCAATTGAGCCACGGGTTAAACACCGATTGCGGGCCGAACATCCCGGGGATGCTGCCGCGCGCCATATAATCGCCCAAAGTGATGACAAACAGGATAATCAGCCAGAAAAAGCCCATGCCGGCCACAACCAAAGTAAGCCGGCTGCTGTATTTAAGGTGCATAAAAAAGGACAGAATCAGGACGGCTTTGGTTACGGCAATGGCCAACGCCACCAGATTATTGAACGGCTCCAGATTGATAAAGGCCGCGCCGATGGTGGCGGCAGCCAGCGCCAGCAGCGCCACAAAAACCAGCAGATAAGTTTTTACCGATACAATGTGGTGCGAATTTTGGTTGGATTGCATGGTGTCCTCCTTTTTAACCCGGTAGCCCGTAGCGTTCGATCAGGTAGTACAGCGGAAAAATAAAAACCCAGGCAATATCAACAAAGTGCCAATACAGGGCCACCATCTCCACCGGATCGTAATTGAGCGAGTTGAACCGGCCCAGCAACGCCTTGATTAAAAAGTAAGTGAGCACGCCCATGCCGATAATCATGTGGATGGCGTGCAGCCCGGTGGTCACAAAATACAGGCTGATAAACAACTGAACCTGGCCGTCGTGCGAACCGTTCCACACAAACCCGGCACCGGGGATGAGGTGGTGGGCAAATTTCTCGTAATATTCAACGCTTTTTATGCCCAAAAACACCAGCCCCAGCAAAATGGTCAGCGCCAAAAACAACACCAGCCGGCGTTTGTGGTCGGTTTGGGCCGAATGGACGGCCAAAACCATGGTAAAACTGCTGGTAAGGAGAATAACGGTGTTGATAGTGCCCAGAACTATATTGAGTTCCCGGCTGCCTTCGGCAAAAGCCACCGGATAAGAAAAACGGTAAATCACGTAGGCCAGAAACAGGCCGCCAAAGAACATCACTTCGGTGGCCAAAAAGGCCCACATGCCCAGCGTGTTCACCTCGCGCTGCTGGTCAATATCGTGAAAATAGGGAGCAACCACCGCCGTTTTATGCGCCATCAGCCACCTCTTTTTGAGCAGATTCTTCGGGGTAAGCGTAAGCTTCCTGGGTAACAATGGGAGTTTGGGCAAAGTTTTCGTGCGGGGGCGGCGAGGCGATTGTCCATTCCAGGCCGGTGGCCCCCCACGGATTGGCCTCGGCCTTTTTGCCCATAAACAGCGACATAGTAAGGTAAAGAAGCGGCAAAATGTAACCAACCGCCATCACCGTGGCCCCCGCCGTAGAGGCAATGTGGTACGGTTGAAACTCAATCGGGTAAATGTGGTAACGGCGCGGCATGCCCATGTAGCCCATAATAAACTGCGGGAAAAAGGTGAGGTTAAAGCCCACAAAAATCAGCAGCGCCGAGGAAATGCCCCAGCCTTCGCTGTAGAGTTTGCCGGTAATTTTGGGCCACCAGTAATGCAGCCCGCCCAAATAGGCCATGATGGTGGCGCCCACCATTACATAATGAAAGTGCGCCACCACAAAATAGGTATCGGTTACGTGCACATCAACCGCCGCCGTGCCCAAAAACAGGCCGGTTAGCCCTCCCACGGTAAACAAGCCAATGAACCCCAGCGCATAAACCATCGGCGTTTTGTATTCAATGCGGCCTTTGTAGAGCGTGGCCGTCCAGTTGAACACTTTGATGGCCGACGGAATGGCCACCAAAAAAGTGAGGATTGAAAACACCAACCCGGCGTACATGGATTGGCTGCTCACAAACATGTGGTGGCCCCACACCAAAAACCCCAGCAGGGCA
The DNA here is from genome assembly GCA_964517605.1 of uncultured Caldilineaceae bacterium. Taxonomy (GTDB): domain Bacteria; phylum Chloroflexota; class Anaerolineae; order 4572-78; family J111; genus J095. The sequence continues at coordinate 19,201 of CAZFCE010000010.1, read as the reverse complement.
ATGGCCAAACTGGACAGGGCGATGGCTTTGTAACCAAAAATACGCCGTTTGGTAAAAGTTGTAATCAATTCGCTGATAACGCCCATTGAGGGCAATATCATAATGTATACCGCCGGGTGCGAGTAAAACCAGAACAAATGCTGAAACAAAATTGGGTCGCCGCCCAGCGCGGGGTCAAAAATACCAATGTGAAAAAGCCGTTCTGCGCCCACCAGCAGCAGGGTAATTGCCAGCACCGGCGTGCCCAATAAGATGATGATGCTGGTGGCGTACAGCGCCCACACAAACAGCGGCAATCTAAACCAGGTTAGCCCCGGCGCGCGCATTTTGTGGATAGTGACCAAAAAATTAATGGCCGTGAAGATGGAAGAAAAACCGGCCACAAAAATCCCCACCGCCGAAAGTATCACCGCCGAGTTGGCGTAGGTGCTGCTGTAGGGCGTGTAAAACGTCCAGCCGGTATCAACCCCGCCCAGCACCACCACCAGCATGGTAAAAAAACCGCCCACCATGTACACGTACCAACTGGCCAGGTTTAACCGGGGAAAGGCCAAATCTTTGGCCCCAATCATAATGGGGATTAAAAAGTTGCCCAGCGTGGCCGGAATCGAGGGGATGAGGAAGAAAAACACCATAATTACGCCGTGCAACGTAAACGTTTTGTTGTAATTGTCCGAACTGAGCAAATCGCCATTGGGCGTGAGCAAATCCAGCCGGATTAACGACGCGGCCATCCCCCCAAAAATAAAAAACATGGTAATGGACGCCAGGTACAAAATGCCAATGCGTTTGTGGTCGGTGCTGAGCAGCCAGGATTTTACGCCATACGCCCAGTTGAGATAATTTTCTTCGGGCCGGCCAGGTTTAACCGAGGGTGAAGAGACAGTCATGTGCAATTCCTCCTTTTGCGCTACTGCCCGCTATTTAACGATTTGATGTAAGCCACCAGTTGCAAAATGTTGCCTTCGCTGACAATGCCCTGGTAAGGCGACATCACCGGTTTGTAGCCAATCACAACTTTAGCGGCGGGGTTAAGGATTGACTCGCGAATGTACGCATCGTCAACGGTAACGGTTTCGCCGGTGTCCAGTTTTACTTTGCTGCCGTAAACTCCCACCAGCGATGGCCCAATCCCGCCGCCGCCGGCCACATGGCACGATACGCAGCCGTTTTCGGTGAACAGCCGCTTGCCGGCATCGGCCATAGATTCGCTGCCGGCGGCCACGGCGCTGCCGGTTAACCATTTTTGGTACTCCTGCGGCTCCATAACCACCACTTTGCCAATCATCTGCGAGTGGTCGGTGCCGCAATATTCGGCGCAAAACAGGTGGTACTCGCCGGTTTGGGTGGCCTCAAACCACAGCGTGGTGTACCGGCCCGGCAGCACATCCTGTTTTAGCCGGAAGGCCGGCACGTAAAAACTGTGAATCACATCCTGCGAGGTCATAATCAGCTTGATGTTTTGGTTTACCGGCACGTGCAGTTCGTTGATTTCGCTTTTGCCCACGGGATGCTGAATTTGCCACATCCACTGTTTGCCGATTACGTAAATTTCCAGCGCGTCTTTGGGCGGCGTGTTGATATCAAAGTACAGCATAGCCGACCAGCCAAAAATGCCCATCGCCAGTAAAAACGGAATGAACGACCAGCCAAACTCAAGGGCCATGCTTTCGTGCAGCACATTAGAACGGTCAACCTGGGTACTTTTGCGGTATCTAATGCCAAAAAACACTACAAAAACGGCAATAGTTATGGCAAAAAATATGCTAAGGCCCACCAGCGTAAAGTAGAGCGAGTCGATGCGGCTGGCCATTGTTGAGGCCTCTGCGGGGAAGAAAGAAAAATTGTCCATAGCTGTCAACCTCACCTAAAAATTTGAGCATGCGCCCAATTTAAACTGGTCGGGGCGGCGAATTGCCCCAATCTCGCCGGAGCATAAAAAAAAGCGCGCCGCCAATAATCACAATGGTGAAAAAGCCAATCACCCGGACAATGGTCATAATCGCCAGGGTGTACTCGCCCGAAACCGGATCGTAGTGGTAGCAGGTGAGCAAAAGTTTATCAACCGGCGAACCGATTTTGTTGGCCGCCGCTTCAACCAGACCCAGCCGCAACGTGGTGGCCGGAAACTCAATCCCGTAAAAATAGCGCGATATTTTGCCCTGCGGCGTTAAAACCACAATCCCGCTGGGGTGGGCGTACTGGTCGGTTTTGGCGTCGTACACATACACAAAGCCAATGGCGTCAGCCAGTTGTTTGATATTTTCCTCAGTGCCCACCAAAAAATTCCAGCCGGCGGTTGAGTTGGAACGCCCGTATTCCAAAATTGAGGCGCGGCGTTTGGTCTCGGCCTGTTCCGGCGTTTCTCGCGGATCAATGCTCACAATGAGCACCTGGTATTCCCGGCCAACGGCAAAATTGAGCTTTTTCATGCTTTCAAACAGGCCGTTTCTAACCAGCGAGCAAAGCATGGGGCATTCGTAATAACCCAGTAGCAAAATGGTGGGTTTATCGCCAAAATAATTGCCCAGTTTTACCGTTTGGCCGGTGGAGTCCGTAAAGACCAAATCCGCCGAAACCTGGGCATCCAGTTTTTGGTCAAACCGCACCTCGGTCACAATATCCTGCGGCAATTTGCCCTGGGCCAGCCCGGATTGCGCCGGCCACAACAGCAACAACAGCATTAGCCACAACCACACCAATTTGCTTTTAAAAACGTTCATACGCGGCTCACGGTTTTATTTGGGCGGCTCACCGGTATCGGGCGTGAGCAGTTCGATGGCGGTGGTAATGGGCACTCTAACCTTGCCGGCGTTTTTATCCACCCAACCATACGTGGTTAAAATTTTCTCTTCCTGTTGATGCAGTTTAGATAACTGCTCCTCGGCCACCGTACCGTCAATGGGGTTGGGTTGAAGCCGGGGTAACGGCGGCGTGGGCCGAACGCCCACAAACGGCAGCGGCGTGGCCTCTTGCGCCTGCCGCTGAGATTGCAGCCCGCCCACCAACACCGTGAGCAGCAGCATGGCGCTCACCATTACCAGCAGAATGCCCACCGCCGCGCCGGCCAACCAGCCGGGTTTTAAATCCTTGTGCTCGTAATCAACGCCGGTATTGGCGGAGGGGTGATTATGTTTATCACTCATGGGCAACAGCCTCCTTGAGCTGCGGTTTGCTCAACGGGTTTGGCGCGGATGGAAAGCGCGGGTCGTGCAGCGGCAGCAGGGCCTTGCCTTTGAGGTTTTGCACCAGCAGCCAGCCCCAAACTCCGCCAATTCCGGCCACGGTAAAGATAGAAATCCAGTTAAAGGTAAAGCCATTGTGGTAAAAAGTGGGCAAAATAATCCAGTACAAATCAATAAAGCGCATCATCAGCAAAAACACGGCCAGCGCCAGCAACAAGGTGAGGTTGCGCTTGTTGCGCCGCGATAACAGCAGCAGGAAGGGCAGAAAAAAGCCCAGGCCCAGCAGCATCAGCCCCAACACCTGCCAGCCGCCCTGAGTGCGGTAAATATACCAGGTGATGGTTTCGGGCAGGTTGGCCGACCACAGAATAAGAAACTGCGAAAACGACACGTAAGCCCAAAAGGAAACAAAGGCCAGCAAAAAATTGCCCAAATCATTAAAAATGTAGATGGTAGCCTGCCGGTTCAGTGCCGCGCTTTTGCCGGCCATGTAGCGGGTAAACAAAATGGCCGTGGCAATGGCGCTGATGGCCCCACCCGCCATAAAAATTACGCCGTACATGGATGAGTACCACAGCGGGTCGGTGGACATGAGCCAATCGTAGGCGGCAAAAGTAGCCGACAGGGCAAAGAGGATAATCCCCAGCGCGCTGAGCGACTTTAAGCGGTTATTAATTTCGGGGTCGGCGGTTTTGTCCTGGCGCAACGACAATCGGTTTAAAAAGAAAGCCAGCGCCGACCAGATTACAAAGTAGAACGCGCTGCGGGCCACAAAAAAGGGAACGTTCAGCCAGCCGGATTTGTACTGCAACATGTGCGACTCGGCGACCACGGCGGGGTTGGCCCACGGGTACAGCGCCGGAATGCCCACCAAAATGGGAATGAACAACAGCGCCATCACCGGGATGGTTGCGGCGGCGGTTTCTAGGTAACGGCGAATGGTAAAGCCCCACTGCCCGCCGGTAAGCTGGTGAATCATCAAAATTCCCAGGCAGCCCAGCGCCAGTTGCAGCCAGAACACGTACCCCAGCAGATACGCCTGAAAAAAACCGGCAGGATTCATCACCGCGCCGCCGGCGGCAATCACCAACCCCACCACGCCAATAATCAGCGAGTTTCTTTGAATATGCTTTAATTGCGCTTGCCTATTTGGCTGGTTCATGCGGCACCCTCCACATCGGGATTACTTTAACTGAGCCTCAATTTTTTGCCGGTCTGCCGGCGACAGGCTATCCAAAGAAACATTCTGGCTGTATTGCAGCGCCCGAATGTAAGCCACAATCGCCCAGCGGTCATCGGGGTGAATGCGCGAGCCGTAGCCGTACATAATCCCAAAGCCGTTGGTGATGACATTGTAAAAGTAGCCATCCGGCGAACCAACCAGGCGTTGGTCGTAAAACGAGGGCGGCTGCTTTTTAAAGCCGCGCTGCACAATCATGCCCTGGCCGTTGCCCGCCCGCCCGTGGCACGGCGAACAGAATATATCAAACCGTTGCTGGCCGCGCAGAAGCATGGCGCGGTCAACCTTGGCGGGAATTTTTTCCACGTACACGGTATCGGTGATTTTGCCGGTGTAATATTCGCTGTTCAGCATCATTTGGCCCCAGTGACCGCGCGGCACCGTGTTGGCCGGCACCGGGCGGGCCGATGAGCCATTTTCCCACAGCGGGCTGGGGTCCAGCGGCTCGTAGCGAGATTGCACCCGCATGTGCAGCGGCACCGGATCGCAGCCGGCGGTTACAAGCAACGCCAGCATCAACAACAGGCCGGTAAAAATAGTTTTGGGGATTAAACGGTTGGTCATCACTTGTTTTCCCTCGCGGTGTCAATCATACACTTTGGTAACGGGGTCTTGCTCAACCTCGTACACGCCATCGGGTTGCAATTCTTCTAAAAACTGGCGGGTTTGGCGCAAATCAAAACGCGGGTCGGTTTCAAAAATGCACAAAAAGAAGCGGTCGCGCGAGGCCAGTTGAAACCGGGGCACGCTGAAAACCGGGTGGTACGGCATGGGCAGTTTGTTCAGGGCGATCATGCCCACCACCCCCAAAATACCGGCGCTCAGCACGGCCATTTCAAACGTAATCACCATAAACGATGGCCAACTGTTCAGCGGACGCCCGCCAATGTTGAGCGGGTAAGCCATTGTAGCCACCCAATATTGAAGCATAAAGCCGCCCACGCCGCCCGCAATTGCGCCCAGCAAGACAATGTACGGCACCCAGTTGTGCTTTATGCCCAGCGCCTCGGACAGGCCATGCACGGGGAACGGCGTGTACGCGTCCATGTGCCGGTAGCCGGCCTGGTAGGCGCTGCGGGTGCTGGCCACCAGTTTTTCCGGGTTGGCAAATTCGGCCATCAGACCAAAGTATTCGGGACCGTTTGCTTCTGTTGCGCTCATGCTCTTGCTCCGCCTTAGTGATGTGTTTCTTGGTTGTGAATAAGTTCTTGCATTTCAAACACCGAAATCATCGGCAGCGTGCGCACAAACAACAACAGCAACACCAAAAACAGCCCCATCGAGCCAAACATCAGCGAGAAATCCCAGCGGGTGGGGGCGTACAAACCCCAGGCCGAGGGTAAAAAACTGTGGGTGAGGCTAACTACCACAATCATAAAGCGTTCCAGCCACATGCCGGTGTTAATCACCAGCGAAATTACAAACATGGCCGCCAGGTTGGTGCGCACCTTTTTAAACCACAAAAACTGAATAGACACAATGTTACAGGCAAACAAAGCCCAAATATACGGCGCGTAAGCGCCGGTGAGCCGGTAGTTCATCATTGAAACTTCGTAGGTGTTGCCGCCGTAGTAGCCGGTAAAAAATTCCGTAAAATAGCCGTAGCCCACAATCAGGCCGGTGGTGAGCAAAATTTTGCCCATCACATCAAAGTGCTTCAGCGTGATCAGCCCTTCGATGTGGTAGATTTTGCGCAGCGGAACCAGCAGCGTAACCACCATGGCAAAGCCGGAGAAGACCGCGCCGGCCACAAAATAGGGCGGCAGCACCGTGGTATGCCAGCCGGGCACCTGCGAAATGGCAAAGTCGAAGCTAACCACGGTATGCACCGAAACCACCAGCGGCGTGGCAATGGCCGCCAGCAGCAAATACAACGCCTGGTGGCGATCCCAGTGGCGGGCCGAACCGCGCCAGCCCAGCGCGCCCATGCCGTACAGCACCTTGAGCACCGGGTTTTGGGTGCGGTCGCGCATGCCGGCCAAATCGGGGATTAACCCCACGTACCAGAACAGCGCCGAAACCGTAGCGTAAGTGGAAATGGCAAACACGTCCCAGGCCAGCGCGCTGCGAAACTGCGGCCACAGGCCAAAGGTGTTGGGGTAAGGCATAATCCAGTAAAACACCCACGGGCGGCCCAAATGCAAAATGGGGTACAACCCGGCGCAGGTTACGGCAAACAGGGTCATGGCTTCGGCAAAGCGGTTAATCGAGGTGCGCCATTCCTGCCGCAGCAAAAACAAAATGGCCGAAATCAGCGTGCCGGCGTGGCCAATCCCAATCCACCACACAAACGTTACAATCGGAAAAGCCCACGCCGCCGGAATATTGTTGCCAAAAATGCCAATCCCGGTGGCAAACAAGTAGGCCGCCGAAATCAGGTACATGGTCAGCAGAATGGCTCCCAGGCCAAAGCCAACCAGCCAACCTACCGGCGGTTTAACGTCCAGCACAATTTTGCTAATTTTCTTGCCGACTGAATCGTAGGAATAGCCCGGCTCTAGAATTGGCGCATCGGTTGGTGCATTTTGCGATTGACTTAATTGCATACGGCAAACTCCTTGCTGGCGGCTGCGGTTGGCGGCATTAACCCGAATGCCCGGTTTCGCCGGCCAAATCGGGGTGCGGGTTGGTCAATTTGGCCAGATAACTGGTGCGCGGCCTGACGCCCAATTCGGCCAGAACGTTGTAGTTTTGCGGCTCCTGTTTTAGCTTGAACACCCGGCTGTTATGGTCGTTGGTATCGCCAAAAACAATGGCCTGGGTGGGGCACGCCGATTGGCAAGCCGTCACCACCTCGCCTTCCTGAATGCGGCGGTTTTCGTTTTTGGCGGCAATTCTGGCCCGGCTGATGCGCTGAATGCAGTAGGTGCATTTTTCCATTACCCCCCGCGTGCGCACCGTAACATTGGGGTTGCGCTGCCCTTTTAACGATTCGGTTTCGTCGTCGGCGTAGTGCAGGTAGTTAAAGCGCCGCACTTTGTACGGACAGTTGTTTGAGCAGTAACGGGTGCCAATGCAGCGGTTGTAAACCATCACGTTTAAGCCTTCGTGGTCGTGCAGGGTGGCGTTCACCGGGCAGACCAGTTCGCACGGCGCTTGCTCGCAGTGATGGCACAGCATGGGCTGCTGGTAGGTTTGCGGGTTGTCAAGCTCACCGTCAAAATAGGTATCAATCCGTATCCACTGCATTTCACGGCCATTGAGCACCTGCTCTTTGCCCACCACTGGAATGTTATTTTCGGCCTGGCAGGCAATTACGCAGGCGTTGCAGCCGTTGCAGGCGCTTAAATCCACCGCCATACCCCAGGCGTAGCTGGTGTAATCCCAGCCCGGCAACAACGACAGGTTGGGGTCAACCTCGTGTTCGCCCATGTGTTTTACAAATTCGGGGTTCTGTTGGTATTCGGCCAGTGTGCCGGCGCGCACCGGTAGCCGGCCTTCCATGTTCCAGTGCATTTGGGTAGAGGCCAGCGGGTAGCTATCGCCGCTTTTGCTAACGGTTAGCCCCCGGTCAAACCAGGGCGCGGCGCTGGTGCGGATGGCGTACACATTCACGCCGATGCCGTTGCCCACCCGCCCGGCGCGTTCGCGGCCAAAACCCAAAAAGACGGTGGCGGCGTTATCCGCCTGCCCCGGCTGAACCCACACCGGCGCGTGAATGGAACGGCCATTGTAGTTCAGCGCCACCACATCTTTGGGCGCAAGGCCCAATTTTTCGGCGGTGGCGGGGCTAAACAACACCGCGTTATCCCAGGTAAGTTTGGTAATGGGTTTGGGCAATTCTTGCAACCAGCCGTTGTTGGCAAACTGGCCATCGTACAGGCTGGGGTCGGGCCGGAACACAATCTCCAGCGCGCCATCGTTGGTCGCCGGAGGTTGGGCCGCCGCCTTGACCGCCGCCAGATTAACCGTTACCGGGTTGGCCGGCAACGCCGATTTAGCCACCAAGCCGTTGTACAGCGCCTCTTTCCAGGTTTGGTCGTCCAGCCCTTTGGCGCGCCAAAATTCGCGCAACTGGTCGTACTCGGTTTTATCGGATTGGCCCAGTATCACCGCAATTATTTCGGCGGCGCTTTTGCTGGCGGGGTAGAGCGGTTCAACCAGCGGTTGAAGCAGGGTCACAGAGCCATCGTAGGCGCGGGCATCGCCCCACATTTCCAGGTAATGTTTGGCCGGGATGTGCCAGTGGCACAGCACCGAGGTTTCATCCAGGTACCGGCCCAAATGCACCCGCAACGGCACTTTGGCCATCGCCGCCGCAAAATCCAGATCGGCGGGGGCGTGGTACACCGGGTTTGTGTCCAAAATAACCAGCACGTCCACCCCGCCGCTGCTCATATCGGCGGCCAGTTGGCGCAACGCCGTGGTTTGGTTGGCCGGGTTGTATTCCAGCGGCTCGGTATAAAACACGGTTTTGCCCGCGTTGCCCAATTGGGCATTGATGGCGTGCGCCAGCGCGTGCACCTCCGGCGGCTGGCTGTAACCGGCCACCACCAGCCCGGCTCCGGCGTTGGCCTTTAAATCCGATGCCGCTGCCGCCAGCCATGCGCCCGCGCTGCCCGGCAGTTCCGGCGGAGTGGCCACATCCACGCCCGTGGCGGCAGCCAGCGCCAGCGCCAGCGCGATAATCTGGCCGGATTGCAACGGCAAACGGTGGTCGGCCAGCGTGCCGGTCACCGAAGGCGTGCTTTCGGCCATGTACAGCCGGTTCATCCCGGCCTGGCCTACGCGAACCCGGCGCGCGGCGGCAAAATCGCGGGCGTACCGCACTTCGCCGGGGCTGCCGGGGGCGGTAAAATCGGCTTCCAGCGACACCACTACTTTGGCTTGCTCAAACCGATAAACGGCGTTTGCCGCCTGCCCAAAGGCCAGTTTGGCCCCTTCAAATTCGTTGTCACGAGTTACCGGCTCGTACTGCACAATTTTGGCCGCCGGAAATTTGGCCTGCACCGCCTGCAATTGCGCCGCCAGCAACGGCGAGGTAATCGCCCCGGTGAGGATGCGCAGCCCGCTGCCGCCGTTGCCTGTCTGAGCGGCAATTTCAACCGTAAATTTATTAAAAAAGGAATCCCACGCGCTCACTACGCCGGCGTTGATGACTGTTTGCGAGCGGTCGGGATCGTACAAATCCAGCACCGAAGCCTGAGCCAGCACGCCGGTGCCGCCCAAACTGCCGGGGTGGTCGGGGTTGCCCTCAATTTTGGTGGGACGCCCCATGTTGCTTTCGGCCAGCACGCCGGCGGCAACGCCGCCCACCGAAAAGCCGGTGGCAAAAAAGAGCGGCTGGCCGGGCACCACTTCTTCCGGGGGTTTAACATACGGCACAATCTGCTTGGCCTGCTGGGGCGAACACGCCGCCAACCCGCCCAATGCCAGCGAAGCGCCCATCAGCTTTAAAAAGTTGCGCCGCCCAATGGGGCTAAGCCACTGGTCTGCGCCCTGCGGAAACTCGTGGCGCAGAAAATCCTCAAACTCTTCGGTTTCGGCCAATTCGTCCAAACTTCGCCAGTATTTTTGCCCGTTGGTGTGCGCCAAACGTTCCCGAATGGCTGGTAAATTGAAGTTTTTTCTCATAGCACCCCGCTTAACGATGACAAATAGAGCAGTCGTCCAGTCGTCCGACTTCTATACCGTATTCAGCTACTAATTGAGCGCCCATCGCGGCGCGGTCTGTGCCGGCGGGCGGTTGGTACCCCATCGTGGTGATTTCGCTTTTGGGCCGGAGATTAGGGGCCGGATCGCGGTGGCATTGCAAACACCAGCTCATTTGGTGCGTGTTCACTTTCCAGGTGAGCGGCATGTTATCAACCCGGCCGTGACAGGTTTCGCAGCCAACGCCGTTGTTAATGTGGGCGCTGTGGTTAAAATAAACAAACCCGGACAGGTCGTAAACCCGGTTCCACTTTAGCGGCGTGCTGTTTTGCCAGCTTAAGCGCACCGGCTCCAGCAGCGGAGCCTGCGTCCACACTTGAGAGTGGCAGGTCATGCAGGTTTCGGTGGGCGGCACGTTGGCAAAAGAGGCTTCATCCACCGAGGTGTGGCAGTAGCGGCAATCCAGGCCAAGCTGGCGCACGTGGTGCAAATGGCTAAACGGCACATTCTGCTCCACCGCTACGCCCTCGTTGGTCATAAATGGCGATTGCACAAAGTAGTACCAGGCCCCGCCCAAAGCCCCCACCAGCAACGCCAGGCCAATAATCGAGGCTTTGGCAATGGTGTTCATACTTGGATGAAAAGTTTGCTTCATAGCACGCCCTGTCCTTAAAAAGAATGATAACTACGAGGGTATGTTAAAACATCAGGGTAAACCCAAAACATTCCACGGTGAACACGGTAATTTTTAACGGATTTGGTTTTAAAATGGGATAAACCGAACAAACCCTGCGCAACCTGCGCGCAGTAAAAACTGCTATCGGGGTTATAGCAGTTTAACCAACACCTGATTACACCTTTAGCCTGACCCGGTACCAAGTTGAGTAGGGCGGTTCAAGTATTGAAAAACAAGAGGAGGCGAGATAAGCGCCAAGCATCAGCAAGTTAAAAGTACACTATTGGCAGGTATTATGCAAAATTTAATTGTAAAAATTATATAAATTCAGGGAGTATTTTTGGCCCCGGAGCCGGTTGCATTAGGATAAAGTTATAACGCTCCGAGCCAAAAATCCGGGGGCGGGGTTGGCCCGGTGGGGCGATTGGCCGCGCCTGGCGGCCCGGTTAAGGCCGCCGTCCGGAGTTTTGTGGGGAGAAAAAGCGGATTTTTGGGTAGTGGCACAAAAGTAAGTGACAAATATGTCACTTCGAGACGCAAGGCGTCGAGAAATCCCTGAAATTTAGGCTTGCAAACAGACGTTTCAGCTATTTCTCGCACCTGTCGGCACTAAAAATAACATGCCGTCACTTACAACCTGGCCACCACCTTAGGCGATTATCCACACCGGTGGCGGGCGGTTGCCGCCGGTTGAGCCGCCAGCGGCGTTTGGTCAATTTCAAATGCCATAAGTAAATCTTTTAGCAAACTCCCGGCTCAAAAAATCACCGCGAATGTTTTCCATGAATCTTCGTTCATTCGCAACATTCGTGTTTAAAATAATGCGTTAATGCACGGCGCAAGCCAGACAGGGATCGTAAGAATGGACAATCCGCAGCACTTCGATGGGCTGGTCGGGGCGGGCCACGCCGGTGTTTAACAGGGCGTATTCCAGCGGGCCGGGCTGGCTGTCGTCATCGCGGGGCGAACAGTTCCAGCAGGTGGGGGTAATAATCTGGTACTGCGCCAGTTGGCCGGATTCAATTGAAATCCAGTGTCCCAACGCGCCACGGGGAGCTTCGGTCAGGCCGATGCCCTGCCCGCTGGCTGTTGGCGTGGGGGTAATATAACTGGGCTGGCCAATTTGTAGCTGGTTTAACCAGGTTGCCATCGCCTGAGCCAGTTGGCGCGTTTCCTGGGCGCGGGCCAAATGGCGATCCATCACCGAGATGCCGCGCCGGTAATCGCCGTTAATCCACAGCCGCGCCAGCGGGCCAACCTCGGCGGGTTGATTGCCGTACCGGGGCGCTTTGAGCCAGGAATACGCGCCGGCTTTGGCCGGGGCCGGCGTAGTAACGGTAGACGGAAGCGGCGGGCTAACCGGAGCGGAGCCGGCTGCCACCAGCGGCAAATATACCCGGTAGTTGCCCGGTTGACCGGCTACCGGTGTGGCGGGGGCGCTGGCCCCGGCATACCAGGCGTAGGCTACCTGCTCGGTGATGCGGGCCAGGTCAAGCGGCTGCACCTGGGTTGCGCCGTTGGCCCAGTACCCCCGGCGGAACAGTTTGGTTTGACCGCCGGCATCCAGATCAAACACGCCAAAAGCCAGCAAATTACCGTACCCTTGCCCAATTTTAAAATATTCCGGGTAGGTTTGAGCCAGCAGTTCGGCATCCGGCCAATACACCTGCTCGATGAAGTTGGTGAGCGTGGTTAACAAAGCGCGAAAGGCGTTAATGCGGGCGGTGGTGGGGCCGGCGGTAACGCCGCCGGCTTCAAAAGCCGGGGTGTGGGGCAATTTGCCGCCAAAAACCGCGCCCATTTCATCGGCCTGGCGGCGCGCTACCAACGCCTGCCGGTAATGGTCAATCAGCGTGGCGGTTTGCGCCGCCGAAAACCGCGAACCGGTATCGTAGGCGGGCGTCCAGGGCGGCATGGCCGGGCCGGCCATGTAATCCAGCAGGCTCAGGTGGTAAAAGTGCAAAATGTGGGAGTGAATTAAATTTGCGCCCAAAATCAGGTTGCGAATGATTCTGGCGTTGGCGGGCACGGTTATGCCCCAGGCCGCCTCCAGCGCCAGCGCCGCCGCCAATCCCTGCGAAACCGGGCACACGCCGCATATTCGCTGGGCAATATGCAGGGCGTCGCGCGGGTCGCGGCCAAGCAGAATGTTTTCAAACCCCCGGTAAAGCGTGCCGCCGGAATAGGCGTTTGTAACCAGGCCGTTATCAACCTCAATTTTTACACTGAGATGCCCTTCTAATCGAGTTACCGGATCGAGCGTAATTTTGGTTGCCATGAAATGCTCCTTAAACCTGGCGAAACGCGCCGTTAATCGCCGCCGCTGGAATGAAATGGAAACTGGGGAAAGGTGGGTTCGGTGCAGCCAATGCACAGGCCGTTAGCGCCCATGCACCAACTGGCACCGTTGTTCCACCCGCGAATGGGGCAATCGGCCCAGGTTTGCTTGCCTTTGCAGCCCAACTCTTCTAAACAGCAATTATCCTGCCCAAAAGCATGCGCTTCGGGCCGTTCTCGCAACGGGCAAATTTCGTGGATGCGATAGCCAAAGTATTTTGTGGGCCGATTGTAACGATCCAGCGGCGGCAACCCGCCAGACGAGAGAATGTAGCCAATGGTGCCCAAAACCCAATCGGGGTGAGCCGGGCAGCCGGGAATATTAACAACCTTTTTGGCCGGCAGCACGCCGGCGGCGCTTTGCGCGCCGGTTTCGGTGGAGCGGCCCGGAATGCCGCCAAACGAGCCGCAACTGCCCACCGCCAGCACGTAATCGGCCACCGCGCCAAGCTGCTGCACGGCCTGCAACATAGAAACCGGTTGCCCGGCGGCGTTTTCCCACACGGTGCAATAAGAGGCGTGCCGGGTGGGAATAGCGCCTTCGACCACCAGCATGGTAATGCCGGTTGCCAGCGCCTGCGTTACGGTGTTTACCGCCACATCACCGGCGGCGGCCATCAGCGTGGGGTGGTATTGCAAATCTATGGTGTTGAGCAACACCTCGTCTATGGCGGGCGTAACGCTGTTTAACAACGAAATGGAACAACCGTTGCAGCCCGCTCCTTGCAGCCAAACAACCGTGGGTTTGTTCGATGCCGCCAGCGCGTGGGCAATCCGGCTTAAATCAGATTGAGTATAGCCCAGCGCCGCCGCCGAAGCGGCCATGTACTTTAAAAAGTCGCGCCGTGAAAGTTGAAACATTGGCTCTCCCTGGTTAATAACCCGACCCCGCCGGGGCGGCTTTGGTATTTTTGGGCGGTGCGCCCTGGTTATCTTTAAAATAACCGCCAATTATGACATTTTGATGAATCAATTATGAAAATCCGGAGAAGCGGTTAACCGCCGCCAATAAAAAAGGCCCAACCGGGAGGTTGAGCCTTGAAAGTGATTCTATTGTCCGGCGGGTTTACAACATGCCCACCACAAAACCAATCAAATTACCGGCAATGCACAAAAACAGCAGCCCGCCCACCACAATCCCGGCCACCAGGCCCAGGTCTAAATCGTGGTTAAAGCTGATGGTTTCACCTTCGATGGCTTGCTTCACGCCGCGGGCAACCTGCGTGGCGCTGGCTTCGGTGGATTGGGGCCTGACGCCGGCCCAAATCCACGATTTATCGGCCAGCGGCAGTACAAACTTGGTCGCGGGGCTGGCTGCCACCGCCGCGCCTGCTTCGCCGGTAGAGAGCGCCTGCCACGAACCGATGATGTAATTGGCCGAGGCCAGCAGTTGCGCCGCAAACGGCTCGCCGTTCATGGCGGTTACGGCCTGGGGCGTAACGCCCAGCGAGCGCGGTTGCAGGCCGGGCAAACTGCGCCGGAGCTTCTCGATTACCAGCCGGCCCAGCGCGCCATCGTTGCCATCAATCACTACCACCACCACGTCGGCCAGGTGGCCGGTTTCTTCCTGGTCATCCAGCCGCCCATCCTGCCGGATGGAGAGCCAGTGGTAAACCCATACGCCCACGGCCAGCAGGCTCAACACCAGGGCATCCAGCACCAGCGTGGTAAAATCGCTGGGCAGGTCCGCGCCCAGCACCCAGGTTAAAATGTGAAAAACAAACCAGCCCACGCTGCCAAAAACCAGCAGCGCCGCCACAAACACAAACAGGTAAAGGTAGATTTTGCGCACGGTTGAGCGCCGCTCGTCGGTGCCGTCGCTGCGGAGGCCGGTGGCGGCGGGCTGAGGCGGCTGCAAGGCCCGCATTTGCGCCACTCGCCACGGCAGCGCCCACACCGGCGCGCCAAAGATGGTCATTGCGGCAAAAGTGGCCACGGTTTCGCGGTAAAAATCCAGCCCTTCGGTGGAGGTAAAGATGTCTACCAGCAGCACCAGCAGCCCGCCCACCCCGGTGAGCGTGGCTACCAGCCCCACCGCCGCCACCAGATACCGGTAAATGCGGCGCACGCTGGCCTGCCGGGGCGCATCGGGGGATTGGGCCGCATCCTGCCGAACCACCGTCCAGTGATAAACCCAAAACAGGCTGCCCACAATTAACATGGGCACGGCGGTGCTGAGTTGCATGGCCAGCGGCTCCGGCGAGGGCGGCGCGCCCAGCAACAGTTCAAACAGCCGCTTGAACAACAACGTGCCGCTGACCAGCGCCATCACCGAGAAAGCGAACACCGCCAGGTACAAATACACCTTGCGCAGCACCGAACGCTCCTCGGCGGGGTGGGCCGAGGCGAAATCGCGCTGCAAAATAAACCAGTAGGCCAGCCAGATGGCCGCGCCCACCCCCGTTTGGGCCACGTAGTTGGCCACGGGCGTGCGCCACAACTCGCCGGCGGTCATTTCCATGAGCAGTTGCAGCAGGCCAAACATGCCCCAGGCCGTCATTACCAGCCCGGCCAGCGAAAAGGCCAGCATGTACAACCGCCGGATGGTGCGGTTCATATCGGTAGCGGGCAGCGATTGGGCAAACCGCCCCATGTAAGCCCACACCACACCCCACACCACTATCGCCGCCAGGTGATCGGGCACGGTGAGGTTGTAGGGGTAATAATCGGGTTTGGCTCCGTTTAACAGCGCCAGCAGCAGGTCATCAACCAGCCGGTAGATGTTGCTCAGCACCGGCGCGGCTCCGGCGGTGATGAGCAGGTAAAAGAAGGCGCAACGCACCGGCGAAACTTGCTCATCGGGGCTGGCCGAGGTGAGGTGCTGGGCCATCAACCAGTGAAACAAAAATATGGGCAGCCCCACAATCACCACCGCCAAACCCCAGGCCAGGCTGATAATCTGGCCCTGGCCGATACCTTCATCGAACACCAGCCGGGCCAAACTGATAACGGCCCAGGCCACCGCCACAAAGCTGATGGCGGCAACCGCGTACAGGTAAATCCGTCTAACGGTTAGCATGGCAGCCCCCTAATTTTCTTTTTCCTGGTTCCAGTCCCAGCCCCAATAGGGGTACGGAAACTGGAGCAGTTTCCACTCGCCGGCGCTGTTGGCTTGCAACAGGGCCGTATCGGGGGTGGTGTACCGGCTGCTGTCAAACACGCTGCCCACCTGGTAGGTGGTAATGGATACATCCACCTGGGTGTGCTGGTCGCTGGTGCGGACTTCGCCCATTTTCAGCGTGGACTCGGTGTTGCCGCCGGCGCTGCCAACGGCCTGGATAAACTGTTCCAGGTTGGGTTTGTTGGTTAGCTTATCCGACAGGTAGCTGTGGGCCTTTTCGTAATCCTTGCGCTGAATAGCCAGGTAGTAATCGTGCACCACGGCGGCGGGCGTGTTCTGGTTAAGGTATTGCTCGCTGCCGGGAGCGCGCACCTTTACCGCCACCACCGCCACTATCACCAGCACCACAATCCCCGCCAAAATAGCCAGCAAAAATTTATCTTGTTTCACTATTTTATCTCCTTGTTGATAGCCTGATATTACTATCCCCAGTTTACCGGTTATCCGGCGGGGTGTCACCTAACCAAAGTTAGGCGGGTTACGAGTTACGAGCGACGAGTTACGAGTTCGAGCGACAAAGTTCGTCATTCGTAGTTCGTCATTCGTAATTCGTCGTTCGTCATTCGTCATTCGTTTTAGTAGTCGCGCACGCGCTGCCACACCCCTTTGGCAAGCTCCAGCGCTTTGGCGGCGATGGCGGTTTCATCCAGCGTGAGCAGTTGGCGATCCTGCATGAGCAGTTGCCCGCCGGCAATGGTGTGGGTAACGTGGCTGCCATCCATGCCAAAAATAAGGTGCCAGGGGTAGTTGCCATCGGTGAGGGGGGTGTAGGGCGCGTAATCCAGCAGGATGATGTCGGCGAAAGCGCCGGGTTGCAGCGACCCCACCGGCTTGGGAAAGAACATTCCGGCAATGATGGCGTTATTTTTAAAGGCCATATTGATGAGCCTGTCGCCGGGCATTACGCGGGGATCGGCTTTGGTAATTTTGTGCAGCAGGTAGGCGGTGTGGATTTCGGTGAACATGTTGTTGGTAAAGCCATCGTTGCCCAGCCCCACGGTAATGCCTTTGTTGAGCATGCGCTCCACTTCGGCCACGCCCACGGCGTTGTTCATGTTGCTGCGCGGCTGGTGGCTGATTTTGGTTTTGGTCACGCGGAAGGCGTCCATTTCATAGGCATCCACGTGAATGGCGTGAGCCACCAGCGTTTTTGGCCCCAACACCCGCTCGCGCTCCAGCCGCTCGGCTACCCGCGCGTTGTACTTTTTCAGGCTGTTGGCTTCGTCGGCCTTGTCTTCGGCCACGTGGATGTGAAAGCCAACGTCCAGCCCGCGCACCGCGTCCACGCAGGCGTCGAGGGTGGCCTGCCCCACCGTAAAGCCGGCGTGCAGCCCAAAGGCCGCGCCGAGTTTGGGGTTGGGGTTGGCCTGTAATTTTTTGATAAAGCGCACGTTTTCGGCGATGCCCGCCGCCGCGCCCGCCGGCCCGTTGCGGTCGGTCACTTCGTAACAAAGCGCCGCCCGCACCCCCGCCGCGGTTACGGCTTCGGCCAGCGCATCAAGCGAGCCGTCAATGTGGCTGGGGCTGGCGTGGTGGTCAATCAGGGTGGTGGTGCCGTGGCGCACAGCATCTACCAGCGCCACCAGCGCGCTGTACCGGCTGTCTTCCAGAGTGAGGGCGCGGTCAATTTTCCACCACAACCGCTCTAAAATTTGCATAAAATTCTCCGGCGGCTCGCCGGGGATGCCCATGCCGCGGGCAAACGCGCCGTAAAAGTGGGTGTGGGCGCAAATCAGGCCGGGCATAATAATTTTGCCGCCCGCGTCCAGCCGGGGGGCGGCGGGATATTTTTGCTCCAGATCGGCGGCGCGCCCCACCTCGATGATGGTGTCGCCTTCAACATAAACCGCGCCGCTGGGCCAGACATGCCCGTGGTCGTCGAATGTAATAACCGTACCGTTTGTAATCAGCATTTGTTTTTCCTCCAGGGTGTTAGCTTTATTGTAGCGCCAAAAGCGCGAATGACGAACTGCGAGTGACGAACTACGAACTACGAGTGACGAGCGACGAATTACGAATGACGAGTAGCGGCGGGGCGGTACGAGTGGCGAATTACGAGCGACGAACTACGAATGACGAGTAGCGGCGGGGCTGGCCCCCGCCGAATGGCGAATCAGCGAATGACGAATTACGAATTACGAATTACGAGCGACGAATTACGAATGACGAGTAGCGGCGGGGCCGGCCCCCGCCGAATGGCGAATCAGCGAATGGCGAATTACGAATTACGAGCGACGAACTACGAATGACGAGTAGCGGCGGGGCTGGCCCCCGCCGAATGGCGAATGGCGAATCAGCGAATAGCGGTTGGTGGATTAGTGAATGGGCGAGATTGCAGGGGCGAGCCTTTGGTGACATTCACGATTCGCAAATTAGCCCCATCCGAGACGGCCCCGATCATAAAAACGCCCTTCTGACACCTGAAAATTCGTCGCTCGTAACTCGTAACTCGCGATGGCCGCCGCGACGTTAAAAAATTATCACGACGTGAAAAATAATTATCACGACGTGAAAAAAATTTATCAGGACGTGAAAAATAATTATCACGCCCTGATAATTTTACCCCGCCCAAATACAAGTGACCGGCACTGGCGCGCCGCTGCCGGTCACTTTAGCGCGTGGTTCAAGGGGTTACGGGGCGTTTTTGAGTTTTGCCAGAAGGCCTTGCAAATTACCCCGGACAATTTGGGTGTGGGGATGCGCCGGCCCCAACACCTGTTCCCAGATGGCCAGCGCCCGTTCATAGTAGGGGCGGGCCGCCGCATAATCCCCCAGACTGGCCAGCAAATAGCCCAGGTTGTTCAGGCTGAGGGCCGTGGCGGGGTGCGCCGGCCCCAGCACTTTTTCCCGGATGGCCAGCGCCCGTTCAAGGTAGGGGCGGGCCGCCGCATAATCCCCCAGACTGTCCAGCAATGTGCCCAGGTTGTTCAGGCTTTGGGCCGTGTCGGGATGCTCCGGCCCCAACACCTGTTCCCGGATGGCCAGCGCCCGTTCCAGGTAGGGGCGGGCCGCCGCATAATCCCCCAGACTGTCCAGCAATGTGCCCAGGT
>CAZFCE010000009.1:0-183266 GCA_964517605.1 uncultured Caldilineaceae bacterium | reverse complement strand
TTGCCCAACTCAAACATCCGTCTATTCCTATGACTCTTGCGTAAGTCCTAAGGAAAATAGCTGAATACTGCTCAATGTGAATTTATGGGGTGTGTATAAATAATAATTAGGAGGGCAACGGAAAGTGGTTAGGGGTGATCGGTAACAAAATTTTTGTATAACCAAAATCAAGAACCGCTTGTTTATATAATAAGCAAAACTTTGTAGTTCTAACAGTGACACATGTCACCATGTTGGGTGACAATCGTCACTTTTCTGCAAAATCGGTGCGCGTGGTGGTGTTGGGTTAATGGTAAAAATAGGCAATTTTACTTGTTGTTTTTTCTAAATAAACATGTTACAATCTTCACAAGATATATAAAAAAAACATATACAAAACAATTTTTTAATAAGTAAATCATTGTCAAGTGGTTGATTGGGCGGACAGAATTGCCACAAAAAACGCCAGAGCAGGGAATCGGGGGGAGCAGTTGTTATGCTGGATATTTATGAACTGAACGTATTTTTGGTTGCGGCGGAAACAGAAAATTTCTCCGAAGCGGCCCGGCATTTAAATTTAACGCAACCGGCCGTTAGCATGCAGATCAGGGCGCTGGAAAAAAAGCTGGATGTGCAGTTATTTTATCGCTCTGGCCGAAGTTTAACCCTGTCGGAGCGGGGTAAAGTGTTATTGCCGCTGGCGCGGGATATTGTTAACCGGGCTACCCGCATTGAAGAGGAAATTGAATCGTTAAAAGGGGATGTGGTGGGCCATTTAAGAATTGGTTGCAGCACCGCCACCGGCAAATATATTTTGCCGCATCTGGCGGCCCGGTTTCGGCGGTTGCATCCGGGGGTGCAGATGTCCATCCTTAACCACAACCGCGATATTGTGCTGGATGAAATGGGGAATGGCACGGTGCAACTGGCTGTGGTCAGCGCCGAACCCATTGGCAAGGATGTTATTTATCGCCAGTTTTTTACCGATTATGTGGTTTTGATTGCACCAACCAACCATCCGTGGAGCCGGCGTGAGGCGGTTTTTCCGGAAGAATTGCAGCAAGCCGATTTTATTCTGCGCGAACAGGAATCCGGCACCCGCGACGAGGTTGAAATTTCGCTCAAAGAGTGCGGGCTGAATGTATCGGATTTGCGGGTGGTTTTAGAACTGGGCAACTCCGAGGCCGTGAGCATGGCGGTTGAAGAAGGTATCGGCGTGGCGTTTGTGTCCAGAGCCATTGCCCAGCGCGGGATTGAATTGGGCAAACTCAAAGAAGTTCAGGTGAATGGCATCTCGCTGCGCCGCGAAACGTTTATTGCCTACAGTTCGCGCCACCCGGCCACGCGGGCCAAAACCGAATTTTGGGATTTTGTAACCCAGCCGTCAATGGGGAAAATGCTCGAAGAATTTTCGCAAACGGGCATTCTGCCAACTCCGTTATCGCATGCGCAATTTGTAACGGCCAACGGGGCGTTTTTGCCGGGGATAGAAGCCGTCCTCAGCCCGGCTTAAAATTTTGTTGAGGCCAGTAAAAACGCCCGGATTGCCGGGCGTTTTTGATTCTCCGCATTCTCGCCCGCGCGTTGAGACGCCGGTTTAGCATTTAACCTTCCTGGAAGAAAATGAAGCCGGAGCTTCAAGAAGGTAGAGTTTTTAGCCAAATTTGGAATTCTTAACCATTTTAAACTCGCTTGCACCAAGCTAACGGCATGTGGTATAATTTACCCGCGTTACGTTGCCGTGCCGGAGCCTTCACTGGGATGACTGAAGAAAAAGAAGTGCTGGAGCAACTTGTGGCCGAGGCCACCGTTCTGTTACGGGAAACCGGGGCTAACCTTGAAAAGTTAGCGCAGGTAGCCTTTGCCGCATTTGAGGAATCCCGCGTCGCCGGGGCTAATGGCCGTCATCCCGTTGTTGAACCGGCAACCGCCCGGCTGCTCCAGATTGGGCAACAACTGGCCAAACTATCGCAACGCAGCAACACGCTGCAAACCTACCTGCAAAATGGCCTTGAGGCCCCTCCCACCAACGATGACCACTGGACCCAGATAAAAATCTTACAAAGTCAGGAAGAAGAACGTAGCCAGTTGGCCCGCGAACTGGAAGACAGCGTGGGGCAACTGCTGGCCAACGCCGTGTTTGAGCTGGCCTCCAGCCGGCATTTGCTTGGCGCAAACGACACTACCGCTGTATCGGTGGGGCTTGATGCGTTGCAACGCGAGTTGGAACAGGGGCTGGCCGATATTCGCAGCGTCATCACCGATTTGGAGCCGGCGGCTATTCTAAGCAACTTTGGTTTGGGCGGCGGTATTCGGCGCTATCTGGAACAGTATGAAGCCCGCACCAACCTCCACACCGAGTTGCGCATCAACACCAACCTGGGCCGGCTGCCCAACACCATCGAGGTGGCGATTTTTCGGGTGATTCAGGAGGCGCTGCAAAACGTGCATCATCACGCCAACGCCACCCGCGTTGAAGTGGTATTTGAAGAAAACCACGGTTGCTTTGAGTTTAGCGTGATTGATAACGGCGAAGGCATGGCTTCGGATCGGGTTGACATCTCCAAAAAAAATTTTGGCCTGGCCCGCATGGTAGACTACGCCGATTTAATCAATGGCCAACTCCGCGTTTTTAGCGAACCCAATCGCGGTACGCATGTGCTGTTAGCGGTACCCTACCAGATATTTTAAAAGACCCTCACAGGAGAAGGAATATGTCAAAAATAAGCGTCATGTTGGTTGACGACCATCCGCTGTTCCGGCAGGGGCTACGTCGCGTGTTAGAAGCCCAAGAAGACCTGGAAGTTATAATGGAAGTTGCCGATGGCGAAGAAGCGTTGCGCCTGGCCAAACAACTAACCCCCGATGTGGTGATTATGGATATTAACCTGCCCCACATGAACGGGTTGCAGGTTACCCGCGAATTAAAACAGGTGGTGCCCGAAGTCGCGGTGATTATGTTAACCGCCTACCACGACGACGAGCAGATTTTCCACTCGGTGCGGGCCGGGGCCGCCGCCTATTTTCCCAAAGACATCACTCCCCGGCGGCTGGTAGAGGCCATTCGGCAGGTGGGCAAAGGCAACTACGTGGTAGATGACGAAGTGCTGGACAAACCGGAGGTTGCCAGTTGGCTGTTGCAGCAATTTGATAAAGTGGCCTACATTGATGGCGTGCCCAACGAAGTGTTCGCGCCGCTATCGCCCCGCGAAATGGAAATTTTACAGCACATCGCCAAAGGCCAGAGCAACAAAGAAGTAGCCTACGAACTGGGCATTAGCCGTCAGACGGTAAAAAACCACATGACCAGCATCCTTAGAAAATTAGCGGTGAATGACCGCACCCAGGCCGCTTTGTACGCCGTGCGGCGGGGCTGGATTCGGTTGCATGACGAAGAAGAAAACTAACCAGTAAAGGGAATTTGCCAAATGAGCTTGCGACGTTTGAGCGCATTGGATGCCGGCCCGCCCGATCAACAGGCCAAGAAAAAAGACCAACCGTTAACCCCGGCTGAGGTTATTGAAAAAACCCGGCAGGATTACGAGCAGATTCAAAAAGAACTGAACGAAATTGATATTCTGGTGAAGCAAAGCACCTCCGAAGTGGAGCGTTTGGCTCAGCGCAATGCCCAGCTTACCAACAAACTGCGGGCCATGGAAGCCAATATTGACACCGTGCCCCGCCAGGATATTAAAGAAGTGTACACCGCCGCCCAAGAAGCGCAGATGCGGCTGTTTATGATGCGCGGCCAGGTTGAACAGCTTCAAAACCGGCAGGAAAACCTGCAACGCTTTGCCGAAAGCCTGCGCCGGGTTTTGGGCGTTTCGGGCGAACTGCTCAGCGCCATTGATAGCTCCGGGCCAAAAAGCAGCAGTGGGCCGGTTGAAGGCTCTGGTATTCTCAAAATAATTGATGCCCAGGAAAACGAGCGGCTGCATTTGGCCAACCAGTTGCACGACGGCCCGGCGCAATCACTGACCAACCTTATTTTACAGGCCGAAATCTGCGAGCGTTTGTTTGATAACGACCCCGTGCGCGCCCGCACCGAACTAACCGAGTTGAAAGGTGCGGTTTCGACCACCTTTCAAAAAGTGCGCGAATTTATTTTTGACCTGCGCCCGATGATGCTTGATGATTTGGGGTTAAACCCCACCCTCAAGAAAAGCGTTGAGGATTTTGAGCAAAAAACCGGGCTGGCCTGCAACCTGACCATTACCGGCATTGACCACCGCCTGCCGCCCCACACCGAAGTAACCATCTTTCGGGTGGTGCAGCATTTGCTAACCAACGTAAAAAAACACGCCCAGGCCACTCATATCCAGGTGTCGCTCAACGTGGAAGATACCAGAGCGGTGGTAATTGTAGAAGATGATGGCAGCGGGTTTGATGTAAACCAGGCCATGCAAGCCGCGCAGCAGCGCAAAACCATCGGGTTGAGCAGCATGCAGGAACAAATAGAAATGCTGGGCGGTGAACTTAAAATTAATAGCGCCCTTAACAAAGGCACGCGCGTAGAATTTTGGTTACCGGCCATTTAAGGGCATCAGTTTGATAACCCCAACCAGCCCCTGGGTGGTTAGCCTCCGGGGGCTTTTTTATGACAAAACCTTAAAATTACCGGAGTAAATTTGAGTTGCCGTATCCTTTTCCAACCACGTTTAGACTCTTAAAATAGAAAAACATCAACTAACTATCGCTTTTAAAGCGACCCAAGGAGTATGGCTGTGTTGGGAAAAATAAAAAAAGGCCAGGGACTTGTTGAATTTGCACTCATTTTGCCGGTGCTGTTACTGGTAATCCTCGGTATTGTTGAGGCGGCATGGTTAATTTGGGCGTATATCTCGGTGCAGAATGTGGCCCGCGAAACGGCGCGGTATGCCGTGACCGGCCAACCGTTGAGCGATGACGGTTCGCCCTGGACTTTTTCTAGTGAAGACCGGGCAACGGCTATTTTTGCTTATGCCCAGCAGCAGGCAAAAAATTCCGGGTTACCGGTAGACGGCTGGCCTGGAGTTAACTTGGATATTGATGAGTTTACCTCCGAAACTAACCGCACTGCTCCCCGTTATTTTGGCGTTTTATTCCGGGGGCAAACCTCGCCGGATGATCTTGAAGGTACCGCTTACAACCCCGGTTTGCGCGGGTTGATGATTTCGGTCCAAACTTACTACAACGTTCGGATGTTGGACCCCCTGTTTGATGCCGTAATGGGCAGCCGCACCATTCACCTGGTAGGGGGAATAACGCTACAAAACGAAGGGTTGAACCTGGCTTTGGGCGGTGAAGTGCCCAGCTTCGCCCCGCCTTCCAGTGACACTCTGGGAACCGGCGGCACCCAAACCACTACGCCCATTTTAACCGTGCTTTACCAGGGCGCTGTCGCCACCACGGTTCCGGCCGGTGGGTTGGTTACAATTCAGCTTACCCAACACGAATTTACTCAGATTTATTATGTTTGTCTGGATGGCGTATCCATTAATGCGTCGGGTAAAAACCCGGTGATCAGCAGCGCCAGCGGCACGGCCAGCATTGCCGGCTACTCTATTCCGTTAACCACGTCGGCGGGCAGCCACAAGTTTACCTCACACCTGAACGACCCCGACTGCGGTTCATCTACCAAAGCCGCCGAAACCACCATTACCACCACCGCGCCCACCGATCCCTCGATTGTGGTGGGCGAAGGCGGTGTGCACGCCGATTACGCCTGGCCCGATAACTCGCTGGTTACGGTAAACCTGTTTGCCCACGACCCCAACACCCAATACACCATCAATTTTGATGGCGGTGATATGCCGGTGGGCGATGGCACCAGTACCACCTGTAAAGTTACCACCGATAGCACCCGTAGCGGTGGGGCCATTTGCGCCGTACCCAACGGGGTATCTCCAAACTCGTACATGATTACCTCTGGTTATGCCACCAACACGGTGCAGGTTAATACGGCCTCGCTGACGGTGCAGGGCAGCGGAACCATATACGATGACAGCACCATCCGGGTGAACGTTAGCAACCACGCGCCCGGCCATACCTATTATATGTACCTGGGTAATTTAACCAGTACGGAAAAATCCTTTACCGCCAACTCCAGCGGGTTGTCCGTGGTTGATTTGTACTTACCGCAGGGCATTACCGGCACGTTTAACCTCCACACCTATGATTCTAATGCCGCTACCTACAACACCCCCAACAGCACCGTGCGCGAGATTGCCAATACCGTCATCAATGTGCAAAATACCAGCCTGCCCTTTATTAACCTGATTGGCTCCTCGCAACGCCCCGCCGGTGACGTGGTTGATTTGGCTTTGCGCAACCACGCCCCCAACACCACCTACGAAGTGCGGCTGGCGGTTAGCACTTCGTCAAATGCGACGATTGGCACCGCCCAAACCATCACCACCGATGCCGATGGCAACAGCGCCCAGTTTTCTTACAAAATCCCGTCCTCGGCTACAGCCGGCAACCGCGTATTTATTTCTTACCTGAACGGAACATCCACTTCGCCGGTGGCTACCAAAGCGGTGACGGTTCTGGCCACGGCGCAAATCTCGCTCGAAGGGGGCAGCAATCACTTCCCGGAAGAAGAGCTTACCATTTATCTGACCAACCACACGCCCAACACCGCCTACGATGTGTATATTGATTTAGACGGCGATGGCGCGCTTAACTCAACCGAGGTGGTGGCCGAAAACGTGGTGGCTGATAGCAGCGGTAGCGCTACGGTTACTTACACGCTGCCCAAAGCCTCGGAATTGGGGGATTTAGGCGTAACCCGCAAGGTATCCTCTAAAAAATGGAATAGCAGTTCCAGCGCCGATATTGCTACTACCAATCTGGTGCTGATTGAGGCCGACCTGACCGTTTCTAACATTGTTTTCCCCGCCAACCCGCAGCCCGGTACCGACCTGCCGGTAAAGGTTTATGTGCAGAATACGGCCAACATTACCCTTACCAACTTTGCGTTTGATAACGATCTGTATTTTAACCCCCCCACCGGCGTGCCGACTTACACCCAGGTGTTGCCGCCCGGCCAGCAAAAAATCTGGATTGACCAGATTGGCCCGCTGCAAACGCTCATCATCACCCCGGTGTTGAATGTGTACAACAAAGGCACGTACTCCGTTTACGGCCGCACCGATACCTCGAACAAGGTAAAAGAAGGCAACGAAGCCAATAATATTCTGGCGACCACGCTTACGTTAACCTGTACCTTAACGCCCGTTGAAGATACCTTTAGCAACGGCACTCAAACGCCGTGGACAATAACCTACTTTGGCAATGGCGGTGCGGGAACCAACCCCGGCTGGATTACCTCGTTGTGGCAGCCTATGCCCAGCACCTTGCAAATATTGCCCGCCGCCTTTGATACCACTGATACCACCGCGGCGGTGGCGGCTCAACCGGCGATAATGATGCAATCAGCGCGGCCACAACCGGTACCGATTGCAACCGCCCAGCCGGTAGTTGCTGCGCCGTTGCCGCAGCCCCAACCCCAACCGGCGCCGCTGGCGGTAGCCACGCGGCCTGCGCCGGTAGCTACCCCCCAGCCCATGTTGGCGATGAGCGCCCACGCAGACGAATCGGCCAGCCAAAAATTTTTGCCGGCGGCAATTCCTAACGCACAAGCCACCGTCAATGCAACCGTTACCACGGGGGTTGCCACTAACAACGATGATGCTGAAGAGAGACAATCAAACGGGAGCATGACTACCGGCGGCGACCTTGACATGATTAATAGTGGTAGCTATAACCAGTATGTAGGTTTGCGGTTTACGGGCATAGATGTGCCTGTTGGCGCCACCATTACCGGAGCCTACCTTGAGTTTGTGGCCGCCACTAACACTTCGGGCAGCACCAGCCTGATTATTAATGGGCAGGCGGCCAGTAATCCGGGCACATTTAGCACAACCAAATACGATATTTCCAGCCGTACAAGAACATCCGCCACGGTTAACTGGAATAACATTGCCTCGTGGACCGGTAATAACACCTACCAATCCCCGGATATAACCTCGATTGTGCAGGAGATTATGGCCCTCCCCGGCTGGGCCTCTGGCAACTCAATGGTGTTTATCATCAGCGGTTCGGGCCGGCGGCAGGCTGTCTCACGCAATAGTAGCTCTGCCAACCAGCCCAAACTGGTGATTCAATATTCTTATGTGCCGACGCCTACTTCCACACCTACCAATACCCCCACCCCCACCGACACGCCAACGCCAACGGATACACCAACTAACACGCCGACGCCCACGCCGACCAACACGCCCACGCCGCCGCCGGTGTGTACCGGCAACCGTGAAATCACCAGCACGCTGACGCTACAGTTGTGCAGCGCCGGCACCGATGTAACCCAGGCCAATGATTCTTCCGGCGGCTACCTGTTCTATAACCAGGCTGCCAGCAGCGCCGCCTTTGATATGGTGGTGCGGTTAACTTCGGTGCCAACCCAAACCAGCCAGGCCCTGGCCGGTTTAGAAGTGCGCCAATTTCTTACCTCTACTACATCGGCTAAAGTGCAGTTGGTGGTGCGCAACCAGGATAAGGGAATACGGGTGTATACGCGCGGCAGCGATAGCCCCACCAGCGATTGGCAATCTATTGGCGGCCAGGTGCCGGTTTGGCTGCGGATTATGCGGGCCAATGGGCGCTTCTACTTTTACTACAACGCGGTTGATACCGACTTGCCGGTGGTTGGCGCCTGGAATTCTTTGGGCAGCACTGCCGATGTTATGGGAACCAGCGTAAAAGTGGGCCTGATCAACTCTACCGGGTTGTCAGCAGTGGTGGGCAAATCAACGTGGACCAACTTCCGGTTGTCGTGTCCGCTCGAACTGGCTAGCGCGGCCACCATGTGCGGCGCAGTCTCGGAATCATCGGGGCAGGCAATTATCAACGCCACCAACTTCACCGATAAATTTGCCAGCCAAACCACCACGCAGCGAGTATGGGCCGCCAAAAGTCGTAACGGCCTGCCGGCCATGTACACCGACGGCGCTAACTTTGATGACACCAACTATCCCTCCGCGCCTATGCTGGAATACGCCGTGGATATTGCCCAGTCCGGCACTTATTACGTGTGGTTATACGGCTACAGCCCCGATGAAAGCGGCGATACCATTCAGATTGGGGTAAACGGCAAACGCCTTAAATTTGGCACCATGATAGACAGTACTACCAGCAACGGACAGCGCTGGTTTAACACCAACACCGCCGGCAAAGTGGTTTCAATCAGTTTGCCACAAGGGGTAAATACCCTTAACTTCTGGAGCGCCGAAGACGATTTTGAGCTAATCCAGATTTTGCTAACCACCCAACCCGGCTTTACTCCGTCTGGTTTCTATAATCAATCCGATTGTATGTCGCCGGTGCCGGCTGAATTTCCGCCCAAACTCCAGCAATGTACCTCGGTCTTGCAAAACACCGGTTTTGAAAGCAGTGATGGCACCGGGTACGCGCTTAGCTGGGTAACCGGTAGCACAGGATATCAGGCCATTTATGGCCCCACTGCCTACGAAGATAGCTTTGGTTTGGCTTTTCGCAGTGTGTTATATAGCACCCTGCGTAACCAGCCGTTTACCTGGCAGCGCTTTACTATACCCGGCTGGCTTAATAACGAAACCAGCACCGCCGAACTCCAGCTTTATAAAGCCGTTGATCACCTGGGCGCGAACACCGCCGCCGATACCCTGAAAGTGGTGTTAAAAGACTCAAGCGGCACTGATCTGACCAGCCCGCTCACTCTGGCTACCGGCGCTGATTTGCCGGATGTGGGTGGTAGCATCCCGTTGTCTTCGCAATTTAAAAAATTCCCCCTCAATTCCTCACAAGAAAATAACCTGTTTGCCAGCGGGGTAATCACGGATTCCAACCTGGAAAAACTGGCTGGTAAAAGCGTGCAGGCTTACTTTTATATGCCCAACCCTAACAGCGCCGGTGATTATGCCTCAACCGATTTCTATATGGATAACGTGCAGTTGAATATCTGCACCTCGCAGCCAACCCCCGATGCAATCAGCGGCAAAGGGCGCATCGAAGGGCAGGTTTATGTTCAAACGCTCAACGCCGGGTTGCAGGCCATTGCCGGCGCGCCGGTGTGGGCCTTTAGGCTTGATGGCGATGGTGGGCCGGTGCAATCCACCTACAGTATTGCGGCCTCAACTACCGGCACACCCGCCGGCTATTACAGCTTTGATAACCTGGACCCCGGCGAAACCTATATTGTCTACTCGGAATTTTATGATAGCAGCGGTTCGCCGTTTGGGGTTAGCGTTCCGGTTAGTGTGGCGGCGGACCAAACCACCACTCAAAACTTGAAGCTGCAGTTTGGTAATGTTGGCGGCGGTTCTACCCTGTTTGATTAACCCCGGCCCGGTTTGGAAAAGTAAGTGAGGCGTGGTTATGGGCCTCACTTACTTTTCTCTGCTGGTACATCTGTCTTATAATCTGGTTGCGGCAGATGGGTTACACTTTAAAAGGCGGCGGCTCTTGGTTAGAATAAGTGCTAAAGTGACCGGCACTTATCGCCGGGAAAACCAAAGTGCCGGTCACTTGTGCTTAACAAAACAGGCGCTAAAAAAGTTTTTGGGAGATAACTGATGTGGAAATTGCTAAAAATATTGCCAACGGTTGTGGTCGCCGGCCTTTTGTTTGCCCCCCATATTTTTTCCAGCTCGGTGGGGTTGGCTGCGCCGGCGGCTTTGCCCAATTGCGGTAACGATGTGGTTGGTAACTCAAAAGATGCCAGTTGGCCTGATATGGCCACCTCGCAGGATGCCGATCATTATTACACTGCTATTGTCTGGAGCGAGAACGTAGCCGGCGGTACATCTCCGGGCCAGGGTAAAATAAAGCTGGCCTATTCCAGGGCGCTAACCACAACGCGCTCGTGGAGCAGCAGCGTAATAGATAGCACCGATACCAACCAGAACCCGGTACTGGTATTTGACCCCATTGTGTCCAGTACCGTGCACATTGCCTACGAGCGCGGTAGTCAGGGAGACCGGGAAATTTATTACACCAAATGTATTTTGGGCAGCACGTGCAGCACCCCTCTACTGGTTAGCTCGTCTGCTTCCAGCCGGGTGTTTGATCTTCGGAACCCGCAAATTACGGTTAACGCCAGTAGCGATGTAGTGGTGCTGTACGAAGAATTTGATACCAGCGCTACCCCCCAATCGCCTCAAACCTGGTTGAGTTACGGGTACAAACTCATCACCGGTACAACTTTTGTCCGGTTTGAGGGCGAGAACGTGTTTGGCCGCAGTTCGGCGTTAGAAAAAAGCGTGGCGCTGGCGGTTAGCGGCAATACTTTGCATGTGGCCTACGCCGAAGACCCCTCGGGTGTTATTACTCCAACCTGGATCGCCTACCGGAAAATGGACATCAGCCGCGCTACTATGGACGGCACCAACCCAATTGCCGGGGCGTTAACACCGCAAGCCTCTAATGTGTTTACCCCTACAGACACCTATGTGCAAGAACCAGACTTTCCAACCATTGCGGTGTTGGGCAATACGGTGGCGTTGGCCTGGCAACTAACCGATATTTCTGACTCTACCACTTTTTACCTGGGGTACGCCACTTCGGCTGATGCCGGCGCAACCTGGTCGCCCGACCCGGTTGCGGTGGGCAATTACTGGTATATTCCATCGGGTACAGCCGCCACTAACCTTTCTGCCGGCGCGCCAACTTCGGCTGATACGTTATTGGGATTTTCAAACTCGGCCAGCGGGTTTCAGGATGGAGTGCACCCGGATATGGCCATCCACCAGGATAGCGGCGTGGATGTAATTCACGTGGCCTGGCAGCAACAGTCGCAGGTGGGGGGGAGTCTTCAGTCGCGCACCGATGTGATGTATTCCTACAAAAAGGGTAGCGGAGCCTGGACCGGCACGCCCATCCTCAGCACGGATGTTACCGGCCAGGTAACCAACGCCACCGATTTTTACGGCTATTCCGAAAAAGAAGTTGTTAACGGCAAAAATATCTTTAAACTCCGCCCCAAAATTTTGTTTGGCAATTTTGGCACCGGCGACCATTTGGCTGCCAACCGGCTGCAATTAATGTATGCCAGTTATGTTGATTCCAAGCGCCAGGTGCGTTACAACGGCTGGCAATTGGGCAGCAACTTTGTTACTCCGGATCGCTCCGAGCAGGATTCTGATTGCGATACCATACCCGACGCCACCGAAATGCCGGTTAGCTCTTGCAGCGCCATCAGCCAATCTGTGGTTAGCCTGGTCAGTACCGATACCGTAGAGTACCCCAACTGCGACGCCGGTTCCGCCAACCCCGATTATGTGCCCGACTATCTCGACACCGACTCTGATGGCGATGGCAAACTTGACGGCGCTCAATCCAGTGGCGTGTTTTTACCAATAATCTTAAAAAAGGCGTGACAATAAGCGGCAGATTTTTGCAGGGGGAGGAGGCAGCAAACTTGTGCAGTTTTGGGGTAAACCAACAAATCTCAGGGAGTTATTGTCACGGTAATGTTTTCTAAAAAACGGAATACCGGCGTAAAAGTAACAACTTCAAAAAGAATCCCGATCAAACGCCGCGAGCTTTTGGTTTTGCTGGGTATCTGGCTGGCGGGGTGCGCGGTAGTAACGCTGCTTTTGGGTTTATTCTTTATCAACAGTAGCTCTCAAACGCCTGGCAACCTGCCCAAACCGGCGGCCACCTATGATATTCAATTTTCCGGCGAAATGGCTAAAACCATGTACCTTAAGGCTTTGGCCAAGGCGCAAAGCTGGTCCGATGATGTTGAACTGGTGGCCTTATCGGCCCGGTGGAGTAACGCCACCGCCAAAGATTTGGGGCAGGTGAAGAGTTGGGATTTTAGGTTTTTTTCGCCCCGGCACATGCGGATTTATTTTGTGGTTATAACGCCCAAAAATGAGGTATTAGGGCGGGCGTATTTTAAAAAAGTACAGCAAAGTCCCTATCTGGTTTCTCCAACAGCGTGGGAAATTGATAGCAACGAGGCCATAAAAACCTGGTTAAATAGCGGCGGCGGCGCGTTTTTAGGCGCGTATGCGGAAAACCAGGTTGAATTGGGCTTACGCCAAACCAATCAAGGGTTGGTGTGGGAAGTGATGGGCATCAGCGCCGACCAATCGCAAATGTATTATGTGCCCATTAACGCCACCACCGGCGTTGTTCTTAACTAGGTTCGGTGGTGGTTAGCGCCAGTAACAGGAGTTGGGTTATGAATAATTACATTATCCGGTTAAAACGTAGTCTTCGGTTTGATCAGCTTCACCCGGAGCAGGGCCAGAGTTTGGTAGAAATAGCGATAGTGTTGCCGGTGTTGCTACTGATGTTGCTGGGCGTTTTTGAAGTGGGGTGGGCATTGCGGGGGTACTTAACCCTGGTCAATGTTGACCGCGAAATTACCCGTTTTGCCGCACGCGGCGTTTACCTGGATTTTGAAAGCACCGCCATGAGTTCAACCTCAACCTGCGCCGGCGACTCTCAAAACGACCC
This sequence comes from uncultured Caldilineaceae bacterium, assembly GCA_964517605.1. Taxonomy (GTDB): domain Bacteria; phylum Chloroflexota; class Anaerolineae; order 4572-78; family J111; genus J095. The sequence goes on along the minus strand of CAZFCE010000009.1, from coordinate 169,802 downwards.
GTCCGGAATTGGCTACTGCAAAGTTATCAGCCATACGGCGCTCAGTTTGGCCGGCCAGTTGCCTATGGATTTTGTCAACGAAACCGGTAACTCCAGCGTTATCATTACCTATTACGAGGTTACGCCGCGCTCCGGCTTTAACTGCCTGGGCGATACCACCTGCTCAAACTTTGATTGCACCCGTTTTACCAACAAAAGCCACGCCTCCGGTTACGTGCTGGGCACCGACCTGGCCGATGTAAAATACCCCCGGTTGTCGGTGGCGGGGCGGCCCGGTTTGGCCGGCAGCGCCAACATTCCATCTTATTACGATCAGAATTTTAACATTACCAACACCACCGCCGTTACCAAATTCCATTACCACCGTGGCGGCCCGTATTTTAGCCGCATCAATCCCAAAGACCGGCAAGAACAACTGCGCGGCGAGGTGAACAAGCTTAACTGCCAGCTAACGCAAAAGGGGTTGCCCACCGTAGGCGATAACCTGGTTATTGTGGAAACCACCTATAACCAAAATCAATTGGTGGGGTTGCCGTTGGTTAACCGGTTTGTGCCCAACCCGGTGCCGCTTTACAGCCACACCGCCATGCGCGTTTCTACCGACCTCCGCAAGGACACCACCAGTGATGCCGCCTGCGAACTTTACCCAATGATGATCCCCTTTAGCGCCTTTACCGGCGGGGTTCGGCAAGGGCAGGACATTACCCTTACCAGAGACAATAATGTTGATGTGCCCGGCAACTTTGGCTTTTTGGCCTGGAATTCCACCGATTCGGCTAATGCCGGCAATCTAATGGCAAGTTTTAACGACCCCACTCGCGCCACCACCCAGTTTAAGGATTACACCGATAACACCGATAACATTTTGAATGTGGGCGACTGGATTCAGGCCGATACCGGCAATTATGGTAACTCAATCGCCGGTCCCAACCCCGGCATGAACGATATGTTATCGCGCGGCAAACTTGTCTTTCCGGTGTGGAATGATACCGGCTGCGCCGTCTCCGGTTCTGCCGGCACGCGCTGCCCCGATGCCGCCGTAGGTACCGGCCAAACAGCCCGGTTTAAAGTTGTTACCTTTGTGGTAATGGAAGCCAAAGTTATCACCTATACGGGGAGTACTAAAGGCGTTACCTTTGAATTTTCTAATTTTGATCCCGGCGCTTGTACGTGCGACCCCGAAACCGACGGCGCCGCCTGTGATCCGCAGTAATCAGTTGTACGGAGTGTAAAGTTATGAAAACTATTAGAAAACAGTTGTCAAAGGCTAAATTTCCCCGATGGTTGCCGTCTGCCGGGCTAAACGAGCGGGGGCAGAGTATCATCATTATTACCTTTGCCTTTTTGGGCTTGATTGCCATGCTGGGCATTGCCCTGGATGTGGGCATGGTGTACATTGAGCGCGTCCGGCTTAAACGTACCGTTGACGCCGCCGCGCTGGCCGCCGTAACCGAACTGCCCGTAGAAGAAGAAGCCGCCATCCGCGCCATGAACTACCTCAACGAGAACGGTTATGATCTTTCGGTGAGTAATGTTTACTTGGCTGGCTGCACCAAAGATATTCGCAACAAATACCTGGCGTCCACCGGTGCCAGCGGCACCGACGGCACCAAAGACCTGATCAATTTGCCCTCGAACACGGTTATGAACGCCAAGATTACGCAGGCCAACGATACCCTGCCGTTAGACCCCACACTTTACTATCCGTATGTTGTATATGATACCAACAGCGATGGCCAGTACAGCCAGGCTGTAGAAGGGCTGGCCCCCGCCTTTTATATTGACACCCGCTCTTATCAGGATCGGAGCACCCCCGGCACCTCCGAACTGTGTGATGTGGGCAAACTTGCCGGCAGCACCGCCAGTAGTTTTGGCGGCGCTTCAAAAATAAAGGTATCGGGCCAGTTACCCGTCCGTATGAGTTTTATGCAGTTCTTTGGCTTTAAAGAAGTAACCATTAGTGATTCGGCCACCGCCGAAAACTCGTCCTCCCTTGATGCGGTGGTGGTGCTGGATAATACCGGCTCAATGGAGTTTGATACCATTTGCTACGGCTGCTGGGCGCGCTGCCTGGATACCAACACTACCAGTGGCACAATTGATTATGGCGCGTATACTAACGGCGGTAACAATGCCTTTCTCATTCCCAGTGGCGAGTGCACCACCGCCGCCGACCACTACAAACAATACCCGGAGAATGGCCGCGCCTTCCCCTACGATTTTAACGGGACGGTTATGACCAACCTGCGTACCGGCAACAGCGGCCTGCCCCGCCCCGAAGACCGCAACAGCGATGGCGACTTTGCCGATACCAACGAAGATTTTATTATGCTTGAAGCCGAGTTTTACAGCCTTAACTACTCATCGTGGGACCCGGCTACCCGCAGCGCCGGGCGCGGCTATTGGGCTATGCAGCGCAACTGGGAGGCCAAAGCCTATTCCATTGACGGGTACGGCTACGGCGGCAGGTCATTTTACGCCCAGTATTTGTCGGGTTCGGTGCGCCACCACCCCTATTATCCCGATCAGGATGGCAACGCGTTTGGCCGGTTTTACACTCTGGCCGAAGCCCAAAGCAACAGCGCGCCCATGCTGGAATACAACTTTATGCCCACCTGGAGCGGCAACACCTACATTTATGTGCGTTATCTGGACGGGCCGGATGACACCGCCGCCCGCATTTTCTGGACAATTGCCAATTCGTCCGGCACTAACCTTCAGACGGTGGCCCAAAAAGATGGCACCAGCCAGAATGGTGGCGACTGGTTGCCCAAGGGCTGTTCCGCCTGGGACTGCGGCAGCAGCGAAGGCAACATCAGATGGCGCTGGGAACTGCTGAACAGCTCCGGCAACGCCCTTACCGCCAACCAGCTTTACAAGCTGCGCATTTTTGCCGGGCAGCCCGGCTTTGAAATGGACCGGATTTTGATTACCAGCCGCAACCCCACCGAAACTCAAATGAATGATGCCTCTTTGGGTAGCACGGATTCGGTGCGGGTAATGCGTGAGGCGGCGGCTACCGCCGGCTCGGCCCAGGGGTTGGCCGCCGACCCGTGCAACCCCATTTTTGGCCTGAGCGTGCTCCCCACCGATTGCACCCAGATGATTTTGCCCCGGGCCGTGAACAACATTAACGACGCCCTGTTTGGGGCGATGCAGCCTATTCGCGGCGCGCAGGAGTCAATCCGCTCCTTTATTGCCCGTCTCGACCCCAAACTGGACCAGGCCGGGTTTATACATTTTAACAGTGACGCCTACCAGGATTCGCAACTGGAATGCCTCCGCGCCGCCCGGGTGCGCAAAAGCCTGGCCGATGCCGGCAGTTATACCCAGCTTAGCACCTATCCGCTGTCCAGTACCTACTACCCCAACTACGATGAGTTGAACTGCGCCGATGTTGACAACGCCGTTTCCGGCACGGTTCCCATCAGTTATACCAACGCTTTTATCGCCATTGAAAATACCTACCCCTCCAGCGGTGATACCGATATTGCCGACGGGCTGCGCCGGGGCCTGCACATGCTGGGCATTAACACCGATAACAATGACAGCAATAAGCATGCCAATGATTGCGCCTGGAGAAGAAGTACGTCTACTCCTTACTGGTGGCAGTTGCCCCGCCTGACATCGGGTAGTTACCTCAACCAGCCCGGCTCCGATAGCAAAGCCAACCCGGTTATTTCTCACTGCGCCCGCGGGCAGGCCGCTACCGGCCTGATTGTGCTGCTCACCGACGGGGTGCCCACCAATGCCAACCCCGGCGATAACGCTACCTGTAATGCCACCGCCACCGATCCCATACCCTATGAGGGTTTTCCCGATTCCGACTCGAAGTTTCGCTGCGTTATGCATTACACCAACATCGCCGCCGATAACGGCGTGCTGGTGTACACCATTGGCCTGGGGGTTGGCGCCGACCGCGATCTGCTAAACGCCATTGCCGACCAGACCAACGCCAAAGCCTATTTTGTGCTTACGTCTTCGCAGCTTGACGTTATTTTTGACCAAATTCTGGCCAACGTGTACGTCCGTTTGGTAGAGTAGTTACCGGCTGTTTGCCCGCCGGCCCATCAAGTTGACGAAATAAAATAGTCCCGTTATTATTAGTTAACGGGACTATTTTTATGTAAATTTTTTATGTAAAGCCTTGACTTTTCTATTCAAAGTGGTATCATGCAAATGCTAGCGTCCTTTTCGCTACCTTGCAACGGAAAGGAGTAAAAGACCAATGCAACGTGGCCGACTATTAATTATTCTCGGCATCATCCTGGGCATAGCCACTCTGGGGGCTGTGGCCTTCCTCATGTTTGGCGGGGGAGGCTTGGGCGGGGGCAGCCAACCCACGCCCGAACCCAAAACCAGTAATGTAGTGCAACAGGCAGAATCGGGGGGGATTCCCACCACTCAGGTAATTGTGGCTTTGCAACCCATTGGCCGTGGCTCAGAATTTGTGGCCGGGTCAATTGGCCGGCGCGATTGGCCCGCCAACAACGTTCCGCCCGACATCATTGCCGATGAAGCCGAAACCATCGGTAAAGTGGCCAAAACCGAAATTGTGCAGGGCCAGGTGTTGGTGCGCAGCATGCTGGTTGATAAAGGCGTGTCCGGCGAAGCCTCGTTGAATGTTCCGCCCGGGCGCGTGGCGGTGGCTTACCCGATGAACCGCCAAACCAGCGTGGGGTACGCCATTCAACCCGGCGACTTTGTGGATATTTTAATCACCTCATTTTTTATTGATGTTGATACGGAATTCCAGTCGCCGTTACCCAACAAAACAAGTTTCTTCTTCCCGGTTTACGATCAGGAATCCGGGGTGCAAACCGGGGTGCAACTCAGTGCGCCCGTTGACGAAGGCCGGTTTGAATTAGGCGCCGGCGATGTGGCCTCGATTGTCAATGCCCGGTCGGAGCAAATTCCCCGGCGGGTCGCTCAACTTACGGTGCCGGCGGCTAAAGTATTGCGGATTGGCCCCTGGATTGAAGAGGCCAAGGCAACACCGGCGGCTGATGGCAGCCCGCCTCCGCCTCCGCCTCCGCCCGACATTGTAACTCTGGCGGTAACACCGCAAGATGCCCTGGTGTTGCTCTGGTTGCGGCAAAGCGGAATTTACAGCGAAATGGCGCTTCGATCCGCCGGTGAAGACCAGTCCGACCACCAAACCGAAGCGGTAACTTTGCAGTACATGCTAACCCGGTTCAATATTTCGGTGCCGCCCAAAATTGAGTTTGTAATGACTTCATCGGTAACGGATATTAAACAGCAGTTTGGTGATACGGCGGTGGTTGAAAAGGTTGATACAACCGGTACAACGCCTAAGTAAGCAAATTTATAAACTAAATACCTGGAAAATCTCCTTTCCATAACTGCATGTTGCCTCTTGTTGCCGGGAGGCAACATGCAGTTTAAACCAAAATGTTGTTTTTAACAGTAAACCGGCAGGTAAGGTATAAACCGTACCTGCTCTTGAACTTTTTTCCTACTTCGCATACAATTCTATAAAACCCCAAATATATCGCTTCAGGAAAGAAATATATGGCAGGATCAGTTGCGCCGCTCACAGATGCATCCGGAGAACACAAAATCCGTTTACTGCTGGTAGATGATATCCCCGAAACCCGCGAAAACCTGAGAAAACTCTTGTTTTTTGAATCCGATATTGAGGTGGTTGGGGCCGCTACCAATGGCGAAGAAGGCATCCAGATGGCCGTGGAGCTTAAGCCCGACATTGTGTTGATGGACATCAACATGCCCGGCGTTGACGGCATCTCTGCCAGCGAACGTATTAGCCAGCAGGTTCCCTTTACCCAAATTATAATGATGTCGGTGCAGGGCGAAGCCGATTACCTGCGGCGGTCAATGCTGGCCGGCGCCCGCGAATTTTTGATAAAACCGTTCTCCAGCGATGAACTGGTCAGCAGTATCCGGCGGGTGTACCAACTGGGAGCCAGCCGGCGGCAGGCAATGCCGGTAATGGTGCAAACGCCCACCGGGCGGGCCGCCGCCGCCGAAGCCGCGCCGCGCAAAACCGGCAAAATTGTCAGTGTGTTCAGCGCCAAAGGCGGGGTGGGGTGCAGCACCATCGCCGTAAACCTAGCGATTGCCCTTCAACAAAATGTAGCCATCAAAGTGGCGGTGGTGGATACCAGCCTGCAATTTGGTGATGTGGGTGTGTTGCTGAATTTGTACGCCAGCCGCACCATTGCCGATTTGGCCACCAACGTTGACGAACTTGACGAAGAACTTTTGAGTGATGTGTTCATTGCCCACAGCTCTGGCATTAAGGCGCTGCTGGCTCCGCCACGCCCGGAAGTGGCCGATACCGTCACCCCGGCGCTGGTATCCGATGTGTTGCAGCGGTTAAAAATGATGTTTGATGTGATACTGGTGGATACTGGCAGTATGCTCGATGATGTGGTCTTGAATGTTCTTGACCTATCTGATAAAATAATAGTTGTAACAACACCGGAAATTCCGGCGATTAAAGACGCCAAACTTTTCTTTGAAGTGACCGAAGCTCTGGAGTACGAACGGGACCGCATTATGTTTGTGCTCAATAAAGCCGACAAGCGGATTAACATCCGGGCTGAAGACATCGAAGCGAATATAAAATACCCAATTCAGGGGCAATTGCCGTTGGATGAAAGAACTGTTACCACCGCTGTAAACCAGGGGGTGCCTTATGTGTTGGGCAGCAAAAACAGTTTACTGGCCCAGGCAACGGTTCATTTGGGACAACGTTTGGTCGCCTTGTTAGCGGAAAAGGAAGCCGAATAAACCGCGCTTCCGGCAAAAATTTGATGATAGTGAGTGGGGGGAAAGCTCCTGGCAGGGCTATTTGCCCCGTTTATTTAATTTTCCATCCAGGCGTTACAAACACGGGCCGCTCCAAATTCATCCCAAAGTAGCCAACACCGGTGTTCCCCCCAACGATTGGCGAAAATTTTATCCAGGGAGTCAAGTGTATGTCGTTGTTAAAGCGCATCAAAGATGGACAAACTACCACCGGCGCGGCCCGTGCGGCTACGCCAACCGGCCCCACAAAACCCAAAATCCCAGATAAAAAAATTCATCGAGCGCCGTCAACCACGCAACGGGATGCGTTTAAAGAGTTAAAAGAGCGCATTCAGGATAAACTTGTGGCCGAACTGGACCCGGCGATGGATGTGTCGCGCACCGACGAAGTGCGGCGCACCATTCAGGATATGTACGACCAAATCCTGACCCAGGAAAACATCATCCTCAGCCGCTCGGAACGGGAACGGCTGTTTGAAGGGATTGTGGCCGAGATTTTGGGTTTTGGCCCTTTGGAAGTGCTGCTCTCGGATGAGAGCGTAAGCGAAATTATGGTCAACGGCCCGGAAAAGGTGTTTGTTGAACGCAAAGGTAAGCTCACCCTGACCAACATCACCTTTGAAAACAACGAACACGTGATGCGGGTGATTGACCGGATTGTGTCGCCGTTGGGCCGGCGGGTTGATGAAAGCTCGCCGTATGTAGACGCCCGTTTGCCCGATGGCTCCCGCGTGAACGCCATCATTCCCCCGTTGGCCCTCAACGGCCCCGTCCTGACCATCCGCAAGTTTGAAAAAGACCCGCTTACCATTGACGACCTGGTGCGTTTTGGCTCAATGACCAACGAAACCGCCGAATTTTTGCGGGCCTGCGTTATTGCCCGCCTTAATATTGTGGTTTCCGGCGGTACCGGCTCCGGTAAAACCACCCTGCTCAACGTATTATCGTCATTTATCCCCAACGATGAGCGCATCATCACCGTAGAAAACGCCGCCGAGTTGCAACTGCGGCAGGAACACGTGGTTACGCTGGAGTCTCGCCCGGCCAACATTGAAGGCAAAGGCGAAGTAACCATCCGCGATTTGGTAATCAACACGCTGCGGATGCGCCCCGACCGGGTTGTGGTGGGGGAGTGTCGCGGCGGCGAAACCCTGGACATGTTGCAGGCCATGAACACCGGTCACGATGGCAGTTTGACCACCGCCCACGCCAACACCCCGCGCGATATGTTATCGCGGTTGGAAACCATGTGCTTGATGGCCGGGATGGATTTGCCGGTTCGCGCTATTCGGGAGCAAATCGCCTCGGCGGTTGACGTGATTATCCAGCAATCCCGCTTGCGCGATGGTAGCCGCAAAATCATCAACATCACCGAAGTCCAGGGGATGGAAGGCGAAGTGATTGTGATGTCGGACATTTTTGCTTTTGAACAACAGGGGATAGAAAACGGCAAAATTATTGGCCGGCTCAAACCCACCGGCATCCGCCCCAAATTTTACGAAAGGATCGAGGCTGCCGGGATTAGTTTACCCCCCAACGTGTTTGGCGCGTCTATGCGGTTTTAGCCGGATGGCGCGGTTGGGCTGCCCGCAAACTGGAGGTTGGTTATGGCAATAGCAATTGTGGTAATTTTGTTTATGCTCACGGTGGGAACGCTGGCTGCCGCAGCGATTTATTCCCGCCGGGGCGATACAGCCACCCAGGAGCGGTTGGGGCAATTTGTTGGTGGCGCGGGCGCTTTAGCTGATGAAGCCGCCGGCGAAGATGCCGCTGAAAAAGGCAAACAGGATTCCATTCTCACCCAAAAACTGGAACAGGTCATTGAGGAGCGCGGCCTGGGGCGTAACATTGCCACCGAGTTGGCCCGCGCCGATTTGAAAATCACCGTTGGCGAGTATTGGGCGTTAATTGTAATCTCGATGATTTCCGTAGCCGCGATAGCCTGGCTGGTTTATGGTGGGATAATTTTACCGCTGGGCGGCTTTATTGGCGGCTTCTTTTTACCCCGCATGTTTGTAAAATTCCGCCAGAATGGCCGCCTGAAAAAATTTAACGGCCAGCTTGGTGATGGTATCACCCTGATGGCCAACGGGTTGCGGGCCGGTTACTCGTTGTTGCAGGCAATGGATGCGGTTGGCCGCGAAATGCCGCCGCCCATCTCGATTGAGTTCAGGCGGGTGGTGCGCGAGGTTGGGTTGGGCATTGAAAACGAGCGCGCTTTTAACAACCTGTTGCGCCGCGTGCCCAGCGATGACCTTGATTTGATGGTAACTGCCATCAACGTGCAGCAGGAGGTTGGCGGTAACCTGGCCGAAATTCTGGAAATTATCGGTTTTGTTATCCGCGAGCGCATTCGGATTAAAGGTGAAATTGCGGTACTCACGGCTCAGGGGCAGCTTTCCGGCTACGTAATTTCGGGTTTGCCCATTGTTTTGGGGCTGCTTTTGTACGCAATGAACCAGGAATACATTGGCCGGATGGTTTTTAGTTGCACCGCGCGTGGTCTTGGCCCCGATAAGCTTTGTTCGCAACCCTGCGGCTGGATTTTGATGGGCATTGGTATATTTGGGATTGTGACCGGGTTCTTTGCCATTCAAAAGATTATTGATATTGATGTATAAAACAGAGGTTGTATCATGGTTTGGATGATTGTTGGCGCAATAGTGGTAGTTGGCGGCATTATCGGGATGATTCTGCTGATTAGATACGGCATGAATATGTCCAGCGGTACCACCGACATCCAAAGCCGGCTGGAAGAATATGCCAGCCGCTCCGGTGCGGCGCTTTCGCTGGAAGAAATTGAGCTATCGCAGCCGTTCAGCCAGCGGGTAGTGCGGCCAATGTTGGTTAACCTTTCAAAATTTGTGGCCCGCATGTCGCCCTCAAAATCGCGGGCCGCTGCCGAGCAGCAACTCGAAATGGCCGGCAAACCCTATAACTGGGGAGCCAACGAATTTATGGGGTTGCGCGTTTTTGTGGCGTTGTTGCTGGGGGTGCTTTTTCTTTTAGTTGCTACCATTTCGCAAGGCTTTGCCATTGGGCTGGCTGCCGCCGCTTTGGGGGCTTTGGTGGGCTATTTAGCTCCGCTGCTGTGGCTTCGGTCTAAAATCAGCAGCCGCCAAACCGAAATTATCAAAACTCTGCCCGACGCCCTGGATTTGTTAACAATCACCGTTGAGGCCGGGATGGGGTTTGACGGGGCCATTCAAAAAGTAGGCGAAAAGTGGGATAACGAACTTTCCAAAGGCTTTGCCAAAGTAGTGCAAGAAATGCGGTTAGGCATCCCGCGCCGCGACGCCCTAAAGAATATGGATAAAAACATGGGCGTGGCGGATATAACCACCTTTGTGGCGGCTATTATTCAGGCTGAACAATTGGGCGTGAGTATCGCCAAAATTTTGCGGGTTCAATCCGAGCAGATGCGGGTTAAACGACGGCAGCGCGCCGAAGAAATGGCCAACAAGGCCCCCATTAAAATGCTGTTCCCGATGGTGTTTCTTATTTTCCCGGCGCTGTTTATCATTTTGTTGGGGCCGGCGGCGTTGGTGATTATGGAAACGCCCGGTCTTGGTGGTTGATGCGCGTTATTAACCAAACTCAAAACACAGTGCTTATGACCCAGGGCCGTTTGGCCAACACCTTCTGGACGCGGTTGCGTGGTTTGTTGGGCACAACCGCGCTCCGCACCGGCGAAGGGCTAATTTTAGCCGGCGAAAAAAGCATTCACACCATGTTTATGAGCTTTGCCATTGATGTGGTGTATCTGGATAAAAATTATACGGTTATTCGCACTACCCCAAATATGGTTCCCTATCGGCTGGGGCCATTTGTAACCCAATCGGCGTTTGTGCTGGAAATGCCGGTTGGCGTTATTGCGCAAACGTCTACTCAGGTTGGTGATCGGCTGCAATTCCAAAGCTGATCAACTTTACCAAAACCATCGCAAAGGTGTGATTACCCGTGCCAGTAAGCTGGTTGCAACAATCCGGTCAAATTTTACTTGATTTATTGCTTCCTCCCCAATGCCTGCACTGCGGAGCGCCTAATAGCTTTTTGTGCGCCGATTGTCTGAGCAAAATCAGCTTTATTACCGAAGCCGTTTGTCACCGGTGCGGCACACCCGCCGCCAGCGCCTCAACCTGCCCCCAATGCCGGCGTCACACGCTGCAATATATTGATGGCATCAGGTCGGCGGCCTATTTTGAGGATAACCCCATCCGCTCTGCCATTCATAACCTGAAATACAACAACCACCGGGCGGTGGCCCAAGCTTTGGCCAAAATTTTGGCCGAAGCCTACCAGCGCCACAAACTCAGTGTGCAAGTGGTGGTGCCTGTGCCGTTGCATCGTTCCCGGTACAAAGACCGGGGCTACAACCAGAGCGAACTGCTGGCAAAACAACTGGGCAATTTGCTAAATTTGCCGGTTAATACTACAACATTAGCACGCACCCAAAAAACGGCGGCGCAAATGTCGCTGGGTGTGCAAGAACGCCGCCAAAATGTAGCCGGCGCGTTTTCGTGCATTAATAACCAGCTTGCAAACCAGAGTGTATTGTTAATTGACGACGTATGCACAACCGGGTCAACCTTAGACGCCTGTGCCGCAGCCCTCAAAGCGGGACAAGCCGGCTCGGTATGGGGGCTAACGTTGGCCAAGGCTCAATAAGACAAAAAAACTGTCCCAGAAAGGAAAGAAACATGCAACTCGTTCTAAAAGGTAAAAATTTTGTCATTTCAGATCGCATCAAGGATTACGTTGAAAAGAAAATTGGCAAACTAGATCGTTACCTTCCGGACATTAGCGAAGCCAGGGTTGAAATAACCCAGGAAAAAACCAAAAGCGCCAGAGACCGAAACGTGGTGCAGCTTACTTTGCGCATTAACAGCGCTATTTTGCGGGCCGAAGACCGCTCCGAGGCCATTTACGCCTCAATTGATGCCGTGGTTGATAAAATCCATCGCCAGATTGTGCGCTATAAAGGCAAACGGCTTGATCAGTGGCAGGGCCAAACCAACAAAGCCCAGCAGTTAGCTCAGCAGGAAGATGTGCTGCCGGAACTCGATGCCGAAACCATGGCCGCTATTGCCGAAGAGCAGAGCCGTGAAATTGTGCGCGTTAAAAAGTTCCTGATGAATTCAATGACCCCCGAAGATGCCATTGAGCAGATGGAATTGCTGGGCCACAACTTCTTTGTGTTTTTCAACACGGGCGTTAATCGCGTGAATGTGCTTTATCGCCGGGCTGATAACAACTACGGGTTGCTTGACCCCGAACTGGCCTGATTTTATTGCTAACGTAACCTAAAAAACGGGGTGGAGACGATCGTCGTCTCCACCCCGTTTTCTTTTGCGTCGTAAATTGGGTTGGGCGGGCCGGCTAATCGGCTTGAGCCTGATACAACCTGCGCAGCCGCAGGTACGTTACAAACATATACCAACTCATCAAACTGCACACTTGCAACCCCACCCAGCCGTCTTTGTAGCCCCCCAGCGAGATATACCGCCGGTTAAACTCGCGCAACGGCATAGTCAGGTAAGTCCACGGTTTGGCCCGAATGCCCTTGTCTTTGAGGATTTTGGCCTCAAAATCAATGTAACGATCCTGTTTGTATTTAAACTGCTCCAGGCTATCGTAATTAAAATGGATGAGATGCTCCTGCAAGTAACCGGCTTCGCCATCCAGCATCACAATCTCGTGAACTTCGCGTTCGGGGTTGTAGCGGGCGGCGCTGATTTTCATCAATCGCAACTGATGGTCCGGGTACCAGCCGCCGCCGCGCATGGTGTGGCCCCACATTACGTTGTAACGCGGCACCCACCAGCCCGGTTTTTCATCGGCGGCAATCACCCGCCTTATTTCCGCGGCCAGTTCCGGCGTAACGCGCTCGTCGGCATCTATAAAAAATAGCCACTCGGCTTCCAGCGACCGGGCGTTGTCCAGCGCCGTGTTGCGGGCCACCGCAAAATTCACAAACTTGTTTTGAAAGATAACCGCGCCCAGTTGCCGGGCCGCCTCAACGGTGCCATCGGTGCTGAACGAATCTTCCAGAATAACGGCATCGGCCCATTGCACACTTTTGATGCAATCGCTCACGTGTTTTACTTCGTTTTTGGTGAGAATAGCGGCCACAATTTTGGTCATACAGATTTTTCCTGCCAGATGTTGTTGATTTGCCGGTAGGCGGCCAGCCGCTCGTTGAGTTCGGTTGGGGTGAGTTGCCCCTGGGTGGCCAGTTGCCGGTCACGGGCGGCGTTGCGCCGCATGCCAAACCGCACCAGTTGCCGGGCCAGCTCAATTTTAAGCGGATGGTAAAATTTACGATAAAATTTGTAACGGCTGCGCCACAAATTGATAAAACTGGCGGCTTTGATTTGCCCGGTGCTTTGCCCGCCAAAATGGGTAATCAGCGCCGTTGGCACGCAGCAGGCTTGCCAGCCGGTCCGCGCAATCCGTTTGCTCCAGTCCACTTCTTCCACGTACATGTGGTACTGCTCGTCCAGCAGGCCGGCCTGCATAATGGCCTCGCGCCGCACCAGCATGGCCGCGCCCAGCGGATGCCCAATGGCAAACGGTTGACCGCGCCGGTACCACTCGCGGGGATAGCGCCCGTTCAGCCGGCTTTCTGTCAGCCGGTACACCAGCCGGCCCGGCAACGGCAGCAGTTCGATGGCCAGTTGCCACAGGCCGGGCCACCCAAACGCGCCATGCTGAAACGAGCCATCGCCAAAAGCCAGTTGCGCTCCGGCAATGCCCGCCGCCGGGGTTTGCGCCAAAAAATCCATTAAACCGGCCAGCGCGCCGGGGTGAACCACGGTATCGGGGTTGAGCAGCAGCACGGCGGCGGGCAACGTTTCCGGCGGCAGGCCGGGTTGTTCAAAGCCGATGGCCCGTAACGCGGCGTTATTGCCGCCGGCAAAGCCCAGATTCTCGCGGCTGGCAATCAGGTTGATGGCGGGGAAATCGCGCCGCAGCATCTCCACCGAGCCGTCGGTGGAGGCGTTATCTACCACCCAGATTTGCGCGGTCAGGTTGCCGCCGGCCAAATCGGCTTGCACGCTGCGCAGGCAATCGGCCAGCAGTTCTTTTACGTTCCAGTTAACAATGATAACAGCCAGGGTGTTCATGGCTTTTTAGTAGCCAATTGTTATTGGCGTGGGGCTAACGTGGTCGTTGAACGTGTCAATGCTAACGTCTTCGTGGATGAGGCCGGCCCAAAATTCAACCACGTTTTTCTTGGCCGGCACATCAAGTAGCTGAATACTGCCGGTAACAATGGCGCGCTGACCGGGCATCAGGTAGTATTCATCGTTGCCGTTGATGACGCGCTTTTCCAGATTAGACAGGTTGCCCACGGCCCAGCGGTAGGGGTAGGCGTAGCTGGGGTTGCCATCGTAATCAATGCCCACCCGCCACGTGCCGGAGGATTGGTACGCGCCCTTGGTGTTAAAGTTTTCGTCGCTGCGGTAGGCCATGCCGGAGGTTGGCCCGTTGGTGCGGATGGGCACGTTGCCAAAGTTTTCTACCGTCAGGGTAAACGCCAGCGTTTGCTTTAACGGCACCACCGTGTCGCAGGTGGCCGGGTTGTAAAAGTCCACGTTGGCCGAAACTATGTCGGCGCGAGGCACGCCGCCTTCGGCAATGGTAAGGGTGTTGGTAACTACGGTGCGGTTGCCCACCCGATCCATCGCTTCGGCGTAAACCGTGTAAATGCCGTTGGGCGGCGGTTCGGCGCCCAAATCAACGCCGCCTTCGTAATCGTAGGTGTGAAAACCCGGTTCGCCGGGTTTGATGTCGCGCTCAACTTCGGCAATGGGGTAGCGGGTTTCGCCGTTGGGGGCAATCAGGTACACCGCTACCTCGGCCTGTTTGGTAAGGTAGTAGTTTATTGTTACCCGGTCGTTAATGCCATCCTGATTGGGGGTGAACACTTTGGGGTACACGCTAAAGCCCTGCAATTCGGGCCGGGAGGTGTCGGCGTTTTCAATCACCAGCGTGCCCGATTGGTTGGCGGTTTGGCCGTTGTCGGCGGTGGCTTCAACCACCCAGGTGTAGGTACCATCCGGCAGCATGGCCCCGTTGACCACGCCGCTAAAATCCACGCCGTAATCGCCGGTGGAGCGGCGGCGGTTTTCGCGGAAGTAATGGCGGTTGCCGGCGGCGTCAATCAAATAAATGGATAAGTCCGCCGAGCCGTTCAGGGAGTAACTGATGCGGGTTACGTCGTCAATGCCATCGGCGTTGGGGCTGATGGTGGCCGGATTAACGCTTACATTGGTGAGCAGCGGCCCGCTGAAACAGGCCGATAGCGCAATGGCCAGGCCCAATAAAAGTAAAACAAGTGGTGTTCGCATAAATTGCTTTATCCTGGTAAGGAAAAGCGGTAGCCCGCTCCCCTTAATACTTTAACCCAAGCCATCTAATCTACCATAAAGACCGGTTAGCGTCAAACCCCATGCGAGGGCAGCCGCAAGCTTCTGTTGCAGACTCACTCACCTGACTTTAACTTTGGCCAGTGGAAACTGCTCCGCCGAACCGGCCAGTCCCACCACCAGTTGATACTCGCCGGGCGGCGTCGCCGGGTTGAGGTTTACGTCCAAATCCTGCCGCACCAGCGGTCCGCCGGGTTGCCAGCGCGCCGGCGGAAAAAGTTTGAGCGCGTCGGTGGGGCGATCCAGACTTACGCCCCACACGCCTTCCGGCCCCACCAGATTGACCACCGGCGTAACGGCGGCAGCAACCGGGCCGGCGGCCTGCCAGTAAAGCGTTACGTGCGCCCACCCCGACGGCGGATGAAACAGCGTATCGGTGGCGCTGGCAACGGCATCGGCGGTAAAACCGGCCAGCCGCATGCCGTTGCCAAATTGCAGGTTAACCGGCGTGGCCGCTGGCGGCAAATCTTTAAGTTGATAGCGGGGCGCAAAGCCTTTTAAACTGATGCCGGGCGGGTACAACTCGGTGATGAGCGGGTAGCGGGCGGCCAGCCATTGCTCCACCCGCCGGTCGGGGTCGGGCGCATCCAGGTGCGATTGGATGAGCCAGATGACCGGGTGGTTATTGACCACGCCTTGCAGCGGCCCATCGAGCGCGGTTGCGGCGGTAACGGTGCTAAAGGCGGCGTAGGTTTGGCCCGGCCCGGTAAAATAAAATTGAAACGGGTAGCGCACCCAATCCGGGTGAATAAGGATGCCGTCGGCGGGTGTGGCGTGTTGGGCCAGGTAGTCCACGCTTTGCCGCCAGGCTTCTTTGGCGGCGGCGGGCGTCCACAGGCCGGGCAGCGGCAGCGCCGCCGCCAGCAGCAGCGGGACAAAAGGCAGGGCCGCAATCGTCAAGCGGTTGAGAGCGTGTTTCTTAAATCGAGTCTGGTTATGCCTCATTATGTCATTCTGAGCGACCAACGGGAGCGAGGAATCCCTAAAATTGCCACTTGCCGGATACGTTTTCAGGGATTCTGAGGCCAAAGGCCTCAGAATGACATTTAAGAAACACATTCTGAGCCAACTCCCAATCCGGTCTGCGCCGGCGGCGGCCAGCAGCAACAGCCAGGGCGTCATCACAATAAAGTAGCGTTCGCCAAAAAACGCCAGGTGATTGCGGGCCAGCAGCAAATTGGCAATGGCAAACGGCGTAAGCAGCAGCAGCGAGGTCAGCAGCCGGGGCCGGTTAACCTGCCGCTGCCCGGCGGCTAACGGCAGATAAGCCGGCAGCGTAAACCCGGCCACCACCAGCGGAATGGCGGTTTGCAGCCACGGCTCCAGCGGCGCTTTCCACACGGTAAAGGCGGCTAGCAGCCAGCGGGCGCGCTCCGGCAGGCCCGCCAACGGCTCGCCGGGTTGGGCTTCGGCGGAGAAGCGCCAAATGGCCAGCAGGATGGGGGTGTAGGCCAGCGCGGCCAAAAATCCGCCGGCGGCAAAAATGGCCCATAATCGCCGGCGGCGCGGGTAGGCTGCTACCAGCCACAACCCCACCGCCGGCAGCAAAAAACCGGCGTACAGGTGGCTGTACAGCGCGGCCACGGCAGCCAGAACAAAGACAAGGCCAAAAGATAAAGTGCGCGGGGCGAATTGTGGCTGGGCCGATTGGCAAATCTTTAAAAAAGCCCACACCGCCAGCGTGCCAAAAAACACCGCCGGAGCGTACATGCGCGCTTCCTGAGCGTACCACACCAAAAAGGGATTAACCGCCGCCAGCGCCACCGCAAACAGAGCCACCCGCCGGTTAAACAGCAGCGCCCCAACTCCGGCCAGCGCCGGCAGCAACAGCGTTCCGTAGAATACGGTGGGCAGCCGCACGGCAAATTCGCTCCAGCCGGCCAACAGGCCCCAGCCTTTGAGGGTAAGGTAATACAGCGGCGGCAGGCGGTCTTCTTGCAGGGTAAAGCCCACTTCCAGAATACGCGGCAGGCTTTGCCGCGCCCAGTGCACGCTTACGGCCTCGTCAAACCACAGGCTGTGGTAAGTAAGCTGATGCAGCCGGATGGCAAACGCAATTAAAATGAGGGCCATCAGCCCCAAACGATAATTTTTCATGGCGACGCATGCTACCACGGAGGCGAATCGGGGGCAAAGTGGCGCTTACGGCACGCGCACCGAGCCGGGCAGCAGCAGCCGGGTTGCGCCGTTGGCCAGCGGCAGGCGGGCAAAGGCGGGGTCGGCGGCGTTGTACAGGCCCAGTTCCAGGGAGTATTGGCCGGGCGGCAGGTTGGCAGGCAGGTTAAGCGTAACCGGATCGGCAATGATTTCGCCGGGAACCCAGCCGGTGGTGGCTTTAGGCGGGGCGTGGTCGGCGTTGAGCAGCACGGTTTCGCCGGGGCCAAGCAGGTGGACAAACACGGTGTAGGCCGTGGATATTGGCGCATCGGCCCGCCAGTGCAGCGTTAACTGGATGGCTTCGCCGGGGGCGGCGGCGCAATGGCGGGAGCAATCCGCGCCGATGAGCGTGGCCTGCCCGGAGAAATTGGCGTTCAGCGGCAGGTCAACGGCGGGGGGCGGCGTAAAATTGCGCTCGGTGGGCAAAATTTCAAGCCCGGCCAGCGCAAAAAACTGGTTGATGTGGCCGTCGCCGGTAAACTGAAGTGATAATTGGGCCGGGCCGGGCGCGGCGGCGGGCGGAATAGCCAGCCCGTACTGGCCCAATACCTGGTCGCCGGGCTGCCGGCGGGACAGGTTGAGCGCCGTGGCCGCGCTCACGTTAAAGGATTGCCCGGCGGCGTCGCGCAGGTTAACGGCCACGGAAATATCGGTTGGCGGGCGCGGGCCGGCCTGCCACAACAGTTCCAGCCGCAGCCGGTCGCCGGGTTGGGCCTGGCTGGCCGAAAGCGTTTGACGGCGCAAACTGAGCGCGGGCGATATTTTGAGCAGCGGCGCGGCGGCGGGCAACGAATCGGCGGGGGGCGGCATCAATTGGTTTAAATGGATGGGGTTGGCCAGCGCGGTGCGGCGTTGCGGGCGGCCCTGCCCATCGAGTATATCCCAACCGCTGTAGTTTTGGCCGTTAACCGCGCCCACACCGATTTCGGCGGTGTATTGGCCGGGCGGCGTGGCCGGCAGCCACGGCAGCCGGTGGCGGGTGATGATGGTTTGGCCCACCGGCCAGCGGTTGGGCGGGTAGGTGGCCGGGCCAAGCGGAACCGCGCCGGGGGCGGCATCCCAGTAAAAACCGTCGGCGGCGGTAAGGCGCAGGGTGAGCGCCAGTTTTTCCGGCAAAGGCTGGCGCGGTTGCCAGAACAGCGCCAGTTCGGTATTGTTGAGTTGGGTAAAGCCTACCAGATTAAGCTGGTTGTTAAAGTTGGCGGTCAGCGGTTGCTGCGCCGGGTTTTGGCCCAGCCGCGCCAGTTGATTGGGGTTGAGCTGCCAGTGTTCCAGCCCTACGCCCCAAAAATCGCCGGCATCGTGCGGGCGTTGGCCAATGCAATCCAGCCAGAACGGAACCGCGCCGGTGGGGTCAACCACTTCGGCTTGCCACGTAACCAGCCACACGCCGCTTTTGTGGCGCACCGCCCCGGCAATTTGGCCGGCAATGTCCAGCGTGGTCACGCGGCTCACATCAAGTCGGAGCATTTTTGGCAGCGGCGTCCAGCCCTCCCAGCCGTAGTAGTAGGCCCACACCGGGAACATGTGGCCGGAACTGAGCAGCACGGTTTCAGCGGGGGATTGGCGCTCGCGGACAAATTGGGCCAGGGCTTTGAAATCGGCTTTGGCAAAGCGGGGGTCGGTAAACCAGTTGGCCAGGCTAAACGCCGATATTCCGGCGGCCAGCGCCAGCAGCCCGGCGGCCAGCCAGCGGGCTACCGGGCGGTGGCTGGCGGTCAACTGACTCAGCGCGGCGGCGGTGAGCAGCGCCAGGGCCGGCCAACTGAGCAGCGTGTAGCGCGGGTTAAATTTAGGCGACCACGTGGTGAGCAGCAGAATAAGCGCGGGCGGCAGCAGCAGCCACAACAGCAAAAAGGAGTAGGGAGTAGGGAGTTGAGAGTTGAGAGTTGAGAGTTGAGAGTTGGGAGTTGGGAGTTGGCGGGTAGCGGTGCGCCGGTTGAGCGCCGCCGCCAGGCCAACCAGCGCCAGCGCCGCCAGATAAGCCAGGGCCAGCCACCAGCCGGTTTGTTCCAGCACGGTTTCGCCGGCAATAAAGCTGATGAGCAATTTGCGGACGGCCTCGTTGAGTTTGAGCGCGCCGGCCCAATAGCTGGGGTCGTCGCCCAGCCGGGCCAGCAGAATGGGTAGCCACGGCGCAAAGAGCAGTAGCGCCCCGCCAAAACTCCACAGCAGTTGCGCCGGCAGGGCGCGGTCAAACCGGCGCTGCTGCCAGACCCACGCGGCGTACAATCCGTGCGCCAGCAGCAAAAAAGCGGCAAAATAGTGAGTGTACAGCGCGGCGGCGGCGGTAATCCCGTAAAAAATGGCGCGGGGTTCGGGGCGCAGGCGGTAGGGGCGGGGCTGCAAAATTTTAAGCAGCAGGTAGCCGGCTAACAGGGCTTCAAAAACCAGCAGGGTGTACATGCGGGCTTCCTGGCTGTAGTACACCATCACCGGCGAGCCGGCCAGCAGCGCCGTCGCCAGCAACGGGCCGAGCCGGTTGGCCAACAGGCGGCGGCCCAGCGCGTACAGCAGCGGGATGGCCAGCGTGCCCGCCAGCGCCGCCGGAAAGCGCAGCGCCCATTCGCTGCTGCCCCACAGCAGGCGGGCCGCCCACATCAGCAGGTAATATAGCGGCGGCTGAATATCGGCGGCAGTCCACTGGATGAGGGCGGGCAGTTGCATTTGGGCCAGCAGCCAGGTAACGCCTTCATCGTACCACAGGCTTTGCCGGCCCAGCCACAGCAGGCGCAGGGCCAATCCCGCTAAAATGATGAAAATCAGCCACAAGCGATGGTTCTTCATACGCGCCATGCTACCACGGGGCCGGCTCACGGGCAAAGCTATTTAACGGTAATGCGGGTGAGCGTGAGGGCATCGCCGCCGGCGGTCAATGGCAGGCGTTCCATGGTTTGCGCGTTGTACAGCCCCAGTTGCAGCCGGTATTGGCCGGGCGGCAACGTAGCCGGCAGGTTGAGGTTGTGCCGGTCGAGGATGGGCCGGCCCACCGGCCATTGAGTGGTGGGTTGCGCCGTAAGCCAGATGGGAACGGCATCGTTTTGGGCTGCCCGTTCAGTGGTGGGGCCAAGCAGGTGAACAAACACGGTGTAATCGGCGGGCAGCGGCTGGCTGGTTGCCCAGCGCAGCACCAGCGGCAGGTTAGCGCCGGGGCGCAGGGCATCGGCGGGCAGCCAGTAGCCGGTCAGGGTGATGGCCGGCCCAAATTGCGCTTGCGTTGGGGTTAGCGGCAACAGCGTAGGCCGGGGCGATAGCCGCGCCAGCAGTGGGCCGCGCCGTTCAAACGAGGCCAGTTGCGCCCAATGACCGGATTGCACCGGCACTCCGTTTGCGGCGGCGGTGACGGGCCAGCGGGCGGCGGCGTTGCCAAAACTGGCTTCGCCGGGGCCAACGGCCAGCCCCAGGTGAAAGCCGGCGGGCAGCAGTTGCGGCAGCGTTTGGGTGATGATAACTTCGTCGGGTTGCCAGTGGGCCGGCGGATACCAGACCGCGGCAATCATGGGCACCTGGGTGGGGTTGTTGAGCAACTGGCCGGAGTCATCAAAAACCAGGGGCCACAGCCGCAAATCGGCGGGCAGCGGGGCGATGGCCTGCCAGTAAAACCTGAAGGTTACGCCGTTGTCCGGGTCGTCCAGGGCATCGTAGCCCAGCAGCGCGAGTTGACCGTGGCCAAAATCCAGTTTGGCGGGCACGGTGGGCGCGGCGGTGGCGCGGGCAAAATCAAAAAACAAATTCGGCAGCGGTTCGGTAGTGGGAACGCCGGTTTTGCGGGCCAGCAGCAGCCCCGGCCCCACGCCATCAACCTGCCAGTTGGTGGCCAGCATGTCCTGCAATTGAGTGTGAACATCGTTGGGATGGCTGCCGGGCACGTCGGTAACGTCAACCAGAGCGTAATCAGCGTTTTCCAGGGTGGGGAAAATGTAAACCGTTTGCCGGTGGGCTACGTGCGGGTGCAACCCGGCGCTGGCCGAAACCACGGCTTCGGCGGGAATTTTGGCCAGCAGGTTGGGCAGCGCGGCCACGGCGGAAGTTGGGGCGTAGTTTTCGGCGCGGGCGGAGAGGGGCGTCCAGCCAAAGCGCGTTTGGTAACCCACCGACCAGGCCAGCAGCCACAGTACCGCCGCAATGAGCGCGGTTTGGCGGCGGGTTTGCCGGTTGATTTTGTGCGTGGGCTGCGTGTTAACCAGCCGGGCCGCGCCAAAAATGGCCGCCGCCACAAAAACGGCCACCAGCGGCGCGGAGTAGTGTTGCTCGCCGGAGTATTGGCCGGCAAAGTTGCTAAAAAAATTGGCCGCCAGCACCGGCAGCCCCACCAGCAACAGGTCTGGGGCCAGCAGCGGCAAAAAACCGGCGGCGGCCAACAACCCCAGCAGGTAACTCCAGCGGGCGGGGTCGGCAAGCAGCGCCAGAGGCGAAGTCTGGTCGGAATAGCGGTTGGCCAGGTAGATGGGGCCAGCAGCGCCAAAATACTGGCGAGCCAGCGGGGCCACAATCCAAAAGGTGGCGATAAAAAACCAGGCCGCGCTAACGGCAATCAGGGCTGCGCCGTGGATGATGGCCGGGCGGGGCGGCAACTCGCGGCGGGATTGCCAGGCGCGCAGCAGCAGCCACACTCCCAGCATGGCGGTGAGGGTGGGCAGAGTTTCTTTGGTGAGCATAGCCACGGCAGCCCACAACCACAACCAGCCCCAGCGCCGCTTGAGCGCGTACCACAACGCCAGCAGCAACGGCGTTACCACCAGCGGGTCGGCGTGAAAATCGGCGATGTTGGCGGCTTGCAGGTGCGGGTACAGCAGGTAAACCAGGGCAAAGGCCAGCGCGGCCCACTCGGCGGCGGGGGCGGAGATGCCTTCTCCGGCGCGTAGTTGGTCGCGGGCCAGCCAGAATACGGGCAGCGCGCCCAGCGCCAGCGCCAGCGATTGAACCACCAGCAGCAGGCGCGCGTCATCCCATAAATAAAAAAGGTACGAAAGCGGAACAAGGATTGGCTCAAAATGTTCGGCCAGCCGGGGTTGCTGGTGGTGGCCCCAGGTTAGCTCCATAAAACCGCCGGGGCCGATGGCGGTGTTCCACATGGGCTGGTCAATCAGCGACAGGTCGGCGGCGTAAGAGTGGAGGGTATTGTGCCGGTTGATGGCGTACCACGAAAAATAGAGGCTGTAGGCGGCAATCAGGGCCAGTAGCGCAAGTTTGGGCAGGTGGGGGCGCAAATTCATGGGGCGGCGGTATCGCTTTCTGCGCGGGCGGCATCCTGGCGAGCCTGCCGTTTGGCCCGCAATTTCTGGGCGGCGGCCTGTAACTGCTCAAAAAATTCGGTGTCGGTGATCTCCTGCACGGCGCGCTGGCGTTTGGCTTCATCAATTTGAATGGTGAGCTGCTGAATTTGCCGCTTTAATTCTTCTTCGCGCTGGCGCACGCTGGCGACCATTTTGAAAAAGGCCGACAGGAACGCGCTGGCGCGGGCCTGAAGCGACTGGGTAACGCCCACAATGGTGGCTTGCGATTGTTCAACCTGTTGGGTTACAAAATCGTAATCGCCATCGGCAATGTGCTGGCACCAATCTACCGCCTCGCCAATGTAGGCGTTGGCAAAACGCAGCCGCTCCGACATATCACGTAAAAAAGATTGCACCAGCGCCGGGTGGCGATCCAGCATGTTGAGCACCACCTGGTAATCCAGTTCCAGCGCCGTAACCGGGCTAATAGCCACCGCCGTGCCGGAACGCGGCTGCTGGTCAATCAGCGACATTTCGCCCACCACCTGGCCCGGCCCAATCTGGTTGAGCGTAATTTCCTGCGACTGGTGGGGGCCGCCGGTTACAATTTTTATCCAGCCGGTGCGGATAATAAATAGCGAATGGCTGGGGTCGCCTTGGCGAATCAACACATCGTTTTTGTTGAGCTTTAGCTCACGGGTTTGCGCGGCGATAATTTCCAGCACATCGTCCGGGGTGTGCCTGAACATGGGCAGGCCTTTTAAATATTTTACTAACGGATGGCTCATGGGTTGCCTCCTTGGGGCGCGGCGGGTTCAATTTTTAGCCAGTCAACCTGGGCGGCCAGAGCCGGCTCGGTGAGGCCCGGCCCGGTGGTGAGCGCCAGCGGGCGCAGCGCGTCGAGGGCTTCTTGCGGCGGGCCGCCCGCCGGGCGAATAATGGCGTGGCTGCACCGAAAACAGCCGCGCAGGTTGCCCGTTGCGCCGGTAACTTGCCGGATGGTTTGCGCGGCGGTTTCTGATAATTGGGCGCTGGCTTCATCGGCGGCGGCCAGCGCGATGGTGGCGGTGGCGGGTGCGGCGCGTAAAAACTCGGCCAGCGCCGGAGCGGCGGCGGGATCGGCGTGGGTATCAAAATTGGCGGTTTGCACGCTGCCGGGAGTAATCACGACCACGTTGTAACCGCGCCGGTTGGGTGAAACGTCAATCCCGTTGACATAAATGTGGCCGTAGCTGCCCACTTCTTCGCCGGCGCTCAGCACGGTGATGTCCGGCGGCGCGGGGGCGGTGCGCTCAAATTTTAGCCAGATGGTGTTGGTACCAACCCGCACGGCGGCGGCGGGCAATGTAAACGTGAGCGGTTGCCAAGCGGTGGTGATGGGCTGCGGGGCCGATTGCCAGCCGTTGGCGGCCAGCGCCACGCTTTGCGGCTGCGGCGCGCGAAGGTTGAGCGTGAGGCGCGTTGCGCCGCCGGCCAGCGGCAGTAATAGCCGGGCGGCGGTTCGCTGGGCGGCGACGGGTTGGCCGGGCGTAATTATGCCCCAGCCTTCGCCAAAGTAGAGCGGGGCCAGCGGCGCGGCGGTGGTAATTTGCCAGGCGGCGGGCGGCGGGCCGGCGTTAACCCGGTACAGGGCAAGATCGCTATCGGCGTAGATTTTTTGTACGGGCAGCGCAGCTTCAATATACGGCACGGTGGCCTGCGGCGTAACCAGGGGGTTGCCGGAAAAATCGGGCCGCACCACAATGTATTTAACGTTAAAAAAGCGTAGCGCGTCGGCGGCGATGGCGCGGTCGGCGGGCAGGCGTTCCGGGGGCAGGGTTTTGCCGGTTTCCAGCGCCAGCAGCGAGTTGAGCAGCGGCGCTTGCGTAAAATAGCGAAACTTAAACTCCGGGTTGCGGCTGGTGTTGCCCTGCAACAGCGGTTTTTGGTAGGCGGTTTGGTAAAATTGGCCAAACATAAATTGGGTGGTGTACGCGCCGGTAATTCTAAAGCCGTTGCGCCAGGCAAAGGGAATATCCAGCACGGCAAAATCGGCGGGGTCGGCGGCAATGGTTTGGTACGGTGCGGGCAGCCGCATATCCGATTGCGGCAGCGGGGCCGACAGGTGTTCGGCTAAAAAGAGGCCGGCGACCAGCGTCGCCAGCAGCGGGGCGCGGCGGGTGCGGCTGGTCAGCCAGGCCAGCGCAAACCCGGCCAGCACGCTCAGGCTTAAAATCAGCATAACACTGTAGCGGCTGGGGTAGCGGTTGCCTTTGAAAAAGGGTAATTG
Source organism: uncultured Caldilineaceae bacterium (assembly GCA_964517605.1). Taxonomy (GTDB): domain Bacteria; phylum Chloroflexota; class Anaerolineae; order 4572-78; family J111; genus J095. Next base: position 144,936 of record CAZFCE010000009.1, on the reverse strand, counting down.
CTGCACCAGCACAAACGGCCCGGTGAGGCCGGTGGCGTGGCCGTTAACGGTGATGTCCGGCCCCAGCGTCAGCAGCGCAAAAACCAGCGCGGCCAGCAGCCAAAAGCGGGTTTGCGCGTTTTTGTAGCCGGTGATGGCGGCCAGCAGCGCCAACGCCAGCAGCGTTACGCCCAGGTAAATGTGCTGGCCCTTATCAAACGCGATAATGCCGGTGTGCGCCACCAGCCCGCCCAACAGCGGGTGATGCATGGTGGGGATCACAAAACCCAGCAGATCGGCGCTGAACGCGGCGGCAAACCCGCCGCCCTCAACCATAAAATCGCCTTCGGTGAGCATGTCGGGGAGCATGCGGGCCAAAATGGGGCTGATGCCCGTCACAAACACGGCCAGCAGCGCCAGCGCCGCGATTAGCTGCGGCAGCGCCGTTCGCCGGGCCGCCGCGGGGTTTTTAAGCGCGGGGATCGAAGCCGGCAGCCAGTAGAGCCAGTACAGGCCAATGAACACCAGCACAAACGAGGCGTAGGTGAGTTCGGCCCAGGCTTGCAGGGCCAAAAACAGGCCGGCCAGGATGGCGTTTTTCAGGCGGCGGGGCTGGCGGTGGGCGCGGATGGCGTACAGCACGGCCAAGGGAATCCAGTGGGTGCTGGCAATGTTAAACTGGCCCAGCGCCACGTAAAAAAGTTTACTGCCGGCAAAAGCGTAAAAGCCGCCGGCCAGCGCAGCGCACCACCATTGATTGGGCCGGGGTTGATCGGCTAGCAGGTAGCGGGCCAGCAAAAACATGCCCAACCCGGCGACAATCAGGGTGAACAGCATGTGGAGGTTGCTGGCTGCCACCACGCCCAAATTGAGCGTAAACGGCAGCGCTGTGGCGGCGTTCAGCGGGGTGAGGGTGTAAAACGCCAAGTTAAGGCCCAGCGGGTAAAACATAAAATCGGTTTGAAAGGGATTTTGCCCGGCGTTGAGCAGGGCGTATTTAACCCACCACAAATTCCAGGCAATGGCCGGGTCGTCGCCGCCATCACCGGGGAGGTGGGTGCTCAGGTGGGCCGCCGTGGGCCAGGTGAGCGCCAGCGCCAGCAGCGCGTACCCCAACGCCAGCCAAACAACAGGCCAAATATTTAGTTTTGTTGGGGTGGGGCGGCTGAAATTGATCATCTTTGAATGGGGTAATTTTATTATTGGCGGTGGGGCCGGGTTTTATTGCTTGTCCCACCAAAATTTTATTTTGGCGCGTCCGCCGTAATCCTTAAATTCTACCACAATGGTAACGTTGCCGCCGCCCATGTTGGCAAATTCGCGTTCAAACCGGTCATCGGCATCTTCCTGATATTTTTCAATCACCTTCCAGCCGTCAATGGTAACGCGCACCCAGTCATCGCGCTGCATTTCTACGTAAAATTTGTAGGTGCCGTAATCCATGTGCAGGGTGCGTTTCCAGCGCACCGAAAAGAAATCGGGGTTGAGCAGGCTGTCATCCGGCGAGTTGTTGCCCCAGTTAAAATCAATGTTGCCGCTGTCGCGGGAAAAAGCCGGCGGGTTCTGCAAATCGCGGTTGGCAAAATATTCGCCGGCCCAGGTGCTGCTGGTGAGGGTGGTGGTGTCGGCCCACACCCGGATTCTGGCATACCCGCCGGACTCAAAGTATTCTACAGTGATGGTGTGCAGCCCCGGCGTGAGGTTGGCAAAAGTGCCGGTACGATCCCCTGAAAATTCGGTTTCCCATGAATCAATTACCCGCCCGCCGTCAACATACACCCGCACGCCATCGTCGGCGTTGGCAAAAAAGCGATAGTCGCCGCCGGACGGAAAATTAAACTGGCCCGTCCATCGCGCCGAAAAGTTATCGGCGGGAATGCCGGGGCCGGGGCTGTCCAGAAACCAGTTAAAATTTAAATCCGCATCCTCGCGCACCAGCACCGGCTGTCCCAGCAGGCTGGCGTTGGCGTAATATTCACCGTGCCAGCGCCCCACCGGAATAGAGACCGTGGGGGTGATGGCGGGCGCGGCAGCCAGCACAGTGGCGGTGGTTGTGGCGGTAGCCGCAACGGGCCTCGGCGTGGGCTGGCTAACCACCACGCCGCCCGCCACGGGGAGTTGGCCGGGGTTGCCCTGGCAGCGGATTAACGGCTGGTACACCCAGCCCAACGTTTCAACTGCCGAAACCAGCAGCCACGGCGCGTCGGTAACTTGTTTGTGGGCAATCACGCTGCTTTGCGGCGGCAGGGTGGCGATGATCTGGTAATTTTCGCCCGGCCCTTCGCGCAGGTTTAGGGTGCTGTTGGCGCTAACCTGGCACGCTATGCCCGCCGGCGTGGCGGTGGGGCTGGGCGGAATGGGCGTGGGCAGTTGGTCGTGCTGGCGGGAAATCGGTGTGGCGCTGGGGGTAACGGCAACGGTGGGCGCGTTAGAAAACGCGGCCAAGGTGGGCGTGGCCGGGCGCGTGCCGGTGGCGGTAGCGGTGGGCCGGAGTGAGGGGGTGCGGGTGGCGGTGGCCGTGGGAACGGGTGGCGCGCCGGCGCAGCCCCAACTCAGCGCGGCAACCATCAATGTTGTTAACAGATTGATTAGCGGTTTATTCATCTTGCCCAAATTGTACCACAGTTGGCAGCGCAAAAAAAGAGGCCGCCAACCGGCGGCGCGACCAACAGTAATTTTAAATTTAACTTCCCGGAAGCTGCAAAATCGCTTAATTACACCATAACTGCCGCGTTTCAGCCGACTTTTGGCCTAAATCAACGTGTAGCTTCCGGGAAGTTGATCAGCCAAATTTGGAAGTATTGGCGGCCAACGCTCGCGCAATGGCCGGGAGCGAAACATCGTAGCGGAATTGAGTGTTGCGGTGGCCGCCGTCAAACTCGTGGTACTGGTGCGGAATGTTCAACTCGGTGAGGCGCTGGGTGAACATGCGTGCGCCCAAATGCAGGGCGTATTCATCCTGGTTGCCGCAATCCAGGTACACCAGCTTCATTTGCCGGAGCGCGGCCTGGGCGGCGGGCGCTTCAATTAACGTGAGCGGATCGTGCGCCAGCCAGCGCTGCCAGACAGCGGGCCTGGGCCGCCCGGTGTGCAGTTCAAACGGCAAATCAAAGCCGGCGGGCGCGTTGGAGTTGGGCGAGTAGCAGGCCGCCATCGCCGCAATATCCAGCAGATCAAAAAAGGCGGGCGGTTTGGGGTGCAACTTGGGCGAAAACCCGGCCAGCCAATCGCGCAGCGTTTCTTGAGAGGTGATGGCGTTGCGGGCGGCGGCGTTGATAAATTTTACAAAATCCGGTTTGTAGCAGTAATCAAAGGCCATATCGCCGCTGTGGCAGGCCACCGCGCCAAACAGGTGGGGATGGCGCATGGCCAGCACCAGCGCGCCGTATCCGCCGGAGGATTTGCCGGCGATGGCCCGCCCGCCGGCTTCGGCGCGGGTGCGGTAGTGCCGGTCAAAGTGCGGTATCACTTCGTGGATGAGGTGATCTTCGTAGCGGCCCGTGGCGCTGGAATTGAGGTACTGGCTGCCGCCGTACCGGGTCAGGCCGTCGGGCATGGCCGCAATCAGCGGCTCCAGGTGGCCGCCGGTAATCAGCCGGTCCAGCCGCTCCGGGATTGACTCATCAAAGGCGGATTCGTTCAGCATAAAAGCGCCGCTCCCGGTAAACCCGGCCAACAGGTACACAATGGGGTAGCAGGCGCTGCCGGCGTTGTAGCCGGGCGGCAAATACACCGGTACCCGGCGCTCAACCGGGTCGCCCAGTGGATTATCCTGCAAAACCTGGCTGGTGATTGTTTCGATAATAACCGTACCGGCCATAACATACCTCCTGGTAATGATGATTGAGAATGTGGATTATGAAAGCGGGCCGGAGGGTTGTCAAATTGAGGCCGGGGCGAAAATAGCTCAAAGTTGGGCTTTGTGGTAACATGACGGCCTTGATTTTTATTTAATTTAATAATGAGGCTGCCGTTGGATATTAGAGTAATTGTTCCAACCTATAATGAAAAAGAAAATATAGCTGACCTGGTGCAACAGATTTTGGCGTTGCCGGTTAACGCTCAGGTGATTGTGGTAGATGACAACTCGCCGGACGGCACCGGGCAAATTGCCGATGACCTGGCCCGGCAATCGGCGCGGGTCAGCGTGATCCACCGGGCCGGCAAATTGGGGCTGGGCACGGCTTACATTGCCGGTTTTAAAAAAGGGCTGGCCGAAGGCGCGGACCGGCTAATTACCATGGACGCCGATTTCTCGCACAACCCGGCGTACATTCCGGGGCTGGTGGAACTGGCTAATTATTACCACATCACCATCGGTTCGCGGTACGTGCCGCAGGGCGGGGTAAAAAACTGGGAACTGCGCCGCCGGTTTTTAAGCTGGGGCGCTAACACCTTTGCCCGCACCATGCTGGGGCTAAAAGCCAGGGATTGCACCGCCGGATTCCGTTGCTATCACCGCGAGGTGCTGCAAAGCATCAATCTGGATCAAATTTTTTCCAACGGCTACTCTTTTTTGGTAGAAATGCTCTTTAAAAGCCAACGGGCCGGTTTTACGGTGGGCGAAATCCCCATTATTTTTGCCAACCGCGAGCGCGGCGCTTCTAAAATTTCGCAGCAGGAAATTTACAAAGCCATGTACACCGTGGCGCGGCTGGCTACCAACCGGGTTAAACCCCGCGTTCGCGTGCAGGTTTCTAAATTACCGGCTCCCCAGCCGCCGGGCCGCGCCGATTAATTGACCATGTCATCTTTCTGGCGGCGGCAGTCGGTGTGGGTGGGGCTGGTGGCTTTTGGCCTGATGCTGTTGTTTGTGGGCAAAGTGCTCAGCAGCCATGCCTGGAACCCGATGGCTTTTGTGTTTGAAGGCACCAGCATCAGCCAGGGCGACCCCAACGGCACGGTTGGCTACGACGGCCAATTTGTGTACTACATTGCCCGCGACCCGCTCCACGCCGCGCCGTTTTTAACGCCGCCATCGCACCGCTACCGCCGGATTGTTTACCCTATGCTGGCCTGGGCGCTCTCCGGCGGCGGCAATCTGGAGTTGCTGCCGTGGGTGATGCCGCTGATTAACGTGGCGGCCGTGGCGGTGGCGGCGGGCGCGCTGGCCGAATTGCTGGCCCGGTACGGCGCTAATCCGTGGTACGCGCTGACGCTGCTGGCTTATATTGGCACGCTGTTTGCCGCGCGTGCCAACCTTAACGAGCCGCTGGCGATTGCGCTGGCGTTGGCCGGCTGGCTGCTCTGCGAACAAAAACGGCTCTGGCCGGCGCTGCTGCTGTTTGCGTTGGCCGGGCTGGCCAAAGAATTGGGGCTGGTTATTCCGCTGGGGCTGGCCGCCTGGGAATTGATAAATCAAAAATGGCGGCGGGCGCTGCTGCTGGCTGTGGTAAGTTCCGCGCCCTACTTGCTCTGGTCGTTCTTTTTGAACCAGACTTTTGGCGCGGCGGCGCACCTGATTACGCCGGTGTTTATTCCCTTTGCCGGATTTGTGTACCTGGACGACCCGGCCAGCCGGGTGGTGGTGGCGGCGTGGGTGCTGCTGCCGGTGATTGCCGGTAGCCTGGCGGCGGCGCTGGATTTGCGCCACCGGGAGTTATGGGCCGCGCGCGGGCAGCTTGTTTTTTTGGTCGTAGCGCAGGCGGCGCTGATTGCCACCATGCCCCGCTTTACCTGGCCCGATCCGCTGGCGATTTTTCGCACTGCAATGGGCACGGTGGCCGTGCTGCTGGTGTGGCTGGCGGCCTATCACCGGCGCTGGCTGCCCTACGCCGCCGGCGGCTGGGCGGTATCGGGGTTGCTGCTGGCGCTGGTGCCCGGCATGCTGTAATTTTGGGGTGGGGAGTGCCTATGTCGTTACCGCCATCAACATCAACCCAAACCGACCGCTCCGCGCCGGCAGGCATCGGCCTGATTTTGAGCCTGTTTTTTACCAGCCGGTTGATGCTGCTGCTGGCCTTTCCGCCCGAAAACCTCATTACCTACGGCGATTATCAGCATTATTTTAACCTGGCCGGCCTCACCCGGCAGGGCTATTACCCCTTTCTTCATTACTGGTACGAATTTCCGCCGATTTTTCCTTATTTAAACATCGGCATTTATTTTTTGGCCGGGCAGCAGCTAAAAAATTACATTGTGCTGCTGGCATTTGCGCTGCTGCTGGTTGAGTGCGCCAACCTGTACCTGCTTTACCGGCTGGCCAGCGAGTTGTATGGCCGGGCGCGAGCCGTTACGGTGGCTTGGATTTACACCGCGCTGTTTACGCCGGTTTTTTTCTGGTTGGGTAATTTTGATGCCCTGACCACGTTTTTTATTTTGCTGGCGCTGCTGGCGTTACTCCGCGCCAAAAACCGGTTGCTGGCGGCGGCGCTGGGGTTGGGCGCGATGGTTAAAATTGTGCCGGTGCTGCTGCTGGCGGCGGTGTGGCGGCGGCGCGGCTTCAAGGTGATGCTGATTCACGCGGCGGGCGTGGCGCTCATCGGCCTGATTATTTTTGCGCCGTTTGCGCTGGAAAACCCCCGGTTTACGCTGGCTTCGATGCAGGCCCAGGCCCGCAAATCCAGCTACCAAACGGTGTGGGCGCTGCTCGATGGCAACCGCGCCACCGGCAACTTTGGCCCGCTGGCCGATCATTTTGACGCCGCTAAAGCCACCACGCCGCTCAACAATCCGCCGGTTATCCCCGGTTGGCTCACGTTGCTGCCTTTTGCGGCGTTGGGCCTGTTTGCGCTCACCCGCCCCCGCGCCCTGCCCGATAACCCGGACAGCGTCATTTTTGCCGCCTTTACCTTTATTGTCTTTGCGTTGTGGTCGCCGGGCTGGAGTCCGCAGTGGCAAACGTTTCTCATCCCGCTGCTGCTGCTGGCCCTGCCCTACCGCCGGGCAACGTTGTTTGTTGTGGTGTTGGGCTTTATCAATTTTCTGGAATGGCCGGTAATTTTATCGCGGGGATTAACGGGGCTGCTGCCGGTTACAATTGCGGCCCGCACCTTTATTTTGGCGCTGCTGGCGCTGGAACTTTACCAAATGCTGCGGGGCAACCGGGTGGCGGGGCAATGACCGAGGCGCGGGTATCCTGGCTGGAGGCTTTTAAAGTGGCCGCGCTGATTTATGTGCCGGTGCGGCTGGTAATCTTTGGGTTTGTGGCCGGGTTAAAGTGGTTTGCGCCGGGCATATTTTTGCCGTTGCGGGTTGATTTGATGGCGCGGTGGGGCATTCCGTTGCCAACGGGCGCGGCGGCGGAGTTGCTGCTCAACCCGTGGCTGCGGTTTGATGCCCTGTGGTACTTAAAAATTGCGCAGGGCGGCTACACCCTCACCGAGCCGAACATTCATCATTTGCCGCTATATCCGCTTTTAATTCGGCTGTTGCACCAGGCTGGCGGGCTAAATTTGGCGGTGGCCGGTTTGCTTGTGTCTAATCTGGCGTTTGTGGCGGCTCTGGCCTGTTTTTACCGGCTGGCGCGGCTTGATGACAACGCTTCGGTGGGGCGGCGGGCCGCGTTTTACCTGGCCATTTTTCCGACCGCCTTTTTTTACCTGGCCGGCTACACCGAATCGTTGTTTTTGCTTGGCTCGGTGGCGGCGTTTTATTACGCTCGCCGGCAAGCCTGGGTTTTGAGCGGCGGCTGGGGCGCGGTTAGCGCGTTGGCCCGGCCTCAAGGCGGGTTGATTTTGCTGCCGCTGGCGCTGGAATTTTGGCTGGCCGAACAGCCGCAGTTAACCCGGCGCTGGTTTAAAGCCTGGCCGTTGGCGCTGATTTTGGCAAGCGTGGGCGGCTACGCCCTGTACGTGCAGCTAACATTTGGCCTGCGCCCGGCGCTGGCTGCCGATATGGCCTACTGGCAAATGAGCCAGAACTGGCAGCCGGGGCTGGCCGTGTGGCTAAACCTAAAGGCCATTGGGCAGGGCCTTCACCCGGTGAACAACAGCCTGGATTTGGCGTTTGCCCTGTTTGGCCTGGCCATGACTGCGTGGGCGGTTGCGGCGCTGCGGCCTGCGTATGGCCTGTTTATGGCGTTAAATTTGTTGATGGTCATTTCCCGGCCAATTGCCGAATATCCGCTGCTGAGTTTGCCCCGGTTTGTGCTGCCCCTGTTTCCAATGTACATCCTGCTGGGGCGGGCCGGGCAAAATTCGCCTAAAATTCACCGGGTAATTTTGTATACCAGCCTGGTGTTACTGCTGTTTTTTAGCGCCCAGTTTGCCATGGGCGGCTGGGTAGCTTAAACGAGGCCGCAAAATACCGATGACTCTGGAAAAAGCAAAACTCTTTTTAACCACGCCGCGCCTGCTGGTTGCCATCACTTTTGTGGCTATTTTTACTATGGCCGTGCGCGTGCCCGCCGATTCGGATACGTGGTGGCATTTGGTGGCCGGGCGATACATTGTTGAGCACCACGTTATCCCCACCACCGACCCGTTTTCGCACTCGCAGGCCGGCAGTTTGTGGATTGACCACGGCTGGCTGGCCCAGATTTTTTGGTACGGATTGTACGCGCTGGGCGGCTGGGCGCTGGTAACGCTGGGGTTGGCGGCGCTGGTAACGCTGGCTTTTTGGCTGGTGTGGCGGCAAATGGATGGGGTCAACGTGTTTGTGGCCGCCACCGCGTTGATTTTGGGGGCCATTGTGTCCTCGGTGGTGTGGGCGGCTCGCCCGCAAATGGTTTCGTTTTTGCTTACGGCGGCGGTGGCCTGGCTGCTGCATCGCTATAAACGGCACAATGGCCGGCTGCTGCCGTGGCTGCCGCTGGTAATGTTGCTGTGGGTTAACGTGCACGGCGGCTTTGCCGTTGGCTTTATTTTGATGCTCACCTACCTGGCTGGCGAAGCGGTGAACAACCTTACCCGCCACGCCGCCGACCCGGTGGTGAGTTGGGGGCGGCTCAGGCAATTGCTGCTGGCCATGCTCATCAGTTTGGCGGTGGTGGTGTTCAACCCGCACACGTGGCGCATGTGGTTGTACCCGTTTCAAACGGTGGGGATTGGCGCTCTGCGCGATTTTATTCAGGAGTGGCAAAGCCCCAATTTTCACCTGCCGTATGTGCTGCCTTTTGCCGTGCTGCTGCTGCTCATTCTGGCGGCGATGGCCCGCGCCGGTCGCCCGGCGGACTGGACGGATTTGGCGCTGGTGGCCATGTGGGCGCTGTGGGCGCTGTACGCCGCCCGCAACATTGCCGTGTTCGGGTTGGTGACAGCGCCGGTGCTGGCTCGCTACGGCGATGCCGCCTGGACAAGCCAGTGGCAGGTGTGGAACCGCCGCCCGCCGTTTGCCGTAGCTCCCCGGCGCGGCTTGGCGCTCAACTGGCTGTTGCTGGCGCTGGTGGGCGTGGCGGCGCTGGCAAAAATGGCGCTGCCGCTCAGCCCCACGGCCAACCTCACCGCCGAGCAAGCCGGAATGCCCTACCGCGCCGTGGAATTTATCCGGGCCAACCAGCCGCCCGGCCCCATATTTAACAACTACAACTGGGGCGGCTACCTGTTGTTTAAATTGTGGCCGCAGTACCCGGTTTATATTGATGGCCGCACCGATTTATACGATGATGCCTTTATCCGGCGCTATCTGGGGGTTGTGGCCGCCGATGACGGCTGGCAAAGCAAGCTGGCCGCCGACGGCATCAACCTGGTGGTGATTGAACCCAACAGCGCGCTGGCCAAATTTTTGCGCCGCGAGCCGGGCTGGTCCGAATTATACCACGATGACATGGCGGTGATTTTTGGTCGCACCCCGCCGGAGCCGTGACCTTCGCTAATTCTGTTGCGGGGCCTGTCTCCAAAGGAGAAATAGTTTGATGCTCAGGGCGCAATCCTTGTTAAAAAGTCATAATGGGCAGCTAACCGACGAAGGCCGGGCGCTGTTTGGTTTTTTATTTGGGGCCATCATTATGGCGGTGTTGGTGCAATTTACAATCGTCAATACCTTTGATTTTGACTTAATCCAGCGCAGTGTGCGGATATTGGCCACCGGCGGTAATCCGTGGGTGCCCATTTCAAACTGGTACGAGTTCAGTAATCCGCCCCATTCGGTGCTGTTTTTGTGGCCAATGTTGTTTGTTGGCCCGCGCGCGTTGCAGGTTTTGGGCGGCGCGTTTCTGTTTGCGATAATTTTTTACCAAAAGACATGGACGGCGTTGGCCTGGTTTCTGACCAATTCGGTGTTGTGGGTGATTGGCACCGGCAATGTGGATATGTACGTAACCGGTGGCGGCCTGTTGTTGCTGTTTGCCGGCGATAAAATATTCAAAACCAAGCTAGGGTTAGCGTTGCGCGTTTTGGGGTATGGCTTTTTAACCGTTAAACCGCAGGGTGGCGTGTTTATTGCCGGACTGTACTTTTTGTTGCGCCGCGATTGGAAAGGGTTGGTATGTTGCGTTTTAGTTTATGGAGTTGCTTTTAGCCCGCTGTTGCCGGGGTGGCTAACCGTGCTGATTACCCATTCCATGATCACTGCCGGCACCGTTGACCACAGTATTTGGGCCGGATTTGGGCCGGTAGCGGCGGTGATTGTGGCCGGGCTGGTTGCCGTTTCTCGGCGCTGGAAATACTGGCAGTTGGGCGGGGCGCTGGCCGGGATTTTAGCGCCGTATGGCATGCCCAGCGTGCCCTTCTTCTTTATGCTGACTGCCGTACCGTCACTGGCGGCCATGCCGGTGGTGATTCTCTTTTCGGCGGGACTGGTGACGCTCACCTGGTTTGTGTCGCCCCCGGCGGGCTTGCCCAACCCCAACCTGTATTACAAAACCTTCCTCGATATTTACAATCTGGTCATTATCGGGTTTGGGTTGTCGCTGGCCTGCCTGTCGCGGCCAACCGGCGATTCCACCGCCGACGACATCATCCTGAACGAATTTTTGGGCCGGCACATAACCGCCGGGTATTTGAGGTTACGGGGCAAATAAAGTTGCCCCAAATGATCGGTGCGCCTGCGCGTGAAAGTTAATCGTTTAAATCAAAACGTAATTATTTTACTGTTTTTGGCGCTGGCGGCGCTGGCTTACACGCTGCCTATTTTTCGCCAGCCTGCCTACTGGGGCATTCAGGATTGGGACCAACACCTGTTTTACCACGGCGTGCCCCGCGCCAGCCTGCTGGAATACGGCCAGTTCCCGCTGTGGAATCCCTATTACGTGGGCGGCACGGTGCTGCTGGCCAACCCGCAATCGCGGGTGCTGTCGCCTTCATTTGTGCTGGTTTTGCTGTTTGGCCCGGTGGTTGGCCTTAAAATTGATATCTGGCTGCACCTCTTTATCGGCCTGGCGAGCATGTACGGGCTGGCCCGCCACTACCGGCTAACTCGCGCCGCCGCGCTGGTGGCGGCGTTTGTGTTTAACCTCAGCAGCATGTACGCCCTTAACCTCACCGTGGGGATGACCTGGTTTATGGCGGTGGCTTATTTGCCGGGCGCATTTTTGTGTTTTGAGCGGGCGCTGGCAAACTGGCGCTACGCGCTGGCCGGCGGCGCTTGCCTTACGCTGATGTATTTTGGCGGCGGCGTTTACCCACTGGCCATCACCCTGTTGTTTTTGGGCGTGTACGCGGCGTTGCTGGCCTTTGTGCGCGAACATTCCATAGGGCAGGTGGCGCGGGCGCTGGCCATCACCTTGATATTTATGTTCTGTTTGGGAGCCATCAAATTTTTGCCGTCCATCGAGTTTCAACGCCAGTACCCCCGGTTGCTGTACGATTATTCCGGCTACAGTCTTACCGGCCTGGCTTACGCGCTGCTCAATCGCCACCAAACCGTTGACGCCATCGTTAACCTGCCGGTTGAACAGCGCGGGTTTATTAGCGGCGTCACCGCCGGCATGGATGAAAACGGCATGTACATTGGCCTGTTGCCGCTGGCGCTGGCGCTGCTGGGGCTGCGTTCGCTCAACCGGCGGCGGCTGGCGCTGCTGGTGGCGCTGCTGGTATTTTTGTGGCTCAGTTTTGGCAACCGCCCCCGCGCCGAGTTGTGGTCGCTGTTGCATTTGCTGCCGGTGTACAACTCCATGCGGATAGCCCAGCGTTTTCGGTTGGTGGTGCTGCTGGCAACGGCGCTGCTGGCCGGTTTTGGCCTTCAATGGCTGAACGAAGTTATGGCCCGGCGGTTAAAACAACGTTGGGTAGCCAATTTTTTGGCGGCGGCGTTGCCGGCTTTTATTCTGATTGATTTGCTGGCGGTGAGTTTGCCCGTGTTTAACCAGGCGTTTCCCATTCCGCCGCTGCAACTGCCCCGGAGCAGCCAGTTTAAACAGGTGTGGGATTTGCCCTCGTACAACCAGACCGGCTGGCTGGCCTACGGGATTGATTTTTCGGGCGGCGGCCAGCCGTTGGCGCAGAATGCCCAAACGGCCTACACCGTGGCGCTGCACAGTTCGCTGGGGGCCATGTACCCGGCGTACCAGGCCAACCTCGGCGTGATTAACGGCTACGAGTCGGCCACCGTGCCCCGAAACGCGCTGCCAATTACCGCCGCCAACTATCGCGGCGAGGTGTATTTGCAGGATACCACCGGCGGCGCGGCCTTTAGTTTTTGGTCGCCCAACCGGTTGGTGGTGGCGGTGCGGGTAGATGCGCCGGGGCGGCTGGTGGTCAACCAGAATTTTTACCCCGGCTGGCACGCGCTTGGCCCGGAGTCGCGCGAGGTAATTAATGCCGATGGCTTGCTGGCGGTGCCGGTTTTTCCCGGCGATACGCAGGTGGAGTTGTATTACCGGCCTGCCAGTTTTGTGGCGGGCGCGCTGGTTTCGGCGGTAACGGCAGCAGTGGGACTGGCGGCGCTGGGGGTTACTCGGCGGCGGCGGAACCCGGCCCCAGGTTCATTTGCAGCGGGGTAATTGCGGCGGATAAATCAAAGTACACCCGGTACGGGCCGATGTCGTGGGTTTGATAGGTGATGCCGCGTGCGGCCAATTGCTGGTGCAGGTATTCTTCCAGGTGCGGCTCGCGGTGGGTTACGTACACCGGGTGAGGCGCGGCGCTAACCGTCGCCACATACGGCGGGTAACGGTCATCCAGCGTGTTCCAGCGCAAATCTGGCCGAAAGGGTAAAAAGGCGGCCAAAATCACCTGGTCGTGCGACAACGCCGCGATTTTGTAGCTAATCCAGTGGTGGCTGTAGCCGCGCCCGCCGTGTTGGGCCACAAAATCAATCAATTGCGGGTCAAACTCGTTGCCAAACATCAGCGCCGAGTTCATTTGGGCGGTGATGCCGGGCGGCACCTGCTGCACGGCCTTGAGATGCGCGGCCAGATTGAACGTCAAAATAAAAACCAGCGCCCCGATTGCGGCTGCTTTTCGCCAGCGAAACAGTCGCTCCAGCAGCAGCGCGGCGGCAATCAGCAGCACCGGGTAGAGCGGCAAAATGTAGCGCCCGGTGGCATCCAGGCTGAAGCGCGTGCCAAAATAAAGCGCCAGCCAGGTGAGGATTTGCAGCCCCAGCAGCGCCAACCCCATCGGTTCGATGGGCGGCGCGGCGGGGTCGCGGCGGCGCAACGGGGGTACAAGGTACAGCAACGCCGCCAGATAAAACAGCAGCACCGGCAGCGCCGGTGCCGGCCACAGCAATTCTGCCGCCCACGGCTGGCGAATGCCCAAAAAACCGGGCAGGGTGATGGCCACAAACGCGAACACGCGCATTAAAAATGGTGGCAGCGGCGTGGGGCGGGCCGGGTTGTACACCACCAGCAGGCCAGGCAGGGCTTGCAACCACCACGGCAGGCTGCTTAAAAAAAAGGCCGCCGCCGAAAGCAGGTACAGGCGCAGCCGGCGTACCTTAAACTGCCACAAAAAAAGCGCAAAAACCGGCACCATGTACACCACCAGCAGGCCAAATGTCCAAAAAGACAGGCCGCACACCGCGCCAAACAGCAGCCAGCGCCCCGTCCGGTCGGCATCTTCGTGCAGCAGCCGGTAGCCCAAATAGGAAATAACGCCGCCCAGCCCAATCACCACGGCGTACAGCACCGCCGGAGTTGTCCAGGTGGTGAGCAGCAGCGGCGGCAGGGCCATTAACCACAGCGCCGCCAGCGGCCCAAAACGGCTGCCGGGCAGCAGCCGTCGCGCCAGCAGGTAGATAAATAGCATGCCCACCAGGTATTCCAGAGTTTGCACCAACCGGGTGACGGTGATACTATCGCCCAGAAAGGCATAAAACAGCGCCGTAAAATACGAGTCGGTGCTGCCGCCGTAAGCCTCGCCGTAAAAGAAAACGGGGCGCTCGCCGGCCAGAATGTGGCGGGCCATCAATACAAAAATCGCCTCGTCGGAATCAAACGGCATCCGGCTGAGCGGTATAAGGTACAGCCGCAGCGCCACGGCAACCATAAACGGAGCGATGACTGCCAGCCGCCACGTTAGTTTTGAGGTAAAAAGCCGGTTTATGGTGGTCATGGGGTTCATTATAACGTGACAAAATTGAGAGCACAAACCGCTAGAAAACGCATCATTTTTATGACCGGGTTGGTGTTGGCGCTGGCGGCCATCTGGCTTACGCCCGGCGCGGCCTCGTGGCTGGCGGCGCGGGTGGGGCTGGCGTTGCAATTGGATGGGCCGCAGAGCGCGGCTCGCATCTGGCTGTTAAAAATTATTTTGGGCGTAATGAGCCTGCCGCTGCTGTTACTCCGCTTTAGCCGCCACCCCAAACTGCGCCCGCTGTTCGATGCGGCGCTGGGGCTGGCGCTGCTGGTGGTGCTGTTGTTGCTGCTGGAAGGCGTTTTTTCGTGGTTAAACCGGCGGCCCGCCGCCGCCACCGAGCCGGGTACCGCTACCCAATTTTCCCAGCCGTATGTGGAGCCGGACGACGCGCTGGGCTACATCCTCAAGCCGTCGGTGCGGGTTACGGCCACCCAAACCAGCGGGAGCCGCGTGATTTACCAGGTGGAATACGCCACCGACGCCAATCGCCGCCGTTTAACGCCCGTATCCAATCCCGGCCAGCGCGATACTTTTGCCCTGTTTTTTGGCGATTCCTTTACCTTTGGCGATGGTCTGGCCAACAATCAAACGTTACCTGCCGCCGTTGGTCAGTTGGCTCCCAAAGTAATGCCCTATAATTACGGCGTGTCCGGGTACGGGCCGCAGCACATGCTGGCGCAACTCCAAAACCGCAACCTCCGCGCCGAGGTGAGCCAGCCGCAGGGCGTGGCCGTGTACACGTTTATCTGCTCGCACATCAACCGGGCCATCGGCTCAATGGAGGTGCACAACACCTGGGGCGCGAGCATGCCCTACTACGCCCTCAACCCCGATGGGCAACTGGAGCGGCGCGGCAACTTTGTGTCGGGCCGGCCGGTGCTGGCGGTGGTGTACGCCGTGTTGGGCCTCAGCCAGACCGCCCGCTATTTTAACCTGCAACTCCCGCGCCTCACCGATGACCACTACGAACTGACGGCCCGGATTTTGGCCGCCGCCGCCCATCAATTTGAAGCGCAATTTGGGCCGGGCAACCCGGTTTACGTGCTAATCTACCCCGACCAGCAGGGTTGCACCGGCCAATTGCTGCCGCAGTTTGATAAACTCGGCCTCAAATATCTGGATTATTCCCGGTTGTTTACCCGCGCCCAGGCCGATTTGTGGCAACCCGATGGCCACCCTTCGCCCCGGGCGCAGCAACTTGTGGCGGAAAAGCTGGCGCAGGATTTGCATTGGCTGCCCGCCGGAGCCACCTCGCCGTGATTTGCAATATGGTTTTGCCTTTGTGTTTGGGGAGTCAGAGGAGCGAGCGCTGGGCCAATTTTCGCCCCGGCAAGTTTCCTATTTGCAAAAAGTTTACGATAATGGGGAAGTAGCGGTGTTTAAAGTGGCCACCAGCGCCGTTCATCGAGATTAATATGCGTCCATCACCGGAACGCCAAAAACTGATGTTACTCATTATTGTGGGGCTGATGTACAGCGTGGCGCTGGCCTGGTTTTTTCAGGGGTTGCCCAACGCCAAACTCACCAGCGATTTCTTCCCGCGCTGGCACGCCAGCCGAATGTTGCTGTCCACCGGCCGCAGCGTGTACGATTGGGCCAACGCCACCGAGATTTCGGCGGTAACGGGCTGGCCCAAACTGCACCAGTTGGGCTATTACTACCCGGCCTACATGTTGCTGTTCACCGCGCCGCTGGCGTTGCTGCCGTACAACGTGGCGCATGCGGTGTGGGTAACGCTGGGGTTGTGGTTTATGTGGCTGGCCATGTTTATTTTTGCCCGCCAAATTGCGCCAGCTATGTCGCTCAACCGGCTCACGGTGCTGCTGGTGCTGGTCACAACTTCGGTGCCGGTGTTTCAGCACACGCTGTACGCCCAATTTAATACCATCGGCCTGCTGGCGCTGGCTCTTAGTTACCGGTCGCTGGCGCGACAACAGTATTTTACCGCCGGTTTGTGGGCCGGCGGGTTGCTGTTCAAACCGCAGGCCACGCTGGTGGTGCTGCTGTGCCTGGTTATGTGGATGGCGTTGCGCCGCAAGCGTTGGGCCTTTGCCGCCGGGCTGATACTTATTAGCGGGGTGTTGTGGGGCCTGGCGGAACTGCTGGAGCCGGGCTGGGTGTTCAGCTTTGCGGCCACGCTACGCAGCTACGAACCCGTCCGGTCGGTGGTGGATATTGTGCTGGGCAATCCGTTGCAGTTTGTCAGCGTGGTGTTGCTGGCGGGTACGTTCTGGCTGGTTTGGCTTAACCGGGCGGCAGCGGCCGCCGGTCCCCGGTTTTTGGCGCTGCTGGCCTGGGCCATCTGCCTGAACGCGCTGATTGTGCCCATGTATGGCATGTTGCACATGGTGATGGTGGGGCCGGTGCTTATCATCGAACTGGAACTGGCCCAAACGCGCTGGCCGCAGGCGGCCAAATGGTGGTGGCGCGGCGTGGCGGCGCTGTTTGCCGCCGGGCTGCTGGCTTTTATTTTGCCGCTGTTGCTTACCAATACCACCGGCGGGCAAATCAATGCCGCCGAAGCGGTGTACCGGTTTACCATGCCGGCGGTGCTGGGAACGGCGGCGCTGGTGTTATTTTTCTCTCCCACTCAATTAAATGAAAGGCAGTAATACGTAACTATCGTGAATTTATCGGTTATCATCCCCGTTTATAATGAGGCCGCCACGCTGGCCGAAATCATCAGCCGGGTGCGGGCCACCGGTTTGGCCGGCCAAATCATTGCCGTTGACGATGGCTCCACCGACGGCTCGGTGGCAATTTTGGAGCAATTGCAGCACGCCGGCCAACCGGCGCTGGAGATTTTGCGCCACGGCCACAATCGCGGCAAAGGCGCGGCCATGCGCACCGGCCTGGCTGCCGTTACCGGCGATCTGGTGCTGGTGCAAGACGCCGACCTGGAGTACAACCCGGCAGATTACGCCGCGCTGCTGGCTCCCTTTGCCAATGCCGCCGTGCAGGTGGTGTACGGCTCGCGGAATTTGCGGCGCAACCCCAAATCATCGTGGACGTTCTATTGGGGCGGGCGGCTGCTCAGTTGGATTACCAACTGGTTGTACGGCTCGCGCATCACCGACGAAGCCACCGGCTACAAAGTCATCAAAACCGATCTGCTGCGCGGCCTTGGCCTGGAAACCGACGGCTTTGAGTTTTGCCCGGAGGTTACGGGCAAACTGTTGCGGCAGGGCGTGCCCATTGTTGAGGTGCCTATTTCCTACAATCCCCGGTTGTGGGCCGCCGGCAAAAAAATCAAATGGTACGATGGCCTTATTGCCATTTTTACGCTCATCCGTTACCGTTTTTAATGTAGAATTGTGCGGGGCAACACCATTTTGCGCGTAGAGGCCAAAATTTTTACCACAGAGACGCAGAGAATCCGGAGAAAATATAAAAATCTCAGCAACCCCTGCGCCTCGGCGGTGGTTGCCCCCTACGCTTTTTAATGTGGATTGAAGCTGTTGACCGCAGAGCTATCACTACCCATCCAATCATGAAAACCCGTAATTTGTTGTCCGCAGTTTGTTATTTTCAAGGTATGGCCGGCGCGCGAGTGTTTGCCCTGTTGCTGGCGTTGTATGTGCTAACGGCAGCCGGTTACTTGGCGCAAGGCGATGATGAAACTATGTACCGCGTTACCCGCAACCTGGCTACCGGCGCGGGGTTGGCTATTGGCCGCGAAACCTTGCAATTGCCGGTGCTGGCGGCGGATAATTTTTTGCCTACCTGCCCGCTGGGCCTGGACACCACTTCGGCGGTGGCGGGTACGTGCGGCAGTGAGTTGTATTCCAAGTACGCGCCGGGGCAATCGCTGCTGGCGCTGCCGCTGTGGATTGCAGGCCACTGGCTGGATGCGTTGTGGCCGCAGTGGCCGCAACTTGGCCCCCGGTTGGCGCTAACCCTGCTCAACCCGTTGGCGCTGGCGGCTACCGGCTGGTTGATGTTTCAATTTGGGCTAGAACTGGGCTATTCGCCCCGGCTGGCGCTGGCGGCCACTCTGTCTTTTGGCCTGGCTTCGATGGGCTGGTCGTATGTTAACAATTTCTACCCACAACCGGCCACCGGCTTTTTTTTGTTGCTGGCCGCTTTTGCCTTTTATCGCTGGCAAAAAAATCCGGTAGCGCGTTGGGCGTGGTGGCAAGGCGCGGCGCTGGGAGCCGCCATCTTAATGCGAATGACTGCCGCCATCACTGTGCCGGGGCTGGCCGTGGCGCTGTTGCTGGCTACCAACACCTGGCCAAAACGGTGGAGCGTAGCCTGGCGGGTGGGCGTGGGCGTGGCGGTAGCGATAGCCCTCAGTTTGGGGTACAACTGGCTGCGGTTTGGTTCGCCGTTTGATAGCGGCTACTACGAGGTAGCCTGGACAACTCCGCCTTTGTTAGGCTTATACGGTTTGTTATTTAGCCCTGGTAAAAGCGTGTTTTTGTACGCGCCGCCGCTGTTGCTGGCGGCGGGCGCGTGGCCGTTGTTTTTTAAAAAACAGCGTGAACTGGCGCTATTGATTATTTTGTGGTGGCTGAGTTACCTGGCATGCTATTCGCCTTATAATTTTTGGACCGGCGGGCTTAACTGGGGACCGCGCTTTTTACTGCCGCTACTGGCGGTTTCGCTGTTGCCGTTGCCGGCCATTTTAAGCGATGCCCAATCGCGGCTGGCCTGGGCGTTGTTTACGGCGTTGTTTGTGGCAGGTGTGCTGATTCAATTGCCGGCGGTAGTGGTTGACCACGTGCGTTATCTGGAATTGCGCCGGGCCACCGGTAACGAAAGGTTTTACGACCAAACGCTGTATCAACCGGCGTTTAGCCCGTTGGCGTGGCAGTGGAGCGGGGCGGTGGAAGTGTTTGGGGCTTATTTACAAGCCGACCGGCGGGCAGCAGCGGCGCATACCATTCAGCAAATGGAACTGCCCGCCGCCGATTCTGACGCCAATCGCGTCAGCGCCCAGCGGGTGTTGCAAACCGAGTTTATCCGGCTAAATTTGCCGGCGTTGTGGTGGGCGCACCTGCCGTTGTGGGGCGTATCGCCGGGGGTGGTGGCGGGGTTGGCGTTGCCGTGGCTGGCGCTGTTGGGCTGGGGCGCTGCCGGAGTGTGCAAAATTTGTAAAAGGGATGGCGGTAATTTGTAAGTGATGACTAATGCCTACTTGCTCAAATCGTGGCGGGTGTGGCTGGCGCTGGCCGTGTTGCTGCTGGTGTTAGTGGCCGCCGAGTCGGTGGCGCTGCGGGCGGTGTTCACCAGCAAATACCCCGGCGCCAACGATTTTTTTGTGCGCTGGCTGGGCGGGCGCGAGTTGCTGCTGCACGGCGTTAACCCGTATGACCGCACCGTGGCCGAGCAGGCCCAAAAATCAATGTTTGGCCGCCTCACCCGCCCCGAAGACAAAGACGAAGCCTACTTTGCCTATCCCCTGTACACCATTTTCTTCTTTTGGCCGCTCAGCCTGCTACCCTACGATTGGGCACAGGCCGTTTGGTTAACGCTGCTGCAATTTATGCTGCTGGCCGTAACCATGTTGTCAATTTACCTGTCGGGTTGGAGGCCAACCGGCTGGCTCTTTTTGGCGACGGTCTTTTGGGGCATTTTCTTTTACAACGGCGCGCGCGCCATCATTTTGGGCCAATTTTCGGTGCTGGTGGGGCTGGCGCTGCTGCTGGCGCTGGCGGCCATCTCCGCCCGGCGCGATGGTTGGGCTGGCGTGTTACTGGCGATAACCACCATCAAACCGCAAATGGTGTTTTTGGTGCTGGCATTTTTGTTGCTGTGGGCGCTGTTCCGGCGGCGCTGGCGGATTATTGCCGGTTTTGCCGTGGCGCTGGCGGTATTGATGCTGGGCAGTATGGCGCTGATGCCCGGTTGGCCGCTGGATTTTGCGCGGAACGCGCGGGCTTACAGCACTTACGTGGCCTTTGGCACGCCGCTGGAAAACCTGTTGCATTACCTGCTACCGGATGCGTTGGCCGGCTGGCTCACGCCGGTGCTATCGGTGGTGTTTTTTGTGGCGCTGCTGCCGGGTTGGTGGCTGGCCTGGCGAGGCCGTCCGGGCGGCTACACCGCGGCGGTGATGTCAACCCTGATTGTGGGCAGCCTCATTACTTTTCGCTCGGCCACCACCAACCAGATTATTTTGTACCTGCCGCTCTTTTTCTTTTTCTACCGGCTGCAAGTGTCGCTGGGCAAAAAACGGGCCGTTGTCGGGGCCGCGCTGGTTCAAGTGGGACTGTTACTTTTTATGTGGACCGTATTTTTAGCCACCATTGTTGGCAACTGGGAAAATGTAATGCTGCACGGCCTGCTGCCCGCGCTGCTGCTGCTGCTGTACGCGCTGGACGGGCGCGGCTTGTGGCGGGCGGCTCAAACCCTTGAACAGGCAGCCGGCCAATGACTCCCACCCGCTCAAACTGGCTGCTGCCGGCAGGCTTTATTGTGTGGCTGTTTTTTGTGCTGGCCTCGTTTTTTGCGGTGCAAAAGCCTTTTTCCGCCGCCACCGCTGCCGCCGTGGGCGGCGTGCTGCTCGACGGGCTGGTCGCCGGTTGGTTGTTGCTGGTGGCGTTGGGCCTGGGACTGTGGGGGTTGGCCTGGCTGCGACTGGCCGGCCTGTCCACCGGCGAGCGGCTGGTGTTTGGCGTGGCGCTGGGGCTGGGCGCGCTGGGATTACTGGCGCTGGCGGTGGGGCTGGCCGGTGGCTTTAACCGGCTGGCGGCTTACGCCATCACGTTGATGCTAACCGTGGCGGCTGCGCCCCAACTCCGCCGGATTTGGCCGGCGCTGCGGCGCTGGCGGCTGGCGGAGCGCCCGCCCCGGTTGGCCGCGTTCTACCTGTTGATTTACGCGCTGCTGGCGTTGCTGGCGGCGCTGCTCCCCCCCACCGATTGGGACGGCCTGTTTTACCACCTCACCGGCCCCAAACTGTACCTCGAAGCCGGGCGCGTGGTTGGCGGCCTCGATGTGCCGCACTTCAGTTTTCCGGCGCTTATGGAAATGCTGTTTGCCTGGGCCATGCTCCTGCGCGACGATGTTGCCGCCAAATTGCTGCACGCCGGTTACGGCTTTTTGCTGGCAGGATTGGTCTATTTAACCGCCCGCCGTTTTTTAAGCGATCGGGCCGGCTGGCCGGCGCTGCTCATTTTAGCCAGCATGCCGCTGGTGGCCACGCTGGCCGGTTGGGCCTACAATGACCTGGCGCTGGCGTTTTATCAGTTGAGCGCCGTTTACTGGGTTATCATTTGGGCCAATCAACAAACCAACAGCAATTCACAATTCACAGTTCACAATTCGCCATTAATTATGAGCGGGGTGTTGGCCGGGCTGGCGATGGGGCTAAAGTACACCAGTTTTGTTACGCCACTGGTGATTGTTATCATCATTGCCGGTTACGCCGCCCGCCGCCCACTGTTCGCTGTTCGCGCTGCGGCTGTTTTTGCCCTGCCGGCGGCGCTGGTAGCCGCGCCCTGGTATCTTAAAAACTGGCTGTTCACCGGCAACCCGGTGTATCCGTTTTTGTTTGGCATTTTTG
The DNA here is from genome assembly GCA_964517605.1 of uncultured Caldilineaceae bacterium. GTDB lineage: Bacteria > Chloroflexota > Anaerolineae > 4572-78 > J111 > J095. The sequence goes on along the minus strand of CAZFCE010000009.1, from coordinate 123,048 downwards.
GCGGTCATTTGTGGGATGGCTTTCGCGCCGGCTGGTACGCGGCGGCGGGCACGGGCGTGGGCTGGCAGCCCGCCACACTGCTGGCGCTGCCGTGGTTGCTCACGCTGGGCGTGCGCGATGCCAATTTTTGGGATGGCCGCACCGGGCCGCTGCTGCTGCTGTTTTTGCCGCTGCTCATTTGGGCCGGAGTGTCGCGGCGTTTTGCCGGGCGACCTACGCCGCCGGCGGCCAAAATTTTGCTGGCGTATGCGCTGGCTCACTTTGCGGCGTGGACGGCGGGCGTCATCTGGTCGCAGAGTTTGTGGCAATCGCGCTTGCTGCTGCCGGCGCTGGCGGCGCTGGCTCCGGTGGCCGGCTGGGTGTGGAGCAGCTTGCCGGCCTTTGATTTGCCCCGATTTTCACTTAGCCGCGTGGTGAATATGGCGGTGGGGCTGGCGTTGGCCCTCACGTTGATGGACCAAAGCCTGATCACCCTCAAACTCAACCCGCTGCCGTACCTGGCCGGCCTGGAATCGCGGGCCGATTACCTGACTGCGCGGTTGGGAGCGCACTACGCCGCGCTGGAGGCCGTTAACGGGCTGCCGGAATCGGCCACAGTTGTGTTTTTGTGGGAGCCGCGCAGCTACTACTGCCGGCGTAATTGCCGCCCCGACAGCATTCTGGATGAATTTCCGCATTTGGTGCACCTTTACGGCAACGCCGGGGCCATTGCCCAACACTGGCGGGCTAGTGGCGTAACCCACGTGCTGATTCATCGCGCCGGCCTGGATTTTATGCGCCGCCAGCAACCCGGCGCGGTGGATGACGCCGTGCTGGCCGGGCTGCTGCAACATCACCTGGAGCAAATTGCCGATATTGCCGGGGCGTACCAGTTGTACCGGTTAACCCCATGAAACTCACTCCCCGCGATTTTTTGCTGTTGGCCATTGTGGTTTATTTTACGTTTATTGGCGGCACGTTTTACAGCCAGCTCAATTTATTTTTGCGCGTAACCAACCAGATTGTTGTGACCGGGTTGCTGGGCGGCTGGCTGGCGGTGCGGCTAAAACAGGGCCACGGCCTGCCGCGCACTCCGCTCGATGCGGCCTGGGGGCTGTATTTGCTTGCGGGATTGGCCGGTGCGGTGTTGGGGCAGTCGCCGCGCTTCAGTTTTGAGGCGTTGTGGCTATCGCTCTCGCACGTGCTGGCTTTTTATTTGCTGGTGGATGTGGCCCGGCGCGGCGGCGCGGCCAAACTGGTGTGGGCGTTTTATATGGCGGCGGCGGTGGTTTGTCTGGTGGGTCTGGCCGAGTTTGCCGCCTGGTATGTAGGCGCGGGGCCGTTTTCGCCGGGCTGGCTGGCGGTGGGCGGCTGGCGTAACCCCATTCCGCCGGTAATGTACCGGTTAAACATTACGCTGAACGGCTCAACGCCGCTGGCCAATTACCTGTCGTTGTTGATTACCCCGGCGGCGGCCCTGTGGCTAAGCCTGCCCCGCCGCGATGCTAATCGCCGCGCATTGTTGGTGGTGCTGGCGCTGGCGGTAGTGGTGCTGTTGCTGGCTTTTTCTCGCACCGGACTGGTTGGTACGGCGGTATCGCTGCTGTTGTTGCTGGCGGGCTGGCTGGCGGTAGCGCCGCGCGGCGTGGCGTGGCGGCAAAAATGGATCGGTTTGAAGCGGCGCGAGCAGGCGGCGGCGCTGCTGCTGCTTTTGGCGGTGTTGCTGTTAACCGGCGGCTGGGCGTATTGGGCCGTGGCCGATCGCCCCGATAGTATTGACTTCAGGTTTACGCTGTGGGCAACGGCGCTACGCATTTTTAAAGCAAACTGGCTTACGGGCGTGGGGCCGGGCAATTTTGGCCGGGCGCTGCTGCGCCTCAACGAGGCCGCGCTGCCGCGCCAGCAAATCGGGTCGGCCCACAACCTTTACCTCAACACCGCCGCCGAGCTGGGGCTGGCGGGGCTGGCGGCGGGGGCTTATCTTTACTGGCAGGCGGCCCGGAGTTGGGCCGCTCACTGGCGGCAACTGGCCGAACCGGCGGCTAAAATCCGGCTGATTGGCCTGGGGGCCACGCTGGTGGGGCTGGCGGTGCAACTGCTGGCCGATTGTTACGCCGCCACGCCCAATATTTTAATAATGATGGCGTTGCTGGCGGCGGTGGTTGCGCCGTTAAAGGTTGATCGCCCCAGCCGGCTCAAAACCGTTCCGGCGTATCTGGCGGCGGCGGCGCTGTTGTTGGGCCTGGCGGCGTGGGGTTGGGTGGCCCGCGCCGATTGGCACGCCGAGGCCAGCTTTCGGCGTGAACGCGCCGGCGATTTGCCCGCCGCCATTGCCCAGGCCGAGCAAGCCTACCGGCTGGACCCGGCGCTGGCGCTGCGGGCGTTCCGGCTGGGGCTGCTCCAGGCCCGGCTGGCGGGGACCGCCGGGCAGCCGGCGGCGCTCCGGGCGGCCATCGCTTATTACCAGCAGGGTTTGGCGCAAGAGCCAATTTGGGGGTTAAACTCGGCCAACCTGGCCGGGTTGTTGTGGCAAAACGGCCAGCCAGCCGAAGCGGTGGACTGGCTCACCCGCAGCCTGCAAGCCGAGGCCAATCCCCAGTACGCGCTAAATTTGGGCTATTTTTACGAGCAGCAGGGCCATTGGGAGCAGGCCGGGGCGGCCTACGGGCAGGCGTTGCGGCTGTGGCCGGATATGGCGGCGTCGGGGTTTTGGTTGGCGTCGCCGGGACGCGCGGCCCGTTGGCCCGGTTTTGTGGCCGCCGCCGGCAACCGGCAGCTTGCCGCCGCCATCGAACAGGTTCGCCGGGAAACTGATGACGACCCGGCGGCCACGGAATCGGCGTTAAAAACCGCTGTGTTTCAGGGCGATGGGCAGGCCTATTACCAAATGGGCCGGTTGTATGAACGGCAGGGTAATCCGGTGGCGGCTCAGGCCGCGTACCGGCAGGCGCTGGTTTTTGCTCAGCCGGAAAGTATAGAGGTGATTATTTACGGCCGTTTGGGCGGCAATGACCTGTCGCCGCAGTTAATCCGGGCCGCCGGAGCCGCGCAAATCAAACCGGCGCTGGCATTAATCCGATTGTACGGTGCCGCCGGTCAACCCGACCAGGCCGCCTCAATTTATAAATTGATGGCCGGGCAGGACAGTTTTTTCCCCAAACCGGGGGCCCGCCCATGAGCCGGCGTTTGTCCACGGCCTCGCCGGTGGTGATTACCGCCATTCAGCTTGGGCTGCTGCTGTTTTGGGTGTATTACACCTTTATCGGCGGGCAGACCGCGCAGGGCATTTACGATTACGTTTGGCGGCGCAACACCCTTGTTTTAGTCACGGGCTTGGCGGCGGTGTGGTTGGCATGGCGCGGGTTGTGGCAGGCGCAGCTTCCCCGCACGCCAGTCGATGGGCCGCTGCTGGCGCTGGCGGGCGCGTGGCTGCTGGCCGGCGCGTTTTCCGTCAATTTGGAGTACAGCCTCGAAACGCTGGTGTTCTGGTTTACTTACATCTACTTTTTTTATATGGCCGCCGATTTGGGCCGCCGCCGTTGGCTGGCCGAGTTGATGGTTAACGCCATCATGCTGGTGAGCGGGCTGGTGCTGGCGCTGGCCGGGCTGCAACTGTGGTGGTGGTTTACCGATGCGGGCGCGGCGGCGGAGTTGCCCCGGCTGTCGGTGTTGGGCAACCCTAACACCATGGCCAGTTTTTTGGCGCTGGTCGCCCCGCTGGTGATGTATAAATTAACGGCGGTTAAAAACCCGGTGGGCCGGGTGGCGCTGGCAATTGGGCTGGCGCTGCTGGCGGCGGCGGCGCTGCTCACCCAATCGCGGGGCGGCGCGCTGGCGCTGGCGGTGGGCGGCGGCCTGTTTGCGGTGGCGCTTTTGCCGGGGATGTCCACGGCCCGGCCCAAATTATTCCGGTGGGGCGCGGCAGCGGCGGCGCTGCTATTGGCGGCGGCGCTGATTGCCATCAGCCTTAACTGGCGGGGCGCAACCAGCGGCCTGGATATACGGCAGCAGGTTATGACCGGCGCGTTGATTACCTGGCGGCAGCATCCGCTGCTCGGTTCCGGGCCGGGCACGCTGGGGCAGGAGTTGCTGCAAAACCAACCCACGCTTGACCAGATTTGGCCCGATGCCCACAACCTGTACCTCACCTTGCTGGCCGAAACCGGGCTGGCGGGCGTGCTGGCGGTGGGCTGGTTGTTGCTGGCGGGGCTAAACCTGGGTTGGGCCAATTTTGGCCGCAACCAGCCGGCTAACCGGCTGGCGGCGGCGGGCGCGGCCAGTTTGGCCGGTTTTGCCGCGCATAACCTGGTTGATTCGCAGCTAAAATTCCCGGCGATTATGGCGCTGGTGGCGGTGTTGGCCGGGCTGGTGGTGGGCCAGCTATCGCCGGGCAAAACGTGGGGACGCCGGGCGGCGGCGCTGGCGCTGCTGGCGCTGGCGGTGGTGTTTGGTTTGGGCTGGCGCGCCGGGCAAAACATCAAGGTGTACAATCTGGCGGTGGCGGCGGCTTATCAGGATGATTGGCCGGCGGCGGCGGAAAAACTGGCCGTGGCTCAATCGCAGTGGCCGGACAACCCCTTTTTGCAGCGACAACTGGCCTTTGCCCTGGGGATGCAATCCGCCGAAAATCCGGCGGCCCGCCGGCAGGCCATCGCTTTGTACCAGAGCGCGCTGGCGGTGGTGGAGCGGCTGGCTATTGACCACGCCAATCTGGCCTGCCTGTTGTGGGCCGAGGGCGATTCCGGCGCGGCCATTCGCCACATGGAGCGGGCCTACCAGCTTGAGCCGGGCCGGTTGCAGTACCGGCTCAATTTGGGCAACTATCTGGCTCAAACCGGCCAGGCGGCGGCTGCCGCCGCGCATTACCAGGCCATTGACGATGTTGACCGCGTTGCCGCGCAGGCGTTAGCCGCCGGTGCGCCGCCAACCGTGGCTCAGCTTGAGGCCGAGTTTAACCGGCTGGTTAACCAGAGCCAGCCCGGCGACAGCCGTTACGCCACCGAAGTGGCGCGTCGGCGGCCATTGCCCGCCGATGTGTTGCCCTGTTTGCAGCCGGTGTACCTGGCCCGGTTGCTCGCCGGCCTTACCCTGGCCGAAGGGCAGGCGTTGGAATCCGCCGGAGATTTTGGGCGGGCCGGGCAGGCGTACCGGCGATTGCTGGCGCTGCTGCCGCAAACCGCGCCGGTGCAGGAAAAATTAATCCAATTATGCCGCCAACACCCGGAGGCTTGTGAACCTTAAACGCGATTACTGGCTTATTTTTGCGCTGGCGCTGCTGGTGCGCGGGCTGGCTGCCTGGCCGCAGCAACAGCCCAATTATATGGATGCCGCTTATTATTATGTAACGGCGCTCAATCTGGCGCAGGGGCGCGGCTTTGTTGAGGATTTTGCCTGGAACTACCTGGGGCAATTTAGCGCGCTGCCGCAGCCCAGCCATCTCTACTGGATGCCGCTTACCTCAATTTTGGCGGCGGCGGGCATGCTGGCGGGCGGCCAAACGTATCGGGCGGCGCAGTTGGGGTTTATCTTGATGTCGGCGGGGCTGGCTCCGCTGGGGTTTTATGCGGCCACGGCTTTGGGCGGACGCCGCTGGCACGGCTGGCTGGCCGGATTGCTGGCCATTTTTAGCGGTTTTTACATGCCCTACTGGACGGCCATTGATAACTTTGCCCTGTTTGGCGTAACCGGTTCGCTGGCGCTGCTGCTGGCCGGGCACGGAACGGCGAATCGCCGCGCCGGAGCGCTGTTTTTGAGTGGCATGTGCGCCGGTCTGGCTCACCTGGCCCGCGCCGATGGCGCGCTGCTGGTGGCGGCCATTCTGCTGTTTAGCGGCTGGAAGTTTATTCGCCATTCGCCATTCGCTATTCACCATTCACAATTAATTATTTGGCCGTTTATCGGCTACCTGCTGGTGATGCTGCCCTGGTTTGGCCGCAACTGGCTGGTGGCGGGAACGCCGCTGCCCGCCGCCGGGGCGCAAGCCATCTGGCTGGCCAATTACGATGAGTTATTCAGCTACGGCCGGGAGTTGTCGGCCCGTACTTTTTTGGCCGGCGGGCTGGGGCCGGCGCTGGCCGGGCGCTGGTGGGCGTTCACCGTCAATTTGCAAACGGTGCTGGCGGTGTGGGGCATGGTTGTTTTGCTGCCGCTGGCGGCGGTGGGCGGTTGGCGGCTGCGCCGGCTGCCGCTGGTGCAACTAAGCGCGTGGTACGCCCTGCTGTTGTTTGGGGTAATGACGCTGGTGTTTGCTTTTCCGGGTGCGCGGGGTGGGCTGTTTCACTCCGGGGCGGCGCTGCTGCCCTTAATTGATGGCGCAGCGGCGGTGGGGCTGGACGCGGCGGTGACGTGGCTGGCCATGCGGCGGCGCAACTGGCGCGCTCAAACCGCCCGGCAGGTGTTTGCGGTGGGATTGCTGGCGCTGGCGGTGGGGTTGAGCGGGGTTGTGTATTACCCGCGCGTGCTAAAAAACAACGCCTGGAACAGCGCCGATGCCGCCTACCCGGCAATTGCCGCCTGGGTGGCGGCGCACCATCCCGGCGCGGTGGTGATGATTGGCAACCCGCCGGCCTATCGCTACCACGGCGGCGGGCCGAGCGTGGTGGTGCCCAACGAAAATTTGGCCGTTACCCGGCAGGCGGCCCGGCAGTACGGGGCCACGCTGTTGGTGCTCGATGCCAACCGGCCCGCGCCGTTGGCCGAGGTGTACGCCAATCCGGCGGCGCAGGTTGGCTTGAAACTGGCGCACACGTTTGATAATTCGATTTATGTATTTGAGTTGGAGCCGCAGCCATGACCCGTCGCGTTTGGGATTTGCTGGTAATTTGGGTGGGACTGGCCACGGCGGTGGGCCTGTTCTATCTGGCGGTATCGGCCTGGGGCTACGGTTACCTGGGCTTTCCGCTGGACGACGCCTGGATTCACCAAACTTACGCCCGCAACCTGGCCGAGGTGGGCCAACTGGCTTTTGTGCCAGGTACACCCAGCGCCGGTTCCACCGCGCCGCTGTGGACACTGTTGCTGAGCGCGGGTTACTGGTTGGGGCTGCCCTTTAAACCGTGGACATACGGCCTGGGCATTTTATTTTTGGGATTAACCGGCTGGACGGCGTACCGGCTGGCGGGCCGCCTTTTCTCCGACCGGCCCGGCCTTGGGGTGTGGGTTGGGTTGTTTTGCCTGTTCGAGTGGCATCTGGTTTGGGCGGCGGTGTCCGGCATGGAAACGCTGCTGTTTGGCTGGCTGGCGCTGGCGCTGGTTGAACGTTACCTGGCGGCCAATCCACCGGCGTTGAGTTGGCGGCAGGCGGCGGGGGTGGGACTGCTGGGCGGGCTGCTCATCCTCACCCGGCCCGAAGGTTTGGGGCTGGTGGGGCTGGTGGGGCTGGATTTGGCGTGGCGCTGGCGGCAAGCCCATCGGCCTGGCTTTGGCGGGTTGGTAGGGCGCGAGTTGGCGTTGACGGCAGGCGCGGCGTTGCTGCTGTTGCCGTATGTGTGGTTTCATTTGCGGCTCACCGGACGGCCTTTTCCCACCACGTTTTATGCCAAACAGGCCGAATACGCCCAGGTTTTAAACAATTTTCCACTGTGGTGGCGGCTGTTTGGCGGTTTTGGCCGTCCGGTTGAAACGGTGCAGGGGGTGTTCCGGGTGATTTTTATCGGCCCGCAAATTTTACTGCTGCCGGGTCTGGGTTACGCGGGTTGGCTCACATTTAAAGAACGACGCCTTGAATTGGGGCTGGTGTGGTTGTGGTGGGTTGGTTATTTGCTGTTGTATGGGCTGCGGCTGCCGGTAACGTACCAGCATGGCCGCTACCAGATGCCAGCGATTGTGTGGGTGGTGCTGTTAGGGGTGTGGGGCACGGCCCGGCTGGTGGCCCACTCGCGCCGCGCCGGATTGGGACGGCGGGTGGTGAGTCGGGCGCTGGTGGCTGCGCTGGGGTTGCTGCTGGCGCTATTCAGCGTGATTGGGGCGCAAACTTACGCCCGCGATGTCCGGTTTATTGAAACGGAAATGGTAACCACGGCCCGCTGGCTCAACGCCAACACCGCGCCAAATGCGCTCATTGCCGCGCACGATATTGGCGCGATTGGCTATTTTACCCGCCGCCCCCTCATTGATTTGGCCGGGCTGATTACGCCGCAGGTTATCCCCATCATCAGAAACGAGCCGGCGCTATGGCAGTTTATCCAGTCCAGCCGGGCCGATTATCTGGTTACGTTTCCGGGGTGGTATCCGCAGCTTGTGGCCAATCCGGCTCTGGCGCGGCAATTTGCCACCGATTCGCCGTGGTCGCCGCAGGCCGGCGGCGAGAATATGGCGGTTTACCGGATTATCTACCCGTAAAAACAGGCCACAGAATCAAAAAAACCGCCGGTTGGGCGGTTTTTCTTTATAGAGGCGACGGCCGGATTTGAACCGGCGAGTGGAGGTTTTGCAGACCTCTGCCTTACCACTTGGCTACGTCGCCGCAAAAGAGCTGTTGCTCAAATTTTTATAACTTAATTATAAAATTATTCTACCATAGCCCGGCGTCTTGGGCAAATTTGGCGGTTTTAGGAGTTAGCGGGTTGGTTGGATTTTCTGTATCCAAAATAAGCGAAATTGGGGTAGAATAAATACATCATCTGGAACGCGATTTCTTTGAGGGGTAAACCATGCCTCAACCCGGAAACAGCCCAAGTCCCGGCATTAACCACCGCTTTACCAACCGCACTCTCCGCGCCAAATTGGTGGTTGCTTTTCTGGTGGTGAGTTTGTTGATTTTGGGGTTGGTTACGTGGTTAGCCACGTATACCACCAGCGCGGCGCTGGCCGAAAAAACCGGCAATAACCTGCAAAGTTTGGCCAAAGCGCAGGCTTTGGCTACGGGCGATTTGCTGGCTCGACAGATTGATTCCCTGCAAACTTTAAGCCTGAACCATATTTTGCAGGTTGCCGCTCAAAAACAGAACGATTCCTACCGGGGCAACCCGGCTAAAATTCAATCCGATTTGCTGGCGTTGGACCAAACCTGGTGGCTGGCTTCACCGGCCGATAGCCCCCTGATTCAATCGGTTTTGGTAAATGATGTGGCCGCCGAATTGCGGGCTTTTCAGGCGCAATTTCCCAATCACGCTGAAATATTTATAACCGACCAGCACGGAGCTTTGCTGGCCGCCACCAACCGAACCTCGGATTATTATCAGGCGGACGAGGCGTGGTGGCAAAAGGCTTATAACCAGGGCCGGGGCGCTATTTTTGTTGACCAGTTGGAATTTGATGAAAGCAGCCGCACGTTTGGCTTAAAAGTAGCAATTCCAATGTACGATTCTGACCGCCGCCAGGTTTTGGGCGTGCTCCGAACCGTTTACCGGATAGACCGGCTAAATGATTTGGCTACATCCCTGGCTTCAGGTGAACCGGGCCTGCAACTGGATTTGTTGTTGCCCGATGGCCAAATTTTGGCCAGAGATGGCGTTGGGCTGGCAAAACTCAGCCTGGAAACCCTGGCTAACCTTCAGCACGTTGATCCAACCGCGACTTACACCGTAATTCCTTTTGAGGGCGTTCCCAGCCTGGTTAGCCAGGCTCCGGTGATTGCCCTGACCGGCGAAACAATGATCAACACGCTCAACTGGCGGATTATTGCCCACCAGGAACAAAAAACCGCCATGGCTGCCGTTACCACACAGCAGTACCTTATCTTTTTATCGGCGTTTTTGATTGCCGGGCTGGCGGCGCTCAGCGCGATGGGCTTTGCCTATTGGCTGGCTAAACCCATCACCCGGCTTACTGCGTTGGTGCGGCAAATTGGCGAGGGCAACCTGGCCATTCAGGTTCCGGTTAGTACCAACGACGAAATTGGCCAGTTGGCTGCAACATTTAATGGCATGACCACCCAAATCCGCCAGTTGGTTGATTCGCTGAAAAGAGAAATCGAAGAGCGCAATCAAGCCGAAGTTGCGCTGAAAAGAAGCGAGGAAAAATTTAGACGAATTTTTGAAACCATGCAGGATAGCTACATTTTTGCCGATATGGACGGCAATATCCTGCTGGCCAACCCCATGACTTCGATGGTGTTGGGGTATACGCCACAAGAACTCACCCGTTTGAATCTGCCCGCCGATATTTACCAAAATTCCCGGGATCGGGAAATGTTGAAACAGGCCCTGATCCAGAAAAACAGAATTCAGGATTATGAAATCCTGTTCAGGCGCAAAGACGGCCAGGTGATTACCGTGGGCAGTAACGTTCAGTTGGTCAACGACGAAACCGGACAGCCAATTGCCATTGAAGGCATTTTTAGAGACATTACCCGGCGTAAAGAGATTGAGCAGGCGCTCCAAACTAGCAACTACCAATTGGCCGAAGCCCTCAACCAGCTTCAGCAAACCCAGCGGCAACTGGTGCAGCAGGAGCGGCTGGCTGCCGTGGGCCAACTGGCTGGAGGCATTGCCCACGATTTTAACAACATTCTGGTGCCAATTATCGGTTACGCCGAACTGGGCCTGATGGATCTTTCGCCCGATGACCCGCTGTACGCCGATTTGCAACGCATCAACGAGGCCGCCAATCGGGCGGCGGCGCTTATCCGGCAAATACTGGCCTTTAGCCGCAAGCAAGTGCTGGAAACGAGGCCGCTCGACCTGAACGAGGTGGTGGTTGAGTTTGAAAAGATGCTGCAACGGCTCATCGGCGAGGACATCAACCTGAAAACCGTTCTGGCCCCGGAACTGCCGCCGGTGCAGGCCGACCCCGCCCAGATTGAGCAAATCCTGATGAACCTGGCCGTTAACGCCCGCGATGCCATGCCGCGAGGCGGAACTCTTGCCATTGAGACCGGCAGCGTTGTTTTGGATGAGCAATATATGCACAAATACATTGATGTGCAGGCCGGGCTGTATGTGCTGCTGGCGGTAAGTGATACCGGCGTTGGCATGGATGCTGCCACCAAAGAACGCATTTTTGAGCCGTTTTTTACCACCAAACCGCCGGGCAAAGGCACCGGGCTGGGGCTGGCCACCGTGTTTGGCATTGTCAAGCAGCACGGCGGCAATATTTGGGTGTACAGCGAACCGGGGCAGGGCACCACGTTTAAAATTTACTTGCCGCCGGTAAAACCCACCGCCCATGTTGCCGGGTTGTCATCACCTGCGCCGGCCTCGGTTTACGGCAACGAAACCGTGCTGGTGGTTGAGGATGAAATGATGGTGCGCGTTCTGGCCTGCCGAACCCTGACCGCCCACGGCTACCGGGTGCTCGAGGCGACCAGCCCGGCGGAGGGTATGCAAATTGCCACCGAATACTCCGGCACCATCCATCTATTGCTCACCGATGTGGTGATGCCGCAACTGAATGGCCGGCAGTTGTACGAAAAAGTGGCGACGCTCCACCCCAACATCAAGGTGTTGTTTATGTCGGGCTACACCGATAATGTGATTGTTCACCACGGAATGTTGGATCAGGGCGTTAGCTTTTTGCAAAAGCCGTTTACGGTGCATGGCCTTACGCAAAAAGTTCGGGAAGTGCTGGGGTAAATTACAGTTTATGCTGGCGGGCGCGTTGGCGACATAGGTTGTTGCGCCGCCAACGCGCCTGTTTTTATCAGATTAAACCACGTTATACTCTTTGTCTAAATCCTCGGCGTTGAAGCGGTTGTAAGCCAACGAGCTAATATCCAGGGTGTGGGCCTGTCCATCCAGCATAATTTCGGCCATTAACTGCCCGGCAATGGGGCCGTGCATAAAGCCATGCCCGGAAAAGCCCGCCACCACGTAATAATTGGGCCGGTTGGGAACCGCGCCGATCACGGGATGCGCGTCAGGGGTGACTTCGTATAGCCCGGCCCAGCGCGACTTCAGCCCGGCGGTTTCCAGCAGCGGCAGCCGTTCGACGGCGGCTTCAAGGTGAACAAATTCCCAATCTTCGTCTACCGTTTCATCAAAACCGGCCACCTGGTTGGGGTTAGACATCCCGGTTAACAGGCCGCCGCTTTCCGGGTGAAAGTACAGGCTTTGGGCAAAATCAATGACAAATGGAAAATCGGGCCGCAGTTCCGGCAGCGGGGTGGTGGTGAGGATTTGCTGTTTGATGGGTTCCACCGGCAGCGGCACGCCCACCATATCGCTGATGCCCGCCGACCACGGCCCCGCCGCATTAACAATTTGTTCGCAGATAATTGCACCGTGTGGTGTGTGCACGGTGTAGGTGCCGTTGGCGTTGAGGTCAATGCCCGTGGCCGGGGCATCGGTGAAGGGGCGCACGCCCAGCCGCCGCCCGGCGTTAACATACCCCAGCACCACACCGGCGGGGTCGGCCAGGCCGTCGTCGGGGTTAAACGCGCCAGCCAGCACATCATCGGCAGAAAGTTGCGGCACCAGCCGGCGCACTTCATCGCCGCTGAGCCATTGGGTGGGCACGCCCAGCCGGTTTTGCAGTTCGGTGGTGCGCTGGAAGGTGGCAACATCGGCGGGGGTGGTAAGCAGGAACAGGTAGCCAATCCTGCGCCGGTCAATTTCCTGCCCAATTTCTTCGGCAAAGCGATCCAGCATGGGCAGGCTGAGTTGCGATAGCCGGATGTTCACCTCGGTGCTGAACTGGTAGCGAATGCCGCCCGCGCATTTGCCGGTAGCGCCCAGCGCGTAAGAGGCTTGTTTTTCCAGCAGGACAATCTCTTTTACTCCGCGTTTGGCCAGGTGGTAGGCGGTGCTGGCGCCCATTACGCCGCCGCCAATAACTACAACTTGAGCTTTGTTGGGAAAGTTGATCATTGGATTATCTCCTCGTTGTAAATTTAGTGAGCCGGCCACGCTTTTAAACGTGGCCGGCCTGAAATCCGTTTATGCGGGCGCTGCCTTGAGCGCCCCGGCTACAATTTCGGCCACGTCACGCACGTGCAGCGATTGGCCGGCGTCGGTGAGCATGCGGGCGCAGAAGGGGCAGCCCACGGCCAACGTGGCTGCGCCAGTGGCTTGCGCTTCGGCGTAGCGGCTGGCGCTGACTTTGGCGTGGCCGTGTTCTTCTTCTTTCCACATTTGCGCGCCGCCGCCACCGCAACAAAACGAGTTGTTTTTGTGGCGATCCATTTCGGCCAGCGTTGCGCCCGCCGCCGCCAGCAGGGTGCGGGGCGCTTCAACCTCGGCGTTGTGGCGGCCCAGGTAGCAGGGATCGTGGAACGTAACCGCCTCCGCCGGGTTGCCGGCCAGTTGCAGCCGGCCCGCGCCAATCAGTTCGGCAATAAATTGGGTGTGGTGCAGCACGGTAAAATGGCCGCCCAGCGCCGGGTATTCGTTGGCCAGGGTGTGCAGGCAGTGCGGGCAGCCGGTCACAATCCGCTTTTGGGCGGCTCCGGCGGCGGTGAGCGTTTCGATGTTGGCCCGCGCCATTTCAAAAAACAGGTATTCGTTGCCGGCCCGCCGGGCCACATCGCCGGTGCAGGCTTCATCGTTGCCCAGCACGGCAAAATTTACCCCGGCGGCGTGCAAAATAGTGGCGATGGCCCGCGCCGTGCGCTGGGCGTCGGGGTCAAATGCGCCGGCGCAGCCCACCCAGTACAGCACCTCAAAATCGGGATTCTCTTCAACCGTGGGCACGGCAAACGGCAGCGGCTCGGCCCAGGCCAGCCGGTCGGTGGCCAGTTGCCATGGGTTGGCGTTGCGCTCCAGCCCGGTGAACGCGCCGCGCAGTTCGGCGGGGAACTGGCTATTCATTAACACCTGGCTGCGCCGGATGTTCAAAATGTCAAACATCGGCTCGTTGCCCACCGGGCAGGCTTTAAGGCACGCGCCGCAGGCCAGGCAGGCCCACAGAGCGCTTTCGCTGAGGGCAAATTCCAGCAGCGGTTGTTCCAGGTTGCCGCCGGCCATATTCTCTTTGAGGTAAAAACGTTTGTTGATTTCTATGGCTGCCGGTGACAACTCTTTGCCGGTGAGGTAAGCCGGGCAAACTTCCTGGCAGCGATTGCACATAATGCAGGCAAAGGCATCAACCAGATGCGTTTGGGGCAGGTCGGTTAAGCGGGTGGCCCCAAATTGCTCAATGCTTTCGTCATCAAAATTGATGGCTTCCAGTGCGCCGGGTGATGTTCGCGCGGGGCGGGTGGCCAGGTTGAGCGGCCCCATAAACAGGTGCGCGTGTTTGGAATAGGGAAAATACGGCCCAAACAGCAAAATCAGGCCGAGGGCCAGCCACCAGCCGGCGTGCCAGCCAATCAGCGTGGCCGTTGGCGGCAACCCGGCCCATAAACCGGCCACGCCGGCGGCTAACGGCTGCCACGGGTCGCCGGTACCGGTATGGGCAATCAAAAACGATTCGCCCAAAAAGCGAAAGCCAACGTGGCCCAGAATAAACAGCCCCACCACCAGCGAATCGGTGCGGATGCCGGCGGTGGCGGCGGGATGCAGTTTTACGTTAGCGCGAATGGCCAGCGCCGGGGTTTGGGCGGCAAAGCGGCGCAGCAAAAAATAAACCACGCCGGCCAGCACCGCCCCGCTGCTCAAATCGGACAGGAGGCGGTAGGGGCCAACTAACAATCCGTTGAAGCCGGTAATGTAGCCATTCAGCACGTCGGCGGCGTTAACCAGCAGGTAGTAGATAAAGCCCCAGGCCACGGCCACATGCACCAGCGAGGTAACGGGCCGGCGGCTCAGAATGCCGCCCTGCCCCACCAGCGCCGCCAGCGCCAGCCAGGCTCGCTGCGGGAGTTGGTCAAACTCAAGCCGGCCTTGCCCGCGCCGGATAACCGCCGCCATCCGGCCAAAATTGCGCCAGGTAAAATAAAGCGAGGCGATTACCGCCAGCGCAAACACTATTTTTTCGGGTAAGGTGAGCATGGTTACTTACCCAGTTTGGTTTTGAGCGCGGCGGTGAGCGCCGGCACTACCTCAAACAAATTGCCGATGATGCCGTAGTGGGCGTAATTAAAAATGGGCGCGTTGGGGTCGGTATTGATGGCCACAATGGTTTTAGAGGCCTTCATACCGGCCAAATGCTGAATGCTGCCCGAAATGCCGCAGGCAATGTACAAATCGGGTTGAACCACCTTGCCGGTTTGGCCCACCTGGTGCGCATACGGAATCCAGCCGGCGTCTACGGCGGCGCGGCTGGCTCCTACCGCTCCACCGAGCAGCGTGGCCAGTTCGCGGAGCGGGGCAAACCCGGCCGGGCCGCCCACCGCCCGTCCGCCGGAAACAATAATGCCGGCTTCGGCCAGGCTCACCTCGCCCGCCGCCGCTTCTGTGCCTTCGATTTTGGTGGCAATTTGGGCTTCGGCCAGCCGCGCCGCCACGTTGGTAATGGCGCTGGCGCGGGCGGCATCGGCCTGGAGCGGTACAAAAGCCCGGCGGCGCAGGGTTATCACTTGCGCGCCGGTTACGGCGGCAATCACGTTATCGGCCAGCACCGGGCGAATGGCCACCACCTGGCCGTTATTTACGGTGAGGCCGGTGCAATCGGCGGCCAACCCCACTCCCAGTTTGGCCGCCACGTAAGCCGCCAGTTCCAACCCGGCGGCGCTGGCACCCAGCAACAGCAAGGCCGGCTGGCTGGCTTGCGCCTGTTCGGTGATTACGGCGGCATACGGCTCCAGCCGAAACGTTTGCAGCGTGGCGTCATCGGCCAGCAGAATTTTATCCGCGCCGTAGTGACCGGCCTGTTTAGCCAGAGTTTGCGCGTTGTGGCCCAACACCAGCGCCGTTACGGTACTGCCCAGTTCGGTGGCCAGTTGCCGCGCCGCGCCGAGCGTTTCCCAGGCAATGGGGTCGGCTTCGCCGTTGTTTTGTTCAATCCACACCAGGATGTTGTTGCTCATCGGTTATTTATCCTTTGTTCAATCAGCCGGTCGGCCAGTTGGGTTGGGGTGGCAAATAATTCCAGCCGGGTTTCGCGGACGGGCGGCAAACTTACCTGCCAGGTTACGCGCGGTTGGGCCGGCATGGTTACGCCCAGGTCGGCCAGGTTCCAAATGGGAATTGTCGCTTTTTTGGCTTTGCGCAGGTTCATAATGTTGGGGTAGCGCGGTTCGTTGATTTCTTTGACCACGGTAATCAGCGCCGGCAGGGTGCTACTTACCACCTGGCGGCTGCCTTCGAGCAGCCGGGTGGCGCTGATGGTTTTGGCGGCGGGATCAACCGCCTTGAGCGCCGCCACGTAAGAAATAGCGGGAATATCCAGCAGCGCGGCGACCTGCACGGCGGTGGCGGCGCTGCTGCCATCAACGGCGGTGCGCCCGCCTACAATCAAATCGAATGCGCCAATTTTGCGGCTGGCTGCGGCCAATACCTGCGCCGTGGTCAGCGTATCGGCGTTGATGAGCGCCGGGTCCGAGATGAGCGCGGCTTCATCTGCGCCCATAGCAATGGCGGTGCGTAGCGCCTCGCTGGCCCCAACCGGGCCAACCGAAAGAGCGGCAACGCTGCCGCCATGTTTTTCTTTTAATTGAAGGGCCGTTTCCAGGGCGTATTCGTCCCACGGACTGAACACACGGGCCGCGCCTTCGCCCAGAAGTTGCAGGCCATTCACTGCGGTAGAAAGTTGGGTGGTGTCGGGAACTTGTTTAATTAAAACAATAATTTTCATCAAGTACCTCTCTTTTTGAAAAAAATGGATGGTAATATTACGGGGCGGCTACAGTTTACAAGGTTAAGCCCAAAAAGAAAAATTTCACAAAAGTGGCTTTGCCCGCCCGGTGAATTGGGTTATGATGGGGGCGAAATTGACTAAATTTTTATCCCAAATGGCTTATGCAACAACGTTATCTCCGCACCGCCGAGGTGGCGCGGGCGGTGGGCGTGCACCCCAACACCGTGCGATTGTACGAAGAATGGGGTTTTTTGCCGCCCGTGCCGCGCACGTCCGCCGGTTATCGCCAGTTTACGGCAATCCATATTAGCCAGATGCGTCTGGCCCGAACAGCCTTGCACGGCCAATGGCCGGGGCGCGCCATCCGCAAATCGCTGCTGGCGCTGGTGCGGCAGGCGGCTACCGGCGATTTAACCGGCGCGCTGGCGAGCGCCCGCGCCCACCGGCAACTGGTGCAAACCGAACGCGCTCACGCCGAGCAGGCCGTGGCGGCGCTGGAACATTGGGTGGCCACGGCGGATCAAGCGCCCGCCGGCCAATCGCTATCAATTGGCCAAACCGCGCAACTGCTGGGCCTTTCCATTGATAAGCTGCGCGATTGGGAACGCAACGGCCTGCTGGCCGCGCCGCGCGACCGCCACAGCGGCTACCGGCGCTATTACGCGGCGCAACTGGCCCGGCTGCGGGTTATCCGGCTGTTGCGCCAGGCCGGCTACAGCACCATGGCCATTTTGCGCATGCTGTTGCAGCTTGACCGGGGCGCTGCCGCCGATTTGCGCCACGTCCTCGATACCCCCGCCACCGAGGATGACGCCCTCACCGCCGCCGACCGCTGGCTGTCTACGCTGGCCGAGCAGGAAGCCCGCGCCGTTGAACTGATGGCCCAACTGGAAGCCATGCTCCAACTGATTTAAACCCTCCATTAGCACCCCAGGGTTGTATACTATTAATTGCGCGGCACAACGGCGTGCCAAATTAGGGATATCCCTTAAAAACGTAATGGTTTAACAAATCAGAGTTTACCCAGGGAGAAATCATGTCAACTTTAAATTTGGTGCAGGCAGCGGAAATTTATCTGGACAAATTATGCCGGTCAATTGACAACCGGCGGGTGGGCAGTGCGGGCAACCAGGCGGCCACCGCCTTTTTTGCCGAAACCGTGGCCTCGTTTGGTTTTGAAACCGAGCGCCCGCCGTTTGATTGTATTGACTGGGCGCAGGACGGAGCGCAGCTTACGGTGAACGGCGCAACGTTTGCGGCTACGCCCAGCCCCTACTCGCTGGGGGGCCGGGCGAGCGCGCCGCTGGCGGTGGCGGCTGCGGTGGCGGAGTTGGCGGCGGTTGATATTACCGGCAAAGTGTTGCTGCTGCGGGGCGAACTGACCAAAGAGCAGCTCATGCCCAAAAACTTCCCATTTTACAACCCGGACGAACACCGGCACATCATCAATTTGCTCGAAACCGGGCAGCCGGCAGCCATTATCACCGCCACGGCGCGAAATCCGCAAATTGCCGGCGGCCTGTACCCGTTCCCGCTCATTGAAGACGGCGATTTTAACCTGCCGTCGGTTTACATGACGGAAGAAGAAGGGCTGCGGCTGGCCGAATATGCCGGGCAGGAAATCCGGTTTGATAGCCGGGCCAAACGTATCCCGGCCACAGGCTGCAACGTGATTGCCCGCAAAGGCGGCGGTTCGGGGCGCAGGGTGGTGGTGTGCGCCCACATTGACGCCAAAATCAACACGCCCGGCGCGCTCGATAACGCCGCCGGGGTGATTACCCTGCTGCTGCTGGCCGAGTTGCTGCAAACCTACGCGGGCGGGCTGCAAATTGAGCTGGTGGCCATCAACGGCGAGGATTATTACGCCGCCCCCGGCGAAATTCAATACCTGGCTATTAATCAGGGCAAACTCAACCAGATTGTGGCGGCCATTAATATTGACGCCGCCGGATATTATCAGGGCCAAACCGCCTACTCGCTGTATGAATGCCCCGCCGCGCTGGCGGAATTAGCCAAACAGTCGTTTTCCGTTGAAAGGGATATGATCGAAGGCCCGCTGTGGTATCAAAGCGACCACTCGGTGTTTATTCAAAACGGGGTACCGGCGGTAGCCATCACATCTGGCAGTTTTATGGAACTGACTACCTATATTACCCACACTCCCAAAGACAGCCCGGAGCTGGTTGATTGCGGCAAATTGGCCAAAGCGGCGCTGGCGCTGCAAGATTTACTG
This sequence comes from uncultured Caldilineaceae bacterium, assembly GCA_964517605.1. GTDB lineage: Bacteria > Chloroflexota > Anaerolineae > 4572-78 > J111 > J095. The sequence continues at coordinate 104,282 of CAZFCE010000009.1, read as the reverse complement.
CTTGATCTCAACCGGCAACTGTAGTTACATTTGACAAATAGCAGTTTTGGCCGACAATAGAGAATATTTCTCAAATAGATAAACAAAATATTTGGCATCGAGATAACCGCGGTGCCAAATATTTTGAACCTATATGAGATATATTCTCAAATACAAACAGGGGCGAAAGAATGGTTTCTAAAAATAAAATTATCTTATTGTTGTTGAGCCTGATACTGGCCGGGTGTGGGGCGCAATCATCGGCGGCTGGGGGTAATCCGGTTGAACCCGCCGCCGGGAAGAAATTAAAGGTTGTGGCCACCACCACCATCATTGGCGACCTGGTAAAAAATGTGGCCGGGGATCAGGTTGAGTTGCATGTGCTGCTGCCAATTGGTGCCGACACCCACAGTTTTCAACCGGCCCCGCAGGATATTGCCGCCGCGACGGATGCGGATGTGATTTTTGTGAATGGTTTGGGGCTGGAACAATTTCTGGAGGCCATGATCAAAGATTCCGGGGCCAAAGCGCCGGTGGTGGCGCTGGCCGAAGGAGTAAAAACCAGAGCGTTGGCCCCCGGCGAGGCTGATCACGACCACGACGCCCACAGTGATGCCGAGGCGGACCACGACCACGGGGGGATTGATCCCCATATCTGGCTGTCACCGGCAAATGCCCGGATTATGGTCGAAAATATAGCGCGGGCGCTGGCGCAAGTTGATCCGGCGCACGCCGAAACTTACCGGGCCAATACGGTAGCCTACCAGCAAAAATTGGACGATCTCGACCGGTGGGTGCAAACCGAGGTTGATAAAATTCCGGCGGCCAATCGCAAATTAGTAACCGACCACAAAATATTTGGCTATTTTGCCGACCGGTACGGGTTTGAACAAATCGGGGCGGTGGTGCCGGCCTTCAGCAGCAGCGCCGAACCATCGGCGCAAGAATTGGCGGTGCTGCAAAATGCGGTGCGGCAGGCCGGAGTGAAGGCAATTTTTGTGGGCGTTACGATTAACCCGGCGCTATCGGGCCGGCTGGCCGATGACGCGGGCGTGAAACTGGTAAAAGTATATACCGAATCGTTGGGTGAGCCGGGCAGCGGCGTTGAATCATACCTGGATTATATCCGGTTTGACACCACCACTATTGTGAACGCACTCAAATAGGTTATTTTTTGCGCCGGGCCAACCGGGCGTATACTACATTGTTTGGTTAGCTGGCCAACCGGCCTGCCGAAAAAATAAAAAACAAATTAGCTACCTGACATTTTGGGTATGAAACTGTAATTTCTTAACGCGAATACTCCGAATTGGGTCGAATAGTACGAATGTTTCAGGAATTCTTATCACAACATTCGCGCCATTCGTGTTGAAAACTGTCAGGTAGCCAGAAAAACGAATACGAGTTTAACTGTGGAAAAATTGCAACATATTAAAGGGTTCCCGCTGCATCCGCGCCCGGCCCACGATTTAACCCATCCAATTTTAGAAATGCACAGCGTGTCGGTGCGGTTTAACGGCACGCTGGCGCTCAATGATGTTTCGTTTCAGTTGCAGCGCGGCGAGCGGGTAGCCATTATTGGCCCCAACGGCGCGGGCAAAAGCACGTTGTTCAATGTGGTGGCCGGGGTGCTGCCGCCCACGCAGGGCCAGGTTAAAATATACGGCTATCTGCCCGGCCAGCACACCTGCATTGCCTACGTGCCGCAGCGCCGCCAGGTGGATTGGCGTTTTCCGGTGAATGTGGCCGATGTAGTGATGATGGGCCGGGTGAGCCGGCTGGGGTTGTTCCGCTGGCCGCAGCGCAAGGATTGGGATTTGGTGCGGCAGGCGCTTGAACTGGTGGGCATGGATCAACTGGCAGACCGGCAAATTGGCGAGCTTTCCGGCGGGCAGCAGCAGCGGGTGTTTATTGCGCGGGCGCTGGCGCAACAGGCCGAACTTATGCTGATGGACGAGCCGCTCACCGGCCTGGATATAAAATCGCAGGAGGATATTTTTGTCATTCTGGATAAACTCCGCCAGCGCAACGTAACCGTGCTGGTGGCCACCCACGATTTGAACCTGGCGGCGGAACGGTTTGACCGGCTGATGCTGTTAAACCGGCAGATTATTGGGTTGGGGGTGGCCAGTCAGGTGTTTACCCCGGAACTGCTCAACCGGGCGTACAGCGGCAGCATGCGCCTGATTGAAACCACCGGCGGCACCGTGGTAGTTGGCGATACATGCTGCGGTGGCGGCCAGGAGCATAACCATGGTTGATTGGCTATTAACTCCGTTGGGTTACAGTTTTATGGTGCGCGGGCTAATCGCGGTGATTATTGTGGGCGTGGTGTGCGGTGTGCTGGGCACTTATGTGGTGTTGCGCGGCATGGCTCTGTTTGGCGATGCGCTGTCCCACGCCATTTTGCCCGGCGTGGCGGTGGCCTATTTGCTGGCGGGCGCTAATCAAACCTGGTTGTTTGTGGGCGGGCTGGTGGCCGGGGTGTTTACCTCGCTGGGGATTGGCGCTATCAGCAAAGAAGGCGTTAAAGAAGATACCGCCATCGGCGTGGTGTTTGGGGCCATGTTTGCGCTGGGGATTGCCCTGATTTCAACCATGCGCAGCTACACCACCGACCTTACTCACTTTTTGTTTGGCAACGTGTTGGGCGTGGCCGCCGCCGATTTGTGGGTGATTGGCATTTTTGGCGTGCTGCTGCTGGTGGTGATTATCGCTTTTTACAAGGAATTTTTGGTGATTTCGTTTGATCCGGTGCTGGCCACAACCTTGCGCCTGCCGGTTACATTTTTTAACAATTTGTTGCTGCTGCTGATTGCCATTACCATTGTGCTGTCGTTGCAAACGGTGGGCATTGCCCTGATGACGGCCATGCTGGTAACGCCGGCGGCTACGGCTCACCTGCTAACGCAACGGCTGCCGGTGATGATGCTGCTGGCGGCGGTGGTGGCGGCCGTGAGCGGCGTAACGGGGTTGTACCTGTCGTTTTACATCAATATTGCTTCCGGCCCGGCTATTGTGCTGGTTTGCACGGTTTTCTTTATGCTGGCCTTTTTGTTTTCGCCGCAGCAGGGGTTGGTTCAACGGTTGCTGGCTAACCGCCGCCCGGTGGCTTGAAAAATAACACCGCCCCGGTTTTTCGGGGCGGTGTTGGCGGTTTTTAGAGCACGTCGGTTAAAAGAGGCGGGGCAGCCGGCCACTCTCCGGCCTCCTTTAAAATGACCATGCTGTGATCCAGCATGGCAATGGCCTCCCGGTAGTGGTGCTGGCTGGGTAATGATTTTACTACTTTTCTCAGGCGCTCTTCCGTGGCGTTGAGAAAAACAGTAAAAAGCGTAAACGGATCAATCCCGGCCAGCCGGGCGTAATGGGCATCGAGCTGATTCCCCACCTGCGCCCGGCGCATAGCCAACAGCGACTCAAACTCGGTGAAGATTATCCGCCCGATGGCTTCGGGGTCGTCGCTGAGGTCAAAAATGGGAGCCGTTGAGGTTAACACGCCGGTGGTGGCGTCATCGGTGCGGGTAAGGGTTAACGTGCCGCCAAAGGAAAAGCCGTTAATCTGATTACCGTGCCGGTTGGTCAGCGAAAAATGGCCGCTGCACACCCGGATGGTTGGTTCGCCGTGCCACGGGTGGGTAATGTGAACTTCGGTGATGGCCGCGCCATCTACGTGGCAAAATTTAGCCGCTGCCGCATCAAAAAAATAGTTGGCCGGCTGTTCCCGCAACGTAAACTCCAGCCCGGCGCTGCCCAACGGCGGCGAATATTTGGATGGATAGTAACTATACCCCGCATCTGTTGCCATAAAACTCCCCCTGAAAATAACAAACTACGAATGACGAGCTACGGGCATTCATCATCCCTGCGAAACAACCCGGCCCGCCCAAAATTATACACCAATGGCGGCTTAAAGACGATTTTAGGCGACTTGGGCGATTTAAAGAATCTTAAAAACTGTAAAGGCCAGCCGGCATTTATTTGGAAATTTTGCCAGAAATACATATACTACCAGCTTTAGGAGAGTAACCCCAATGACTTTGTCCGAAGTGGATGCCCAAATTTCGTGTCGCCAGGTGTGGAAGGTATTTGGGCCACGCCCCAAACAAATCAAAGACAAGCTGGATGCCGGGCTGTCTAAAGCCGAAATTTTGGCGCAAACCGGCCATGTGGTGGCCGTTAAAAATGTTTCGTTTGATGTTTACACCGGCGAAACGTTTGTGGTGATGGGGCTGTCCGGCAGCGGCAAATCCACTTTGATTCGCTGCATTGCCCGCCTGATTGAAACCACCAGCGGGCAAATTCTGGTTGATGGCGACGACATTTTGGGCATGGATCGCAAGCAGTTGCGCCGGCTGCGCCGCCACAAAATGAGCATGGTTTTTCAGCATTTTGGGTTGTTTCCCCACCGCCGGATTATTGATAACGTGGCCTACGGCCTGGAAGTGCAGGGCATTAAAAAAAACCAGCGCCACGCCATTGCCCGCGAAGTGCTCAAACTGGTGGGGCTTGATGGCTGGGAACGCCACTACCCCGGCGAGTTGAGCGGCGGCATGCAGCAGCGGGTGGGCATTGCCCGGGCGCTGGCCGTTGACCCCGCCATTTTGCTGTTTGATGAGCCGTTCAGCGCCCTTGATCCGCTCATTCGGCGTGAAATGCAGGACGAGTTGATCATCCTGCAAAAAATGATGCGAAAAACCATTATTTTTATCACTCACGATTTTTTAGAAGCCACCAAACTGGGCGACCGGATTGCCATTATGAAGGATGGCGAAATTGTGCAGATTGGCACTCCGGCGCAGGTGGTATTGAATCCCGCTAACGAATACGTGCGTGAATTTACCAAAGATGTGCCTCGCTCGCGGGTGCTCAACGCCCAATCGGTTATGCACCCGCCGGCGGTGATTGCCCGCCCCGCCGATTCGCTGGCGGCGATAACCGCCAAACTGGATTACCAAAATTGCGCCGCCGCCTTTGTGGAGAATGACCAGGGCCAATTTGTGGGACTGCTCTCCCGCGAGCAAATTGGCCGGCAAACGCCCCAAAACGGCGCAAATTTTATGCCCCTGGTAGCCACCGGCTGCCCCACCGTGTTACCCGAAACAATGCTGGCCGACCTGATCCGGCTGACGCTGGATAACGACGAGCCGGTGCCGGTGGTTGACCAATCCCGCAAACTGGTGGGTATGGTTGACCGCACATCGGTGATGTTGGCGCTGAGCCAGCCTGACCCCGAGAAAGAACCACTTCAGCATGATCAAATGGCAATCCCTTAGGCCAGAAATCTCCATTAACAAGCGCGATGTTGTGGCGCTGTTGGCGTTAGTGATTGTAGTTTTTTTGTTGCCCCGGCTTATTAGCCAGTTGCCGTTGCAGGTTGGAGATTTTCCGGCGGCCTGGAATCTCCATTTGCGCGAGCCGATTGACCAGTTTCAGGATTGGATTATTGGCCACCGCGCCAACAGCCCCGCTTTTGTTTACTTTTTTGATCCTGTCAGCGCGGCGATTGACTGGTGTATTCGCCGGGTTGAAGGCTTTTTAATGTGGCTGCCGTGGCCGGTGCTGTTGGCCCTTACTTTTTTGCTGGGCCAGCGAGCCGGCGGGCTGCGGGTGGCGCTGGTTTGCTCGGCCAGCCTGATGTTTATGGCCGTGGTTGGCCTGTGGGCCGAAAGCATGCAAACGTTGGCGCTCATGGGCGTGTCGGTAATCATTTCGCTGGTGATTGGCATTCCGCTGGGCATATTATCGGCCCGCTACAACAAACTCGATGCTGCCCTGCGCCCGTTGCTTGACGCCATGCAAACTATGCCGGCGTTTGTGTACCTGGTGCCGGTGCTGCTCTTTTTTGGCATTGCCCGCGTGCCCAGCGTGGTGGCGACCATAGTTTACGCTTTACCCCCGGCCATCCGGCTAACCAACCTGGGCATCCGGCGGGTATCGCCTGCCACCGTCGAGGCGGCCCGCTCGTTTGGTTCTACCACCATGCAAACGCTGCTCAAAGTGCAGTTACCGCTGGCCATGCCCACCATTATGGCCGGCGTTAACCAAACCATTATGATGGCGCTGGGCATTGTGGTGATTGCCGCGCTGATTGGCGCGGGCGGGTTGGGCCGCGAGGTGATGATCTCGCTGCAACGCCTGCGGGTAGGCGAAGGGTTGATGGCCGGGCTGGCCATTGTGTTTATGGCCATTATTCTTGATCGCATTAGCTACGGTTTTGCCCAAAAAGATTCCGGGCAGGTGCCGGCGCTGGCTCGCGGGTTTCATTTGTTGCCCAACAAGTGGCACCGATTTGCGCCGGCCTGCGCCATTGAACGCGGCCTGGATTGGATCATCAGCGGCGGCTACCGTATTTCGCAGCGGCTTACCGCCGGGTTGAGCCGGCTGGCGGGCATCGGCCTTGATTGGGCGGACAGGCCGGCGGCGGCGGTAACGGTGGAGTTGTTTTTGCAGCGCCACGTTTATTTTATTGGCTCGCTGGCGCTGTTGGCCGGGCTGTTGGCCATCAATGTGATAATGCCGTTTGGCCCGTTCCCCGCCGGCTGGCAGGTTGATTTAACCAAGCCGGTGGATCAGGCCGTAGCCTGGATGCGCGATAACCTGTACCAGATTGGCAACCTGCCGTTAGGCACCGGCCCGCTGAGCGACATGCTGGTGATTTACGGCATCAACCCGCTGCGTAATTTTTTGCAAAGCTGGCTGCCGTGGCCGCTGGTAATTTTGGGGGTGGCCCTGCTAACCTATTACGTGGCCAACCTGCGGCTGGCGCTGCTGGCTACTGTTGGCATGTTTTTGATTGGCATGCTGGGCATGTGGCAAAACAGCATGGACACGCTCAGCCAGGTGATTGTGGCCGTGCTGGTAACGGTGGTGATTGCCCTGCCGCTGGGCGTGCTATCTGCCCGCAGCGATGCGGTGGAGGCGCTGTTGCGGCCCATGCTGGATTTGCTGCAAACCATTCCGCCGTTTGTGTTTTTGGTGCCGGTAATTATGTTGTTTAACGTGGGCCGCGTGCCGGGCATTATCGCTTCGGTGCTGTACGCGCTGCCGCCCGGCATCCGGCTGATCAATCTGGGCATCCGGCAGGTGGCCCCGGAAACCATCGAGGCGGCCCACGCCTTTGGCTCATCGTCCCGGCAAACGCTGCTCAAAGTGCAGTTGCCGCTGGCCTTGCCCTCGATTATGATGGGCATTAACCAGATTGTAATGATGGTGCTGGCGATGGTTATTATTGCCGGGCTGGTGGGCGGCGGCGGCCTGGGGCTTGAATCCGTGGTGGGGCTGGCCAAAAACCAAACCGGGCGCGGCATCGAAGCCGGGTTGGCCATTGTGATTTTGGCTATGATTATGGACCGCATGACTCAGGCCTGGGTTGAAAAACGCCAAACCTACCAATCCGATAAGTAAGTTGTTATATTTTTATGTTGTCTTTCTGAGAATTCCTCAATTTCGATCAACCCATAATCTATAGTAAAATATCGGGATCAGACAAACGTTTAACCATTAAAGGCCGTGAATATGATTCTATATGTTGATGGGAATTTGTTCCAGTCACCTGCTCAAGTATTGGTAAACACTGTAAATACAGTGGGAGTAATGGGAAAAGGAATCGCTCTAGATTTTAAGCGATTATTTCCAGAAATGTATGAACAATACCGTATATTATGTGAGCAAAAAAACCTTAAGATTGGAATGTTATGGCTCTACAAAAGTTTGAATAAATGGGTGTTAAATTTTCCCACCAAAACCCATTGGCGTTATCCCTCAAAAATTGAATATGTTGAAACTGGGTTGAAAAAATTTGTAAGTAGCTACGAAGAGTTGGGTATTTATAGTATTGCATTTCCTGCACTCGGATGTGGTAATGGTCAACTTGATTTTGAAACACAAGTCCAACCTTTAATGGAAAGATATTTAAGAAACTTACCAATTGAGATTTTTATCTATCCAAATTTCAGCAATACAGATTTTGTGGAACATTTAGAGCAAAAAGAAATGAAGCAATGGCTTCGTGATGAACCAACCGCACTACCGTTTTTGGAAGTTTGGGAAGATATTGCCGAATTATTAAAAAATAAATCTCAGTTCCAAACAATTGCACGCAACAAAACATTTTCGGCCCGCATTTCTGATGATCCTCGTGGGATAGAGATTTCAACGAGAAACCAAAAGTTCAACCTCCAATATGAAGACCTCCTTGCCTTCTGGCAACAACTTAGAACACACGGGTTTTCAATGCGTCATATTGTACCCGGGTTGGATAGAAGAATGTCATATGTTACTGCAATTTTTGCAGAACTAAATTATGTAAAGTATGTACATGTTTCAGATAGTTATGATAAGTTAAACAATGCCTCCATAATTGGTTTACAAGTGTTACCAGAAGCGTTTATTAAACAGACGCCTCAAATTGCTCAATTATCACTTTTTAACATTGATTGAAAAAATGTACCAAGAAACTGATGCTGATTTGAAAAGGGTATTTCTTCAAAAACTAGAAAAACAGGATTGGGTGCGCAGAACAGAAAGAAGATGGTGGCCCCGATTATTGTTTCATTATACCGATATAAATAACGCCATTAGAATTTTACAAAATGGTTGTTTGTACAGTAGAGGACAGCTTGAAAATGCCGGGGGATTAGCCGTAAGTAGCGGTAGCTCCGTTGTATTAGCAGGAACGGACACAACTATTAAAGATTGTGTTCGTTTATATTTTCGCCCAAAAACGCCCACGCAATTTCACGCCGAGGGAGTGCGCTCTAAAACAATACTTGCAAAATCTATGTTTTCTGACGCTCATTGCCCTGTTCCGGTTTTCTTTTTACTTGACTCAGCGTCAATCCTGACAAGAAATGACAGCCTATTTTCTGATGGGAGTTTAGCATCACCGAAAGCTCAAATATTTCAAACCGCTAATGAGTTGGAAAATTTGCCATGGAAGAAAATTTATCATAACAGTTGGTTTGATGTAGAAAAGGATCGAGATATTGTGTTTCGGCGGGGGGCGGAAGTTATTGTTCCAATAAGTTTAGATTTGGAGGCACTTCGTTATATTTACTGTCGTTCAGAAGCAGAAAGAGAGACTTTGCTGTTTCTATTGCCATACCCTCTGCGTAAACGTTATCAGAGAAAAATTGTATCAACAACTCGTAGTACACTTTACTTTCGTCAACACACTTTTCTAGAGACGGTACAGTTAGACTCGAGTGCGGTAAGTATGAATTTTTCACCTGAGACAAATTCTGGGGGACCATTTCATCTTCAAATCGACTTGGTGTTTAATGAACAACAAGAATCATTCTCTATATCTGACTTCAATTTGGCCAAGTATCACAATTGGAAAATTCCGCTGGGAGAGTTTATCCCAAACTACTCAATTCAGATATTCTTGGACGGTTTCTTGATTTACGCAAATAGTTATGTTTATCAAGAATTTGAAATACCGTTTTAAAAAGCAAAATATAACAAGCCTTTCCTAAGAAATTGTCGCTTTCAGCCAGTTTCTCCGGTAGGAAATACCCGCCGGGGTAGGGGGTGTTGTAGCAGACGGCCTATGTGGGGGTTTTATTGAAGTCAGTTTTAGCGCTTTCAGCAATCCGTTGCGCAAAGGCTGCGTAGCCGCCGCTGAGATACGGTCATTCACCGCAATTCCATATAAAAAACACGCCCCGAATGCCGGGGCGTGTTTTGATTCAAGGCTTACAACAAATACTATTTGGGCAGCCAGGCTTGCCACACCTGCGGGTTCTGGTCAAGCCACTCCCGCGCCGCGGCTTCGGGAGTTTTCTTGTCAAGCTCCACCGCCGCAATCATCGAAATTTGGTCTTTGGTGGTGTAGTTAAAGTTCTTCAAAAATTGATACACATCGGGGGCGGCGTCTTTTAGCCCAACCCAGGCAATTTTAAACAGATTATCCGGCGGATAACCGCAGGCCACCCCGCCGGAGGCGGCTTTATCGTAACATTCTTTGCTGTAGGGCGGCAGCTTTACCTGCGTTAGCTCGTATTGGGCGTGCACCGAATGGGGCGTCCAGAAGTAAAACAAAATGGGCGCTTTGCGGCTGTTGGCGGCATCGAGTTGGGCCAGAATGGCCTGTTCGGAGCCGGCGGTCACCACTTCCAGGTTTAGCCCCAGGTTTTTAATAATGTCGCCATCGTACTGCACCCAACTGGGGTCGCCGGCCAAAAACTGCCCCTTGTTGCCGGTTTCGGCGGTGGCAAACAGCTTGGCGTTGTCCGGGTTTTTAAAACCTTCCCAGGTGGCCAACTCCGGGTGATCTTTTAGCACGTAGCTGGGCATAAACCAGCCAATTTCACCCACTACCCCCAACGGCCCCAAATTTTCAACCACCTTTTGGCCGTCAATGTACTGCTTTACATCCTCAACGTGGCCAGAGGGCCAAATTTCCAGGCTGGCGTGCAAATCGCCGCTGGACAGGGCCGGCCACTGGGCGTTTTCATCAATGGTAACAACCTCTACCGGATGGCCCAGCTTTTCTTCCAGCAAAATTTTGGCCACGGCCACGTTCACCTGCGAACCCGACCACGGATTTTCGGCCAGTTTGATGGTGAGTTTGTTGCCGGCGGCAGGTTTGGCCGGGGCGGCCTCTTCTTTGGCAACCGGCGCGGCGTCGGCTTGTTTGGCCGGAGCGGCCGCTTCGTCTTTGGAGGCCGGGGGTTGTTGCTGCCCGCCGCACGACACCGCCAGCGCCGCTGCCAGCGCAATCAACAGAGCCGATACAATCAAGCGAATGTTCATCAACTTCTCCTTCCCTTCTTGTTTGTTCCCAGTTTAAGCCAAACGGCTTAGGGGCGAGTATAACATTGTCAGTAGTGGCTGTCAAAACCACCCAATATGACGGCTGGCCGCAGTTGTGCTAGACTTAGCGGCAGTTTTTAGGAGTTACGCCCGCGTGATAACCCGATTTTGGCCGCCAATTTTAATTATTGCCGCATTTTTGGGGCTGGCCGTAACCTACAGCGTGGTTACGCCCATTTTTGAAGCGCCCGACGAGTTGTGGCATTACCCGCTGGTGTGGCAGTTGGCCCGCACCGCCCAACTGCCGGTGCAGAATCCGGCCAGCCCGCAGCTTTGGCAGCAAGAGGGCAGCCAGCCGCCGCTCTATTACGCGCTGGCGGCGTTGCTCACCGCCGCCGTGCCCGCCGATGACCTGCCGCAACTTATCCGGCGCAATCCCCACGCCGACCTCGGCCTGGTTAGCCTGGATGGCAACGCCAACATCATCATCCACACCCCCGCCGAACAGTGGCCGTGGCGGGGGGCGGTGCTGGCTATTCACCTGGCGCGGCTGTTCTCGGTGGGGCTGGGCGCGGGCACGGTGCTGGCTGTTTACGCGCTGAGCCGCCGCCTGTGGCCGGCCAACCCGCTGTTTGCTCCGGTGGCTATGGCCTTTGTCGCCTTTAACCCGATGTTTATTTTTATCTCCGGCGCGGTTAATAACGATAACCTGATTATCCTGCTGGCAACGCTGGCGGTATGGCAATTGGCGGTACTGCTCACCGATTCCGGTTCGTTTCCGTGGCGGCGGGTGATTTTGCTGGGTGTGCTGGCGGGGTTGGCGGCGCTGGCCAAAGTGAGCGGGTTGGGGTTGCTGGCGCTCATCGGGTTAACGCTGCTGGGTTGGGGCTACCGGCAGCGGCGGTGGACAACCGCGCTGCTGGCCACCGCGCTGGTGGGTGGGCTGGCGCTGGCGCTGGCCGGTTGGTGGTACTGGCGCAACTTTACCCTGTACGGCGATTGGACCGGGGCCGAAATTATGGTGCAAATGATGGGCGCTCGCCCCACGCCGCCCACCTGTCCGCAGCTTTTAGCCGAAACGCCGGGGCTGGCGCGATCATTTTGGGGGTTGTTTGGCTATTTTTCGGTGGCGCTGCCCGGCTGGGTTTATGGCCTGTTCAACCTGATTTTTGCCGCCGGTGGCGCGGGCTGGCTGCTCATTTGGGCCAAAAAAGAACATTTGCCGCCGGGACTGCGCCCAACCTGGCCAATGTTGTTGGGCTGGCTGGTCATTTTGCTGGCCGGGCTGGTGCAGTGGACGCTCCGCACCCCGGCCACGCAGGGGCGGCTGCTCTTTCCGGCGTTGGCGGCCATTGCGCCGCTGTGGGCCGCCGGCTGGCTGGCGTTGGCTCCGCGCCGGCTGGCTTTTTTGCCGGGCTTGGCGCTGCTGGCCGTTTCGGTCTGGGTGCCGGGCGGCGTGATTGCCCCGGCCTACGCCCCGCCGCCGCCCATTGATGGCCTGCCGGCTGCGGCTCAACCGCTGGCCGTAACTTTTGGCGATACGGCCACGCTGTTGGGGTTTGCGCCGGGCGCAACCGCCGTGCCACCGGGCGGTATTTTGCCGGTTACATTCTACTGGCGCGCCGAGCGCCCCACCGCCGTCAACTACTCGGTGTTTTTGCACCTGGTTGATGACAACGGGCTGATTGTGGCCCAGCGCGATGTGCTGCACGGGCCGGGCGTGTACCCCACCGGCCAGTGGTTGCCCGGCGCGCAATTTGCCGATACCTACGCGCTGCGGCTGCCCTCTACCGCCTTTGCCCCGGCGCAGGCCCGGCTGGAATTGGGCCTGTACAACTCCGCCACCGGCCAGCGGTTGCCGGTGAGCAGCGGCGGCGACAGCATTACTTTTGGTCAAATAAAAATTGATCCCCGGCCCGGCGACCGCCCCAACCCGCAGCAGCTTCAATTTGCCGATGGCGTCACGCTGGCGGGCTATGCCATTAACCGGCGGCAGGCTGCCCCCGGCGACACCATCGAACTAACCCTGTACTGGCAAGCCGAGGGCCGCCCCGCGCAAAATTACAAGGTTTTTGTGCATCTGGTGAATGACGCCGGGGCGCGGGCCGCCCATCACGATAGTGAGCCGCAGGCCGGCGCGGCTCCCACCGGCAGGTGGCAGCCCGGCCAGCAAATTATCGATTCGCACCCGTTGGCAATTGCGCCCAACGCGCCGCCGGGCGCGTACCGGCTGGTGGTGGGGCTGTACAACGGCGCTACCGGCCAACGCCTGCCGCTGCAAAAGGATGGTTCCGCCTGGGTTCAAACCGATGCCGTAACGCTGGCCGGCGTGCGAGTGGTTGCGCCGTAACGGCAGGTCGGCTTTGACAGCTTTGCCGCCCATTCTTACAATATCCCGCTGGAGAAGTTATTGTGAGCGTGCTGGCAACTGATCGAAATTCAACCGTGGTGCGTCCCCTCCGGGCGGGCGATACGCAGCGGCTGCTGCGGCTGATTACCTCCCACTGGCGGGTGCAACTACGCATTACCCCCGCTGATTTGTCGGCCAAAATCCGGTTACTGCCGGGGTTTGTAGCCGAAGATAACGTGGGGCTGCGCGGCTTTTTAATGGCCGAACCGCTGCCATCGGGTATTTGTTTGCTGGTGGCGGTGGGCCTGCGCGATACCTGGAGCGTGCCGCCGTACCTTGATTTGTTGTTGCCTCAAATTGCGGCGGCAGCGCGGGCCGGCCAACTGCGGGCGCTAGCCTACATTGGCAACGCCGATTGGCTGGTTGAGGGCTTACAACAGCGCGGTTTTGAAATCAAAGAGTGGATTATTGCGTTTGAACGGCCCGGCGTTGAACCGCCCCCGCCGCCGGATGCCAGCCCGGCCAGCCTGCGTTCGGCTCACGTTAACGATTTACCGGCGCTGCTCAGCCTGGATGACCTGGCCTTTGAACACATCTGGCACAAATCCGCCGGCAATTTCAGCGAGGCGCTGGCCCAGGCCGATTCGTTCACCGTGGCCATCGTGGATAACCGCCTGGTGGCCTACCAGTGGTGCGAAATGTATGGCCAGCATGCCCACCTCACCCGGCTGGCGGTTCATCCCCAGTACCAGGGGCGCGGCATTGGGGCGCAACTGCTCCACCAGGCCATCACCGAGGTGCTGGCTTTGGGCGCGGATTGGATTACCCTTAACACCCAGGAAAACAACCAGCGCTCCCAGGCCCTCTACGAGCGTTTTGGCTTTATAAACACCCGCCAGCGAACCCCCGTACTATGGCTTACCCTGTAGCCTAACTTTTAGCCGGTGTTTTGGCTCCCTGTTTTTGCTACCATAACGGTAACTATTCCAAACCATAGTTACCACGGAGCCAAACAAAATGACGCCCCTGAGCCACAAAATTATTCAATGGATGATGTTTGCGCTGGTGCGGCTGTTTTACCCCAACCTGCAAATCCACGGCAGCGAGAACATTCCGTCGCAGCGCCCGCTGATTTTTGTATTAAACCACCCCAACGGCCTGCTCGACCCGCTGGTGCTGATGGCGGCGCTCAACCGCCCGGTGATTTTTTTGGCCAAAAGCACGCTCTTTGGCAATCCGGTGGGGCGGTTTTTTATGCAGGCTTTTGGCGCGGTGCCCGTATTTCGCCCGCAGGATGAAGGCAAACCCGGCGGCCCGCGCGGCGATACCCGCCGGCGCAACAGCGCCGCTTTTGCCCGCTGCCAAACCCTGTTGCAGCAGGGGCGGGCGCTGGCGCTCTTCCCCGAAGGCCAAACCCATTCCAACCCCCGCTTGTTGCCGTTTCACACCGGCGCGGCCCGGTTGGCTCTTGATGCGGAGGCTGACTCTGGTGGGCGGTTGGGGTTGCAACTGGTGCCGGTGGGCTTGTGGTATCAAAATAAAACCCGGTTTCGCACCGAAGTGCTGTTGGTGGTGGGCCGGCCCATCGCCGCCGCTAATTTTGCCGGCCAGGAAAAACCGGCTTCAAAATTGACCATCGCGCTTGAAGCCGAACTGCGCCGGGTGGTGCTGCACGCCGAAAACGCCGAATTGTTGGCGGCAGTTGCGGCGCTGGCAGAGTGGGTGGCTCCGGCGGGCCGCCGGTTTTTGCCGGAGCGATACCGGTGGGCGGCGCGACTGCTGGCGGTTTGCCAGCAACTTAAGCCCACCAACCCGGCCCGGGTTGAGGCAATGGCCCGGCAAGCCCAGGCTTACGCCGAACAATTGGCGGCGGCGGGTATTCATCATCCCCGCCTGCTGGAACAGCCGCCAACCAAGCGGGATTGGTTGGCCCGGTTAAGTTGGTTGGCGTTGGCCGCGTTGCCGGCGCTGGCGGGATGGGCGCTCAGTTACGGCCCGTACCGGCTGGCCGGGCCGCTGGCTAACCGGCTGGTTGGCCGGGATGATACCCAGACCGGCACGTTTAAACTGGTGATTGGGGCTATTTTAGTGCTGCTGGGCTGGCTGGTTGAGGCCGGAGCCGCCGGCCTGTTTGTGGGCCTCGGTGGGGCGGCGGCGCTGCTGGCGCTGGCTCCGCTGCTGGCTTACACGGCCTTACGCTGGAGCGAACAGTGGCAGCTTTGGCGGCAAGAGGCGCGGGCCGGTTGGCTGCGCCGCCGGCAGCCGCAGCGGGTGGCGGCGTTGGTGGCCATGCGCTACCGGCTGGCCCGGCAGGTGGTCAGCGCCGTTCAGGTTGATGGCGCGCTTTCTCTTGAGGTGGAAGATGGCCTGGCTTGCGGTTAAACCCGCTTTTTTGGTTGTTCTGGGGTTGTGGTATACTGGTAAAAACAGGATCAACCAACGGAGAAACTATGTCAACTAATGCTTTACAACAAATATCAGCCGCCGGTCAGGCTATTTGGTACGATAACATCGAGCGCACTCTGGTTGAAGGGGGCGAACTCGCCCGCATGGTCGCCGAAGACGACGTGGTGGGAGTAACTTCTAACCCCACCATCTTCCAAAAAGCCATTTCCGGCAGCCAGGCTTACGACGACCAGATTGCCCAGATTGTGGCCCACAGCCCGGCCATCCCGGTAAAAGATTTGTACGAAACGCTGGCCATTGAAGATATTCAAAACGCCGCCCAAATTCTTTACCCGGTTTACACCCGCACCAACGGCCTTAACGGCTACGTTAGCCTGGAAGTATCGCCGGAACTGGCCAACGACACCGCCGGCACCATTGCCGAGGCCAAACGCCTGTTCAAAACCGTTAACCGCCCCAATTTGATGATTAAAATTCCGGCCACGGCAGCGGGCGTGCCGGCCATAACCGAAGTAATCGGCGCGGGCATTAACGTCAACGTAACCCTGATTTTTTCGCTGCAAAATTACATTGATGTGGCCGATGCCTACATTGCCGGGCTGGAAAAACTGGCGGCAGCCGGCGGCGATGTGAGCCGGGTGGCCTCGGTGGCCTCGTTTTTTGTGAGCCGGGTAGATTCCCTGCTTGATGATATGCTGGCGGCCATTGGCCAGCCGCAAGCTCTGGCTTTGCAGGGCAAACTGGCCATTGCCAACGCCAAAGCCGCGTACAAAAAATTTCAGGAGATTTTTGGCGGCGAGCGGTTCCAGAAACTGGCTCAAAAAGGCGCGCGCGTGCAGCGTCCGCTGTGGGCCAGCACCAGCACCAAAAACCCCAACTACCGCGACGTGCTCTACGCCGAGGAACTGATTGGCCCCGACACGGTTGACACCATGCCGCCCAGCACCCTGGTGGCGCTCAAAGACCACGGCCAAATCCGCGCCAGCCTGTTTGAAGAGCTGGCTGAAGCCGACGGGCTGTTGGCTCAACTCCAGAACTTTAGTATTGATTACGCGGTCATTACCCAAAAATTGCAGGATGACGGCGTGGCGTCGTTCACCAAATCATTTGAAGATTTGCTCAACACGCTGGAAACCAAACGCCGGTTGATCGTTGGTCAATCCGCTTAATAAATTATCCGGTTAACGCGAGGAGGCGTAAAAACTGATGGAAGCCATTTTAGGTTTAATTCCGTGTTTTTTGTTTTTGGGCGTTATCATCTTCTTTCTGGTCTTTTCGGCCATCAAGGTGGTGCAGGAGTATGAACGGGGGGTTATTTTTAGGTTAGGCCGGTTTGTGGGCGCTAAAGGCCCCGGCATTTTCTTTATAATTCCCTTCATCGACAGGATGATCAAAATTGACCTGCGCGTGGTTACGCTTGATGTGCCGGCCCAAGAAGCCATCTCCCGCGACAACGTGACCATCAAAGTGAACGCGGTGGTTTATTTTAGGGTGATTGATCCCGGCAAGGCCGTGATTCAAATTGAGGATTACCGCCGCGCCACGTGGCAGATTGCGCAAACCACCCTGCGTAACGTGATTGGCCAAAGCGAACTGGACGAACTACTGGCCCACCGCGAACAGGTCAACGAGCAGCTTCAAAAAATCATTGATGAACAAACCGAACCGTGGGGGGTAAAAGTAACCCTGGTTGAAGTAAAAGATGTGGAATTGCCCCAAACCATGCAGCGGGCCATGGCCAAACAAGCCGAAGCCGAGCGCGAAAAACGGGCCAAAATCATTCACGCCAGCGGCGAGTACGAAGCCTCCAAACAATTAGCCGAAGCGGCCAAAGTTATCGCCACCGAGCCGGCTTCTATTCAGTTGCGATATTTGCAAACCCTCACCGAAATTGCCGTGGAAAAGAACTCAACCATCATCTTTCCGGTGCCAATTGATATTTTCTCGGCTGTTACCAACATCATCCAAAAGCAAACCCAATCCGAATAACCGCCTTTACCGGGGCAGCGCCAGCCGGCGTTGCCCCGGTTTTCAAATTTGACCAGCCATTGAGACCGTGCTATAATCCCCCACAGTTAATCGCTGGCGGTTAACTGTGACGTGCGCCGAGGTAGCTCAGTAGGTAGAGCATTTGACTGAAAATCAAAGGGTCCCCAGTTCAAGTCTGGGCTTCGGCATAAAAAATCCCACCGAATTTGGTGGGATTTTTGTTTTTGGCTGAATTTGCGGTTGCAGGCCACGTTTTAAACGTGGCCTGCAATTTTGTTGCTGTTTATTTGGGGGTACCGGTAACTTTTACCAGCGCGTCAATGGCGGCTTTCATTTGATCCAGTTCCTGGCCGTAGGTGGCCCAATCGCCCCGGTGAAGGGCTGCCTGCGCCGCCTCGTAGTGTTGCGAGGCCAGTTGGGCCAGTTGGGCCACGCTTTTGCCGGCGTAATCCATGGTAATGGCGGGCGCGGCTTCCGTCGGGGTGGGGGCGGATGGTTCAACTTCGGGTTTAACCGGCATGGGCACAGTTGGGCCGCTTTGCTCAAACAGGGCTTGCAGCGCCTCGGCCAGCGTGGGGCGCATCACAATAGTATCGCCGGTGGCCAGGATAACCCGCTTCAATTCGGGGATTTGCCCGTTTTCGGCCCGCAGGTAGAGCGGCTCGGCGTACAACAGCGAGTTGCCCAGGGGCAGCACCAGCAGGTTGCCCCGGATTACCTCGGAGCCGCCCTGATCCCACAACGTAATTTGCGATGAAATTTCGGGGTTTTGGTCAATCCGCCCTTCGATTTGCAGCGGCCCAAAAATCAATTCCTGTTTGGGAAAACGATAGGTGACCAGTTGGCCGTAATTTTGGCCGTCGGAGCGGGCGGCCATCCAGGCGGTGAGGTTATCCTTGTTGTTGGGCGTAAAGGGCTGAATCAGCACAAATTCGCTTTCGGCCTGGTCGGGCAGTTTTAAAACAACGTAGTACGGCTCAACCGGCTGAGTGTTACCGGCAAACACCTCGTTGGGCACCTGCCACAAATCCTCTTTGTTGTAAAACACATTCACATCGCGCATGTGGTAGGTGCGGTACAGTTCGGCTTGCAGGCGGAACATGTCTTCGGGGTAGCGCATGTGGGCGCGCACCCAGGCAGGCATTTGCTCCATTGGCGTGAACAGGCTGGGGAAGATGGCGGCGTAGCTGCGCACCAGCGGGTCGGCGGGATCGGTGATGTAAAAGGTAACGTCGCCATTGTAGGCATCAATTAAAACTTTTACGGAGTTGCGGATGTAGTTGAGGTTGTTTTTGGGCTGGGCGTAGGGAAAACGGTCTGTGGTGGTGTAGGCATCTTGCAGCCAGTACAGCCGCCCGTCGGTTTGGTTAACAATCAGGTAGGGGTCGTGGTCGTAGCTTAAAAACGGGGCGATGGCGCGCACGCGCTCGCCAATGTTGCGGTAAAGCATTACCCGGCTGGCCGGGGTAAACTCCTGGCTGAGCAACATGTTCAAATCGGCCAGCCGCACCGCAAAGGCCAGTTTTTTGAGCAGGCCGTCCATCACCACGCCGCCGGTGCCGGCGTATTGGGTAAAAACGTTTTGCTCGCCGCTGGGGTAGTTAAATTCGCGTTCGGTGGTGTTAACAAACACGTAATCGCCCGCGCCTTCGCCGTAATAAATTTCGGGGCGGTTAATGGCCAGGTTGCCGGCGGTGGCTACCGGCGGCAGGTCTTTTATCCACAGTTGCGGCAAACCTTCGCGGGTAACTTCGTTGATGGGGTTCATTACCAGGCCGTAGCCGTGCGTAAATTGCAGCTTTTGGGTGAGCCAGGTAGGCGATTGCAACTGGCTTTTGTCCAGTTCACGGGCGGCCAGCGCCACCTGCCGCAGTTGGCCGTCAATGGTGTAGCGGTCAAAATCAACATCAAAAAAGTGGTAATACAGGCGGATGGCCTGGATTTGCTGGTAGGTTTGCTGCAACGGGCGGTAATCCCACAGGCGCACGTTTTTTAAAAACGTGCCTTCGGCGGCGATTTTTTCCGGGGTGAGCGGCTCCAGCCTGGGAAAGTCGCTTTCATGGGTTTTATCCAGCCCGTAAGCCCGGTTGGTAAACTCGATGTGGTTTTTGATGTACGGCGTTTCGCGGGCCAACTCGTTGGGTTCTACCACGTAACGCTGAATGAGACCGGGCGCAAAACCGGTACCGATGATGCCCACCATCACCCAGCCAAAAATGGCCAGCAAACTGAGCGCCGGGCGGCGCAGCCCAATGTTGGCCAGCAGCGTTATCGCCGCGCCCGCCGCCACCACCACCATAACCCACAACGCCGGCAGCGATACATTCACATCGGTGTAGCTGGCCCCAAAAGCCACGCCCCGGGTGGAATACATTAAATCAAACCGGCTTAACCAGTGGCCAAAGGCGAACACCAAAAAGATCAGCGCCCCCAAAATTGACATGTGCAACTGCACGTGCGGCAAAATTGTCAGCCGGCCTTCGATGAGATTGTTTTGCTGCGCCAGCGCGTACACCGCCAGCGATCCCAGCAGCGCCGCCACCAGAGTTAGTTGCAGCCAGCTTTGCCCAAAATGCAAAAACGGCAGGGTGAACACGTAAAAGCCCACATCCATGTTAAAAACAGGCTCAACCAGGTTGAACGGCTGCTGGTGAAAAAATTGCAGTATCATCAGCCAGTTGGTTGCCGCCGCCATGCCCACCAGCCAGGCCAAAAACAGCCCCGCCGCTCCAATCAGCCAGGCCACAAAACGTTGTGCCACCAGCATGTCATCGCTGATAAACAGCAAATTCCGCAGCGATTGCCAGCGGGCAATAAAGGCATTGGCCCAGAAAATGGCGGCAAATAGCGCCGCCACAGTCAGCCCCACGCCCAACTGCGCCCAGAACGTGGTTAAAAACACCGGCGTCAGGTTGAGTTGTTGAAACCACAAATAATCCGTGTACAGCCCCACGCCAAAATTTACCAGCAAATAAACACCCAATCCCAGCCCGATTAGCGTCCACAGGCGCAGTCGCGCGCCGGTTTTCAGGCGGGGAATACGTGGCATGCGGGGCATGCGCGGCATTTTGGGCAGATGCCCATCGTCGTTTTGACCAGGAATTTTCATAAAATTATCGGCTCCACCGTAGGATCAAGCTCAAAATAAGTATACCACCGCTTGCCATAATTTTCTATCCGGCCAAAAATCATCCCGGCGATTACTTTCAAAACGCGCCCCACGGTTAAATTGGGGCGTAACGGCGGTTTGAGGTATAATGCCCCGCTGAAATTTTTATTGATTGAGGACGCGGTGTTTACCAAACTGCAAACGTGGATTAAAACGCAGCCGCTCGATGTGGCGCTGCTGGTGGCGCTGGGGCTGGTGGGCTTGTGGAGCGGCTGGCAGGCCCGCCACATTATCGCCGATGATGCCATGATTACCTTTCGCGTGAGCGAAAACCTGGCTTACGGGCGCGGCTTTGTTTACAACGTAGGCGAGCGCGTGCAGGTAACAACCACGCCGCTGTACGCCATGCTGGTGGCGGCGGGCGTTTGGGTTTTTGGCTCGGCGCCGGTGGCGGCGCTGGTGTTGAACATTACGCTGGCAATGCTGATTCCCATGCTGGCCTACGATCTGGGCCGGCGGCTATCGGGCCGGATTACCGGGCTAACCGGGGCGCTACTGCTCAGCCTGATGCCGCTGCTGGTTATTGCCTTTAGTATGGAAAGCTATCTGTATGTGGCGCTGGCGCTGGCAGCGCTGAATGCCTACGCCGCCCGGCGCTATCTGTTGGCCGGGCTGCTCACCGGGGCCACGGTGATGATGCGCGGTGATGCCGTGCTGGTGGGCGCGTGCCTGCTCACCTACGATTTTTTAACCACCCGGCGGCTGCGCTGGCGGCTGATTATCCCGGCGATCGCCATTCCCGCCGGCTGGTATTTGTTTGCCACGGTCTATTACGGCTCGCCGTTTCCGGCCACGCTGCAAGCCAAAACCGCGCAGGGCAAAATCAATTGGCTGGGCGATTATTTCATCAGCGGCTTTTATCACTACTGGAAAGAGTGGATCAGGCATTACACCTACGCCTTTTTTGTTTTTCCGGTGCTGTACGTGTTGGGGTTGATCGCCGTAATCCGGCGGGAGCGGCAGTGGCTTGTTGTGGTGGCGCGAGATTTGCTGTACGTGGCCCTGTTTGAGGGGCTGCAAGTAACCTTTGCGGCCTGGTATTACGCCCCGATTACGCCCGGCCCGGCCCTGCTGATTGGCCGGGGCGTGCAGCTTGTGGTTGAGTTGGTAGTTGGGGCAACGCGCCGCTGGCTGCCGGCTGTGGCCGCGCGCCGCCACACCGATGCGGTGGTAGCGAGTGCAGCGGTGGTTGGGTTTGCCATTCTGTTAACGCAAACGGTGTATCCCGTTACCCGCGCTATTATCGCTGCCAACCCCGATTGGAAGGCGCTGGCCTACCCGCCCGCCGCCCGCTGGCTGGTGGCTAACACCAGCGCCTCGGCTACGCTGGCGACCATTGATATTGGCCATTTGGGCTACTGGTCGGGGCGGCGCATTATTGATATTGTGGGGCTGGCCCAACCCGACGTGGCCGCTCACATTGCCGAAGGCGACTTTGGCTACGCCATCCGTGAGCACAAGCCGGATTTGGTGGTGGTGGGCGCGTTGTGGCTGCCCGAAATTCAGGGGGCCAAATGGTTTCAGCAGGATTATGCCATGCGCCACAGCCTGCAACTCGATGGCATGGCCGAGCCGTTGCTGGTGTTCAGCCGCCGCACCGGCATCAAAGTGAATACCGAAAGCGCGCCCGCCGCGGCCATCATCCCCATTAACGCCGATTTTAACCGGCAAATCACGCTGACCGGCGCAACGTTCAACCGGCCGGCGGCCCCCAACACTATGCTCAATGTTACGTTGTTCTGGCAGGCTGTCGCGCCCGTGGCCAATGATTTTACCGTGTTTGTGCAGTTGGTAGATGCCAACCGGCGCATTGTGGCCCAAAGTGATGGCCAGCCGCAGCAGGGGTTTTACGCCACCCCCAACTGGCAGCCCGGCGAGCGCATTACCGATTTGCACCTGCTGCCGTTGCCGCTCGATATTTTGCCCGGCACGTATGATTTGCTGATAGGGCTTTACGAGGCCGGCAGCGGCGCCCGGCTGCAAATTTTGGATAGCGCCGGCCAGTTTCAAAGCGACTATGTAAAAATCCCCGGTGTGGTGATTGCCCCGTAAATAAAACAAAGCCGCCTGATCAGGCGGCTTTGTTGGTATAAACGCTCAAACAAGCAACGGCAATCCATTTGATTGCACGTTGCTTGTCTGCCTGCGCTTGTTTTGTGGCCGGAAAAACCGGCGTTACTGGTTGTCGTTATCCAGGTTGGTTTCGTACATAGCGCCGGTAACTTTGTACACCACCCGCTCGGCAATGTTGGTCGCCAGGTCGCCAAAGCGTTCCAGTTCGCGGGCCGACCGCAGAATTTCGTAGCAGGTTTCTACCTGTTTGGGATCGCTGGTTTGGGCCATGTGTTCCATAATCTGGTTAAAAACGCGGGCGTACAGCTTGTCCACTTCGTCATCCTGTTTGCTTATGGCGTGGGCCAAATCAACATTGTTGTGGGCGTAGGCAATCATGGCCTGTTTGAGCATTTGGCTAACCAGGCTGCCCATCGGCCTGAGTTCGGCGGGGCGCGGGCTATCGGGGTATTTGAGCATGTGAGGAATCACTTTGGCAATACCTTTGGCCTGATCGCCCATGCGTTCAATATCAACAATCATGTTCATGGCGGCAATAATGCTGCGCACGTCGCTGGCGGCGGGCTGTTGGGTAACAATTAACGTGGTGCAGCGGGCTTCCAGTTCAAAGCGCAACTGGTTAACCTTTTTGTCGGCGGCAAAAACCTGCCTGGCCAGATCGGTATCCAGGGTATCCAGCGCCTTGAGCGCCAGTTGCAACTCGTCGTCAACCATGTCGCCCATTCGCAAAATACCGGCCTGGAGTTCATTCAGTTCTTTTTCAAAGCGTTCCCGTAGTACCATTGGTAAATCTCCTCTGTTTCTTTATTTTTGTTTTCCGGTTGCCCGTAAAGTTGGCCCAACACGGCGGCGGGTTGAGCAGGAATACATAGATTTTTACCGGGATTAACCGCGCCGGCCGGTAATATAAGCCTCGGTTAGCTCATGGCGAGGGGTGTTGAACAGTTCTGACGTGGGGTTAAATTCAACCAGCCGCCCCAGCCAGAAAAAGCCCGTCCAGTGTGAGGCCCGCGCCGCCTGCTGCATGTTGTGGGTAACAATCACAATGGTGTATTTTTGGGCCAGTTCGCGCATTAGCTCTTCTATCCGTAGCGTGGCCACCGGGTCCAGCGCCGAACACGGCTCATCCATTAAAATGACCTCCGGCTTTACGGCGATGGTGCGGGCAATGCATAGGCGTTGCTGCTGGCCGGGATTCAAATCCAGGGCCGGGCCGTTTAGCCGGTGTTTAACCTCGTCCCAGAGCGTAACATTTTCCAGGCTTTCGCGCACCAGTTCGGCCAGGTTGTGGGTTTTGGTTAGCCCCAATACTCGCGGGCCAAAAGCGACGTTTTCAAATATACTTTGCGGGAATGGATTGGGCCGCTGGAAGACCATGCCAACGCGTTGGCGTAATTCTACC
This sequence comes from uncultured Caldilineaceae bacterium, assembly GCA_964517605.1. Lineage (GTDB taxonomy): Bacteria > Chloroflexota > Anaerolineae > 4572-78 > J111 > J095. Next base: position 80,156 of record CAZFCE010000009.1, on the reverse strand, counting down.
ACATCCACATCCGGGTCGTAAATATTTTTGCCATCCATTATAATCTGGCCTTCAACTCTGGTTTTGGCAATGGTATCGTTCATCCGGTTGAGCGAGCGCAAAAATGTGGATTTGCCGCACCCCGATGGGCCAATCAGGGCGGTGATCTGGTTTTGGGGAATGCCCAGGCTCAGGTCAATCAAAGCCTGAAACCCGCCGTAAAAAAAGCTAAAGTTGTTTACTTCAATTTTGTTATTCATTAGCCAAAACGTCCTGTTACGTAATCTTCGGTGCGTTTATCACGGGGAAAAGTAAACAACCGGCTGCCCACTTCGATCAGTTCACCGTCCAGCAAAAAGCCGGCGTTATCGGCCACCCGCGCCGCCTGCTGCACGCTGTGCGGCACCATTACAATGGTGTACCGCTGTTTTAGCTTGTACAGCGAGTCCTCCACCTGGCTGGTGGAAATGGGGTCCAGGCCGGAGGTGGGGTTGTCCAGCAGCAGCACTTCCGGCTCCAGGGCCAGGCTGCGGGCAATGCACAACCGCTGTTTTTGCCCGCCCGACAGGGCAAACGCCGAGGTATCCAGCCGGTCCTTCACCTCGTCCCACAGGGCGGCCTGCCGCAACGATTTTTCAACCCGTTCGGCCAGGGTGCGCTCGTCTTTAAGGCCGGCCATACGCAGCCCGTAGGTCAGGTTATCGCGGATGGAGCCGGGCAGCGGGGTGGGAATGGCAAACACCATGCTAATGCGGCGGCGCAAATGGCTTACATCCACGCCGGGGGCAAAAATATCCTGGTTGTTAAACAGAATAGTGCCCTGCCGCTCGGTTTTATCGGTTAAATCGCACAGGCGGTTAAACAGCCGCAGCAGCGTGCTTTTGCCGCTGCGGGCCGGGCCAAACAGCACAAACACCTGGTTGGGCGCAATTTCTAAATTGATGTTCCGTAGCGCCTCGGTGCCGTCGTCGGTGTAGGTAAAAAACACATTCTGAACTGAGATTTTGGCGGTCATAGTTACCACTCCCGGCGGCGGCGCATGCTGGTGCGGAAAAAGGTGGCTACCAGCGTTAGCGATAGCACCAGCAGCATCAGCACCAGTGCCGTTCCGTATTGAATTTGCAGCGGCATGCCCGGCACCTGTGTGGCAATTACGTACAGGTGGTAGGGCAGGGCCATGCTTTGGTCAAACATAGATTTGGGTAGTTCCGGCAGGTAAAACGCCGCCACGGTAAACAAAATGGGGGCGGTTTCTCCGGCGGCGCGGCCCAACCCCAAAATAATGCCGGTGACAATGCCGGGCAGGGCGTGCGGCAACACCTGGTGCCAAATGGTTTGCCAGCGCGTTGCGCCCAAACTCAGGCTTACCGTGCGAAACTGCTGCGGCACGGCGTTAATGGCTTCTTCGGCGGTGCTGATGACCACCGGCAGGGTAAGCAGCCCCAGCGTTAACGAGCCGGCAATAATCGAGGTGCCCATGTTCAAAAACAGCACAAACGCGCCCAGCCCAAACAGGCCGTACACAATCGAAGGGATGCCGGCCAGGTTCACAATCGCCAGCCGCACCCAGCGCGTTAAGCGGTTGTCGCCGGCGTATTCGGCCAGGTAAATGGCCGCGCCAATCCCCAGCGGAAACGAGGCAATGGCCGTGCCAAAGGTAAGAATGATGGTGCCCAGAATGGCCGGCATAATGCCGCCTTCGCGCATGCCGTTGCTGGGTGGCTGGGTTAAAAACACCCAACTGATGGCGGGCAGGCCGTTAACCACAATAAACAAAATCACCAGCACAATCGGAATAACCACCACCGCGGCCACGGAGGTAATCACTACCGTGGCAATTTTTTGGGTTTGTTGGCGGGTCATAACTGGCCTCCCCGTTTGCGGGCGGGTTGTCCGCCCACCAGCTTGCCGGCCAGCGAGTTAATGGCAAAGGTGATTACAAACAGCACAATGCCAATACCAAACAGCACGTTGTAGTGCAGGCTGCCCCGCGCCACCTCGCCCATTTCGGCGGCGATGGTGGCGGTCATGGTGCGCACCGGCTGAAAGAAGATGTCTGGCCCCAGCGCCGGAATATTGGCCGCGTTGCCCGTTACCATCATCACCGCCATAGTTTCGCCAATGGCCCGGCCAATGCCCAGCATTACCGCAATCACCAGGCCAGAGCGGGCCGCCGGCAGCACCACCCGCCAGATGGTTTGCCATTGCGTTGCGCCAATGGCCAGCGCCCCGTCGCGGTACTCTTTGGGCACGGCGTACAGCGCATCCTCTGAAATGCTGATGATGGTGGGCAGCGCCATGTAGGCCAAAATCAGCGAGCCGGTAAAGGCTGTTAGCCCCGTGGGCGCGCCCATATTTTGCACCAGCGGAGCCAGCGCCACCCAGCCCAAAAAGCCCAGCACAATCGAAGGGATGCCGGCCAGCATTTCAATCAGGGGTTTAAGGATTTCACGTTGCCACAGCGGGGCAATTTCGCCCAGGTAAATGGCGGTAATCAACCCCAGCGGCAGGGCAATGATAATTGACCCCGCCGTTACCAACAGCGATCCCACAATCAGCGAAAGCAGGCCAAACATGCTCTCAATGGGGTACCAGCGCAAGCCAAACAACTGCCGCAACGGTATGTCCAAAAAAGCGGGCAACCCTTCGCGGATGAGAAAGAAAAAGATCAGCGCCACTATAAAAATAGTCGAAACCCCGGCCACGTGGATGGACCCTTCGATCAGCGTTTCGGGCCAGTTGCGTTTGGCGCGGGGAGCGGGAGTTGGCGCGGCGGTAAAACGGGTATCTTCAATGGTGCTCATTGGGTTTTCTCCGATAGCGGCACAAAGCCTAGCCGGGTTACAATCGCCTGGCCTTCCGGCCCTTTAATCCAGGTGAGGTAATCGCTAATCGTCTGGTCGGGTTGGCCGGCAGTATACATATACAACTCCCGCGCAATGGGGTAGCTGCCATCACCGCCGGTTTGGGCGTTGGGCCGCACATACGCCGAGTTGCCGTTTTTGGCAATGGCCAGCACCTTTTCGTGTTCGGTTACGTAGCCCAGGCCGTCGTAGCCAATGGCGTTGGGGTTGCGGCTCAACTCGCTGGTAATGCCCACCGATGACGGCATTAACAGCGTTTGCGGGGCAAAAATATCCTTGTTCTCCTTGCTGCCCTTGCGCACCACCTGCTCCAAAAAGTAAACGTGCGTGCCCGAGTTTGTTTCACGCGATAACAGGATAATCGGCGCATCGTTGCCGCCCACATCTTTCCAGTTGGTAATGCGCCCGGTAAAAATGTCGGCCAGTTGGTCAATAGTCAGCCGGTCAACCGGGTTAGAGGGGTGCACCAGCACGGCCAGCGCGTCAACCGCCACGGTAAACTCCTGCGGTTCGATGCCGTTGGCGCGGGCCTGCCCAATCTCGTCATCCTTCATTTTGCGCGAGGCGTTGGCAATATCAACCGTGCCGTTAATGAGCGCCGCCAGGCCGGTGCCGGTGCCGCCGCCGGTTACGGCAATGGCCACCTCCGGTTTTATGGTGCGGTAATGCTCGGCCCAGGCCAACGCCAGGTTTACCAGCGTATCCGAGCCTTTATTTTGAATAGCGCGGCTCTGTTTGGCCGCCGCCGGAGCCGCGCTGCCGCCGCAACCGGCCAGGGCCAGCCCGGTTAGCAACAGCGCAACCGGCAGCAGCCAGGCTCGCAGTTTAAATACAGCCATTGTATGATCCTCCTTCTCAAATAAGGGGCCACCCCGGTTTTGTTGCCGGTAATAAGGGTGGCAGAGATGCCGTTAACGCGATAATCGCTATTTATTATCAGCCTGTTTATTGTGTTGAACAACATTTAATTGGCTGTTAATAAAATGTTAATGGATGGTTAAAGTTTTGTTAAATATTTTTTACAAACGGCCCAATAAACGGTAAAGTCAGGCCAAAAGCCGTTTATTGGCCGGCCATTCTGTAAGCATCCTTTAATCATCCTTCGACCATCCTTCGATCATCCTATAATCATCCTATAATCATCCTTTAATCATCCTTTAATCATCCTTTAATCATCCTCTATGCTCGGGGCAGATTAGGCTTTACGTGTGGCCTGCTACCACCGGCAAAGCTATAATCAAACTATAGGCTCACCCCCAATAAACCAGGAGCCATTACCAACCTGCCGGCGCATCACACCGGATAAAAATCCGTAATTCGTAGCTCGTAATTCATAGTTCGTAATTCTTTTCCAAGGAGACAACCAATGGATTCTGGCAACCTTACTAATTCGTTAACAGTTGGCGCGGTTATCATTCAACTATTGGGGGGGCTGGCGCTGTTTTTGTACGGCATGGAGCAAATGACCACCGCCCTCAAGCTGGTGGCGGGCAGCCGCATGAAGAGCCTGTTGGCTAAACTTACCACCAACCGCTTTAAAGGGGTGCTGGTAGGCATTGTAGTTACCGCCATCTTTCAATCCTCGTCCGTAACAGCAGTAATGCTGGTGGGGTTTATCTCCGCCGGGCTGATGGCGTTGCCTCAATCGGTGGGGGTATTGCTGGGCGCGGGGATTGGGGGCACGGTTACGGCGCAGATTGTGGCGTTTAAAGTTACCCGGTCGGCGCTGGGGTTGGTTAGCCTGGGCTTTTTATTGCTGTTTGTGGCCAAAAACAAACCTATCCGGCAATATGGGGCGATGGTGATGGGGTTGGGGCTGGTGTTCTTTGGCATGAACATTATGGGCGAAGCCACCCGCCCACTGAGCAATGTTGATTCGTTTTTGGCGTTAATGCGCTGGCTAGAAAATCCGTTGTTGGGGCTGCTGCTGGGGCTGGTGTTTACCGCGCTCATTCAAAGCGCCACCGCTACGGTGGGGTTGGTTATGGCGCTGGCGTCGCAAGGGTTTTTATCGCTAGAAGCCGGGCTGGGGTTAATGTTTGGGGCGCACATTGGCGCGGCGGTTACTCCGCTACTGGCCTCGATTGGCCGCCCCCGCGAGGCGGTGCAGGCGGCGGTGCTCAACTTGCTCTACCGCAGCGCCGGCGTGCTCATTTGGTTGTTCTTCACCGGGCAACTGGCGGCAATGGCCCGGTTTATGGCTCCGACTCACCCCGGCCTTACCGGGCTGGCCCGGATTGCCGCCGAGGCTCCCCGCCAGATTGCCAATGCTTACACTATTTTTAACGTGGGCAACGCCTTTATCTTTATCTGGTTTACCACGCCGCTGGTTACGCTAATAAACCGGCTCATCCCGCTGCGGCCCCAACCCCGGGCGGCAGTGGCTACGCCTCGCTACCTGGACGATACCCTGTTCCAAACGCCCGGCATCGCCTTAGACCGGGTGCGGCTGGAATTGGGGCGTTTGGGCAGCTACGCCGGCCAAATGGTGCGGATTGCCCTGCCCACCGTGTTCCACGGCTCCGAGGCGGAGTTGGCGGCAATGGCGGCAATGGATGATAACGTAGATTTGCTGTACGGAGCCATTGTAACGTATTTGGGCCGGTTGTCTCAGGTTAACCTGGGGCCGCGTGAATCCAGCGAGCTGGCCGAATGCATGGCCGTGGCCAACCACCTGGAAAACATTGGCGACATGGTGGAAACCAACCTGGTTGAAGCCGGCCACACCCGCCTGCAACAGCAGGTTGAAATGAGCCAGGTAACTCAGCAGATTTTGTTGGCGCTGCACGCCAAAGTGTGCTGGTCGGTAGAAAAATCGGTTGAGGCGCTGGTAACGGCCAACCGGCCTCTGGCCGAAGAGGTGATTGCCGCCAAGCTGGAGGTTAACCGGCTGGCCGATGAAGCCGAGGAGCATTTGGTGCACCGGCTCACCGCCGCCGAACCCAATCGGCTGGACACTTTTAGAATAGAGACGGAGATTATTGAGTACCTTAAGCGGGTGTATTACTTTGCCAAACGGGTGGCCAAAGCCGCCACCGAAACGGCCACGGAGTTCAGGCCGTTGCCCCTGCCGCCGGCCCTTGAAGAACCGGTTGCCGGCTAGGGTTGCTTACGTTGGCTTTTAATGGCACAATAGGCCCATCTTTTTACTCCACTCACAGGTAAAACATCATGAGCAATCCCAATCAAGGCAGAAAACAGGCCAGCGCCCTTACCACCGCGTTGGCGGCAATTATAGTGTTAAGCGTGTTTGCCTACCGGTATTTAACCACCGGTGAAATCGGCGAGGTGATTCCTCCGCAGCCGGCCACGCCGGTAACGGTAGATACCCCCCTGCCGGCGAAAGAATCCACCCCGCCACCGGCGGTTCAACCCGATACCTCGCCGGCTTCATCCGCCGACTTTGATTTTTACGTGCTATCGCTGTCGTGGTCGCCGGATTATTGCAACAGCAACGGCAACAAGGACCCGCAGCAATGCAGCCCCGGTAAAAAGCTGGGGTTTGTGCTGCACGGGCTGTGGCCGCAGTACAACCAGGGCTACCCCAGCAATTGCTCTACCCAAAAGCTGCCGGATGACGTAAAGCGGCAGTTTCAGGGGCTTTATCCCAGCCTCAAATTGTACGACCACGAATGGGACAAGCACGGCACCTGTTCTGGTTTGCCGCCGGCCCAATATTTGGCTTTGTCAAAACGGCTAAAAGAGTCGGTGGTGATTCCGGCGGCGTACCAGGCTCCGGCGCAGCCGGTGCGGGTAACATCCAACCAGTTCAAAAGCGACTTTGTGGCGGCCAACCCCGCCCTCAGTGAGTCATCCCTGGCGGTGTACTGCTCCGGTTCGGGCCGCTTTTTAACCGAGTTGTACGTGTGTTTTTCGGTGGATGGGAATCCGGTTCCGTGCAGCGCCGAGGTGTTGAATAAGGCGGCCAAAAGCTGCCGCAACCCGGATTTTTTGGTGCGGAACGTCAAGTAGTAGCGATGTTCGCTTCAAAATAAAAATCCCGCTGCGTTCAAATGTAACGTAGCGGGATTGAGGCATCAGGCTGTTTTCTCCGGTAATGTGTCGTCGGGCCAGGGTTCCAGGCCCAAAATGCGGCAGCGCAGGTAGCGCCCAATCACCCCCACGGTAGCCAGCAGGGGGATAATAATCAGCGCCCCCAAAATTCCCCATAAAACTGTGGCGCTGATAATAGCCACAAACACCAGCCCTTCGTTGAGGTGCAGAAAATGCCCCATAATCCGGGGCCGCAGCCAGATGGACTTAACCTGGATTAGCACAAAGTAAATGGCAAAAACCAGCACCGCAAACGATATTTTTGAAACAGACAGCACGTTTGATCCCTTGAAAAAGGCCACCACCACCGCCAGCGTGGCCACAATGGTTGGCCCCACATCGGGGATTACGGTTAACAGGCCGGCCAAAATCCCCAACACCAACGCGCCGGGCAGGCCAATGGCCATCCACACCACCGAAAACACAATCCCCACAATCACCATCAACAACAACGTGCCGCGCAAATAGGCTTGCCAGATGTCGTCAATCTCCAGTAACAGCCGGTGAATATCCGGCTGTACCGCTTCCGGGGCCAGGCGCACGCACCAATCCCGCAAATCTTCGCCATTGAGCAGTAAATAATAAACACCAATCAGGATGATGAGCAGCCATACTAGGCTGGTCGAGGTGGTATGCAGCACCGCCAGCGCCCCTTCGGCGGTGGGCGATAGCGAGGCGTTGGTCACTTTTAACAGATTGGCCAATATCTGCCCCAAATGAAGTTGCTGCCCGGCGATAAAAACCGGCTGCGCCAGGGTAGTTTCCAGTTGACCTTCTATCTTCACTAAATCGTCCCATAGATTGGTGGCCTGTTCAACCGCTATCGGGGTGAGAACGCTGGGCACGGTGATTAACAGGGCCAAACTGGAAAAATAAACCAGCGATACCGCCCACAACCGCGACAGCCGCAGCCGCGTTTGAGCGACTTTAACCACCGGGCTTAGGGTATAAGCCAGCAAGGCCGCAATGATAAACGGGTCCAGCAATGGCTGGATGGTAGAAAAAAACCATCCAAAAAAAACAAGGCACAGCCCCAGCGCCACGGCTCTGGTTAGATTACTCCACGGATTGGGCATAATTTTGGGTTTCCAAACAATAATCGCCCGGAGGCTAAATTTTTTAACCGGCGGTGTTGTATTATCTGCGCCGCCAACACTAAAATTATACCTGATCTCCTTCCTCTAGCAACCGCGCCGCCAAACTTGCGCGGCAGGCGTCACCGGCTCGCCCCCAACCCGCAACCATAATATTAATTTCCAACCCAAAACCGGGCCGGTTGTTTGTGGTTTGGTTTAACCCGCCTATAATCAGCGGGTTTCTGTTTGTGCAACCCAGTTTTGGTTTATTTACGGCTACATCCATTCTGATATGAACTTGCAACTTAGAGCCTGGCAACAAGAAGCATTGGCCTGTTACCACCGCAACCTGGCCAACCGGGTTAACACGCTGCTTTGGGAAGCAACTCCCGGCTCCGGCAAAACCACGGCGGCGTTGCAGGTGTGCTGTCACCAGCTAAAAACCCTCAACCGTTCTAAAGTGATTATTGTAGTGCCCACCGCGCATTTGCGGTTGCAATGGGCGCAGGCCGCCAACCGGATTGGCCTGCATCTGGATAGCAGTTTTGGCAACAAAAGCCGGCTGGCCGCCGATTATCAGGGGTTGGTGGTAACTTACCATCAGGTTGCCAACCGCCCCCTGTTTTTTCACAAAATCAGCCGCAACGCGCTGGTAATTCTGGATGAAGTTCACCACGCCGCCAACGGCCTGTTGTGGGGCAACTCGCTGTTGCAGGCGTTTGAGGCCGCCGGGTTTATTCTGTCGCTGTCGGGCACGGCCTTTCGGAGCGACAACAACACCATCCCCTTTGTGCGCTACCAGGATGATGTGAGCAAGCCCGACTACGAATACACCTATGGCCGGGCCATTCAAGAGGGCGTGTGCCGGTCGGTGGCCTTTTTTACCTACGGCGGCGATATTGCCTGGACGGAAGCCGATGACCTGGTGCAGGTTAATTTCTCTGACGAACTGTACCAAACCGCCGCCGCCCGCCGGCTGCGCGTGGCGCTCGATCCCCAGAGCGGCTGGATCAGGCCGGTGCTGGCCGACGCCCACGCCATGCTGCTCGAAACCCGGCGCGAACACCCCGACGCGGGCGGCCTGCTGGTAGCCGCCGACCAGGATCACGCCCGGCAACTGGCCGACCTGCTAACCGAAACCACCGGCGTGCGGCCCACGGTGGCGCTTTCGGATGACAGCGAGGCATCGCGTAAAATCAAACGGTACGCCGCCGGGCGCACTCCGTGGCTGGTGGCCTGCAATATGGTGAGCGAAGGCGTGGATATTCCCCGGTTGCGGGTGGGCGTGTACGCCACTACCGTGGCCACCAAAATGTACTTTCGGCAGTTTTTGGGGCGTATTGTGCGGGTAACGCCGCAACCGGCGGGCGTGCAGGTGGCGTACTGCTACCTGCCGGCGGACATCCGCCTGAAAATTTTGGCCGAACAGGTGGAAAAGGAACAGCGCCACTACCTTTCGGCCAGTTTGTTGCCTATGGATGAAGCGGCTCAAAAGGATGACGACCTGCCGCAAGACCCGGCTTTACGCTGGCAGCCGTTGCCGGCCACCAACAGCGGGGTTGAAGCGATTATTGTGAACGGCGGGCAGTTGTTGCTCTGGAACGACCCGGCGCTGGCTCCGCCGCCGGCTCAAATGAAATACGTGGTTGAACAGCAGGTAACAGAGCGGGTTGAGGCGCTCACCAAAAGCGAGCGTATTGCCAATTTAAGCCGGGTTATCGGCGCTTTGGTAACGCAATACCATCACCAGTCGGGTTTGCCATACCACCACATTCACGCTCACCTCAACCGGTTGCAGCGGGTAAAAAGCCAATCAGACTGCACCGAGCAGCAGTTGCAAGAGCGCATCGGCCTGTGCAACAAACTGCTGCAACAACAACGCCAGCGCGTTTTGCCGCCGGCGGCGGGCTAAAAAGCGCAGAGGGCGCAGTTGGCCCCGTTTGGCGTGATTAAAAAGAGACGTGTATAATTTTTGGTTAACTTTGGTTGGCAGATGGAGATAAAATTTGGATCAAGGCCGTAACTCCGGGCCGCAGTTGCAACAGGCGGCCATTGGAGTGGTAATTATAGCAAGCGTGGTTTTGGCAGTTTGGTCTGGCGTGGCCACGCCGCGCGCCGGGGCCACCATTGATACAACCGCGTCGCCGCCGGCACCCGTTTCGACGATGGCTTTGGCCACGGCCCAACCTGCGTCACCTGCCACAGCGCAACCGGCGGCGGTTTTACCAAAGACTACGGCAGCAACCACCGCCACCGCCCGGCCTTCCTCAACGGCAACCGTTGCAGCTACGGCCACGCCTGCGCCGGTGGTGCATACCATCAAAGCCGGCGAAATATTGGTGGATATCGCGGCCAAATACACCATCACCGCCGACGAAATTATGGCGGTAAACCACATCACCGACCCCACCACGCTGCAAATTGGCCAAAAGTTGCTCATCCCGGTGACGGCAACGCCGCTGCCATCGCCAACTGTGCCCACCACGCCCAAACCAACGCCGGTGTTGGTGTTTCAAACCCTAAATGCCGGCGACACGTTGCTGGCTTTGGCCCAAAAATTTAATGTTTCGGTTGATTTGATCATGATGGTTAACCCCATGCTTGATCCCAACAACCTGCAAATTGGGCAAAAGGTGCTGATTCCACCCGCCAATGGCGATTTGCCTGACCCGGTGGTGTGGGCGCCGCAAATAGATTATCAGGTTTCGGACGGCGATACGTTACTGGACATTGCCATTACCAACGGCTCCAGCTTGGAAGATATTCTGGCGGTTAACCCCGGCTTGGAACCGACCACAATCCTGCAAATTGGCCAAACGCTCAAAGTGCCGCTCACCCGGCCTCGCCCGCGCAACGGCGGCGGCGAAGCCGCTCCGGCGGCCAACCGGCCCCCCGCGCCTTCTCTGTCTGAGGCCGACGTGGCCGCGCTGAAAAGCGGTTCGCCCACGTTGGTGGGGTTGGAAGCGGAAATGGTTAAAGCGGTTAACGCCGAACGCGCCGCCCACAATTTGCCGCCGTATGCCGTTGATGCGCAACTCACCACAATGGCCTGGAGCCAGGCCCACGATATGGTAACTCGCGGTTATTTTAGCCACGTCACCCCCGAAGGCAGCACTCTGCGTGACCGGTTTAAGGATCGCAAGTTATCAACCAATTGGGTGGGTGAGAATATTTATCTCAGCGTTAAACCGGCTGATCAGGCGGTGGCGGCTACCATCAACTGGTTTATGGGCGATGCGCCCCATCGCCGGAATATTTTGCACCAAAACTTTAACCGGGTGGGCGTGGGCGTAGCCCAGGGCCAATCGGGGTGGTACACTTTTGTGCTGGATTTTGCCGGAAATTAGCCTTTACCGGGAGTATTTGCGCCGGGGAATAATTGCGGGAGAGAGAATGCCATGGAACTGTTAAGAAATACGGCCGGTTTTTTTAGCCCCAGTTTGCTGGTGGATATTACGCTGGTGGTGCAGGTTGTTTTTTATCTGGCGTTGAGCGCCGGCGTGGTGGCGCAACTCCAGGGCAAATACAAAATTCACGAGTGGCTGCAAATCCCGGTTGTGATTCTTAACATCTTTTTTATTGTTTTTGTGATGAGTCCTACATTCAGGGCTGTTTCCGGGGCGGGCGCAGCCCGGCTAACTGAATTGCCGGTGCTGGTGGCGGTGGCGCACGCCATATTGGGGAGTGTGGCCCAATTGTTATCCATTTACTGCTTGCTGGCGGCGCTAAAAATATTGCCGCGCAAAATTGGGGTGTTGCGGTACTGGATGTGGGCGGCGTACACGGCGTGGACGGTAGCCGTTGTGTTTGGTCTTTGCGTTTACATTCTGTTTTACGCCAGCCCGGTTTGAGCCGCTCAAATAGTTGTTTGGAGCGTGGCGGCGTACACAATACTAAAAATCACAATCAGGCCAACCACGCCCAGTAAAAACCAGCTCATTTCAATCGAGGCCCAATCCGCCGGAGCGGGTTCGGGTTGATGGTGAGTTGGGTGGTTTAGCAGTTCGTTGGGAGTAACCAGCAGTTCGCCGGGGCTGTCGGGCAGCCAGTTTTGGCCATCGTGGCGATACCACTGCTCGGTGACGTGGCCAAACATCCAATAATAGCCATCCTCGGCCACATCCACCATTTTCATCAATTCCGCTTCAAAAGCAGCCAGATCAATTTCACCGGATTTGGCTTGTTTTTTTAACGCCCTGACGGTTGCCTCGGTAGCGATAAAATCTATCATGAGCCGCTTTAGCCTTTCCAGAGACCACTTTCGGGGAGGGTGGTGGGTTTGGTATGGACTGGCCTGGTTGACGGCGCGGTGGGGTGCGTATCGTCGTCATCAACAATAAAAACATCGAGTGGCGATTGCGGCTGCGAACCGTAGCCGGCTTCGGGCGCTTCATAGTCGGCCACCTGAATGACGATGGCGGTGATGTTATCCGGGCCGCCGGTGAGGTTGGCCATATCTACCAGGGTTTCAATGGCTTGCAACGGGTGTTTGGTGGCGTTGAGCACCTCAATAATGGCTATTTCGCCAACTTCGCCCCACAACCCGTCGCTGCACAAAATTACAACATCGTTGAGTTGTAGCTTTTCCTGCACAATGTGAATGTCAACTTCGTTGCCCTGGCCCAAAGCCTGGTATAACACGTTGCGGCGCGGGTGGCTTAAGGCTTCTTCCTCGGTGATTTTGCCCATTTCCACCAACCGCGATACCAGCGAATGGTCGCGGCTAATCTGGTAGAGCTGGTCATCACGCAGCAAATAGGCCCGCGAGTCGCCCACGTTCATCACCACCAGGGTATCGTGGTACAGCACGGCGGCCACAATGGTGGTGCCGCCGCCCTGCGTGGCATCAATTACATTGAGATTGGCTTTTTCAATGGCGTAAACCAGCGCCTCGATGATTGTTTTTTCCGGCTGGTTCGAGTCAATTTCAATGACGGAGGTGTAATATTCGGTGTTAACCGTATCAATGGTGATTGCCGATGCGACTTCGCCTTTTTGATGCCCGCCCATGCCATCGGCCAGAACGTAAAGGTGGCCTTTGGCGGCCAGCGTTATGGCATCGGTGGCGGAGGGTAGTTTGTACGCATCCTCGTTGTGGTCGCGTACCATGCCGGTGTTGGTTAGGCCAGCGTAGTGATAATGTAACACCGGATTATTTTTGACCGGTGAATCTGGCTTGTTTGTAGACAAAGTGGCTGCCTCCTCGTTTGAGCGGGTTGAGCTTGATGTAATTGCCAGCACTATTATAATGCGTTTTGGAATAAACTCCAACCGGCGGCAAAGTCTATGCCCGGAACTGTTTGCCCGGTAATTTTAACCGGGCGGGGAATAAAAATCCCCGGCATTTTTTTTGTGCCGGGGATTTTTTAATTACGTGGTTGTCAATCACTGGAGGCGGGGCTGTAAAAGAACGCGCCGGGAAAATCCGGCTGGACTTCCTTTTTTTTGCCGCTCCATTGGTCAATATCCAGGCGATAAACGCAGGTGTAGTGTAGCTCTGCCGGGGTAATGGGGCGGTAATCGCGGCCCGGTTGCAGGTGAGAAAAGTATTTGTTGAGCAGCAGTTGCAGGCCGTGTTCGGCTTCGGCGGCATCGGTCACAATCGAGGCCGTGCCAAATACCGTTACTCCGGCATATTCCACGCTAAATTCCATAGCTTCGGTGGCGGGCAACAGCCGGCCCATCTCGCTCACGCTGAAGCAGATTTTGGGGTTGGCCTGCACCGTGGCCGGGGTGCGGCCCACTTTGGCGGTGTGCAGGTAAATGGCGTTGGCGGCTTCATCAAACACAAACAGGTTGCTGTGGATAAAAGGCTGGTCATCCAGCGCGGTAGCCAGCACACCAAATGGAACGCGATGCAGCAAGGCTTTGATCCAGGCGTCGTCGGTTACGGCCCGATCGGCCCGCCGCACCTGGTTGTAGGGTTGAGCAGTAAAATCTTTGGGCATTGTAATTCTCCTTGCGGTAATGTTTCCCTATCTTAAATAAGAAATGGCTCAAAGGATAGAGCCATTTCTTACAAGTGTTATCGGGCCAATGTGATTAATGCTTGCCTTTTCGCAGCCAGGCCCATTGCACAATTTGCCGCACCATGCCGGGATAATCGTACCCGGCTGTTCGGGCGGCGGTGGCAAACCCGGCGCTCATTGACAGGCAGGGGTTGGGGTTAACATCCAGTACGTAGAGTTGCCCGTTTTTTTCGCGCAGGTCCACCCGAGCGTAATCGCGGCAGCCCATAGTGTGAAAGGTGGCCAACGCCAACTGGTGGATGGAATTTTTTAACTCATTATCAATGGGGGCCGGATAAACCGCCGAGAAACGATCACTCCATTTGGCTTCAAAATCATCCACCGGCCAGCGGCCAGCGCAGTTTGAAAAATCAATTTCGGCCACGGCCAAAACGTGAGTAATGCCGTTGCCCCACAAGCTCACGCTAAATTCGCGGCCATCCAGGTACATTTCGGCCAGCGCCGGTTGTTTGTACACCTTTAGCACATAATCAACCTGCTGCCGCAACGAATCAACATCGCACACTACAGCGTTGAGGTTAATGCCCAGGCTGCAATCTTCGGCCACCGGCTTGACTATGGCGGGCAGCGGCACCGTTACCGGCTCTTCGTGCGCGGTGTGAAAAACCTGGTAGGGCGCGGTTGATACGCCCCGTTGCAGCAGACAGGCTTTGGCGTGGCCTTTGTTCAGGCAGGCGTCCAGATTTTCGGGGGTGGCGCCCACGTAACAAAAGCCCAGTTGTTCCAGCAGGTACGGCACCCGCGATTCCTGGGTAGAAATACCGCCCAGAGTTTCGCATAAATTAAAAACCAGCGTGGTGCGCGGATCAACCCCGGCTACGGCGGCAAATATATCTTCTTCGGAGCGGATGGGAGCCATAATTACCGGATAACCGGCGGTTTGGAGGGCAACGCCAATGGATTGGGCCGTGTCGAGGGTTTCCAAATCGGCAATTAAATCGTGCGGTTCGCCCCGTTGCAGCGATTCAACCACGCTGTACAGGAGCAAAACCAGGTCTGGACTGGGAGGATCGCTTAACTCGGCGCGTTCCTCCTCATTTTCGTGAGAGTTTGTTGACTGATTTCCCATTGATAATTCTTTCTTTAAATAGAGTAGTTACAACATTGATGAGCAGGAGTTTGGTTGATAATAGAGTTGAGTTTGGCCTGACGCCAAGGGGTAAGGCGAGCGCAACGGTGTGCGCTAAACCGCATATGCCTCGGTGGTTAGGCTGCCTTAGCCAGGGATGCTAAAAGGCAAAGAGGAGGGCAATGTTTGCCCCTAACCCATTTAAACCCGGTAAACATCGCTTTAACCTGGGCCAAAACCTGAATAGAGTGGATTGTAATGACTCTGGTAAGGAGTGTGCCATTATAGCACCGGTCAAGGGGAAAAGCACAGAGCACCAGAGTTATATTGTTTTGAGTAGCAAACTATAGCAGAACTGAAAGATAATGTCAATTAATTTTGAACATTGGTCATGGGGTAAAACTCCCCAAAAAAATGCCGGCGGCACGATGTATGCCGTGCCGCCGGCATTTTTTAGCCTTAAAACTGCCAAAAGGTAGCGCCCAAAGTAATCGCCGAGGCAACGGTGATGACCACCGTGGCCACAACGGTAAAGTATTTTTGAAAGGCGTTGTTGGCGTACTCACCCATCAATTTTTTGTTGCTAGTCAGGCTGATTAAATAGAAAAATACCAGCGGCAGCATCATGGCGTTGATGGTTTGCGTGGTAACCGCCAGTTGAAACAGCGATACCCTGGGAAACATCACCACCGCGGTGGCTACCACCAGTTGTCCAATGAAAATGGTGTAAAAAGTTTTGCTCTGTTTAAAAGAGGTGTCCAGGCTGCCGGGCAGGCCAAAAAACTCGGCAAAGGCGTAGGCGGTGGACAATGAAACAATCACCAGCCCCATAAACCCGGCGTTGAGAATGCCCAGCGCAAACAGGGTTCCGGCCAGTTCGCCGGCAAAGGGTTTAATGGCCAACGCGGCGTGCTCACCCGATTCAAGGGCGATGCCGTGGGCAAACAGGGTTGCCGCCGTGGCCACAATCATAAAAAACGAGAAAAAATCGGTGAGAAAAGCGCCCCAATAGGCTTCGAGTTGGCCGTAATTTACTTTGCCCTTTTCAATTTTTTTATCAAAGGCAAAACTGCTGATAAAAAACTGGCCCCACGGCGTAATGGTCGTGCCCAGCACGCCCATCCCAATTAACAGGTAGTTTTTTAGATAATCCGGGGTAAAATCAACGCCATGCGGATAAGCCAGGTTGCTCAACGCCAGCCCCCAGTTTGGTTTGGCCATAAACGCCGAAAAAATGTAGGTCAGGAAGAACAGGCTGGATAGCAGCATAATATTCTGGGTGAGCTTGTAACTTCCTTTGGTGATAAACACAAAAGAAATCAGCACAATTAGAATCACCATGGGGATGGCCGGTAAATTTAACATGGCGCTGGTGGTTTTTACCGCCGCCAATTCGGTGATGATGGTGCCCATATTGGCTATCAGCAGGCTGGTAAAAATCAGCAGCGAAACTTTAACCCCAAATTTCTCCCGGATTAAATCGCCCAGGCCGCGCCGAGTAATGATGGCCAGCCGCATGCCCATCTCCTGGGTAACACCCAGCAGCACGGTGATAATTACCAGCGGAAAGAGGATGGGGTAGCCCAAAACCGCCCCGGCAATGGAGTAGGTGGCCACGCCGCCGGCGTCGTTATCGGCCATGGCAGTAATTGTAGCCGGCCCAAACACCGACAGGAAAAGTACCAATCGCCGGACAAAGGTTGAACTTAACCAGATATTTTTTTTGAACAAGGTTGAGGCTTTCATCGCGGGTTAGCTCCTTTCCGGTTTAGTTGGTTAAATACAGGCGCGGCAGGCGTTTTTTCCAGGCCGTGGGGATAATCTTGTCAAGCGCGTCGTCGGCGGTGACAATGCCGTGCAACGTGTTTTTATCATCCACCACCGGAATAGCCAGCAAATTATATTTGGCAATCATTTGGGCTACTTTGTCCTGATCGTCCAGCAGGTTAACCCTGACGGCCCGTTTGTGCATAAATTTAGTCACCGGCGTGTCGGGTTGCGCCAGCACCAGGTCGCTGAGCGAGAAAACGCCCAGTAGTTCATTTTCAACGTTGGTAACGTACACATAAAAAATGGTTTCGGCTTCATCGGCGGTTTCGCGCAGCATTTGAATGGCTTGTTCGGCGGTTAAATGCGGCGGCACCGAGGCGAATTCGGTGGTCATAATCCCGCCGGCGCAATCTTCGGGGTAAGCCAGCAGCTTGCGCACTTCGGCGGCGTCTTCTTCTTCCATCAACTCCAGCAAATCTTCACTGCGTTCCGAGGGCAGTTCGGCCAGCAAGTCCGCCGCTTCGTCGGGCGACATCTCTTCCAGCACGTCGGCCACCTTTTCGTCGGACATGTTTTTTACCAGGCTGGCCTGAAAGTCCGGCTCCACTTCTTCCAGCGCTTCGGCCAGTTGTCTAACATCCAGGGTATCAAGGAATTGCCGGCCTTCGGCGCGGTTCAAATCGCTGATGATTTCGGCAATGTCCGCCGGGTGAAGCTCGGCCAGTTTTTCTGTGGGCACTTTCAGGCGCATAAACTCATCGTGCATCAACAGCTCAATATCTTCCCACGAAATGAGATTTTTGGCCGGCTCGCGCTGAAAGAACGAGGCAATGTTTTGGGCGGTTTGGGCCAGGCCAACCCGGCGCAAAATTCCCAGCCCGCTCACATCTACATTGCTTACATAAACGTTGCCGTTTACGCGCACCAACTCCAGGTCGTTTACCCGGACAACGCGCATGCCGTTGATGTCAATGATTTGTTTGTCCAGCACATTTTCTCCCAGCAGAATATCTTCTGCGCCGGGAACGTAGGGTTCTATATCTTCAAGATGACAATTTAAGGGGATGGCTGCCGAAAATAACACCACCACCGCCGAAAACGGGATAATTACTTGCTTTCCTTTATGATCAATTATGATTGCTTCTACTACCGGGTGGTGAAGTTCATGCAAAAATTTAACAACCAGGTCCTTCAGCACCCCTACTCGTTTGCCATCTACATCGGTGACAATTTTGCCAACTAATTCGCTAAAAAAAGCCATCACCGCCTCCTGTTCAGACACTATGCATGCGCCAAAAATATAAAATTAACACTGGGGTTTTACTATCAAACGGTCCGGGTGAGCTTAATCAATTGAGGAAGCAGACGGTATCCGGCTCGGCAACCGGACAAAAAAACCGCCTCAGCAATGACTAAGAGGCGGTTTTTTAACGATAAAGCCGGTGAAAGGAGGAGTTACAACAAGGCAACTGCAAATAGACGCAACCCAATATCCCAAAGATGAGTGCGCGGCAGCAAACCTTTTTTGTTAAAAGCAAAATCAATCCGGTTAATCCAAACTCTTAGCCCATTGTGGCGTATCCAGCTATCCGTACTACGACCTGCGTCCACGCAATCACCCCCTTTCATACATCCGGGTTGTTTCAATTTGGCCCAAATTTGATGGGCCGTCACCCGGCGGCAAAAAACTCCCCATTAGTTCTCAGGGGAGGCCATTTAAGAAAATACTCAAATATATTCCGGCAACAGTTGCTTACCGGTTACCTCCCTGGTTGAGTTTGGCACTGCGACGCCTGAAAAACCAAATCTTCAGCGTTGGCTTTGCGGCGGCTCCGGGGTGGAACCAGCCTGGGGTTGGCGCAGCCACCTCACCTAACGAGGTCTTCTTTTTACGCGGCTGATTATAACCCTGCCGGTACACAATGTCAAGGTTTTTTTATAGCCAATTTAGGCCAAAAAATCCCCCTCTTACAGCGTAAGAGGGGGCAAAACAGGGTTACAAGGCTACAACAGCAACAGCCGGAGCGCGATTAAACGTTTGGCCCAAAATCGGCCCGGAACGCTTCGGCCAGTTTGGCTCCCCAATTGTCCAGAGCGTCCATCCGGCCAAAGAAGAAGCGCAGCACGGGCGGCTCCTGCACAAATTTAAGGCCCTTTACCAGATTGCGGTGTTCGTAAAGCCAAACCAACCGGTCAACCGCGTATTCAATGTGCGACATGGTGTACACGCGGCGCGGCACGGCCAGCCGGGCCAGTTCCAAATCCGAGGCCATTTCGTTGCCGTCTTTGTCGCGGTCGGTAGAAACGGTGCCGCGTTCCATACTGCGAATGCCCGAAGCCAGGTAAATGGCCGCGGCCATAGCCCCAGCCGGGTATTCCAGCGAGGGGATGTGCGGCAAAAAGCGGCGGGCGTCAACGTGGCAGGCCAGGCCGCCCGCCGGGGTAACTACCGGCACGCCGGCGGCATCGAGCCGTTCCACAAAATATTTCACAAAGTCGGCGGCAGAACTGGCTACGGCGTTGTCGGTCATTTCGCGCAAACCCACGGCCATGGCTTCAACTTCTTTGGTGGACATGCCGCCGTAGGTGGCAAAGCCTTCGTACACGGGCAGCCATTCGAGCATGCGGGTGTAGTATTCCAGGCTGTTGGTGGCAATCAAACCACCACGCACGCCGGCGCATTTGCGCCCGGACATATAAAAGACATCAACCAGAGCCAACACTTCGTGCAGAATTTCCTGAATGGATTTTTGCGCGTAGCCGGGTTCGCGTTGCTGGATGAAGTAGGCATTTTCGGCAATGAGGCTGCCATCGTACACCAGCATGATATTGTGGGCCGCCGCAATTTCTTTGACCTGGCGCAGGTTGTCCAGCGAGAAGGGCTGCCCGCCAATCAGGTTGGTGGTAGCTTCCATACGCACAAACGAAATTTTTTCAGCGCCGTATTTGGCAATAACGTCTTTAAATTTTTGCGGGTCAATATTGCCTTTGAACGGGTCCGAGCTTTGGGTTTGCATGGCTTCGTCGCCATAAATTTCCAGCACGGTGCCGCCCATCAGTTCAAAGTGCGCCCGGGTGGTGGTAAAGTGGTAGTTCATGGGCACCACATCGCCGGGTTTTACAAATACTTTGGCCAGCAGGTGTTCGGCGGCGCGGCCCTGGTGCACCGGCAGGGTGTATTGAAACCCAAACACCTCGCGCACGGCATCGGCCAGTTTGTAAAAGCTCTCGCTCCCAGCGTAGGCATCGTCGGCGACCATCATCGCCGAAAGCTGATTGTCGCTCATGGCGTTGGTGCCGCTGTCGGTCAGCATATCCAGAAAGACATCGCGGGTGCGGAGCAGGAAGGTGTTGTAACCGGCACCTGCCATCGCCTCTAACCGTTGCCCAATTGGCGGCAAACTGGTTTTTTGCACAATTTTGATTTTGTGCATTTCTATGGGAATTTCCTGGCCGTTTGATAGTTTAATTAGCATAGTGTTCTGGGTCTCCTCATTGAATAATTTTTTTGACGCCACAAATTCCGGCCAAAGGCGGAATTTGTGTTATCCCACAGGTTTTAGCGCGGCGTTAATACTCAATGCCGGGTTGCGCCTTGATGCCCTGATCGCTGAAGGGGTGCTTGATTTGCCGCATTTCAGTGACCAGATCGGCGTATTCTACGAGCGCGGCGGGAGCGTTGCGCCCGGTAATAACCACATGCAGCATGGCCGGCTTGTTGGCCTTGAGCCATTCGATGACGGTTTCGGTGTTGAGCCAGTTGTAGGTAAGGGCGTAGGTAAATTCATCCAGAATAACCAAATCATAATTGCCGCCGGCAATGCGTTCCTGAGCGATTTTCCAGCCGTGCCTGGCCAGGGCTTCGGTCTCGGTGATGTTTTTGCTGGCCCAGGTAAAGCCGTCGCCGCTGCAAATCCAGTCAATGCCGCCCATTCTCTCGGCGGCTTTGATTTCGCCGTAGCGAGCGTTCTCGTTTTTAATAAACTGGATGACGCAAACCCGCATGTTGCGGCCCCAGGCGCGAGTCATTAACCCCAGCGCAGCGGTGGTTTTACCTTTGCCGTTGCCGGTATTCACCATAACCAGCCCCTTTTTTTGGTTGGCCTGCCGCACTTTTACCCGCCGCTCCTGAGCCTCGGCATCGGTGGGGAGATGGGCCATTTGGGTGTCCTTTCTGCTAAAAACAAAAGCCGATGGCAACCGCCGCCCGGTAATTCCGGCGGTTTTGCTGCGCTTTAATGTCGTTAAATAGAGTTGTCGGTAAAATGTGGAAAGGCGTTGCGTTTTGGCTACACATTATCTTAGCGACTTCGACATGTGGCAAATGTTAGCTGCCGGTATGTGATTATGGGCTGGTAAACAAAAACTCCCGGCTACAGCCAGCCGGGAGTTTTTAGCAGAGCATTGTGGCCCTATTTCTGGATTTCAAGGCCGGCTTGCGCCCAGGCGTTCATCCCGCCCAGCATGTTGTGAACGTTGTCAAAACCCTGCTGGCGCAATAATTGCGTGGCCTGGTTGCTGCGGTGCCCGCTACGACACACGGCAATTACGGTTTTGTCTTTGGGAATGTCGTTGAGCCGATTGGGAATTTGCCCCAGCGGCAGCAATACCGCGCCGGGAATATGCCCGCCGGCGTATTCGGTGTCCTCACGCACGTCGAGCACCAGCACATTGGGGTTGGCGCGCAATTTTTCAACGGTTTGCACGTCAACATCCACCGGCAGGTTGGCCAGATTAGCATCTGCCGGGGCGGTTACTGCTGCCGGCGCGGGTGGGGCGCTACTGCACCCGGCTACCGCAATCAATCCGGCCAGTAGCAAAATTGTAAATTTTTTCATGGGGGTCTCCTTAAAATTATGAATTTCCATTTTGTGGTGGGGCAAGGCGTCAATTGGCTATGCCGTAAAAACCAAACGCGGCTATTTATCGGGGAGAGCCGACACTCCTTCCCAATCAGCGGGCACGCCGTGTTGGGCGTAATGTTTGGCGCGTTTGTAGTAAAGCTGGGCCGCTTTATCAACCGGGTTGGTGGCGATGACCCGGTTAAACTGGATTTGGGCTTTTTTAAACTCCCGGCTGTGGTAGTAGAGCAAGCCCTTTTCAAAATCGGTCAGGGTTTTCAGCTTCAGGTTAAAAGTTTCGGGCGGGTCGCCTTCAAATACCTCAAACACCGAAACCGGTTCGGTTTTGCCTTTAACCCGCACCCGGTCCAAAAACCTAAAGTGGTACTGGTTGGGCTGGTTCAGGTTATACAACGAGGTCTGGCTGATCACAATCGAAGCGCCGTAAAGTTTGGTTAGCCCTTCCAGCCGAAAGGTAAGGTTAACGTTGTCAGAAATAACCGTGCCTTCCATGCGTTGCACCTCGCCAATGGTGCCCAACATCAGGCTGCCGGTGTGAATGCCGGTGCCAACATTGATGGGATACGCGCCCTGTTTTTGCCGCTCGTTGTTAAACTGGGCCAACTCTTGTTTTATGGCGATGGCCGCTTGCAGGGCATGCTCCACTTCGTCGGGGAACAGGGCCATTACCGCGTCGCCAATGTATTTATCAATAAAACCGTGGTGTTGGCGGATAATCGGGCTGACGCGGTTTAAATAGGTGTTGATAAAATTGAAATTCTCCTGGGGACTCATCTGCTCGGAGAAGGTGGTAAAAGAGCGAATGTCGGAAAAGAAAATGGTCATATCGCGCTGCACCTGGTCGCCCAGCGCCACCTCGACAATGCTCTTTTTGCCCAGAAATTGCAAAAACTCCTGCGGCACAAAGCGTTCCAGCGCGGCATTAAGTTTAATGAGTTCGGCGGTGCGTTCCATAACGCGATGTTCCAGCTTGTCGTGGGCCTGCTTCAAGGCGATGCCGGCTTCTTCGCGTTCGGTTACGTTGCGCGATACGGTAATAATCTCCAGAGGTTCGCCGGTTTGCGGGTCGTACACCCGCCGGCTGGTGGTTTCTAGCCAGATGTAGGTATTGTCTTTGCGCCGGGCGCGATAGGTGTATTTGGTCACCGGCTGGCGGTCGTCGGGGTGGCGGTTAGCCTCCTCAATAATCGCCACGTCTGCCGGGTGGGCAAAATCAGCCTCGGCTTTGCCCACCATTTCATCAATTTCATAGCCCAACAAGCTGTGGCAGGCCGGCGACACATACAGATAAATGGCTTTGGGGGTTTGCCGGGCAATCATATCGGTGGAGTTTTCGGCCAGCAGCCGGTAATGTTCGCGGCTTTCACGCAGGGCTTCCTGCACCCGCCGCTGCTTAATGTTTTCTTCTTGCAGTTGCCGGTTTTGTTCCCGCAAATCATGTTGAAGCTGCCGCAGGGTCAGGTGCGTGGTTACGCGGGCCAGCACTTCTTCGCCTTGTAAGGGTTTGGTAATGTAATCCACCGCGCCCATTTGAAACCCCTTGATTTTGTTTTCGGTATCGGCCAGCGCGGTGAGAAAAACAATGGGGATGTCTTTGGTATGGGGATTTTCTTTTAACCGGGCGCACGTTTCAAAGCCATCCATGTTGGGCATTAATATATCCAGCAGGATGATGTCGGGGTTGATTTGGTCGATGTGTTTCAGGGCTATTTCGCCGCTCTCCAGGCCAAACGTTTCAAAGCCGGAGTTGGTCAGGTACAAACTCAACAGCTTGACCAAATCGGCATTATCGTCAACGATTAAAATCTTGCGATGTTGGAGTTTGGTTTTCATGAAAATGGCCAGATAACAATCTTTGATGCTCTTTTACCGGCGCGGGGCGCATCACCCAATACGCCTGCACCGGGGGGCGCTAACAACTGCCCGCGCCCGCCGAAGCCTGGCACACGTAAATAGTTGCCTCCAGCCCCGACGCGGCGGGATATTGGGCGGCAACGGCCTGTTTTATCTCCGGGACTAACGCTTCGGGGGCCAGCGCCACCACGCAGCCGCCAAATCCGCCGCCGGTCATGCGCGCGCCGCCGTGTTCGCCTACCACTTCGCCAATAATTTCAACCAGCGCGTCAATGGGCGGCACGGTGATTTCAAAATCATCCCGCATTGAAAGGTGCGATTCGGCCATAAGTTGCCCCATCAGCTTTAAATCACCGACGGCCAGAGCGTTGGCGGCGGCCACGGTGCGGGCGTTTTCGGTGATGATGTGGCGGGCGCGTTGGCTCACCTTTTCGGCCAACTCATCGGCGTGGAGCGCAAACACATCCGCCTCAACATCGCGCAGCGCCGGCACGCCAAAATGGGCGGCGGCGGTTTCGCATTCGCGGCGGCGGGTGTTGTATTCGCTGTCCACCAGGCCGCGTTTTACGTTGCTGTTGGCAATCACAATGGCTGTGCCCGTCGGGATTGACACCGCCCGGTAATCCAGGCTGCGGCAATCAATGAGCAGGGCGTGGGCCTGCCGGCCCAGCGCCGAAATAAACTGGTCCATAATGCCGCAGCGCATGCCCACAAAGTTGTTTTCGGCGTTTTGGCCGGTCAGGGCGATGGTTTTGCCATCCAGGTTTAGCCCGCCCAACGCCGAAAGCGTGGTTCCCACCACCACTTCGAGCGCCGCCGAAGAGCTGAGGCCCGCGCCCTGCGGCACATCTCCGGCGACCACCAGGTTGGCCCCCGGCACCGTATAGCCGTTTTGTTTGAGCGCCCACACCACGCCGCGCACGTAGTTGCTCCATGGGGCGGCGCTATCGGGTTGAATCTCGGCGGCGGCGCTAAAGGTGCTGGTTTGCTCGTTAAAATCAACGGCCACCACCGAAATAATGCCGTCGGAGCGGGGTTCGGCGGCAATCACCGTTTGGTAATTGATGGCGGCGGGCAGCACAAACCCATCGTTGTAATCGGTGTGTTCGCCAATTAAATTAACCCGTCCCGGCGCACGAAAGCAGTGGGTGGGGGCTACGCCAAAGTGTTTTTTAAAGGTTTGCGTGGTTTTTTCTACCAGATTCATAATCACCTTGCCCTGAATTGTTACTGAGCCGAATAACCCAACCATTTGAGTTCGTTGTTGTTGCTGCGCCACTTGGGCCTGACTTTTACCCACAGTTCCAAATAAACGCGTGCGCCGACCATCTGCTCGATTTGCGGGCGGGCGCGCTGGCCGATTTTTTTCAGGCCGCTGCCTTTTTCACCGATGACGATTTGTTTGTGGGATTGACGCTCTAATATCAGGTTTGCGCCAATGTAGATAAGGTCATCGCTGCGGCGGGTGAAATCGGTGACAGCCACCGCCAGCGCGTGCGGCACTTCTTCGCGCAGGGTGTGCAGCGCGGCCTCGCGGATAAGCTCGGCGGCGATGAAGCGCTCTTGCTGGTCGGTTACTTGCTCGGCGGGGTAGTAGCGCGGCCCCAACGGCAGGCAGGTGGTAATCCGCCGGAGCAGTTCGGTGCAATTATCGCCGCGCGCGGCAGAAATGGGCAGCCAATCGGCAGCGGGATACAACGCCAGGTAGTTTTGCTCAATGGCTTCCAGTTCGGCGGGCGGCAGCAGATCAATTTTATTGAGCGCCAAAATCACCGGGGCGGCGGTTTCGCCGGCGGCGATGGCCTGTTTTTGCACCGCCATGAGCGCGGCAGCCACCAGTTGCTCTTCGGGGCCGGGCGGGCGGCTCACATCGGCCAGCCACACAATCACGTCGGCTTCGGGCAGGGCGTTTTTGGCGGTTTCTACCAGATATTCGCCCAGTTTGTGATGCGGGCGGTGAATGCCCGGCGTGTCAATGAAGATAATCTGCGCCGGCGGGCACACCTCCGAGAGTTCCGGCTGGCCGGGGTTTGGCAACGTTAATATACCCAGCAGTTGATTGCGGGTAGTTTGCGGTTTGGGGCTGACAATGGCAATTTTTTGCCCCAGGTAATGGTTCATCAACGTGGATTTGCCCACGTTGGGCCGGCCAATTACCGCCACAAAGCCAGAGTGATGGTCGGCGGGCAGGGTGTCATCAAACAGCAGGTTGCCGTTGATGAATTTGGTGTCGTCGGCAAAATCAAAATCGTCGGGAAAATCAAATTCTTCGGTCAAGATAAAATCCTATAAACCAAACTCACGACGCCAGCGTGAACGGGTTGAAATCGGTGTGGCGGTCGTAATAATCTTCGTTTTCGGCGCGTTTTAAAAAGCCCACAATCAAATAGGTGAGCGGCGTAAACAGCACTTCAATCAGCACTTTAAAAATGTAGTTGGTGGTAATCAGGCTCAGGGCAATTTCCCACGGAAAAACGCCCAGAGCGCTGGCGACCGTGATAAAAATTACGGTGTCCACGCCTTCGCCAATCATGGTGCTGCCAATGGTGCGCACCCACAAAAAACGCCCGGCGGTAGCCACTTTGAGTTTGGCCAGCACCACGCTGTTAGAAAATTCGCCGGCCCAGTAGGCCGCCAGGCTGGCTACAACAATGCCGCCGGTAGCCACGCCGCCCAAAATGGCATCGTAGGCGGCCTGCCCGGCGGTTTGCTGCCACACCGCTTCGCCGGGCATCAGCCCCACCAGCCGGAAGGTGAGGGCCATCAGCGCCGCCGCAAAAAAGCCAAACCAGATGACTCGCCGCGACCGCTTGTAGCCGTACACCTCGGTTAAAATATCGCCAAAAATATAGCTAACGGGAAACAACAGCGTGCCGGCATCAAAGGCCAGCGGCAGGCCAAACAGGCTTACGCCCCAATCCACAATTTTGGCCGCCGAAGCGATGTTGCTAATGAGTAACACCGCCACAAACATGGCGGTAATCAGATCATAATATTTGTAGTTTCTTTCCATGTAAAATGTTTTTGCCCTGGTGATAATATCAAGGATATCAAGGCATTTTAACACGGGCCGGTAAAAAACGCATATCAACGCCCCGGCACAGACACGCAAAAAACCGCCGTAATTTTTGCGGCGGTTCTAGGTGATGGTGCTGCGAGGCCCACGGCGCTTATTTGGCGGGCATGTTATCTGGCGGGCGAGCGGCCTGGCGTAATTGGGGCGCAGTAACCGGCCCGTTTGCCCGGCTAAAGATGCGGTTGAACAGCCATTCTATCAGCAGGGCTACCAGCACAATCACGCTTAATATAACGCTGTTGCCCAGCACCCCGCCGAGGCCCCGCGCCAGCGAAAAACTGCCACGTTCCGGGCGTTCGCCGCCTTCCGGCTGCGAGCCAAAATCGCCGGGCGGTGGCGCGCCATCGCGTTCAAATTGCGGGCCGGCATCGCTGCTGCTTAACCCGCTGCCGGAAAACCCGTGGACTGCGGTGGTTAGCCCAACCCCTACAATCACCATTGCCAACAGAACGGTGATGATGCCTCCCAATGTGCCTTTATTAAACATAGTTTTCTCCTGATAAAATTACCAAATTGCGAATGAATTGCGAATGAGCGAACGGAAATTGTAAGGGCAACCCTCGTGGTTGCCCGGTGAATTTTTATAATGCTTTTTGATATTGGCCGGAATTTTGCTTTTTAGAAAGCGCGGCGGATTGCGGCGTTTGGTTAAAAAGAAATCGTTTGCAGGTGGTCACAATCCAGCGCCAGTGCAACGCCAGGTGCAACCCAATCAACGCCAGGCCCAGGTTGGGCGTTGCCTCGTGAATGCCCCGCCACACGTGCTGCGAAGTTTGGCTGATGCCCAAAAATTCCGGCACGCCCAAAGTTTTAGAAATCATCAACCCACTCGTTACCACCAGCGCAAACGTAACCAGCAGCGCTAGGTTCAAAATCATACTAAGCCGGGTTTGCAGCGCCAGCGGTTGAAAAACCCGTTGCGTGGTGGCCACAACCCACTTCCAGTGGAGCGCCACATGCGCCAAAAACATCGCGCCCATAGTTATTCCCAGCCATTCGTGGATGGACATGCCGGTGAGCGCCGGTTCAAATGCAACCAAAAAGGCGACCAGCAGAATTATGTCAAGGATCAAGTTGGTTTTAGTTGTTGCTTTCATTGTTATTTGATCTCCGTATTCATCAATTTGCCGTAGTTGTGCCGCCACCCAATTGCCGGTGGCTACAATCATTACTTTACAGGACAATTGTTCAAAAATTGTGAAGATAATTTTGGGAAAATATTTAGATTTGCCGCGCCAAAATCCACACATTTTCTCCATTGCATCTTCATATTTTTTGAACAATTCCGGGTTATAGTGAAAATGGAAGTTGCCAACTCGATAATGCTCATTCCGGCAGCAAGTTTCAGGTGACAAACCGGGGGTTTGATACTATACTCAACTCAACGGTTTAAACTTTAGCAGCGTAACCGAGGGGTGAATGAGCAAAACAATTTTGGTGGTTGACGACAAAAAAGAGCTGGTGGTGCTGGTTCAATCCTATTTAATGCAGGAGGGTTTTCGGGTGGTTACGGCGGCTAACGGGCGTGAGGCGTTGTTTGTGGCCCGCCGTGAGCAGCCCAACCTGATTATTCTCGATTTGATGATGCCGGAGATGGGCGGGTACGATTTTATGCGCGTGTACAGCAAAGAGGCCGAAACCCCCATTATTATCCTCACCGCCAAACTTGAGGAGAGCGATAAAGTGCTGGGCCTGGAACTGGGCGCGGATGATTACGTGACCAAACCATTTGGCATGCGCGAACTGACCGCCCGGGTGCGGGCGGTGCTGCGCCGCGCCGAAAAAGAGCCGGTGCACCAAAATGTTATCCGCACCGCCGATATTACGCTGGATCGCACCGCCCGCACCGTTTTTGTGGGCGATAAACGGGTGGATTTAACTCCGTCGGAGTTTGAACTGCTGGCGGCCTTTATGCTGGAGCCGGGCCGGGCTTTTACCCGGCTGGATTTGTTGAATTGCCTGGGCGACGCCGCCTACGACGGCTACGAGCGCACCATTGATGTGCACATCCGCAATTTGCGGGCCAAAATAGAACCTAACCCCCGCCAGCCGCTTTACATTCAAACTTTGTATGGCGTGGGCTACCGTTTTTGTAATGACGATGCTAAATAAAATTACCAAACATTTGTTTAAAAAGCGCTCAATCCGGCTGCGGTCGCTATCCGTAAAGTTAACCTTTGCCTTTTTGGTGGTGGGTTTGGCCGGTATTATGCTGGTGGCGCTGTTTGTGTGGGAGCGCACTCACACCGAATTTAACCGCTTTGTCTACGACCAAAACCAAAACTTTTTCCTGTCAATTCTGGCGGAATATTACACCATCAACCACAGTTGGGACGGGGTTGAAAAGCACTTTCTGCCGCACGGTGCGCCACCCACGCTGGATGAGAACGGCCCGCGACCGCAGGTTATCGGCACGCTGGTTGATGTTAACCGGCTGGTGGTTATTGGCAGCAAACACAACCGGGTGGGCTTGCCGGTAAGCGACCACGATTTTAGCCGGGCTGTGCCGCTAACCATTGATAACGGCCAGATCGTTGGCTATTTTATATTTGATGACCGTTTTGGCGATAGCCGGACCGCTACCACTCCGGAAAATGTTTTTTTGCACAACGTGGGCGAAGCCATCTTTTTTGGCGGCATTGGGGCCACGGTTTTTGCCCTGGTTTTGGGAGTGCTACTGGCGCGCACGCTGGCCCGGCCCATCAGCGAGCTAACCGCCGCCACCAGAGTTGTGGCCGGCGGCGATTTGGGCCATCAGGTTAAGGTTCGCTCCAAAGATGAGTTGGGAGAACTGGCTAAATCCTTTAACCAGATGAGCCTTAACCTGGAAAATGCCCGAAAATTACGCCGCCAAATGACCGCCGACATTGCCCACGATTTGCGCACGCCGCTCAGTATTCTGTTGGGCTATACCGAGGCCCTGAGCGACGGCAAATTTAACGGCACGCCCGAAATATTCCAGGTGATGCACAACGAAACCAAACATCTCAGCCATTTAATTGATGATTTGCGCACCCTGTCGCTGGCCGATGCCGGCGAACTGCACCTGACATTGCAGTGGTGCGCCCCCCACGAACTACTGGAACGAATTGTGGCGGCGCATCAGGCGCAGGCCGGGCAAAAAGGCGTGGCGCTGGTCATGAACGCTTTACCCGATTTGCCGTTGGTGCAGGTTGACCCGGAACGGATGGTTCAGGTATTGGGCAATCTGGTGAGCAACGCGCTGCGGTTTACGCCTGATGGCGGGCAGATTACCCTGTCTGCCGCCGCCAAAGCCGATACGCTCTTATTGCGGGTAGTTGATACCGGCTGTGGCATTGCCCCGGAAGATGTGCCCTACATTTTTGACCGCTTCTACCGGGCGGATCAATCGCGCCATCAATACCAGGGCGAATCCGGGTTGGGGCTGGCTATTGCCCGCTCGATTGTTGAGGCGCACGGCGGCGGCATCACCGTAGAAAGCACCCCCGGCGTGGGTACCACCTTTACCATCACCCTGAATTTGTAAAACATTGGCTCATGTTAAGTACAAGTGACCGGCACTTTTGTTTAATGTAGCGATAAGTGCCGGTCACTTTAGCACTTGTTCTGACGCCATGAGCCAAAATATTATCCCGATAACTCCATCAGCTTGTGTTAATAAAAATTAACAACTCTTTTACAAAAACTTAACCTCAATTTAAATCCCTCTTTATACAGTTCAATTAAAGTTCACAGTAAATACTTCTTGAGTGGGGTATGCCTGTGGAAGCCAATGCTGCCGGCCCTGACGCGCCGGAAGTTAAATCAATTTTAATTGTGGAAGATGACCAGGTGTTGCGGCAAACTCTGGCCTATAACCTGCAAAAAGAGGGCTACGTAGTTTACACCGCCGCCGACGGCATTGCCGCATTAGAGCAGGCCCGCGAACACCAGCCGGAACTGCTCATTTTGGATATTATGCTGCCCAATCTCGATGGCTTGTCGGTGTGCCGCATTTTGCGCCGTGAAATGAACGTGCTGGTGATTATGCTTTCGGCGCGGGCCGGCGATGTTGATAAAATTGTTGGCCTTGATGCCGGCGCGGATGACTACTTAACCAAACCCTTCAGTTTGGGCGAGTTGTTGGCGCGCGTCCGCGCCATCTTTCGCCGCCAACCCCAGCCGCCGCCCACCAACCGGCTGGAATCCGGCGACCTCACGCTCGATTTGATTGCCAGAAAAGCGCAAAAAGGGGAGCGGGAACTAACCCTTACCTACAAAGAGTTTGACCTGCTGGCCGAATTGATGCGCAACCGGGGCACGGTGTTATCGCGCGATTTGTTAATGTCCAAAGTGTGGGGCTACGACAACGCCGGCGATTCGCGCACAGTTGATGTGCATATTCGGTGGCTGCGTGAGAAGGTGGAGGATGATGCCTCCCGGCCCCGGCGGATTTCAACCATCCAGCGGATTGGCTACCGGTTTGAGCGGTGAGCCATCCCCAAACTCTTTATTAAGAAAGGTTAACCTGTTTTTTACAGCACCTTAAACGTTACTTAACTGAACTCTCATAATTGTTGGTTATAGTGGATTAAAAAGATAAAAAATTATGAGAGGCATAACATGCAAGAAACAGTTGGTACGTTAAATTTAAAAATTGCCCGGCTTCAGCACCAGCTACAACTGGTGCAACAGCAACAGGTCTTAAGCCGACCGTATCCCCGGCACCAGGCGGCGTTGCAATTTGCGCAGGTGCAGCTTCAGGATCAATTATGGCAGTTGATTCAGTTTAGAGAGGAATTGAACAAAAATGAATATCTTCCCCATAGAATTTTCAACGGTGAAAAAAATGGATCAGAACCGCTTTATACAACTCATTAGTGCGCTTGAACGCGGCTGGGAAATCGAACAGCCGGTACTGCTGGGGGCCATGTGGCGCTCCCCGGCTGGCGGTGATGGAACCTACCATTTTGTGCTCAGAAACAAAAACGAAGACAAAACCACGTTAATGAGCCTGCCGCCTTCACCCCAATTGCTGGTATTTTTATCAGAAAACAGAATAAACGTAAGTGCTCTGCAAATCTAAATAAAACGGGAGGGATGCGCAATCCCGCCCCAATTTTGTTTTACGGCTGTAAAAAATCCACCGGCTAATACCCCTCAAAAAAAAACGCCCCAATAGTTTTTCTCGCTAATATTTGTCCCGACCCTTGTGGTCGCGGATTTTGTTCATATTTTTAGCCCCCGATATTTTTGGCATGAAACTGCAAATCCTTATGTGAGCATAACCGGTTTGTGGTATAATTGAAAAAAGAGCCAATCTGGAAACCCAACGGAGGCGAACATGACCAACCCCCTGGAACTCAGAAAGTTTTTGATGCCGGAGATTATTTACGGGGTCGGGGCCATAGATTTGGTGGGGCGTTACACCGCCAATCTTGGCGGGCGCAAGGCGTTGGTTGTCACCGATCCGGGGGTAACGGCGGCGGGTTGGGCGGGTCGGGTTGAGGCCAATTTAAAAGAGGCCGGCATTGCGTTGGCCGTGTTTGACCAGTTAACGCCCAACCCCAAAGATTTTGAGGTGATGGCCGGCGCCGAGGTTTACCGCGCGGAACAGTGCGATGTGATTATCGCCGTGGGGGGCGGCAGTCCATTGGACTGCGCCAAGGGCATTGGCATTGTTGTTACCAACGGGCAGCACGTTTTGGCGTTTGAAGGGGTAGACCAAATTCCGGTTCCCGGCCCGCCCCTGATTTGCCTGCCCACCACGGCGGGTTCCTCAGCCGATGTGTCGCAGTTTGCCATCATCACCGATACGGCGCGGCAGGTAAAAATTGCCATCATCAGCCGCACTATGGTGCCCGATGTGGCCCTGATTGATCCCCAAACCACCATTTCCATGCCTCCGGCGCTCACCGCCGCCACCGGCATGGACGCGTTCACCCACGCCATTGAAGCCTACGTTTCTAACGCCAGTTCGCCCCTCACCGATTTGGACGCGCTGGAGGCCATTCGGCTGGCGGCCAAACACCTGCGGGGAGCCGTGCATGAGCCGGAGAACATGGATCATCGCCACGGCATGATGTTGAGCAGCCTGTTGGCCGGGCTGGCTTTTTCTAACGCCAGCCTGGGATTGGTGCATGCCATGGCGCACTCGCTGGGCGGCTACCTGGATTTGCCGCACGGAGAATGCAACTCCATCTTGTTGGAGCATGTGCTTCAATTTAATTTTGATGCCGCCCCCGACCGTTACCGCACCATTGGCCAACTGCTGGGCCTGCCCCCCAAAAACTCAACCCCGGCGGCGCTGGTTGAAATAATTGCCGATTTTCGCCGGCAGGTGGGCATTAGCCAGCGGTTGGCGGACATTGGCGTATTACCGGCGGCTATTCCCCAGTTAGCGCAAAACGCCTTTAACGACCCCTGCCTGGCAACTAACCCAATCCAGCCCACCCCACAAGAGATAGAGGCCATCTATGAGCGCGCCCTCTGACCCGGAACCGGACAAGAATAAAATCCGGGAAAAAATCCTCGGTTTTGGCGAACAATCCATCCACAAAAGCTACTACCCCCAACTTCAGGCGCGGATTCAAGAGCTTGAAGCCAGCCAGGCCGCCCTGCGCGCCTCGGAAGAAAAATACCGGCACATCATCGAGTCAATCCCGCTGGGCATGCACATGTACTACCTGGACGAAGCTGATCGCCTGGTGTTTACCGGGGCCAACCAGGCCGCCGACAAAATTCTTAAAGTTGATCACCGCCGGTTCATCAACCAGACCATCGAAGAGGCTTTTCCCGACCTGGCTGACACCGAAATCCCGGCGCAATACC
Organism: uncultured Caldilineaceae bacterium; assembly: GCA_964517605.1. Lineage (GTDB taxonomy): Bacteria > Chloroflexota > Anaerolineae > 4572-78 > J111 > J095. The sequence goes on along the minus strand of CAZFCE010000009.1, from coordinate 46,732 downwards.
GGCGCGTGGCCATTACCGGCCAAATGTGGCAAACCGACCAGGTTGTTTACACCGATGGGCGACTTGCCGGGGCTTACATGGTGCACGCGTTTCAAACTTCGCCCCGCCGTATGGTGGCGGCGTTTATGGACGTTACCGAGCGCCGGCAGGTAGAAGAAAAATTTTTGCAGGCCCAAAAAATGGAAGCCATCGGGCGGTTAACCGCCGGCGTAGCCCACGATTTTAACAACCTGCTCACGGTGATCAACGGCTACAGCGACCTGCTGTTGGCCAATTTTGATGACCCCAACGATGAATTTTATCAGGATTTGGAGCAAATCCGGCAGGCCGGGCATCGGGCCGCCGCCCTAACCCGCCAATTGATGGCTTTTAGTCGCAAGCAGGTGCTTCAGCCCGAAGTTCTCAGCTTAAACCAGATTGTTTCCGGGCTGAATAAAATTTTGCACCGGCTGATTGGCGAGGACATCAGCCTGGTCACCATCCTCTCGCCGGATTTGGGCCTGGTTAAAGCCGATCCTGGCCAGTTGGAACAGGTTTTAATCAATCTGGCGGTGAACGCCCGCGACGCCATGCCCAACGGCGGCCGCCTTACCATTGAAACCGCCAATGTTAACCTGGGCGAATCGTACACGGCCATTCACGCCGATGTAAAACCGGGGCCGTATGTGCTGCTGATTGTCAGCGATAACGGGCTGGGCATGAGCGAAGAGATTAAAACGCACCTCTTTGAGCCGTTTTTTACCACCAAAGACCTGGGCAAAGGCACCGGCCTGGGGTTGGCGGCGGTGTACGGCATTATCAAACAAAGCGATGGCCACATCACCGTTTACAGCGAGACAGACTACGGCACTACCTTTAGAATTTACCTGCCCTGTATCGAGGCGTTGATTCAACCCAACCGCCCGGCAGACCAAGCCAGAATGGCGGACTCATACGGCAACGAAACCATTCTGCTGGCCGAAGATGATGCGGTGGTGCGCGGGCTGGCGCGGAATATGCTGGCCGGCCGGGGGTATGTTGTGCTGGAAGCCGGCAACGGCCAGGAGGCGCTGCAAATAGCCGGCAGCTACCCCAACCCAATCCACCTGTTGCTCACCGATGTGATTATGCCCGGTATGAACGGCAAACTGCTGGCCACCGAACTGGTGCGGCTGCGCCCGGACACAAAAGTCCTGTTTATGTCGGGCTACACCGATGATGCCATTGTGCACCACGGAGTGTTAGAGCCGCACGTGGCCTTTTTGTCCAAGCCGTTTAGCCACCTGGCGCTCGTTGGCAAAGTTCGCGCCATGCTGGATGCCTTTTAATAGAAGTTACGCAGATGAAAGCCCAAAACCTTTCAGGAAGCTGGTTATAAGACTGATAAAACAGGTAGATTCAGCTTCCTGAAAGGTAACTGCGTAATAACGATAAGTGCCGGTCACTTTAGGAGTTGGAAATTATACCCAACTCCGTTTTTTGTTTGGCCATCATCACTCATTTCGGTAAGACAGGTGTATAATGATATATAGTACACCCCACCAATGTTAAATATAGAGACGGCGGAGTCCAAAAACTACCAGACTCCGCTGTCTGAAAATAATTTTGTCAGAGGCCATTATGACCACAAGAAAAAAACAGCAAGCCGTGGCCGCCCCGGTCGAGGCCGAAGCCGCGCCTGGCCCGGCCCCGGAGGTTGCCGAAAAAGCTGCCGGGTTGCCGGAACCGGCCGAAAATACCGCTGCCCGCTTCCCCATTGTGGGCATCGGCGCTTCAGCCGGAGGGTTGACCGCCTTTGAGGCTTTCTTTTCGGCCATGCCCGCCGATACCGACCCCGGCATGGCCTTTGTTCTGGTGCAGCATCTGGCCCCGGATCACAAGAGCATCCTCGCCGATTTGGTCAGGCGCTACACCCGGATGCAGGTTTTTGAGGTTGAAGACGGAATGGTGGTGCGCCCCAACTGCGCCTACATCATTCCGCCCAACCGCGACATGGCTTTTCTGGGTAACGCCCTCCAACTGCTGGAACCCTCCGCCCCGCGCGGGCAGCGGTTGCCCATTGATTTCTTCTTCCGGTCGCTGGCTCAGGACCAGCACGAACGGGCCATCGGCATTGTGCTTTCGGGCACCGGCAGCGACGGCACTCTGGGAGTGCGGGCCATCAAGGGCGAGGGCGGCATGGTGATGGCCCAAAATCCGGCCTCCACCGAGTACGACGGCATGCCGCGCAGCGCCATTGCCACCGGCCTGGTAGATTACGAGCTGCCGCCGGCCGAGATGCCCGCCCAACTCATTGCCTATGTGGCCCATGCCTTTGGCAGGCCGCCCCGAACTGTTGCCGGCCTGCCACCCCAGGCCGATAACGCGCTGAAGAAGATTTTTGTTTTGCTGCGCGCCCAAACCAGCCACGATTTTTCGCAGTACAAGCCCAGCACCATCAACCGGCGGATTGAGCGGCGCATGGCCATCCACCAGATTGAAACAATGGCCGGGTACGTTAAATATATGCAGCAAACCCCGGCCGAGGTAGAAGCCCTGTTTCGGGATCTGTTGATCGGCGTTACCAACTTTTTCCGTGACCCGGAGGCGTTTAAGGCGCTTGAGAAACAGGTTATCCCCCGGCTCTTTGCCGGCAAACCCGCCAGCACCGTGATCCGTGTTTGGTCGGCGGGCTGCGCCACCGGCGAAGAAGCCTATTCTCTGGCCATTTTACTGGCCGAGCATCTGGAAACACTAAAGCAAAACTTTAAGGTGCAGATTTTTGCCACCGACATTGACCGCCAGGCGATTGCCACGGCCCGCGCCGGCATTTACCCGGCCAGCATCGCCGCCGATGTTTCGCCGGAACGGCTGGCCCGTTTTTTTGTAGCCGAGCCGGACGGCAGCGCCTATCGCATCCACAAAAGTATCCGCGACATGCTGATTTTTTCCGAGCAGAACGTCATTAAAGACCCGCCCTTTTCCCGCCTGGATTTGATCAGTTGCCGCAACCTGCTGATTTATATGGATGCGGAGCTGCAAAAAAAGATCATCCCCATGTTCCATTACGCGCTCAACCCGGACGGCTTTCTCCTGCTGGGCACTTCCGAAACGGTGGGGGAGTTTGGCGACCTGTTTGCCGGGCTAGACCGTAAATTGAAGGTGTATCAGCGCAAAGGTGATTTCCGCGCTCCGCAGCGTGCGGCCTTGGGCAGTTTTTTATCGCCGCTGCCGGCAACAGAAACAGCGCTCACGCCCGCCGCCGGCAACCCCGCCAGCCCCAAAAAACTATCGCTGCGTGAACTGACCGAACAGGCGCTTTTGCAGCAGGTCGCCCCGGCCAGCGCGCTGGTTAACAACCGGGGTGATATCCTCTACATCCATGGCCGCACCGGAGCGTACCTTGAGCCGGCTCAGGGTGAGGTTGGCCTTAACAACAACATTCTGAAAATGGCCCGCGAAGGCTTGCGGCGCGATTTGGCGATGGCGTTGCATCAGGCCGTGGCCAACCGGGAGATTGTGCGCAGCCCCGGCCTGCGCGTAAAAACCAACGGTGATTTTACCACTGTCAACCTGACTGTTTGCCCGGTGGTAACGGGACTCACCACGCCGGTTGAGGCAATTCTGTACCTGGTGATTTTGGAAGAAGCGCCGCCGTCCGACTCCGAACTCTTAACCGCGCTCATTGCCGGCCCAGATGCCGACGCGCGCATTGTCGCGCTTCAGCAGGAATTGCGGGCCAAAGAAGAGTACCTTCAAACCACCCACGAAGAACTTGAAACCGCCAACGAAGAGCTAAAATCCTCCAATGAGGAGATGCAATCGGTCAACGAAGAGTTGCAATCCATCAACGAGGAGTTAGAAACCTCCAAGGAAGAGTTGCAATCCGTTAACGAAGAATTGGCTACAGTTAACGCCGAACTGCAAAGCAAGGTAGCCGACCTGACGCGGGCCAACAATGATATGAACAACCTGCTGGCCGGCACCGGCATCGCCACCATTTTTGTGGATCATCGGTTGTGTATTCTGCGCTTTACGCCGACCGCCACCAAAATCATCAACCTCATCCAAAGCGACATCGGGCGGCCCGTGGGCCACATTGTCTCCAACCTTATGGGCTACAATCAGTTGCTAACCGCCAGCCAGGCGGTACTCGATACCTTAGTTCCTCAGGAAGTGGAAGTGCAAACCCAGGCCGGGCGGTGGTACACCATGCGCATCCAGCCCTATCGCACTCTGGATAACGTGATTGAGGGTGTGGTGCTCACCTTTGTGGATATCACTGCGCGCAAACAAATAGAGGTGGCGCTCCTCAAGGTGCAGACTCAACTGGCCGAAGCGGTGGTGTCCACCGTGCGCGAACCGCTGCTGGTGCTGGCTGCCGACTTGCAAGTGATTTCGGCCAACCCCGCCTTTTACCACACCTTTCAATTAACGCCTGACGCCACTTTGGGGCGATTACTGTACAACTTGGGCAACCACCAGTGGAACATCCCGGCGTTGCACCAACTGTTGGATGAAATTTTGCCCCACCAGGCCGTGTGCAATGATTTTGAGGTGACGCACGACTTTGAACAGCTTGGGCGGCGCACCATGCGGCTCAACGCCCGCCGCATCGTCAGCGAGGCGGGCCAATCCGAGTTGATTCTGCTGGCAATTGAGGACACCGGCGCGGCAGAACCGCCGCCCCAATAATAATAAAGCTGTAAGGCCCGCCACCGCCTGACCGGAACGACCATAAGTGCCGCCCCCCCGCAGGACAAAAACCCCTCACCCCCGCTGGCGAGTCCCGTAAAAATGTCATTGCGAGGATGTTTAAAAAAGGAGGGTTACCATGACCAGCAAGACCAACCGCCCCGACGCTGCCGAACTACGCCACCGGGCCGAAGCGGTGAATCGGGAAAATGAGGCCAGGGCGCTGGAAAACCTTGCGGCCGGGTCGCCCACAGAAATACAACAACTTCTCCACGAGTTGCGGGTGCATCAGATTGAACTGGAAATGCAGAACGAGGAACTGCGGGCGGCCCAGGTGGAATTGGAAACCTCGCGCGCGCGGTTTATAGACCTGTACGATCTGGCGCCGGTGGGGTATGTAACCATAAGTAAAACGGGGATGATTCTAGAGGCCAACCTCACCATCGCTGCGCTGCTGGGAGTGGCGCGGGGTATGCTGGTTGGACAGATGCTCACCCGGTTTATCCTGCCCGAAGATCAGGATATTTACTACCAGCACCATAAACAACTCTTTGAAACAGGCCAACCGCAGGTGTGCGAGTTGCGGCTGTTACGCTCGAACAGCCCGCCGTTCTGGGCGCGGCTGGAAGCGGCCGCCCCCCCCCCCCCCGGACGAAGGCGGCATGCCCGTGTGCCACGTGGTGTTGAGCGACATCACCCAGCACAAGCGGGCGGAGGCGCAACTCAAGCAAGCTCTTCAAGAAAAAGAAATACTCTTACGCGAGTTGTACCATCGCACCAAAAACAACATGATGGCCATCAACTCGATGTTGAACCTTCAAGCGGGCCGCACCGACAGCGATCAGGTTAAAACCATTTTGCGCGAGGTAGAAAACCGCGTCACGGCAATGGCCATGATCCACCAAAAGCTCTACCAGGCGCGGGATTTATCCCATATCCAACTGCATAATTATGTTGATGAACTAGCCCGCCACTTGCTGCACAGTTATAACGCCGCCCCGTCCAGAATCCGTTTGCGGTGTGAACTGGAACCTATCTCCGTTTTGATTGACGTTGCCATTCCCTGTGGCTTGATTTTGAATGAGTTGATATCGAATGCCCTGAAACACGCCTTTCCCGCCGACAGAACCGGAGAAATCTATATTCAACTGCGGCAGGCCGAAGAGAACGGCTTTGAGTTGGCGGTGGCGGACGATGGGGTGGGCTTACCGGCGGGGTTTGACTTGTACCAACAGTCCACCCTGGGCGTGCAGATAATTTTGGGGTTGGGCCAGCATCAACTTGGCGGTACCGTAAGATTTGAAACGCAACGGGGGTTTGCTTGTTATTTTCGGCTGGCCAACGCGCGGCAATGAATGCGGCTGGCCGGTTTGGCGGCGGTTAATTTTTATAGAATTTACGCGGTTGGAATAATATCAAGTCCCCGGCACTTGTTTAGTGCCGGGGACTTTTTAGCGGCCATCAATGGCCAAAGGGGATTAAATTTTTCTGGATGAGCAGCCCGTGCGCCCGTTTGGCCACGCGCCGGTCGGGGGCGTGATGCAGCAACTCAGGCAGGGTTTGGCCGGTTACGGCCCAGTTGAGGCCGGTGTCCATATAAGTGTGCAGTAAATAACCGTTGGGGCACTGGTAAATATCAAAACAGTTTACTTGCAGCGCAAAACCGTGCCCCTCCACAATGCGCGTGCCTTCAAAATTTACCTGATTTCCCTCAATCTGGGTGATGGTGCTCACCTGTTCGATGGCTTGTTTTATCTGCGCCGCCGTATCGTCTTTTAATTGAATAACGCCTTTGGCCTGGCGCGCTACCTGGATTTTATCCATTGTCTGCTCCTTAAAATCAGGATGAAATTACTGCGAGTGAATGGGCGCGGTGCCTTTGAAACCAGAGCATGCCGCCGGCAGCGCCCAACCCGGCCAGTAGCGCCAGGTTAAAAACGCCGCAAAATAAATTTAAGGTGATGGTCGCTTGCCAATAGGCAACGGGATCGTTGATAACCAGGTCGGTGAAGCCAACTTCACGCAAAAAAACGTTCAGTTGATCCGAGTGCGTTACCAGCACCGCGTTCACAAAGGCGGCCAGCATTTGGCCGGTAATCGCCCCCACACCGGTTATTAGCGCCGCCGCCAGCCCGTGCCGCCAGCTTGTTTCGGCCCGAACGGGCTGGTCAAACCAACCGGCCAGGTAGCCAACGCCCACTCCCAACAACGGGGTGAGGCACACCGTGCAAAACGGCGAAACCAAAGTTACGCTCATCATATAAATCAGGCCGAGCGCCGCGCCCAGCAATCCGGCTTTAATCATCGGCTGATTGATCAAACTCCTGCAAAGATACTTCAACCACTTCTTCTATTTTTAACATGTTGGTGCGCCCGGCGGTGCTGTAGGGCGTGCCGGCGGTGATCACCACAATATCGCCCGGAATGGCGTACTTGCATTTAATGGCCTGGTTAAAAGCAATGGCCACCATGTGGGAGGTGGTTTTTATTTGCTCAACCAGCGCGCTTTCCACGCCCCAGGTTAGCGCCAACTGCCGCCGCGATTCCTGCATGGCGCTCAGCGCCAGCACCGGGATTTTGGGCCGGTGGCAGGCCACGCCCCTTGCCGTAGAGCCGGTGGTGGTGTTGATAATCAACACTTTGGCGTTAACGGCCTGAGCCGCCACCTGGCTAACATAGGCAATGTTGCTTTCTACGCTTTTGGGCAGCGGCAGCGCCGGCGGGCCGGGCAACTCGTCGGTCATCCAGGCCGATTCGGTGCGCACGGCAATCTGCGACATCATGGCGATAGTTTCGGCGGGGTAGTGGCCGATGGCCGTTTCACCCGATAGCATCACCGCGTCGGTGCCGTCTAAAATGGCGTTGGCCACGTCGGTTACTTCGGCGCGGGTGGGTTTGTGCGATTGCACCATCGATTCCAGCATTTGGGTGGCGGTGATGACCGGAATGGCTTTGCGGCGGCAGGCGGCGATAATCCGTTTTTGGGCAATGGGAATATCTTGCAAACTCATTTCCAGCGCCAAATCTCCGCGCGCTACCATCACGCCGTCGGCTTCATTCACAATGTTGTCAATGTCGTTCAGCGCGTTTTGCCGCTCAATTTTGGCAATTACCGGGATTTCGGCCTCTTGCGAGGCCAAATAGGCTTTGAGCAGCCGCACATCATCCACCGATTGCACAAACGATAACGCTAAAAAGTCAAAGTTGTGTTCAATGGCAAAGGCAATGTCTTCAAAATCTTTGTGCGTTAGCGAGGGCAGGCTCACCCGGCGGCCCGGCAAATTTACCCCGCGCCGGCTGGACAACCGGCCCGGCTCAGTAACCCGGCAAACAATATCACCGCTGGTGCAAATCTGCTCAACAGTTAGCTCAATGTTGCCGTCATCCAGCAAAATCTGGCAGCCAATATTTACATCGTGGGCCAGTTTGGCAAAACTCACGCACACCCGTTCCTGGTTGCCCATCACCTGGGTTGCCGTGAGGGTAAATTTTTGGCCGGCCTCAAGCTCAACCGAGTCGCCTTCAATTTCGCCCACTCTAATCCGGGGGCCACGTAAATCACCCAAAATGGCAATGGGCACATTCATTTCATCACTTAACCGGCGCACCAGTTGAATTACCGGCTCAATCTCTTTGGCCTTGCCATGCGAAAAATTGATTCTCACCACATCCAGGCCGGCCAGAATCATCCGGCGCAGGGTGGCTTCGTTGCTGCTGGCGGGGCCAAGCGTAGCCACAATTTTAGTTTTTTTCAAGGGGCGGGATTCACTGATTTTTATAGACATGGCATTCTCCCAAGCTGAACTTGGTTTTTATAATAACATTAACCGGCGCGATTGGCAACGCCGCCGCAACCCACAAAAACGCCCCGGCATTGACGCCTGTCCGTATTTGTGTTAGAGTAAGCGCCACAAAAATAGTAAACAAGATTCAATTGCGACCGATTGCTAATGCCGCCAAAAATAATGCACCGTTCAACTAAAAAAAATTTTAACGGATGGCTGCCGTTGGCCTGCCTGGTTTTGGCCTCGCTGGCCTGCGCCGCCAACTCGCAAATAGCTAAAGTGGCCCCGCCCCGGCCTACCCGCACCGCATTGCCTACATTTACCGTTACGCCGCTGCCGCCCACGGCCACGCCGGTACCCCCGGCTACGGATACGCCGGTACCCACCAACACCCCACCGCCCACCGATACGCCGGTGCCTACCAACACCCCGGCTCCTACCGATACGCCGGTGCCCACCAGTCCGCCGCCTACCAAAGCGCCGCCCAAACCGGCAGCGGTAGCCGCCGCGCCCACGGCCACGCCCGTACCCGCGCCGGTTTCGCCGGTGGCTACGCCGGTTTCGCCCGTTGCCACGCCTACACCCGCCGCTACGGCGGTGCCTAACTCGCCTACGGGCCGGTATAAACCTATGGAAACCGATAAGGAATCAAACTGCGCCAATATGGGCGTAGCCGGCAAAGTATACAAACGCAACGATGATGATGAGGTGATTTCCGGCGTTACCATCCAAGTAACCGGCGATGAGGACGGTTTCCGGGGTCCGTATTACGGCACCACCGACAGCAAAGGCCGTTACGGTATTGTGATTGCCGGTTACGGCAAAATTCCGGAGCGGGTAAAGTTTACGGCCAAAATCTACGGCCCCGACACCAAAACCGATGATGATCCCAGTTGGAATTTTACCAAGGATTGCGACAGCGACGACGCCTTGCAAATCATGAAGATCAACTGGTCCAAACGAGAATAGTCCAAGGAGTTTTTATGAGCATTAAACCCGATCACTGGATTGAGAAAATGGCCCGTGACTACCGCATGATCGAGCCATTTGAGGCCAGCCAGGTAAAAAGCGGCGGCGTTATTTCTTACGGCGTGTCATCTTATGGCTACGATATTCGCGTGGCCGACGAGTTTAAAATTTTCACCAACGTCAACAACACGGTGGTTGACCCCAAGCATTTTGACAGCCGCTCTTTTGTTGAATTTAAAGGCGATGTATGTACCATTCCGCCCAATTCATTTGCGCTGGCCCGCACCGTGGAATATTTTCGCATTCCCCGCGATACGCTCACCATTTGCGTGGGCAAAAGCACCTACGCCCGGTGCGGCATCATTGTGAACGTTACCCCGTTTGAACCGGAGTGGGAAGGGTTTGTAACGCTGGAAATATCCAACACCACCCCGCTGCCGGCCCGCATTTACGCCAACGAAGGCATTGCCCAGGTTATCTTTTTTCAGGCGGATGAAGTTTGCCGCACGTCGTATGCCGATAAAAAAGGCAAATACCAAAGCCAAACCGGTATTACGTTGGCCAAAGTAGAAAACTAGCGCCCGTTATTCTTCTCTAAAAATCGATTCGGCGTAGCGCAACAACTCGCTTTTACGCGCCTCCGGCGTGTTTTTTGAGTCCAGGTAAAGCTCTAGCACTTCCCGGGGCGTAAGTTCCTCCGCCGAGCCGGCCCCCAGCCGGTGGCGCTGCTGCCGGTCAACATCGTGGATAATGCCGGCCACATGGTTGGCCTGTTGCAGCGCCGCCCGCATAGCTTTGTCATCCAGCAGCGCCGCCTGCGCCTCGGTGGCCTTGATGATAACGCGCACCACGGCATCGTCAACCGGATGCGCTTCCAGTTCGTCTAAAATTTCGGCCATCGGGTCGGCGGCGGCGGTCACATCAATGCGGATGGTTACAAAGCGGCGGGCGTCCACCGGCACAAATTCCCACGCCGCCTGGCCCCGGTCGAGTTCAACCAGCACAAATCCTTTGCGTTCGCCCTCTTCGCCAAAATCTATCCGCTCCAGACTACCGGGGTAAACAATGGGCGGGTGTTGGCCGCCGTTCAACTCCTGATGTTTGTGAATATGCCCCAACGCCACATAATCCCAGGCCAGGTTGGCCAGTTCGCTTTTGAGCACCACCACATCGCGGCCAATCATAACGCTGCGTTCGCTGCCTTGCGTGGCCTCGCTCACGGAAAAATGGCCGGCCAACACCGCCGGCACGTTGGGCGATTGCTGCGCTTCAACGGCCAAATCGGCCAAATTTTTGTGGATTAAATCGCCCAGCGCCGCATCGAGTTCATCCAGCGTCATGTTGCGGAATTCATCGTGGGCCAGCAGCCGGCTGCGCTGCGGATAGGGCACAGTGGCCACCTGCAACGGCTGCCCGCGCCGGCAGGTAATCTGATGAACCTCCTCGCGGCTGGCCACAATTACGCCGGGCACGGTGAGCACGCCAAAAATGTCCAGGCTGCTGGCGGCGCGGTCGGCGGCGGCCATATCGTGGTTGCCCACCAGTAACACCACCGGCACGCCGTTATCGCTGAGCCGTTTGATGCGGCGGGCAAATTCGCGCTGGTAGGTGGGGGTGGGGCGCTGGTTTTTGTAGGCGTCGCCGGCAAAAATGCACACATCAACACCGCGCTCCAAAGCAATATCAATGGTCTGGCTCAACCGGCGCAAAAAATCAACTACCCGGCTGTTCAACCCTGATTTGGGATCGAGCCGCCCGTAATTTTCCATGCCAATGTGAATATCGGCCAGATGCAGTAATTTGATGGGTTGCGCCATAGATTTCTCGCAAAAATAGAGGGGCGCGCCTGGCGCGCCCCTGTTGTGGTTGTGACGGGGTTAGTTCTTCTTCTTTTTGGCTTTGGCCGGAGTTTCGAGCACTTCAACTTCTTGCGCCGGTAGTTCCTGGTAGGGTTCTTCCTCGCTGATTTCAATGAGCAGCGTTTCTTTGATGACGTTCAGGCCGCGCACCGTGCCGGTAACGCCTTTGGCCGTTTTAACAATTGCGCCTACCGCCGGCAACTGCTCCTTAATCTCCGAATACTGGTCGTTTTCGTAGGCCAGGCAGCACAACAACCGCCCGCACAGGCCGGAAATTTCGGCGGGAGCCAGCGGCAAATCCTGGTTTTTGGCCATGCGAATGGAAACCGGGTGAAACTCGGTGAGCCAGCTAGAGCAGCACAACTGGCGGCCACAGCGCCCGTAACCGTCGAGTAGTTTGGTTTCATCGCGCGCGCCCACCTGCTTCATTTCGATGCGGGCTTCAAGCGAGCGGGCCAGTTGTTTGGCCAGTTCTCTAAAATCCACGCGCTGTTCGGCGCTAAAAGAAATCACCAGCCGGGTACCGTCAAAACTGTATTCGGCGCTGAGCACTTTAATGGGCAAATCCAGCTTTTTAACCAGTTCGTCGCAGGTTTGCAGGGCTTCGGGTTCGCGCATTTGGTATTGCTGCGCCTGCACCAAATCCAGCGGTGTGGCTTTGCGCACCACTTTTTTCAGCTTGCCCTTGATTTCTTCTACCGGCACATCGTGCTTGGATTGCACCACCAGCCCCAACTCGGAGCCGCGCGCGGTTTCAACAATCACCCGCGTGTCTACATCCAAATCCTCAATCGGGCCGGGATCAAAGAAGTAGATTTTGGTAACGGGATTAAATCTTACCCCCACAATTTGTGGCATATTATCCTCTTTGTTACTAAATATTGGCGTATCTGGGTAATTTTAGCAGCAATACTTCCAGATTCAACCGGGCGTTAACGTTTTTATCAAGATTGAGCAGCGCCGTTTGCAGCCGCGTTACCGCTTCGGCAGCTTGATGGGTAGAGCTTTGCCGGGCCAGCCGTTGCAGCGCGTCCTGGTAATCCAGGTTAACAATTCGGGTGTGGCTGCCGCTGGCCAGCAACAGCAAATCGCGCCAGATGGTTAGCCACAGCGTAAGCGCCTCTTTGAGCAGCGCCGTGTCGCGGCTTAATTCCTGAGCGTAGGCCAGCCGTTCGGCGCGTTGCATTTGCAGCAAATCCTTTAAATCATTCAGCCAGCGCGACCGCCGTTCCAAAAATAATTCATCGGTGAGGCCGCGCACCGCCCAACCCAACCGCCCGCCGCTCAGTTGCGCCAGCAACTCGGCCTGTTCCGGCGCGGCCTGCCAGCGTTGTTGCAATCCCGCCAGCACTTGCTGGGTGGGCAGCGGACGCAGCGTTACCGTTTGACAGCGCGAAACAATGGTCGGCAGCAAACTGCCGGGGTCGGGCGCGGTTAAAATAATAACCACCGACGAGGCCGGCTCTTCCAGCGTTTTGAGCAGCGCATTGGCGGCGCTGGCGGTGGCGCGTTCAAAATTGGCCAGTACCGCCACGCGATGCCGCCCCTCCACCGGTGATAGCGACAGTTCATGTTGTAAATCGCGGATTTGCTCAATTTTTAGCGCCTGGTCGTCGTCATCCAGCAGGCGCACATCCGGGTGGTTGCCGGTTACAACTTTGCGGCACGACAGGCACGCCCCGCACGGGCGGGTATCGGCGTTTTGGCAGTTGAGAAACTGGGCAAAATACCGCGCCAGCGTGGCCTTGCCCACGTTGAGTGGCCCGGCGATCAGCAGCGATTGCGGCGTGCGGTTGTTTTTTACCTGGCGCTGCAACAGTTCAATGGCCCATTCGTGGCCGATTATGTTAATTTTGTAGGTAGCGGTTTCGTTCATTAGCCGGATTATTTTACCATAATCTCAGGTAATGCCTAAACTGCCCGCCGGCTATTAGACATCAATCCTAAATAATGCTATCATGCCCAACTTGTATGAAAACAATATCACGAACAACCCTCAATTTATTAACCGGCAGCGTTATGTTTTTGCTAACGCTGCTTGTTTTTAGCGCCTGCTATACTCAACCGGCCTCCGCCGGTAGCACCCCGTCGCTGCCAACGGCCACGGCTCAACCGGCGGCGGAGGTGATGGTGTACACCGTTACCGTTTCTTTGCCCACGTATCCGTTCCGGGAGTATCTGGTCGAACAAACCGACCCCGTGTACAACATGCCGGTGTCTTATTTTAACCGGCCCGCCTACGAGGCCCAGCCACGCACTTCCACCCCGGTTGATTACACCGGCGTGGTGCTGGAAAACAAATACCTGCGCCTTACCTTTTTGCCGCAATTAGGCGGACGCCTTTACAGCGCGGTAATCAAGGCCACCGACCAGGAAGTTTTTTACCACAACCCGGTGGTTAAGCCCTCGCGGTATGGCGGCTTGCAGCCCTACGAAGCCAACTGGTGGCTGGCCACCGGCGGCATGGAATGGGCTTACCCCACTCAGGAACACGGCTACCGGTTTGGCGTGCCGTGGGCGTACCAAACTACCCAAACCGCCGCCGGAGCCAGCATCACCTTAAGCGATGTGGCGCCCAACCGGGTTGGTCTGGCCGTGACCGTAGCGTTGCCCGCCGATAGCGCCAGCTTTACCGTATCGCCGGTGTTTACCAACAGCACCGCCGTGGCCGTGCCTGCCCAAATCTGGACTAACGCCGCGCTGGCGTTGTCGTCCGCGTCAATGTCGCCGCGCACCCAGTTTGTCATCCCCACCAATGTTATCACCATCCACAGCCGGGGCGATTTGGGCTGGACCATCCCCGCCGCCGGGCTGCCGGCCACGTGGCCCCGGATTGGCGCGCTCGATTTGCGTGATTACCGCCAGTGGGCCAACTATTTGGGCTTTTTTGTGGATAATTCCGCCGCGCCGTTTATGGGCGCGGTCAACCCGGCGCTCAAGCTGGGCATGGTGCGGTTGCCCGAAGGGGGCCGGGCCGGCAAATTGTTTGCCTTTGGCTCCGGCTTTACCGACCGCAGCTACACCGACGACAATTCGCAATATTTTGAAATTTGGGGTGGGGCCAACGCCACGTTTGGCCCGCCGGATGATATTACCGTTGCGCCGGGCGGCGCGGTTAGCTGGACTGAACGCTGGTGGCCGTTGGCCGGGTTGCCCGGCCTCACCTGGGCCAACCACCGGGTGGCCGTGGCCGTAACCCAAACCGGCGGCGACTACACCCTGGCGGCGCTGGTGTCTCAGCCAACGGCGGGCCGGGTGCAGGTGCGGGTCGGCAGCGCCGTGGTTCTGGATGAAGCCTTTTCCGCCGACCCCGCCGCGCCGTTGCGCTGGAAATTTTCGGCCCCGGCTGGCCCCATCACGCTTGAAATTACCGATAGCAACCACGCCGTGTTGCTGTCGCAACCCATCAATTGAGTTATAATGGCCCAAGAATTTACAATTCAGTGCCCAAAATGTGGCACCTACTACAATGATTTGCAAGATGTTTGCCCCTACTGCGGCGAACCCCAACCCGCCGCCGAACTGGCGGCCCTGCCGGATGAATATTTGCTGGCGCCGGAGCCGCCGGCCAATTATTTGCCCGCCGCCGAGGACGCCTTTTATCACACCGGGTTTGAGGACGAGGGCGAACCTTTTGCCGACGATGATATTTTTGCCGTGGCCGGCGATCTGCCGGAGCCGGGTTACCCGCCGCCGGCGTATGACTCATATGATGATTCGTATGATTACCCGCCCGCGCCGCCGGCAGATACCTCGTTTGGCGCGGTAGGCCGCCCCGACGCTTCCGCGCTGCCCGATGAACTGACCGATTACGGCCAGTTTGCCGCACCCTACTCCGCCGCTGAGTTGGCGGACGAGGCCGAACAACTGCCCGAAGACGAGGCTGCCGAGTTTGAGCCGGCAGCGCCCGCGCGCCGGTTCCGTTTTCGGCGGGTGGCGTTGGGCTGTTTGGGGTTGTTGCTGTGCGGCGGGCTGTTTTACGGCACGCTGGGCGTTTTGGCCGTGCGTTCCGGCTTGCAGGAGCGAGCCATGCTGGCCCAAACCGAGGCGCAAACCCGCTACCAGCGCGGCCAGGAATTGCTGGCCGCCAAATCAATAGACCTGGCCATTGCCGAGTTTGAGCGGGCGGTAAAACTCGATCCCAATTTAAGAGAAGCGCGGCAGGCGCTCCGCGAGGCGCAACGGCAGGCGCAAGAGCAGCCTACGCCCACCTCGCAAACCCGCTCCGCCGCCGCCGCCGAGAATTTTAGCAAAGCCGAAGAGTTGTTCAAGGCCGAAAACTGGCCCGAAGCCGTTCAAATATTGGCGCAGGTGCGCGACCTGGACGCCAATTACCAGGCCGGGCGCGTGGCCGATATGCTGTTTGAGGCCAACTACAAATTGGGCATGCAACTCATCAGCCCCGATAAAATCAGCGAGGCGCTGGCAGCGTTTGAGCAAGCCCTGGTGGCGCGCCCCGACGATCCGCAGGCCACCGTTGAGCGCACCAAAGCGGCGCTGTATGTTAAAGGCATGGCCGATTTGGCCACCGACAAACTGAGCGCCATCAAATCATTTAGCCAGCTTTACCGCACCGCCCCCAAATATCTCGATACGGCGCAGCAGTTGCAGCAGGCTTACGTAGCCTACGGCGATGCCTTAACCGGCGAAAAGGAATGGTGCCTGGCACAAGATCAGTACACCGAAGCCAACAAACTGGCGGCCAGCCCGGCGCTCCAGAGCAAAATTGAGACCACCAGCCAGCAATGCCGGGAAAAATCGCCGGTTGCGGCGGCCAGCCAACCGGCTGCCGTTCAGCCCGGCGTGGCCATCACCTCGCCGATTACGGGCAGTGTTACGGCCATAACCACCACCGGCGCAATTACCAGCCCCGCTACCACCACAACCACCACTGTCGCGGCGGCCCCCGCGCCCGCAACTGGCGGCTCAACCGCCGCCGGCAACATCATCTACTCGGTGTTTAACCCCGATGAAAAACGCTGGGAGGTGTTATCAATTCCGGCGAGCGGTAGCGGATCGCCCAAATTGCTGGCCGCCAATGCCACCATGCCGGCCCTTAGCCCCAACGGCCAGATTTTGCTGTACCGCTCCGAGGATCAGGCTTCGGAGGGGTTGCACGCCCTTAACCTGACCACCGGCGAGGATGTTCGGGCTACCATTTTCCGCCAGTATGTTTTGCCGCGCTGGGGCGGCGAGAATTTGCCGTTTGTGTTTAACGCAAAAGACCCCGCCACCGGGCGCTGGCAATTTTTTGAAGGTTTTGCCGATGGCAAGAGCAATCCCATTGTTTTAGGTGATGGCCGCACGCCGGCCTGGTCGCCTAATGGCAAAACCATTGCCTACCAGGGCACCGACCCCGAAGGCAATCAACCCGGCATTTATTTGTTGCCGTTTGGCGGCGGCGAAACCACCCGGCTCACCTCCCACGAAAGCGACCGGTCGCCCGCTTTTTCGCCCGATGGTTCGCGGATTGCGTATATGTCAACTCAAAATGGCAACTGGGATATTTACGTGGTGAGCGTGTCGGGTGGGCAACCCACGCAGGTAACAACCGCGCCCGGCAACGACGGGCTGCCGGTTTGGTCGCCGGATGGCACGCAACTGGCGTTTGTGTCTGATGCGGGCGGTAGTTGGGCCATCCACACCGTTAGCGCCGGCGGCGGCAAACCGGCCAAAGTGGTGGACTGGAGCAATACCCGCCGCGAAGACTGGTTAATGGATCAGATCGGGTGGGGCCGGTAGAGGATTTGCCCCGGCAGGTTTGATTTTTTACCGGCTTTGCGTTATACTACTCGCTGCTTGTCGGGGTGTAGCTCAGCCCGGTTAGAGTGCTTGGTTTGGGACCAAGAGGTCGACGGTTCGAATCCGTCCACCCCGACTGGTTTAACAATTAAAATGCGGGCATAGCTTAGTGGTAAAGCCCTAGCCTTCCAAGCTAGTTACACGGGTTCGAGCCCCGTTGCCCGCTCTCTGCCTTTTGGGCTCTTAGCTCAGCGGTTAGAGCGACCGGCTCATAACCGGTTGGCCGCAGGTTCGAATCCTGCAGGGCCCATCCAAACACCCGGATTAATTTCCGGGTGTTTTTTATTGGCCAAACGCGGCGGCCCGCCGGCGTTCGGCTTCGGCGCGGGTGAGACTGGTTACGGGCGGCACGCCCACCTGGGCCAACGCAAACGTGGCCGAAACCGCCCCGTATTGCCCGGCAACCCGCACCTGTCCGCCGGATTCCACAAAGCCCACTACAAAACCGCCGCAATAGGCGTTGCCGGCTCCGGTTTCATCTACCACCGGGGTGGCTACCGCCGGCAGGCAGTGGCGTTCGGTGGGGGTAGCCACCAGCGAACCCGCAGCGCCCAGCCGCAGCGCCAGCCCGCACGCGCCGTATTCAAAGAGCATGTCGGCCTGCCGCTGCGGGTCCGATTGGCCCAGCAGCCAGCTCAGTTCAACCGTTTGCGGCGAAATAATATCAAACAGCGGGGCCACCTGGCGAAATCCGGCCAGATTTTCCGGTTTGTAGTAAATTTCCCACGGCTCCCACAACACTACCGTGGCCGGGTTTAGTTTTTTCAGGTGCGTTATCCAGGCCAGCGCCGTTTCGGTGGTGGGCGTTTGCAAAAAAACGCCCCGGGCCGAGGCGAAATCGGGCGGGTATTCGGCGGGCCGAATGGGGATTTGCTGAAAAACCGTAAAATCGGTGCGAGGCACTTCGTGGCGGGTGCCATCGGTTTCAAATAATTGCCAAAAGCGCGGCTGCGGCACCGGGCGCTCTATCACCCCGCCGGTATTGGCTAAAGCCGATAGCCGTTCCCAGGCCGCCGGTGGAAAACCATGCCCAACAATGCTCACCAGCGCCGTGTGCTGGCTCCACGCCCGCATGCCGGCCACGGCGTGGCTGCCGCCGCCGCCCAACGTGCCCATGTTGCTGCGCCCGTGGGGGTCTACAATATCATCAATAATAATGGAACCAATGGCTACGTATTCAACCTCAACCACCGCAAACCTCGTTGGCATTATCAATCAGCATAAACATTGCACAATCAGCAGCGTTACATCATCGTGGGCGCTGAGGCCGTGGGCAAAATCGTTGGCGGCCTGTAGCAGCGCGTGCAACACCACTTCAGCCGACCGCCCACGATTGTGGTTAAGCACCTCGGCCACGCCCTCAAACCCAAACATTTGCCGGTGTTCGTTCATTCGCTCCACCAGGCCATCGGTAAAGAAAACCAGCATATCGCCCGGACGCAGCGTTAACGTTAGCTCCTGGTACGATACATCTGTGAGCACGCCCAGCGGCCAATGCGAACCGGGCGTTTCGATGAGTTGAACGGGCAGGTGGCTGCCAATCGGCACCAGGTAAGGAGCCAGTTGGCCGCCGTTGCTAAAACACAGGCGATTGTCGCCGGGAGAAACCAGCGCGTAGGAAACCGCCACAAACGATCCGGCGGGAACGTCTTCGTATAGCAAATCATTGGTTTCGGTGATGACTTTGGCCGGCGAGCGGTGATCTGAGCCTTTGGCCGCCACCACGCTTTGGGCGGCGCTCATAAGCATGGCCGCCCGAATGCTTTTGCCGGACACATCGCCAATGGCCAGTCCCCAGCGGTAGTCGCGGCGGCGTACAAATTCGTAAAAATCGCCGGCGGTTTCGCGGGCGGGCAAACACACCGCCGCTATTTGCCAGCCGGGAATTTGGGGAATTTCATCCGGTAAAAAGCCCAGTTGAATCTGGCGGGCAATGGCCAACTCCTGTTCAACCTGTTTTACTTCCAGTTCGTACAGGCGGGCGTTTTCCAGCGCCACGGCGGCTTGCGTGGCCAGCAGATTGAGCGCGTCAACCTCGTCGGGGGCAAAGTAGTGCGGCTCGGTAAAGCCCACAATCATCACGCCCATCACCTGCTCCCGTTTTTTCATGGGCACGCCAATGATGGCCGCAAAGTCATCTTGCAAAACCAGGCCGCGATACAGCGGGTGGCGGCGCACATCGGAGATGGCTAACGGTTGGCCGGTGCGCACCACCGTGGCGGTGAGTCCGTGGGAACGGGGCGGGGGCGGGGTGTGTTGGGGCATGCGGTTAAGTTGGCCGCCGCGATTCAGCGCCGATGCCAGCGCAAAATTATCACCCTCTACCAGGTACAGGCGGATGTGATGCGCTTTTAATAACTCCAGCACGCTGGTGGACACCACCTGGAATACGTCGTTCAACTCCAGCGATGAGACAATCCGCACCCCAATTTCCTGAATTGAGGCCAGCAGATCGGCCCGTTGGGTGGCCTGCCCGTAAAGTCTGGCGTTGTTAATGGCAATGGCGGCCTGGTTGGCAAAATCTGTCACCAGCGGAATGTGGGTTTCGCTGAATTGATTGACCGCGTTGCCGTTCACATTCAGCAGGCCCACGGGCTGGTTGTTGACCAGCAGCGGCACGCCCAGCCAGCACAGAATGGCCGTATTTTCATACACGTGCCAGTGCGGATGCGTGTGCGTGTTGCGCACCAGCACGGCCTGGGTGCGGCTAAAAGTTTCTAGCGCGCCCCACAAGTTGTTAATGGGGATGATTTGCTGCGGATTGGCGGGCGTAAAATTACCGCGCCAGGCCCGCAGTTGCACGCCATCGCCCACCCGCAGGTAGATTGAACTGCTATCCACCGGCAGCACTTTTTCTAACTGTTCCAGAATAAGGTGCAGCACCTCATCCAGGTTGAGCGATTGGCTGAGCACGCGGTTTACCTCGCGCAGCAGTTGCGCCTGCCGGCGGCCCCGTTCCATGGCCTCCAGTGACAGGGTGTAATCAATTGCTACCGCAATCTGGTTGCCGATAATGTGGCACAGTTCCAGTTCGTTGGGGGTAAAGTGGCGCTGGCTGCGGATAACATCCAGGCTGAGGCTGCCCACAATTTTGCCTTGCACCACCAGCGGCATAATCACAATGGATTGGATGCCCAGCGCGTGCATGGTAAATTGCACGCTGCCCATAATGGGGTCGTGTTGGGCATCAAAAATAAAAATGGGGTCGCGCGCGCCGGTTTTGAGCCGGCCAGACAGCGGGTAATCGGCAAAAGGCACACGCAGCCCCACCGCGCCCTGCGCGGGATATTCGGCTATCACCACGCCTTCGTCGTCATCAGCGCCAAAAAGCAGCATGCCGCTGTGGTCAACCTCAAACATTTCAACCAGTTGACGCGCCACGTTGGTCAACATTTCATTCAGGTTGAACGACGGGTTGAGCAGGGTTAAAACTTTTTGCAGGTTGGCCAGAGTTCCGGCTGGTTGCATGGCGATACCGCCCCGTTTGATGAACGCTTGAGTAGGTGTCAGGCTGTAATCCGCGCTTTGTACAGCGCCAGTAGCCGCTCCGAATCAACCGCCACGCACACGTTGGCCGGGCGCACTTCCGTCCAGGGGTTGGGCGCGTGCCACTGTTGCACCGTATCGAGCAGGGTTTGGCCGGCGGCAATGCCTTCGGTAACTACCCGCACCGGGCCGCGCACGGTGGTAAACAGCGTGGGGTCAATCACGTAGGCCAACGCCGATGGATCGTGGGTGTGGATAAAATCGCAGCCCGGATACCGCCGGCGGTGAAAATCAAGATAAAACTGAACAATTTCAAAAATAAACCGGCCCGTTTTTGATGTTTGCAGCGAGGCCAGGTAATCGCCGGTCATTTTGGTTTGCATGGTCACATCCAACCCCACCATTGTTACCGGCCAATTTGCCGCAAAAACCACATCGGCGGCGTGTGGATCGTGAATAATGTTGGCTTCGGCGGCGGGGGTAACGTTGCCGTTGACCGTGACCGCGCCGCCCATAATCACCACCTCGGCCACGTTTTCGGCCAGCCGGGGTTCGAGCGCCAGCGCCAGCGCCAGATTGGTGAGCGGCCCCACCGGCACCAGCGTAATCTGGCCGGGGTTGGCCATAACGGTTTCGACAATAAATTGCGCCGCCGAAATTGACACCGCCTGGCCGTGCGGCGGCGGCGGGTTGGTGTTGCCCAGGCCATCGTGGCCATGCACAAAATCGGCCACATAATCCAGCGGCGCTACCAGCGGCAGTTCTGCGCCGGTAGCCACCGGCACGTCAGGCCGACCGGCAAACTCGGCCAAACGTAGCGCGTTTTGGGTGGCTTGCGGCGTGTACACGTTGCCAAAAATGGTGGTTAACCCCACTACCTCCACTTCGGGCGATAGAAAGGCAAACAGAATGGCCATCGCATCATCAACGCCGGGATCGGTGTCAATAATAATTTTTTTGGGCATGGCACAACTCCGGGTTACATTTTGGCCAGCGCGACGGCAACCTGAGCCGCCACCCGCGCATTGTTGAGCAGCAGCGCAATGTTGGCTTTTTTGCTGCGCCCGTTGGAAAGTTCACTTACGCGGTCAAGCAGGTAGGGCGTAACGGCCTTGCCGGTAATCCCCGCCGCCTGCGCATCGGCGATGGCCCGGTTGATGACCTGTTGCGCTTCGTCGGCGGGCCATTCGTCTTTGGCCGGTACCGGCACCGTTACCAGCGGGCCGCCGCCCACGCCCAACCGGCGCGCCGTGGCAATAATGCCCGCCACCGCTTCGGGCGCGTCTACCCGCACGTCTACGGGCAGCCCGCTGCGCCGCGAGTAAAACGCCGGGAGTTCATCGGTTTGGTAGCCCACCACCGTTACGCCCATTGTTTCCAGCACTTCCACGGTGAGGGGTAAATCCAGAATGGCCTTGGCCCCGGCGCACACCACCGCCACCGGCGTGCGCGAGAGTTCGTGCAAATCGGCGGATTCATCAAAGGGATAGCCGCGATGCACGCCGCCAATCCCGCCGGTGCCAAACACGCCAATGCCGGCCCAGGCGGCCACAATCATGGTGCCGGCCACGGTGGTGGCTCCGTCTTCGCCTTGCGCCACCACAATGGGCAAATCGCGCCGCGAGCATTTGCGCACGTTTTTGGCCGCGCCCAGGTAAGCCAGTTGGTCCGGGGTAAGGCCCACCGTAATCTGCCCGCCCAAAACGGCGATGGTAGCCGGCACCGCGCCGTTTTGCCGCACCGCCGCTTCGATGGCGGCGGCCACATCCACATTTTCCGGCGAGGGGAACCCGTGCGTAATCAGCGTGGATTCCAGGGCCACTACCGGTTGCCCCTGCGCCAGTGCCGCTTGCACTTCGGGATGAATTTTTAAATCGGGAATCATAAACCTGTTCCTTTCTAACTTTACAGGGTATCGTGCAGGGTAATTTTAAATTGATGGATAACTTGTTGCACTTCGGCCAGGGTGGGCACGCTCCGGCCACTGCCCAGCTTTTGCACTTTGGCCGCGCCCACCGCGTTGGCCAACCGGGCGCAATCGGCCAGCGGCCAGCCCCGCAACTGAGCCGTAATCCAGGCCGCGTCAAAGCTGTCGCCGGCAGCGGCGGTGTCAACCACCGTCACCGGGTAGCCGGGCGCAACCAAAACCGGCTGCTGCCGGGTGTAAACCTGGCAGCCTTGCGCCCCGCGTTTGAGCACTACCGTGTGCGGGCCGGCTTGCAGTAAATCGGCTACCCGGCCGGATGGCGTTAGCAACGGCAATTCCTCCTCGGTGGCCAGCAGCACGTCTACCAGCGGCAACAGTTGGCGGCGCACCGCATCGGGCACGCTGACCATTTGCGGGCCGGGGTCAAAGTACACCGGGATGCCGGCGGCTTTGGCCTGTTGCAGCGCGGCCAGCGCCGCTTCAACCAGCCGCTCTTCGCCTAGCGTGTAACCGGCGCAAAAAACCGCGCCCGCCTGCTCCAGTAGTTCCAGGGCCGGGTTATCCAGTTGAATTTTACTGCCGTGGCCGTTTTTGCCCAA
The DNA here is from genome assembly GCA_964517605.1 of uncultured Caldilineaceae bacterium. Classification (GTDB taxonomy): domain Bacteria; phylum Chloroflexota; class Anaerolineae; order 4572-78; family J111; genus J095. The sequence continues at coordinate 23,652 of CAZFCE010000009.1, read as the reverse complement.
AAACACGTGCTCGCCGGCTTGCCCCACCAGCACAATCACCACGGTGGTGGCTCCGCTGCACGTTACGCCGGCCAGATTAACGCCCTCGGCCCGGAGAATGTGCGTAACCTGTTGCCCCCAGTAATCATCGCCCAGCGCGCCAATGGCGGCCATGGGCTGCTTAAGCCGGGCACCGGCGATTAAAAAGTTAGCGCCGCCGCCCGGTTCCAGCCGGATTTCATCGGCCAGTTGATGGCGGCCCGCTTCGGCGGGCAGGCCGGGGATGGAAACCACCACATCGGCCACTAAATCTCCAATCGAAACAATTAACGAGTGAGTCATGGGTTGTACACCTGAATCCGTTTGGCGGGAATGCGCTGGGCCAGCCGTTCCATGCTGCGGCTCACCTCGCTGATGATTTGGGCTTTGTCCAGAGTAAGCAACTGGCGGTTGCGCATAATTACCTGGCCGTTAGCAATCACCGTTTGCACATCGCTGGCGCGGGTGCTGTACACCAGGCTGGCGGTAAAACTGTGCAACGGCTGGCAGTGCGCCCCGGCCATATCCACCAAAATCACGTCGGCCAGATAGCCGGGCCGTAGTTGGCCCAATTGATCGGCCATGCCCAGCGCGGCGGCGCTGCCACGGGTGGCAATGTCCAGCGCCTGCGGAATGGGCATCACTTCCGGGTTGTGGGCCTGGTGTTTTTGCAGCATGGCCATCAGCCGCAGGCTTTCAAAGCAATCCAGAGTATTGTTGCTCACCGCGCCATCGGTAGCCAGCCCCACCTCGATGCCGGCGGCGCGCAGCGGTAAAATGGGGGTGAGGCCCATCCCCAGCTTTAAGTAGGTTTTGGGCGCGTGAGCCACGGCCACGTGACCGGCGTATTTTTTTAGCAGTTCGATGTCTTCGGGCAGAATGCCGCAGCCGTGGGCAATCAGCGTGCGGCCTTCTAAAATGCCGGTTTGTTCCAGCACTTCAATCGGTGTGAGGCCGCGTTTTTGGCGGCTGGCCTGGGTTTGCCCCATCTCCTCTGCCGCGTGAATATGAATGCCCACCCCCAATCGCCGGGCGTGCGCCACGGCAGCCCGCAAAAAATCATCGTCGCAGGTGTAGGGGGCGTGGGGAGCCAGCCAGGTAGTGATGCGCCCGTTGGCTTGCCCCTGCCACCGCTGGGCAAAGGCGGCGGTTTGGTCCAGGGTTTGGTAGCCCTGGCTGGCAAACACGGCCCAACCCAGCGCGGCCCGCGTGCCGGCCTCCTCGACGGCGCGGGCGGCGTGATCCATAAAAAAGTAATGGTCGGCCACGGTGGTAACGCCGCCTTCAATCATCTCCACCAGCCCCAGCAGCATACCCCAGTACACATCCTCGGCGGTAAGGTTGCTTTCCAGCGGCCACATAAATTCGTTGAACCAGCGTTCAATGGACACGTCCTCGGCCAGGCCGCGAAAGATAACCATCGGCACGTGGGCGTGGGTGTTGATGAGGCCGGGCATGGCCAGCAGCCCGTTGGCGGCAATCACCTCGCGGGCCAGCGCCGGCGCGTTTGGAGTGGTGGGCTGGATGGCCATAATTTTTTGGCCGGTGATAAAAATATCCTGGTGGCGCTGCACGGTGGGCAGTCCGTTTTCGCCCGGCGTGAGCGCGTGACAGTTGTGAATGAGTAAATCGTGCATGGGGTATCTCCTGAAAAGGGCAATTAATCGGCGTAAGCCGAATCGGGCAGGGCAAAGTGCCAGGCGGTGGCGGTCCGCCCGCCAATTTTACCGCCGGCAATGGCCGCGGCCAAACGCCGGTTTTGCCAGTATTCGTGCAGAAAGTAGGCAATAAAGGCATCGCCGCAGCCGTTGGTGTTGGCGGCCACCGCCACCGGCTCCACCGGGTAGAACTCGGCGTGGGGGCCGTTGAACACCTGAATACCCCGCTCGCCCAACGTGATGACCACCAGCCGCCCCAACTGCGCCGCCGCCGCGCCAATGGCGGCAATGGTGGGGTGCTGCAAGCTCTCTTTCCAGCCGATGAAGGCCACCTTGAGGTGCGCCAGCAATTCCGTAAAACTTTCCACCGAAAAATCCCGAAACGAGAGAAAATCGGCGGAAACCAGCGTGTTGTTTAACAAACCGCTGCGGCTAATCCGCAAAAATTCCGGAGCCACGCCCCGAGCCAGCACCAAATGGAGGTGTTGCGCCCCGGCCAACAGTTTTTCTTCGGTGGGGGTAAGGCGAAAGTTGGCCCACACGCCGCGCTCAAAATTGGACATCACGGCTTCACCCGAAGGCTGCACGTCAATTTCGATGGAGGCCGACAGGCCATCGGCCTGAATCTGGTCGGCTAAAATTGAGATGTGGTGGCGCTGAAAAAAGTTAAGAAAGGCGGTGGCGTGGTTGTGGCCAATCCGGGTGATTAACAGCGGGTTGCTGCCCAGTTGTTGCAGGTGGTAGGCGTTGTGCAAAATACCGCAGCCGGGCCGCACCAGGCCAGTGCGGGTGTAAATATCCAGGCAAGTTACACCCAGCAATACGTTGTTCATAGCCAAAATCAAGCCAATCCGGCCAGCGGAAACAGGCGATGGTCTTTGAGCTGCAAAAATTTGTCGTAACGCACTTCGATCACTTTGCTCATTTGCCAGAACGCCTCCACCGACAGGTGGGCGCAGCCTTCGGACAGGTACCAATCCTGCGCCGCCGGCAGCGAGGTGAGCAGCAGCGGATCGTGCACCGGCACCACCGCCGGGTTAAGGCAAAAGCCGGGTGATTCCGGCGTTCTGATTTGCAGCAGGTAGTTGCCTCTAAAACCGCTGGCGCGGGGCGCGTGTTGCGCGCGCCCCGTGGACAGATCAATTAAATCAATCTCTTCGGCGGGAGTGGCGGTAACTGCCGGCCAGGTGGGGTCGTCCACCAACTCGGCAATCACCCGCCGCACGGCAATATCCTGGTAGTGGTTAAGCCGGGTGTGCGGCTGGTGGTAGGATTCATCGTACACGTTGGTGGGGTTGTCGTCGTACACATTGCCGCACCACGTTACCAAAAACTCCACCAGTTGCGGGCGGGCGTGCAGGTAAACGCGGTAGCTGTGTTCGTACTCGCGGATGGCTTCGGTCTGCGGCACCAGCCGGCCCCGCACGTAGTGGCTAATGCGCCAGCAGCCGGGGCCAAAGCGCCCGTTTAAAAGCTGGTGCCAGCCGGCTTTTTTGTCGCCGGTGTGGCCGGGCAAACCTACCGGCACCCAAATATTGGCCAGATTGGCGCGCATGGCCTCATCAACTTCTTGCCACCAGTTTTGTTGATCCATTACTCCTGCCCCAAAAGCTCTTCGAGCGTTTCGGCTCCTGATGTGTCTTCGGGCCGAGGTTGTTTAAGGGCCACATCGTACAACCCTTCGGCGATTTCTTCAAAGTTGTACTGGGGATTGGCCTGGCGGATGGTTTGGATGACATCCAGCGGAATGGCGTCAATGCCCTGCCACGCGCCGGCAATGGCGCAGGCAATCGCGGCCACGGTGTCGGCATCGCCGGAGAGGGCGGCGGCGTAGGTGGCGGCCTGCACCGGGTTGCCGTTGGCCATTGCCAGAATGCCAAACGCGCAGGGGATTGAATCCGGCACGGCCAGGGTTGAACCCACGTAATCGTACAGGTTGCGCAGGCGGTCACGCTCCGACAGGTGGTTATCGGTGGCTAATTGCACCGCAAAATCAATCTTTCTGGCCACCGAAGCGCCCATCCACGGCATGCCGTAGGTTGCGCCCCGGTCTGCGCCCCACACGGCCACATCAATAATTTGTTCCAGAGTGGTATCGGGGGTCATGGCGCGGGCCACGGCGGCGGCCACGGCGCACGCGCCGGCCAGCGCCACATCGGTAAAGTGCGTGGGCGTGCAGGCGATGACCGCATCTTCTACCGCCGCTTCGGGGTTGCCGGGGTGAATCAGGCCAATGGGGCTAATGCGCATGGCCCCGCCGTTGGTATCGCCGTGAGCGCCGGTGTGGTGCGGGTTGCCGCCGGCTTTAAGCGCCTGCACCGCTCGCCGGGTACTAGGGCCAACAAACGGCGATGTATCGCCATTAATGTGATCGTACCAGTTGATAATGGCTTCGGCGGCGGCAGGCACGGTAATCCGGCCATCGCGGATAAGCACCTGCGCCAGCGCCATGGCCTGCTGGGTGTCATCGGTAACCTGGCCGGCCAAAAAACCGGCGTGCACGGGATGGTCGGGCGGCGCGGCCACCAGTGTGGTAATCCAGCCGCCGTAATAATCCCAGGTTTGGTCGGGGCGCATGTAGGCCGGCATAGCCCAGGCATCGCCCAATGCCTGCCCGTATAATCCGCCTAAAATGTGTGGATGAGCAAATGTTTCGAGGTTCATTTACATAACCGCCTTGTGTTCTGTTTCCATTTTTTCTTGAAATTTTTTGGCATTGGCTCTGATCTGCGCCTGTCGGCGAATGTTGTAAATTACCAGAGCGGCAATGGTTACAATCGGGGGAATCATGGTAATCAACTGGCTGGGAATATTGAGCGTGCCCAACTGGGCCTCAAGCGCGCCCGCCGCGCCAAAAATAAGCGCGGCAATCAGCGTACCGACGGGGTTGCGGTTGCCCAAATACACGGCAGCCAGCGCAATAAAGCCGCGCCCGGCGGTCATATTGGCCTGGAACAGGGTGAGGTAGCCCATGCTCAGGTTTAAACCGCCCAACGCCGCCAGAAAACCGCTCAACAACAGGGCAATGTAGCGCACCCGTTTGACCGGTATCCCCACCGAAGCCGCCGCCGGGGCGTTTTCGCCCACGGCGCGCAGGTGCGTGCCCAACGGAGTTCGGTATAAAAACACCCACACCACCGCCACCGAAATAAACGCCACATACGTGATAATATTGTAGCCGGTGAGGTTTTCGCCGTTGAGCACCTGGTTGAGGATGGGAATATTGTTAACAAAGGGGATTACCACCGTGGGCAGCGCCGGGCTGGCCAGGGTAGAAGTGCTGCCTTTATCACCGGTAAGCGCGTACATAATAAACACGGTGGTGCCCGACGCCAGAATATTGACCGCCAGCCCCGCCAGAATAATGTCGGCGCCCAGTTCCAGGTGAAAAACGGCAATGAGCCAGGCCAAAAACAGGCCCGAAAGCACGCCCGCCAGCGCCCCAATCCAGGGATAAACCCCCGCCGGCAGCCCCGGCAGCCATTGCGGAGCCAGCGCCCCCACCACCACGCCAAAAAAGGCGGCGCTCAACATAATCCCGTCAAGGGCGATGTTCACCGCGCCGCTCAACTCCGAAAGCAGCCCGCCCAGCGCCGGCAAAATCAGCGGGGTTGAGGTGCGAATGATGGTGGCAATAAACGCCGCCGAAAAAATGCTAACCAGTACCGTTTCAAACGACATCGGCGGCCCCCTGTTCCAAAATTGTTGCCGGCGATTGCCGCTGCCGCCACCAATCCTGTAGCAGCGGCACAATTCGCTCGGCGGTGATAAACAAAATGATGATGGCCTGGATAATCAGCACCACTTCGCGGGTAACATCAGAGGATCGTTCCATAATTTGCGCGCCGGTACGCAGGTAGCCGTAGAACAGGCCGGCAATCGGCACGGCGCGCGGGTTGTTGCGAGCCAGCAGCGCTACCACAATGCCTTCAAACCCAATGCCCGGCGACAGGTTGAGGGTAAGCTGCTTGAGCAGCCCCATGCTCAGGTGCGCTCCGGCCAATCCGGCTAAAATGCCACTGGCGGCCATGCTCAGCGCGATGACCCGTTTGGCGTTAATGCCGCCGTATTCGGCAAACTTTAGGTTAGCGCCCAAAACTCTGATTTCGTAGCCCAGCGGGGTGCGCGACATTAAAAACCAGGTGGCCACAATGGCCACAATGGTGATGATAAACATAATGGTCACGCGGGTACCGGGGATAATCACCGGCAAAACCGCCGAGGTAGGGAAAAATTTAGAAGCCACAAACCCGGCGGTGGGGTCTTTGAGGTATTGGGTGAGCACAAATTGGTACAATTGCAGGGCAATCACATTTAACATGAGCGTGCTCACAATTTCATCGGCGTTGAGATAGGCTTTGAGCACGCCGGGGATTAGCCCCCACAAAAAACCGGCGGTTCCGGCGGCCAGCAAAGCCACGCCAATGTGGATGGCAATCGGCGCTTCCAGGTGCAAACTGACCACGCCCGCCGCCAGCGCCCCCAGAAAAATCTGGCCTTCGGCGCCCAGGCTAAACTGGCGGGCGCTGAACACAATAGCCACCGCCAGCCCCACCAAAATCAGGGTGATGCTGTCCTCCATCCAGTTGCCAAAACGATTGATGCCTTTAAGTTCCAGGCCGGCAGAGCCAATTGAGATTTTGGGCAGCGGCCCGGTGAGCAAATCTTTGTAGGCGCTAACCGGCTCTTTGCTGACCATGGCCGTAATCACAAACCCAATCATCAGGGCAATGACGATTACCGCAATAATTCTAATCCACTCCAGTAAAAACTGTTTTCGTTTTTCGGTCATTGCATTTGCTCCAGTTCGGCGGGAGATTGTTGTTTGAGGCCCAGCATGTACAGCCCCAGTTCCGTTTCGGTGAGGTCGGGGGTGTTGTGGAAAATGCCGGCAATCTGGCCTTTGTACATTACGGCAATTCTGTCGGCCAGGCTCATCACCTCGGCCAAATCCGCCGAAATCAGCAGTACCGCCTTGCCTTTGTTGCGCTCTTCAACCAGTTGTTTGCGCACAAATTCGCTGGCCCCAATATCCACGCCGCGAGTGGGCTGGGCGGCAATCAGCATGGCCGGGTCTGATGAGAATTCGCGGGCCAAAATTACTTTTTGCATATTTCCCCCCGACAGCGAACCAATGGGCGCGTCGCAGCCGGCGGCCCGGATATCAAACTTTTGCATCAGGATTTGGGCGTTTTCGCGCAGTTTGGCCGGGCTGAGAATCCATTTGGAGCGGGTGAAGGGCGGCTGGTAGTAGCGGTCAACCACCAGATTTTCGGCAATGGTGGCATCCAGAGCCACGCCGTTGGTCAGCCGGTCTTCGGGGATGTGCGCCACCCTGGCCTGCCGCACTGCGCGCGGGCCGTGCCCCAAAATCGAGGCTCCGTCCACCCGCACTTCGCCAGTGGCGGCCGGTTTTAACCCGCTCAGCACTTCGGCCAGTTGGGTTTGCCCGTTGCCTTCCACGCCAGCAATGCCCAAAATTTCGCCGCCGTACACATTAAAGCTCACATCGCGGAGCATGGGTCGCCCGGTTTCTGAAATGTAGCTGAGGTTGCGCACCTGGGCCACCGCCGGGCCGCGCGATTGGGCCGGTTTGTCAATTTGAAAGAAAACTTCGCGGCCCACCATCAGCCGGGCAATTTCCTCTTCGGTAACGGAGGCGGTGGTAATGGCATCGCCGGTAACCCGGCCATGCCGCATTACCGTCACCCGGTCCGAAATTTCTTTAACTTCAACCAGTTTGTGGGTGATAAAAATAACGGTTTTACCCTGATCCACCAGCCGGCGCACGGCATCAAACAGGTCGTCGGTTTCTTGCGGGGTGAGCACGGCAGTGGGTTCGTCTAAAATCAGCAAATCCGCGCCCCGAAAGAGCGTTTTTAAAATTTCCACGCGCTGGCGCATGCCCACGGGCGTGGCTTCTACTCTGGCGGTGGGGTCAACCTCCAGCCCGTACTCTTTGGACAACGCCTCGGTAATGCGCACCGATTCGGCAAAGTTGATGAGCTGGCGGCGGCGCGGCTCGCGCCCCAGCACCACATTTTCGGCGATGGTAAACGATGGCACCAGCATAAAGTTTTGGTGAACCATGCCAATCCCCAAATCAATGGCGTGGTGGGGGTTGTGGATTTTTTCGGGTTTGCCGTTGAGGATAATCTGGCCGCTGGTGGGTTGTTCCAGGCCGTATAAAATTTTCATCAAAGTGCTTTTGCCCGCGCCATTTTCGCCCACAAGGGCATGAATTTCGCCTTTTTGCACGGAGAAATTCACATCCCGGTTGGCAACAACGCCGTTGGGGTACATTTTGATGATGTCTTTCATATCTACAAGTGGGGGCATAAACCAGCTCCGCAAAAAAATGATAAACCTGCCCAGGCCGGCGGCCCCGCAGGTTACGCTAACTCAGGTTGTGGTTTTGTTTCTTTGTGTCTGAAAATCCCCACACCCCGGCCTCTTCTCCTGTTGGGCGAAAAGGCTTTGGGGTGTGGGGCAAAATTACGGGTAATCGGTTTCTCTCTTTGGCAGGGGAGAAAGCGGTTTATTTAAAGGCGCTGTCTACCTTGATTTCGCCCTTGATGATTTTTTGTTCGGCGGCGTCAACCAGTTTTTTCACTTCATCGGGCGTGCTCTTATCGTAGAATTTATTGCGGGCCAAACCAATGCCGCCTTCGGCCAGCCCCAGAGCTTCTTTTTGGCCGTATTTTAGCTGGCCTTTCAGGTGCAAATCAAGCGCGCGGTACAGCGAGTTGTCCACGTTCTTCATCATCGAGGTGAGCACCCGGGCGGCCTGGTTGGGGTCGGCGCTTTCTACAATCAACGCCTGGTCAGAGTCAACGCCAATGGCGTAGTGGCCATCTTCAACGGCGGCTTCAAACACGCCCTGGCCGGTGCCGCCGGCAATCTGGAATACGATGTCGGCGCCCTGGCTGTACTGGGCTTTGGCTAGTTCTTTGCCTTTGGCCGGGTCGTTCCAGCTATTGGCAAACTGGCGAATGGAGGTAACTTTGGGGTTGGTGTCTTTAGCGCCCTGCTCGTAGCCCACCATAAAGTCAAGAATAACCGGGATTTCCTGCCCGCCCACCGAGCCGATAATGGTTTCGGGGTTTATGCCGGGCATATTTTGGGTGGTCATGGCGGCAGCGTACACGCCGGCCAGGTAAGAGCCTTCGTTCTGTTTGTAGAGTATGGAGTAAACGTTGGCGCAGCATTTGCTGTCGTAGTTTACGTCGGCGTCAAAAATGATAAATTTTTTGTTGGGGTATTGCGGGGCAACTTTTTCCAGGTACGAAATCATTTGGTAAGTGCCCACAATCAACACATCGTAATCTTCGTTGGCGGCAGCATCAACCAGCGCCGACTCCCAATTGGTTTCGTCCAAGCCGGCTTCAATGGTTTTTGATTTGATGCCCAGTTCTTTTTCGGCGCGGGTTACGCCGCGTTGCGCAGAGTCAAAAAAGGATTTATCGCCCAGCACGCCGTTGATGAACAACAAAACTTTGAGGGGTTCTTTGCTGTCGCTTTTTTCGGCGGCGGGTTTAGCCGCTTCGTCGCTGCTTTTTTCGGCGGCAGGTTTGGCCGCACCGCTGGCAGGTTTTTCGGCGGCGGGCGTGGCCGCGCCGCCACAAGCGGCAATGGTAAGCACAATGGTTAATATTGCCAGTAAGGCCATCAATTTTCGAGTCATTTTATCTCCTCCTGATTGATAAAAAGTAAGTTGGTTACTGCTGTTTGCCCCAAACAGGCAAATTTTAGCTAAATTGATGCGGTTGGAGCCGGTTTTAATCCGCCTCCGGGGTTGATTAAGTCTCCTCCTTTACTGCGTGATTTGGCACAACAGTTTTTCAAATTCCGGTAAATTTATTTTTCTAACCAGTCGGGCGTTGGGGTGTTGAACATCTGCCGCCACCCGATAGTCAACAATGGTATGGCCCCGGGCCGGAGTGTGGCCGTAGGCCACTGTTACGTGCCGGGCTTCCTGCTCAATGATGAGGTCTGGTTCCAGCGCCACGGCCATCGCCAGCGGATCGGGCCACAGCACACTGCCAAAATCCCAGATGCGCTTGAGGTGGTCGGTCATTTTTTGCAAAAACTGCGCCACGGGCGAAGCCCCGGCAATGAGATTGTCCCAATCCGGCATGGGGATGGCGTGGGTGAGCGTGGTTTCCCACGAAACTACCAACGGCTCAAGGTGAGCGCGGTGACAGGCTTCAAATACCGCCGCCGCCGCTTCGGGGTCAACCAACAGGTTAAATTCGGCGGCGGGCGTGGTGTTGCCCCGGCCATCAACGCTGCCGCCCATAATCACCAGTTGGTTGAGGTTGGTTAAAAAATCGGGGGCCAGCCGCATGGCCAACGCAATATTGGTGAGCGGGCCAAGCGTGACCAGGGTAATTTGCCCCGGATATTCTCTGGCCAGCCGCACCAGCGCCAGGCTGGCGGCTTCGGGTTGAATGGAGCGGGCGGTGGGCACGCTGGCCCCGCCCAGGCCATCTGCGCCGTGGATTATGGCGGCATCAAGCGGCGCGTATTGAAGCAATGGCCGCCCGCAGCCCCGGTAAACGGGAATGGCCGGCGCGTTGGCTACATCTAAAATTACGCCGGTGTTGTGGGTGGCCTGTTCCAGCGAAATGTTGCCCATCACCGTGGTAAGCGCCAGCAGGGTGGTTTGGGGGTGGTTTAACGCCATTAAAATGGCAACGGCATCGTCAATCCCGGCGTCGGTATCTATAATCAGCTTCATGGGAGTGGTTAGTTCCGGCTGGCCAGAAATTGATCAAATTCAGCGCGGCTGGGCATCGAAGGCTGCGCGCCCGATTTGGTGGCCGATAGCGCCCCGGCGGCGGCTCCCCAGCGAATGGCCTCTGCCAGTTCCAGGCCGTGCAGCAATGCGGTAGCCAGGCCGCCGTTAAAGGCATCGCCGGCGGCTACGGTATCAACCGCTTTAATGCTAAAAGCCGGGAGAAAACCGCGCTCACCGCGCCGGGTGGCAAACGCCGCGCCCAACGCGCCCATTTTGATGACGGCGGTTTCTACGCCGCGCTCCAGCAGCACGTCGGCGGCTTTAAAGGCTTCTGCGGGCGTAGTTACCGCAAAGCCCACCAGTTGGGCCGCTTCAACTTCGTTGGGGGTGATAATGTTAACCAACGGATACAGTTCCGGGGGCAGCGGGCGGGCCGGAGCCGGATCCAGCACCACGGTAACGCCGTGGCGTTGCGCCAGTTGGGCGGCAGCCAGCGTGGCGCTGAGCGGCACTTCGAGTTGTAGCAGCAGCGCTTTGGCTCCGGCCAAATGCTCTTCCAGCCGGTCTACATCCGGCTGGCTTACCCGGCCATTAGCGCCGGGAATAATGATTATGTTGTTTTGGGCGGCATCGTCTACGGCAATGATGGCCACGCCCGACGACACTTCGTTATCTACCAGCACCGGGGCGGTATCAACGCCGTTGGCTTGCAGGTTTTGGAGCAACTCCGCGCCAAAGCCATCGCCGCCAACGCGGCCAATCATTTTGGTGGGAGTTTGCAGCCGGGCGGCGGCTACGGCCTGGTTAGCGCCTTTGCCGCCGGGAGCGGTGAAAAATTCGTGGCCGGTGATTGTTTCGGCGGGAGCGGGCAAGCGCGGGGTGCGGGCTACTAAATCCATATTGATACTGCCAAAAACCAATAGTGTCATGGTTTTAACCTGTTTGGAGAGATTAAATGCAATTTAGAAACGTTGTTTCTGGTTGCATTGGCCAATAATGTAACACGGTGTGGCAAAACCACACCGCGCCGGTAATGATGGTCCAGAGGAATTATGGCTCAATTATAGTAGAATTAAGGTAGGTGTCAAAGTAAGATTTAAACGAAAAAAGGCCCACCACTTAAGGTGAGCCTTTTGAAAAAGCACGGCAAATGGATCAGGCTTCCATCTGGATAAAGTGTTTGGCGTTAGTCCAGAGCAGTTTGGGCGTGATTTTTACGGGGTGAACGCGGTGGGTAATGGCCCACCCCTTAAACAATTTGTGAATCCACCAGTAGGCCGTATCAATCAATTTGTTGCGCGGCGATTTGATTAAAACGCGGATGAGCGGTTCCAGCCACGGCGCTTCTACGCCCATAGCAAACCAGCGCTGCAAGTTTTCCATTTGATTTTTTTCCCGCTCGTCGCGCACCAAAATTGAGCTATCCCAGGCAATGGCCCCAATATCCTCAAAGCTGCCGGCCATGTGGCCGTTTTGTTTGGTAAATTCGCCCAGTTCGGTGGCGGGGTAGGGTTGAAACAAAAAGGCGTGGGCGTATTTTACTTTGGCGGCGGCGTTGAGGCGCATGGTGTCAATATCGTCCTCAAGCGTGCCGGTGGGCAGCGCCAGAATGTTGGTGGCGGTCAGGTTAATGCCGGCCTCGTGGAGCATGCGGCCCGATTCGATGATGGTTTCCCGCGACATTTTGCGCTTGAGTAAATCGTTGCGCAGGCGGTCGTTGCCGGCTTCAATGCCCATGCTCACGGTGTTGGCTCCGGCTTTTTTGAGCAGCGCCACTTTCTCCGGAGTAATCAGGTTAGAGCGCACGTTGGCAAAAAAGGGCAGCCCCACTTCTTTGGGGAATTTCTGGGCAAATTCTTCCAGCCAATCCACAAAGATGATGAACAAGTCATCCAAAAACACCACCTGTTCCAGCGGGTAACGCTGGCGCACCCAGTTGACTTCCTCTATCACCGAATCGACGGTGCGCTGGTAGCCGCGTTTTTCGCGGGAGTAAATTTGGTACCAGGCGTGATTAAAACAGTAGGTGCAGTTGTACGGGCAACCCCGGCTGGCCATAAAGTGTTTGATGGGGCTGTTGCGGGTAGGCGCGTGTTTACTGTAAATCAGTTCGCGGTCGGGCATGGGCAGGTCGCCCAGTTTGCGGATGAGCGGGCGCACCGGGTTTTTTACAATTTCGCCGTCAATATCAAACCACCAGTTGGGCAGGTTGGGGTCCAGCCCGCCTTTGTCCAGAGCGTTGGCCAAATCAAGCAACGGGCCTTCGCCCTCGCCCACGCATACGCCATCTACGCCGTTCTCCTGAATAATATCGGGGAAGAAGGTGGCGTGCGGCCCGCCAAACACCGACATAGTTTTGTGGCCGTTTAACGCCGTTTTGATGGCGCGGTTGAGGTTAAAGTAGTAGTGTTGCGAACCGGTCATCATGCTGTAGCCGATGATGTCGGGTTGGTAGGCTTTGGCAAATTCAACCGGGTTTTCCTGGGCGGCAATGGTTAGCTGCACCTGGTGGCCCGCTTCTTTAAGCACCGCCGACATGGACATAATGCCCTGGGGTTCGTAATCAATTTGTTTTTCTACCCACAAAACTTTTGCCACAAATACACCTCCTTCAAAAAAGAGCCGGGAGCGAACACTCCGCGCTCCGTTTCGCCAACTCAATTTTTTATGTTGAGTTGCCCACAGTATTAATGAATTGTGATTATAAAACGTTACCGACTTTTGTCAATTTTTATATTTTTTATAAACTTTATTATCAATAAAATTAGGCAACTCTGGTTGATTTATTTTTCAAAATGGATGAAGAAGAAGGGCGACCTGCTGGTCGCCCTTGATGGTTGTTACTTTACCAGTTCACTGGCTGTCCAGCTTATGCGCTCTTCGGCCCAGCCTCGGCTGGCGTAGGTGTCGTTGCCTACAAAGCCGTCGGGCGTGCCCGCCATTGTGAACAACTGGCTAACGCCTTTGCCGTCGGGGGTCATTACCCACACGGCCCACACGCCGCCGCGGTCGCTCACAAAGGCGATGGCGTTGCCATCCGGCGACCACACCGGCAGGCCGTCGCGGGCCGGGTCGGTGGTGAGGCGGTTCAGGCCGGAGCCATCGGCGTTGGACACATAAATGTCCCAGTTGTCTTCTCGTTTGGACATAAAGACGATTTTTGAGCCATCCGGCGAGAGTGCCGGGGCGGTATCGGATTCGGCGTTGGTAACGGTTTTTATGTCATCCATTTTGGCGGTGCTGGTGCGCAGCCCGTAGGCGTTAACGCCCCAACCCTTAAAGACCATGTTGCCATTAGCGCCAATGGCGGGGTATTCGCCTTCGCCCAGAATGTCGCCTTCTGTTTTTTCGGTGTTGCTGTCAACTACCCGCAGGTTTGATTTGCGGTCACCGGTGCGGCGGGTGAGAAAGACCACGTCGGTGCCATCGGCAGTCCAGGTGGGCAGTTGGTCTTCAATAAAGTTAGTCACCAGTTTGGGGTTAGAGCCGTCAACGCCGATTGTGACCAGCCCCCGTGAGTTGTTATCCCAGGAGTGAATGGCCAAACGTGAACCATCGTTATTAAAGGTGGGCTGGCTGGACTGCGTGCGGAAGAAGCGGGTTTTGCCGCTAGCCACATCACCTAAGTAAATATCAAACTTTTGGCCGTCGTAGTTGGGGTAAGCGATGGTACCCTTCAATGCCGACCGCGATACCACCACCGGCGACGGAATTTCGGGCGGGCGGGTGGCGGTGGGGGTGGGGGCCACGGTGGGCGTGGCGGTGGCCTGGTTTTCCTGGTCGCTGTTGAGCGCGGCCAGCGGCGTGCCGGCGGCCAAATCCAGTTCGCGGCGCATGTTAACTGCGCCGGGGCTGATCACCACCGGCGACACGTCGGGCGCGTCAAACACCAGTTCGGGGTCGTAGCTGTTGATTTCAAGCTCAAAAACCAGGCTGCCCGGCACGCTGCCGCCGGGGGTTAACGCCAAGTTTTTAAAGCGGTCTATCGCGCCCAGTTGTTTCAGGTAATTTTCGCTGGTGTTGGCCCCGGCTTCGGTAAAGACTTTGCCGCTACGCCGATCCTTTAAAGAAAAATTACTAATGGAAAAAATAAAAGGAATGTTGCCGGCATTGCGCACGCGGACGTTAATAAACAGGTAGGCGCTGTTGGTGCTGGGCGACGCGCCAAAGATAATGGGGCTAACCTGAAACTTGGTTAATTCTACCACCGGGATGGCCAGTTGCGGGCCAGAGGGGGTGGGCGTGGCGGTGGGTTCAACGCTGGTGCTTTGCTGGTTAAGGTTGCCTTCGCCCCGGCCCGCTTCTGGCGATGCCGTTACGGCGGCAGCCGGTTGGCTGGTGGCTTCGCCGGAGCGGCCCGGCAGCCCATACAGCATCAGCACGCTCACAAATACCAGCAGCGCCACCACTACCCCCACGCCTAATACAATGGGCAGCATTGGAACCGGCTTTTTCTCTTCGATCACAGGGGCCGGTTTGTGCTCGCGGGGGGGAACCTGGCTAACTTTGGTATCGTCGCGGCGCTGGCGGGCCATTACCACGGTGGATTGGGACGATTTGGCCTTTTCCCACACCAGCAGGGTTTCGGCCAGTTTGAGTGATTGATGCGAGGTGAACGGAGTCCAGGTGTCCGGCTCAATTTTTTTCTCGTTGATCAGAACGCCGTTGGCGCTGTCCAGGTCTTTGATTTCCAGCACTTGACCCACTTGCCGCACTTCGGCGTGATAGCGTGACGCGCGAGGGTCGGTGAGGATGATGTCGTTATCAAGCTCACGGCCTATCCGCACAATGGCTTCTCCCACCGGCGAGGGGAATCGCTCGATATTCCCATCGGGGTGGGTGATCACCAGGTGATCGGTAAAAGGATCATTCGTCATTTGGGTTTCTGTTTGAGACATTGACCTTTGCCTTATTTTAAAAAATTAGTTTTGTTTATATTACATATACTCCACAAAAGGTCAAACCTTTGGTTGCGCGCGAAATTGGCATTAATCCACCCCAATTTGGCGTTATGCCCCAACTGCCATAAGCCGGATTTATGGATTTTACTTAAGGAGAAATAACCGTGGCGGCAACTTTGGCCAGCGTGGTTGGGTGCAGCAGCATGTTGGTGTAACTGGCGTTGGCCATGGGGCAGTTGCACTCACCGCGGTAAATGCTGCCGCGCAGGTTGGCCATGGCCTGGCTTTGCCAGATGCGCTTCAAATCGTAGTTGTTTTGGCGCAGGTTGCCCACGCCTTCGGCGCGGATGCAGCAGCTCCAAATATCGCCGTTGGGGGCAATCTGGCAACTGGCCCAGCCGGCGTAGCAGGGAATAATCTGCCGGTGTTCGTATAGGGTGCGTTTGGCCAGTTGGTAATACTCGGCGCGAAAAGCCTGGGTAATGCGGGCCAGGCCGCTCACCCGCCGCTCACGCGTTTTTTGGCTGAGAAAATCGGCAATTGGCCCGTATTTTTCGGCCAGCGGCGTAATTTCCCAGCCCACGGTATCCAGTTCAACCCGTTCTTCGGCAATTTCGGTAATGTAACTGTCCGGCTTGAGAAACTCCAGCCCGGCGTACACCTCAAAAAAACGGTCAATATTAAAGTTTGAAATAACCGTGTGCGTGGTTAACACCAGGTTGCGGTGTTTTTTTTGCAGCGCCTTTAACTCCGACCATGTTTTCATGGCCTTTTTCCAGTTGCCCGGCACCACCCGAATCTGGTCGTGGCGCTCGCCCACTTCATCCAGCGACAGGTTAATGCCGATGTTGGTTTTGGGCGCGCCGGCGCACAGGCGATCAACCTGTTCAATAATGCGGTTGGTGAGGATGCCGTTGGTGGGGATGGTGATCACCGCCGGGCGGCAATGGCGATAGGCCGCCAGCGCCATATCAACGGTGTCTTTGCGTAAAAACGGCTCGCCGCCGGTAAAGGTAAAATAGAGTGGGCCTTTGCCAATGTTGGCAAAGGTTTGTTCCCACTCTTCCAAAGTCATGTCATCGTTGGGTTTGCGCCACACATCGCAGGTTTGGCACTTGCTGTTGCAGCGATAGCTCACGCTAACCACAATCGAAAAGGGCAGCATGGTTGGCCACCCAAATTTACGATAGGCCCAGTACATGGGCAATTTTAACAAAAGTTTTAACATGTAGCCGGTTTATTTGCCCGAAAAACTGGGTTTGCGTTTGTCAAAAAAGGCAGAAATTCCTTCTTTGTAGTCGTCGCTGTCGTACACGGCCCGCCGGAGCGCCTGCACCCGTTCAAAGGCTTCGGGGTTAAGCGGAGCCGCCTCGTTGAGCACCCGGAGCTGCTCTTTTAACACCGAAACCACCATTGGCGCGTTTTCGGCAATGCGGGCGGCCAGTTGAAAGGTAAAGGTTTCCAGTTCTTCCAGCGGGATGACGTGGTTTACAAAGCCAACTTCCAGCGCGCGTTGGGCGCTGATGGATTGGCCGGTAAACAGCGCCTCTTTGATAAAGAGCACGTGGCTGGCCCGCATAAAATTTAACACGCCCGACAGGTTGTACGGCACGCCCAGTTTTGCCGGCGTAATGGTAAACGAGGCGTTTTCGGATGCCACCACCAGATCGCAGCTAATCACCAGTTCGCACGCGCCGCCCCACACGCTGCCTTCAACCATGGCAATCACGGGGTGCGGGTGTTCGTGGATGGCCCGGATAACCTGCCGCAGCGGGTCGGTGTAGGTGAGCGGGTCGCGCCCGCCTTTTTGCGGTAATTCGTTCACATCGTGGCCGGCGGACCAAACTTTTTGGCCGGCGCCAGACCGCAAAATTACCACGCGCACATCCAGTTTGGCAATGGCTTCCAGCGCCCGGGTAATTTCGTTGATTAGCTCAGAGCTGAGCGCATTGCGTTTTTGCGGGTTGTTGAGCGTAATCACGCCCAGTGAATCGGTAACAGACGTAAGAACAAGTGGCAAGATACACCTCCATAAAATTCTAATTTGATGCTGCCCGGCGGTTGTTCCGGGCGTTGGCAACTACTCATTATCCAGCAGTAATCGCCAACGAGCAAATATGCGGGGGGCGGGCAAGGTGCGGTTTTATACTGCGGCTTTATCGCGTTGGCCCAGGCCCAGCAGCATATTGACCGCCGTTTGAATGTAATACGGAAACCGCTGCCAGGTGTCTTTGCGGGTGGCAATCCGCATAATTCGTTTGGGCCGCAGGTAAAAACGCCGGTGCGCCTCGTGCCATTTGCGCTCCACGGTTTCTTTGGCCAGATTGCCAAAGGCAAAATGGGCCTTGTTTTCCTGAATGGCCAGTTGATCCCACTGGAGCGCGTTTTCAAAGATGTGGCCGTGTTCCACCAACTGATCCCACATGGCGGTGCCGGGAAAAGGCGCGGCCATCATAAAATGCGCCAGGTCGGGGTCTAATTCCATCGCCAGTTTGATGGTTTTTTCCATCGATTCTTCGGTTTCGCCGGGCATGCCAAAAATAAAAAAGCCCATGGTTTGCAGTTTGGCGGTTTTGGCGTGTTTAAACGCCTGGCGCACCATCTCGACGGTTTGGCCTTTTTTGATGACGTTGCGCAGCATCCAGTCATCACCGTTTTCTACGCCAAAGCCAACCCGCTTGCAGCCGGCTTGTTTCATCAGGCTGAACAATTCCTGGTCGGTGTTGTTCACCTTCATGCCGTGGATTGTAACCCACGGCACGTGGTTGAGCCTGGCTTTAATCAACCCGCGACACAGCGCCTTGGCCCGATCGCGGTCCAGGTTCCAAATGTCGTCGGTGATGCCAATTTCGGTGGCACCCAAATCCTTCACCAGCCATTCCCATTCGGCCAGCACGTTAGCCACGCTGCGCCCGCGCCAGGTATCGCCGGTGATGGGTTTGGAGCAGTAGGTGCATTTGTAGGGGCAGCCCCGGCTGGTAACAATGGTGTAGGCGCGGGCGTGCATGTTCAGCCCATCGGTGAGGGGGTTGAGGTTGGTGTATCGATCAATTTTAAACAGGTTGTGCGCCGGAAAGGGAATGGCGTCCACGTCGTCGGCCAGCGGTCGGTCGGGGTTGTGCTGCACTTTGCCTTCTAGATTGCGCCAACTCAGGCCCAAAATACGGCCCCAACCGGCGTCGGGGTGGAACAGTTTGGGGCCGACGGGATTTTGGCCGTTGAATTGGCGGTCAATTTGCTGCTGTTTTTCCAGCGCGGCCATAATTTCAACGATGGTTTGTTCGGCTTCACCGCGCACCACCAAATCAACCATATCCTTTTCCATTGATTCGTGCGGGCGCAGGGTCAGGTGCGGGCCGCCCAAAATGGTGATTGCGCCGTGCTTTTTAGCGATAGCCGCCGATTCCCAGGCGCTATTAATCAGTGGCGTGGGGGCCGATAGCCCCACCACATCAAAAGGTTCGCGGTTGAGCCGGGTTTCCAGCGTTTCAGCTTCGGCTTCAATCGAGGCGTCGTAAATATCAACGTGGTAGCCGTGGGCCAGCAGCGCGCCCGCCAAATAGCCCAGGCCCATGTGAATGTGCTTGCGGCTGTTCCAAACCTCGGATTCCGGGCTGGCTAGTAGAATTTTCAAGGTAAATTCTCCTTTGCGGTTATGCCGCCGCTGTTTCGGTTTCAACGGATTGGCGCAGCGCGTCCTTGTTCTTTTTGGGGAAAAGGGTATTGATGGCCATTTTAAAGGTGCGCCGGTAGTTGAGCCAAAAATCTTTGCGGGCTAACGTCATCCAAATGCGGTGCGGGCGCAGGTAAAAACGGCGGTAGGCTTCTTTCCACTTGCGCTCAATGAGTTCGGCGGTCATGTCGCCCAGCTCGTAGCGCGCCCGGCCATCAAAAAACACGTAATCTTCCCAATCCTCCAGCAGCAGTCGGCCCTGCCGTTTGGCAATTTCGTACACTTTGGTGCCGGGGTAGGGCGTCATCATGCTAAAGTTGGCAATGAGCGGGTCAACCTCGCAGGCAAATTTAATGGTGTTTTCCATGGTTTCTTCGGTTTCGCCGGGCAGGCCAATAATAAAAAAGCCAATGGTTTCGATGCCCACTTTTTTGGCGTTTTTAAACGCCTGCCGGATGGTGTCGTGGTCAATCTTTTTATCAATTGATAGCAACACGTCGGGGTCGCCGGTTTCTACGCCAAAGGCGGTGCGTTTGAGGCCGGCTTTTTTCAGTTTGCCCAGCAGTTCCACCGTGGACAGGTTGGCGCGGATGCCGTTAACAAAAATCCACGGCACGTGGTTCACGTTGTTTTCAATAATCAAATCGGCTATTTTTTCCAGGCGGACGACATCAATATTGGCAGAATCATCGAGCACGCCAATTTCTTGCGCGCCCAAATCGTTCACCAGATGTTGCCATTCGGCCAGCACGCTTTCGGGGCTGCGGGCGCGCCATTTAATGGGCATAATGCTCTGCGAGCAGAAGGTGCAGCGGTACGGGCAGCCGCGGCTGGTCATCACCGAAAAGGAGCGCGCGCCATCAACGGCATCGGTGGCGGGCTGCAAGTTGGTGTAGCGATCCATTTTAAAGTAGTGATAGGCCGGAAAAGGCAGCGTGTCCAGGTCGGCTACGGGGGGGTGGTCGGGGTTGTGACGCTCTTTGCCGTCGGTGGTGTAGTAGCTAATGCCCAACAGGCCGGAGAGCAGGCCGGTTTCGGCATCGAGCAGGTGGCGGGCGGTAAAGTTGGGGTTTTGTTTTTTGGCGGCTTCAACAATGCCGCACAATTTTACCCACACCTCTTCGCCTTCGCCGCGCACCACCACGTCCACTTCGGGCCGGACGGTGCTTTCGGCGGGCAACACCGATACATGCGGCCCGCCCAGCACCACCGGAATATCGGCCACCGTTTTTATGGCGGCGGCGGTGCGCCACGCCGATTTTACCTGCGGCGTGTTGGCCGTAATGCCCACAATATCGGGTTGAAACCGGCGGATGGCGTCGGGAATGGACTCGTCTTCCACATCGGCATCAAAAATAATAACCTCGTCCCCGCGCTGCTCGGACACGGCGGCCAAATAGGCCAGCCCCAGGTGCGGGGTGGTTCTGGTATCAATGGGTAACCTAAAGCGAGGATTGACCAGCATCACACGCATAAGTTTTTATCCTCCTGAACTATTTTTACAAACTTTACTGTAATAATTATGATTTTATCGCCGTCTGCCGGGCGGTGCAAAAACTGGCATCTGGAAAATGTACTCCCGATTGCCGCCGGAGACAATCCGGGAAAGAGCCTATTCCGGGGCGCGGTATCCGTCATTTGGCGTAAACCGGGGCCGGCGGCTAATAATTTTGGGCCGAAAGCGGGCGCACCGGCTGGTTAAACAGCAATTCGGCCAGGCGGCGGCCCTGTTCGGTGAGCAGGTAGGTAGCCACCGGGAACTTTTTGTTGCTGTCAATCAGGCCGCGCTCTTTAAGGCGGGCTACCGCAGCCCAATCCACGGCGATGGCCGGGCCGGTTAACTGGTGGAGCCGGCAGGTTTTGCGGCCATCCATTTCCCGGTGTGTTTTCAGGGTGCTGCCCTGCGTTAGCTCGCGCAGCACTGCCATTTCGGTTTTGGTTAATTTTAAATTGCCCACTTTATATTACCGGCGAAAAAAAGTGCTAAAGCGACCGGCACTTATCGCTACAAACCAAAGTGCCGATCACTTGTATTTATAGCGAAAAAAAGGAACTGACTTTTGCCAGTTCCTCGTTGACCAGCCCTTTCAATTGTGCCGGGGCAACCTTCAACCCAGGTTGCCAATGTGCCGCTGAAGCTGGCGCTGGTTAATCCGGGTAAATTTATCCGGGATGATTTGGGCCATTTCTGCGGCAGACAGCCGGGCGCTGAGAATATTGAGCGCATCCTCCGGCGATTCGCCGTAGGCCAGCTTTTGTTTGCCGGTTGTCATTTCAAACAGGTACATGTAATGGGGGTTGCTAAAGCTGCTCATGCCTTAACCAATGCCTCCGCGTAGCTGCCCGTTTTGGGGGCCGGGGTGTTCAACCCCCGGTTAATTTCGGCATCAAATTTGCCGGCCAGCAATTCCCGGTAAAATTGATAGTTAACGCCTTTCACTTTCTCGTCGTCGGGGAAGCGGTGGTAATTATCTTTGGTCATCATGCTTTTGCCTTCGGCGATAAGCTGGTAGCCCAACGCCGAGCCGGGGTATGGGGCGTAATAGGAAATTGACGGGAAAACGTACTTCATGCTGCGCAGCATGCGCATGGTTTTAAAGGCGTCTTCGCTGGTTTCACCGGGGATGCCCAGCATAATGTTGGCCCAAAAGCGGGGCGGCTGTTTGCCCTGCGCTTTAAAGTCATCGCCAATGCGGTTGAGCAAATCAATGGAAAAATAGTTATCTTCTTCGGAGCATTCCTTGTTGAGCAGCTTTAACATCCGGTCGCTGCCGGATTCAAAGCCGATGGAAATGGTGTTCCAGTTGGTGTCGCGCACCAGCGCCTCAAATAAATCCGGCCACTGGCGGATGGTGTCGGAGCGCCCGGCGGCCCAGTACGGCCAGATTTTGTTGGCTTTGCGCGGGTATTTTTCAATCCACTCTTCCAGCCAGTGCGGGCTTTGAAAAAACATCGAATCGTGGATAACCACCGAGCCAACGCCGTATTTGTTATCCAGATAATTTAACTCTTCAATCACCATGTCTACCGGGCGGCGGCCCATATTGGGAATGTACGACGCCTCGTTGCAGAACACGCATTGCCACGGGCATACCCGGCTGGTAATAATAGTGGCCACCGGCGACGGCCCCCAGCCGCATTCCGGCTCAAGCGGCCAGTTGAATTTTTTGCGCAGGCGGCGGTGCGGCTGCGGCCACAGTTCGCGGTTAATCATGGGCCAGTCGGCCATAGTTTTGCTGCCCACGCCCACCGTCACCCGGGGAAAGGCTTGCGGGTCCTTCACCAGATCAACAATAATGTTTTCGCCCGGTCCCTGTACAATCCGGTCAAACTCCGGGATGGCGATCATCTCATCCAGCGCCACCGTGGCGTGCATGCCGCCGGCTAACACCAGGCCGGTGGGATTGGCGGCTTTAAACAGTTGCGCCGCTTTGTACGCCACCGGAAAGGTGTAGCTGCGCACGTTCATGATCATGGTCTGGTAGCCTTGAAGCTGCTTTTGCAGTTGCTTCCAGTCGGTGACGGCGCGGGTTGAAAGCAAATCGGTTTTAAGGCCGTGGTTGTGCAAAATGGTGCGGAGCAGCCCCAGGCCGTGATCCTGCCATTGCTCGTGAGGGCCGTCGGGCGTCACCAGGTCGCCCAGGTCGCCTAAATCCAGCCAGAGCGTGCCGGACTCTTTTGGTTTTTTGAACCAAAAATTAAACATACACTTACTAGCCTCCTGTGGGGCTTTTTAAAACTATTGGCCCGCATTGTAGCTAACAAAAAATAAAGTGGCAAGTAACAATGCTTTGGCAGCCTGTTACTTACCACCTTGTCGGTGCGCCGGTTACATCAGGCGAAAAAAATTGGTTTAGTTCGAGCAGCAGGAGCTTCCTTTTTCACCGGCAGCGCTTTGGAATGAGCTACCGCAAGAGCAGGTGCGCACGGCATTGGGGTTTTCAATGCGAAAGCCGCCGCCCATCAGGCTATCTACGTAATCAATCTCAGCGCCATCCAAATATTGAATGCTGCCGGGGTCAACCACCAGCGTAACGCCGCCGGATTGAAATACCTCGTCGCCCACTTCTGGGCCTTGCGCAAAGGTCATCCCGTAAGAAAGGCCGGAGCAGCCGCCGCCGGCCACAAATACGCGTAGGGCGTGCTGAGACAGCCCTTTATCCTGCATTACTTTTTGAAGCATATTTTCGGCTGATGAAGTTAACGTAATCACAACAAACATACCTCCTCGGTTGTTTAAAAGCTGACAAAACCAATGTAAACCATATTCTACTTAGGCGTTGGTATTTTTGCAAAAAGATACTGTAAAAAATCCAGCAGATTTTGCCTTGCTTCGCAAAGTGAGCGGCACTTAACTTGAGCCAATATATTTTCCCCCCGAATTTGTCAATATAAAAAACTGGGCTATAATTGCCTCTGTTAATTTCAAGGAGTTCTTTTACAAGTTTTACATAAATTTTGGGGAATCGTCTAATGGTAGGACAGCGGCCTTTGGAGCCGTATGTCCAGGTTCGAATCCTGGTTCCCCAGTTTGCAAACAACAAACGCGTTTTGCCAAAAATCACAAACGTGTTTATAATAGCAAAAAGTTTGGGGGCGTGGTGTAGTGGTTAACACGCCGGCCTGTCAAGCCGGAGATCGCGGGTTCAAGTCCCGTCGCTC
>CAZFCE010000008.1:59274-191236 GCA_964517605.1 uncultured Caldilineaceae bacterium | reverse complement strand
TTGCAGACGGTTAAGGAACGGTTGCAGACGGTTAAGGAACCATTGCAGACGGTTAAGGAACCATTGCAGACGGTTAAGGAACCATTGCAGACCGTTGCGCGACCATTGAATACCGGTAATTTGGGGCGATGTGTTTACCTGGGCAGGCCGATGACCGCGCCGGTTTGTTGCAACTGGGTAAAATCGGCGGGCCAGCAGGTGGTTTCGCTGTAGCGCGCGCCCCGAAAATCGGTGTTTTCCAGGTTGGCCCACGAAAAGTTAACCCCAATCAGGTCGGCCCCGCGCAAATCGGCATCGCGCAGGTCAGCCCGGAAAAAGTCGGCGTGGCGCAGGTTGGCCTGGCGCAAACAGGCGCGGTTGAGGTTGGCGTTAAACAGGTCGGCGTGGCGCAAGTCGGCCCGGCGCAGGTTGGCCCGGCTGAGGTTGGTGCGGCACAGCCGGGCGCGTTGCAAATCCTGCCCTTCCAGGTTTCGGTCAATGCCGCCAAAATTTACAATTTGCCACACCAGCAGCCACTTGTCATCCAGGTGGGTGGTGGCATCAATTTTGGTTCCGTTTAAATTAACGCCGCGCAGGTTAGCGCCCTTTAAATTAGCGCCGGTTAAATTAGCGCCGTGCAGGTTGGCGTACACCAGCACCGCATCGGTGAGGATGGCGTTGTCCAGGTTGGCGTCTTCCAGGTTGGCTCCGCGCAAATCGGCCTGGCGCAGGTTGGCCGCCGAAAGGTGCGCCAGTTGCAGGTTGGCCTGGCCCAAATCGGCGCTGTTCAGGTTGGCTTCGCTGAGATTGGCGCGCCGGCAGTTGGCCAGCCGCAGCCGCGCCCGGTTAAGGTTGGCCCGCCACAGGCTGGCCCACATCAGGTTGGCTTCGGTTAGAGCGGCCTGTTCCATGTTAGCGCCGGTTAAAATTGCGCCGCTGAGGTTGGCTCCCTGTAAATTGGCATCTTGTAAGTTGGTGGCGGGTGGGGTAAAGCCGTTTTCCGGCTCGCATTCGGCCAGGTTGGCCCCGCTTAAATCTGCGGCGTGTAAGTTGGCCTGGCGCAGGTTTGCGCCGCACAAGTTAGCCCAAACCAGGTTGGCGCGAGCCAGGTCAACCTGGCTGAGGTCAATCTGGCTAAGATTGGCGTCGCTAAAATCGGGGATTTCGCCCTGCTCACGCGCCGCGGCCACTGTTTCGAGAATGTCTTCGCGGGTTAGACTATCTATCGACACGGTTTGCCCTGTTCAGTTACTAAAGTTTCTAACCGTAATGGTTACGGTTTACAAAATACAGGATTAATTGTACGTAAGAATTTGACACTTCAAAATCAGCCGGCGGTTTCTAA
Source organism: uncultured Caldilineaceae bacterium (assembly GCA_964517605.1). Lineage (GTDB taxonomy): Bacteria > Chloroflexota > Anaerolineae > 4572-78 > J111 > J095. The sequence continues at coordinate 189,912 of CAZFCE010000008.1, read as the reverse complement.
TACTTCTCTTACAATCGTCTAGCATTTATCTAACAGAGGCGGCTTATTCTGGGGTCATCAATCAAAATAAATCTCACAGTTGTGAGGACAATGTTTTAGCAGAATCAGGAGGTAAAACATGTACAGACAACGACCTTTTGGATTTTATCATTCGGCCAATCCCTGGCGAGAAATTGAACAGTTGCAGCACGAAATGAACCGCATTTTTAACTCGGTGGGCAGCCTGAGCCACTCGCGGGTAGCGCCCGGTTATCCGGCCATTAATGTGTGGGCCAATAACGAAGGGCTGGCTGTAACCGCCGAACTGCCCGGCGTAAACCCCGCCGACATTGATATCTCGGTGGTGGGCAAAACCTTTACGTTAACCGGTTCGCGCCAACCCGATGAGTTGAAGGACGGCGAAACGTATCACCGCCGCGAGCGCCGGTTTGGCAAGTTTACCCGCACGTTTGAACTGCCCTTTAAGGTAGAAACCGACAAAATTGAAGCGGTGTTTGATAAAGGGGTGCTGCATGTATCGCTGCCCCGCGCCGAAGAAGAAAAACCTAAAAAAATCGCCGTAAAAAGCGCAAGCTAAATTACGGTAACATTAGTTGAGTAATGAGCGAGAGGTGAAATTATGGCAAACGAAACAACCAACGCCCTAGAAGCGCAAGCTGCCGAAAAGCAGGAAGTTGAAGTGGTTGAAGGGGCCGAACGCACTCGCCCCGGCAAGGCTTATGTGCCCCGCGCCGATATTTACGAAACCGGCGACTCGCTGGTGATTGTGGCCGATATGCCCGGTGTGGATGAAAGCTCGGTGGAAATTACGCTGGAAAAGAACGTGCTCAAGCTCAAAGGCTATGTGGATTTTACGCCGCCCGAAAACTTTAGCCTGGCCTACGCCGAGTACGATGTAGGCGATTACGAACGCAGCTTCACCCTATCCAACGAGATTGACCAGAGCAATATTAACGCCACCATTAAAAACGGCGTGCTCAAGGTGTTTTTACCCAAAGCCGGCCCGGCGCTCGCCCGCAAAATCGCGGTCAAATCGGCTTAAAATTGATTAGCCTGCCAGTAGCGGCGGGGTCTTGAAAACAAAAAAGCCTCCCGAAGAGAACCGGGAGGCTTTTTTTGTTTAGCAAAATGCTTAACGCAAATAACCCAAACAGGCAATTTTTAAGGTAGCCGCTATACCACCCACTCAACCAGTTCTTGCAGCCGGCCAAAGCGCGTTTGCGGCAGGGGCGGTTGTGGCGTTGATTCCAGGTGATCGGTAATCCACCAGGTTTGCAGGCCCAAACCGAGCGCGGGCGCAATATCCAGTTGCCAGTCGTCGCCCACCATCATGGCCGTTTGCGGCTTACCGCCCACGGTTTGCAAAATCTCCCGGTAATAGTTGGGGTCGGGCTTGGAATAATGGCTGTTTTCCATAGTTGTCACCCGCGCAAATTCTATATCGGCCAGGCCGGCCCAGGCCAATCGCTGTTTGATGGCTACTTCTGGAAACAGCGGATTGGTAGCCACCACCACGGTGCAGCCGTTGGCCTGTAACCGCTCTACCAGCGTGCGGGCCAGCGGGCGGTGGCTGGTAAAACGCTCCAGTTGCGGAAAATCGGTCTGGTAAAAATCATCCAGAATAGGCTGAATAACGTCGGCGGGCACATCCAGGCGGCGGGTAAAATCGGCCATAAACGCATCCAGATTGGTGGCGGTGGGGTCTGGTTTGGTTTGGATGGCATGGATTGAGGCCGCCATAATTTGCCGCAGGTTGTTGCCGGCCAACATTGAATGCAGCCGTTTGCCCAACGCCGTAAAATAGGCCGGCAAAAACACCTCCATCGAGTTACCCAGCAGGGTGTCATCCATATCCAGTAAAAAAGTAACGGGCTTCAAGGTTTTGCTCCTGATTTAGCTTGGTGGTAACGTTGCTCCGGCGCGGCGTTAACCCTGCCGGAGTTTTGCCGCATTATACCAGCAACTTTTGGTTTTGGCGAAGGAGTGCGGTTGCGGCTATCTGGCGCTGTGGATATAATATTCCTGTTAAACCCGTAGAGATATTATTTTCAATAAAACGAACTCAACTTGCGGCAACGCAACGATGAATGAAAATTCGTAGCTCGTAATTCGCAGTTCGTTACTTTTACAGGAGTTTGAATCTTGGCGTCACAACGAGGTACCCTATCCCGCAAAAAAATCGCGCCGGAGCTTTCTCTGGCTATCAACCAGGCCGTTGCGCTGATGCAGCGCAAAAAACAGCGCATTCTCACCGCAGAAATGATTCTGCTGGCCTTTGCGCTCACCCCGGATACCGACGCCTACCGGGTGTTGCAACAATTTAGCCAAACGCAGGGGTTTAACTGGGATGCCTTTGTGCAAGATGTAGACCGCGCCGCCGCCGACCGTCGCCCGCCCCGCGACGAGCAGTTTGATTTTGTCACCGATACCAACGCCCGTGTGGCGCTGGGCGGCGAAGTGCTGGTGGTGCTGGATGACGGCCTGACGCTGGCCGATACCTACGCCGATGGCCGGTGCAGTTCGGCGCACGCGCTGGCGGTTATGGCCGATATTCAAATTGGCACGCACTGGCTGCTCAACCGGCGCGGTATTTCGGCGCAAACGGTGTTGAGCGCCATCGGCGCGGTAGCCGCCGCCGGTGATAGCGCCTTGCCGCCGGCCAAAACGTTGCCCTTTAACCCCGTTTACCATCGCTCTGATCTGGAAGCCAAGCTGGTTAACATGCTTTCCATGAAAAGCGCCCGCAACGTAATTTTGGTGGGGCCAACCGGCGTGGGCAAACGGTCGCTGGTGCTGGGCGTGGGGCAGCTAATTGTCAAAGGGCAGGGGCCGTTGGGCGTGCAATCGGTGGTGGAACTGGACGAAACGCGGCTGCTGGATAACGCCGTGGCCGCCGTAGAAGATGGCATCCGCCGGGCCAAAGGCGGGCTGCTGTTTGTGCCCGATGTGGCCCGTTTTTTTGGCGGCATTCGCGCCGACTTCCGCGAAGACGCCGGCAACGCCCTGCAAAAAGCCTTTCTCTCCAACGATGTGGTGGTGATTGGCACCGCCACCGAAGATGCCTACACCAAAACGCTTCAGGCGGCGCGGGTGGTGGCCGAACGCAGCCAGATTTTGCGCGTGCCGCCGGCTACCGTTGACGAAACCACCGAAATTTTGGGCACGCTCAAACCCAAATTTGAAGCAGATTACGATTTAACCATCGTTGCCCCCAGTTTAACCGAAACCGCCCGGCTGGCGGGCCGCTATTACACCGTAAAAGCGCTGCCCGGCGCGGCGGTAGAGTTGCTGCATCGCGCCTGCGCCAACGTAAAAACCAGCCGGCGCGGTTCTGCCGCCACTGACGCCCCCGGCGACAACCAACTCGACCCGGACGACGTGATGATTACCGCCAGCCTGCTCACCGGCATCCCGGTGAACACTATGGGCGCTGACGAGCGCAACCGCTACATTAATATGGTCACGCATTTGCAACAGCGCATCATCGGCCAGGAAACGGCGGTGCTGGCGCTCAGCCGGGCCGTAAAAATGGCGCGGGTCGGTTTAAAAGACCCCAAACGCCCCATCGGTTCGTTTTTGTTCTTGGGGCCAACCGGCGTGGGCAAAAGCGAACTGGCCAAGGCGCTGGCCGAATTTATGTTTGGCACCGAACGGGCGCTCATCACGCTGGACATGAGCGAATATATGGATGCCTCATCGGTGAACCGGCTGATTGGCTCGCCGCCCGGCTACGTGGGCCACGAACAGGGCGGGCAACTCACCGACGCCGTAAAAAAACAACCCTACAGCGTGGTTTTATTTGATGAAGTGGAAAAGGCCAACCCCAAAGTATTTGACACGCTGCTGCAAGTGATGGATGAAGGCCGCCTCACCAGCGGCCAGGGTGAAACCGTTAGTTTTAGCGAATGCGTAATTTTAATGACCAGCAACATCGGCGGGCATCACCTGGCCGATGTGCGCCTTAGCCACGATATTCCCACCACCCCGGAGGGTGAGGCCGGCAACCCGGCGTACAACACGCCCAATATCCGCAAAATGCTGGAGGCCGGGTTTAGCGCCGATGAACTGCTAACGCTGTTTGGGGCCGATCCCACCTTTGCGCTCAACCCCGCCGATTTTACCGGCGATGCTCCTCAAACCGCCATCATTGACAAATTGGTGGAACTGGCCGGGCAAAAATCTCAATTTGATTTGCTATTGGAACTGGCCGAAAAGTACAACGCCGCCAAATACCAGGAATTTGAACCCTACTTTAACTGGGCGGTGGCCTGCCGCCGCGCCGAAGCTGAATTGAAGGCGCATTTTCGCCCGGAGTTTTTAAACCGACTCGACGATATCATCTACTTTCACCCGCTCAACCCCGAACATTTGGGGCAAATTCTGGATTTGCTGCTTAAGAACGAACAAAAACTGCTGGCCGGCCAGAACCTTGAGTTAAAAATAACCACCGAAGCCAAAAGCTGGTTGCTGGCCCAGAACGACCACCCGGAATGGGGCGCGCGCCCGTTGCGCCGCCTCATCCAGCGGCACATCCGCGAAGGGCTGGCCGAATACCTGCTCCGCGAAACCCCGCCGCCCGGCACGGTGATGAGCGTGCAGGTTGGCCACGATAAATTGCAGATTGAGCAGGAACCCCGCGAGCCAAAGCCGTAACCGGTTTTGGGTGGGCAATAAAAAAGGCGCTATCAGCGCCTTTTTGCGTTTGTAAACCGGTTTGAAAATCAGTTAATGCTGGCTTTGAAACTGCTTCAGAGCTTCGGCTTCGTCCCAGGTGTCGTCAAGTTCTTTGGCAATGTTGGTGGCTACTTCTCTGGCGGTGCCTTCGCGCTCCTGCTCCCGGCCCCACTTAAACATCGAGGTGTAAGCGGCAGTGCTATCGTGTCCGGCCCGCGACGAGGCGCGTTGCACTGCCTCCTGAAACCGGGCCGGCAGGTTTTCTCGGACCGTACCATTCAAATCAGTTGCTTTTACGCCCAACGGGATATGCTCCCAGTAAAGAATTTGATATCGCGCCACAGTTAAAACTGCCTCCTTAGGCTATTTGCCGGTTTGGTTGGCGTTTTCCAAACGTTAAATCGGCAAAGCCTCTATATTTCTATTATAATGGGTTACTATATTTTTTCAAGGTAAAAATACGGCCTTCACTATAGCATATTTGACCTATTTGCACTAATAGTGCCCGCCGCTAAAGATGAGAGTTGGATTAGAATGCGGCCAAAATGCTTGAAAAATCCGGGTTATGGGCTACAATAGTCAATGGTTTTTTGATTAACGCCAAATATTCTGGAGGCCGCACCGTACCACCTATGGAAATGATCACTATCCGTCAATTGAACGAAGCCGTTGAGCGCGAAGCGCTGTTTTTACAAGACCTCCTGGCCGAAGTTAATAAAGTTATGGTTGGGCAGGATCGGCTTATTGAGCGGCTGCTGATTGGGCTGCTGGCCGACGGCCACATTCTGCTTGAAGGGGTGCCCGGCCTGGCCAAAACTCTGGCTGTAAAAACGCTGGCGCAAGCCGTGCAGGGCGCTTTTCAGCGCATTCAGTTTACCCCGGATTTGCTGCCCGCCGACCTGATTGGCACGGAGATTTACAATCCCCGCACCAACGAATTTACCCCGCACCTGGGGCCAATTTTTGCCAACTTTATTTTGGCCGACGAAATTAACCGCGCCCCGGCCAAAGTGCAGAGCGCCCTGCTGGAAGCCATGCAGGAGCGGCAAGTTACCATCAGCAACCAAACCTATCGCCTTGAAAACCCGTTTTTGGTGCTGGCTACCCAAAACCCCATTGAGCAGGAAGGCACCTACCCGCTGCCCGAAGCGCAGGTGGACCGGTTTATGCTCAAGGTGGTGGTGGGGTATCCCTCTCGCGCCGAAGAACGGCTGATTATGGACCGGATGACCGGAGCCGAATTGCCGCAGGTGCGCCCGGTTATCCGCCCCGAAGATTTGCTGCACGCCCGTGAGGTAGTCAAACAAATTTATGTTGACGAAAAAATCAAGGAATACATTCTGGATTTGATTTTTGCCACCCGCTACCCCGCCGACAGCGGCCTGAGCGATTTACAGCACCTCATCAGTTTTGGCGCTTCGCCCCGGGCCACCATCTACCTGATTATGGCCGCCCGCGCCCACGCCTTTTTGCACGGACGCGGCTTTGTAACGCCCGAAGACATCAAACAAATTGCCCCGGATATTTTGCGCCACCGCATTGTGATCAGCTACGAGGCCGAAGCCGAAGAGATTACCAGCGCCGATATTGTGCAGCGCATTCTCGACCGGATTGAAGTGCCATAGCCTGAGCCATGTTAACCTCTGAACTGATTAAAAAAATTCGCCGTATCGAAATCCGCACCCGGCGGCTGGTGAATAGCAGTTTTGCCGGTGAATATCACGCTATCTTCAAAGGGCGCGGCATGGAGTTTGACGAAGTGCGCCCCTACATGCCCGGCGACGAAGTGCGCACCATTGATTGGAACGTAACCGCCCGCACCGGCGACCTGTTTGTGAAGCGGTTTATCGAAGAGCGCGAACTCACCGTAATGTTGTTGGTAGATGCCAGCGCCTCGGGCCGGTTTGGCACGGCGAACCGCTTTAAACGTGAAATCGCCGCCGAGTTGGCGGCAGTGCTGGCCTTTTCGGCCATTACCAACAACGATAAAGTGGGCCTGCTCATTTTTACCGACCAGATTGAACTGTTCATCGCGCCGCGCAAAGGCCGCCGCCACGTGCTGCGCCTCATCCGCGATTTGCTGGCGTTTCAACCTAAAGGCAGCAAAACCAACCTCAAAATGGGGCTGGAAACGCTCAACCACATGCTCAAACGGCAAGGCATCATCTTTTTACTCTCAGACTTTTTAGCGCCGCCCAACTCGTACAGTTCGGCGTTGCAGGTGGCCAATCGCCGGCACGATATTATCGCCGTTACCATCACCGATCCGCGCGAGCACGAATGGCCCAACGTGGGGTTGGTGGCGCTGGAAGATGCCGAAACCGGCCAGATTAAATGGGTAGATACCGGCAGCCGCCACTGGCGGCGCGAGTTTTCCGAGCGCGTGAGCGAACTGCGGCTGGCCCGCGAGCGGGTGTTCCGCAAAGCCAAAGTTGACCGCATTGATATTTCTACCGGCAGCGATTATGTAATCCCGCTCACCAATTTTTTTGAGCAGCGCGCGCGCCGGCTGCGGCGGCGGTGACAAAAATGATAAAGCGATTTTGTCTTTTATCCCGGTGGTTAATAATTGCGGTGGCGGGCTTGCTCCCCGCGCCGGTTTGGGCGCAAACGCCGGATGCCAACGTGGATTTTTACGCCGTGCAGCCCGCCAGCGACCAGCCGTATACCGTGGGCGACCGCATCACCCTGCGGCTGGAAGTGCGCCATTCCAAAGACTCGCAGGTGGAACTGCCCAAACTCGATACCCAGTGGGGCGATTTTGAGGTAATCAGCCAAACCGGGCAGGATACCGTGGCCAATAACGATGGCACCGCCACCACCCGCAAGGATATTGTGGTGACGGTGTTCAAACCCGGCGATTACCAAACGCCGCCGCTACTGGTCACGCACACAAAAGCCGGCGGCGCTCAACCCGAAGAACTGAGCGCGCCGGTTGTCCCCTTAAAAATCAGCAGTGTGCTCAAAGAAGGCGACGACCAACTGCGCGATTTAAAAGCGCAGGCCGTGCTGCCGGTGCCGCCGCTGTGGCCGCTGTTTTTGGCCGGAGTGGTGCTGGCAGCGGCGTTGCTGGGCGGCGGGTACCTGGCCGGCAACTGGGCCTACCGGCGCTGGCGGCGCACCGAGCCGCTGGCCGAGGCTCCGATGGTTGTTCTGGATACCCGGCCCCCGGAAATCATCGCCTTCACCGAACTGGAGCGCATTGCCGCGCTGGATTTGCCCGCCCAAAACCAACTGAAACACCACTACTCGCTGGTGGCCGATTGCCTGCGCGATTATATTGAGCGTCGCTACCGGATTACGGCCCTGGAGCAAACCACCGACGAACTGCGTCAGTCGTTCCGGCGCTCGACCGTGCCCGTTGCAATCGCCCAGAATTTTGTAGACCTCTTTACCCGCAGCGACCTGGTAAAATTTGCCCGCTTTAACCCCAGCCAGGCCGATGCCTACCAGTATGTGCCCGAAGCGCGGGCCATTGTTCAGCTTACCACGCCGCCGCCGGAACCGGAACCGGCTCTCCAGCCGGAGCCGGCAGGGGAGGCCGTGCGATGATCTTCAGGTTTGCCACACCCTGGCTGCTGTTGCTGCTGTTAATCCCGTTGCTGCTGGCGTTACGCCCGTTGCTCAACCGCCGCCGTCCCCAGCCGGCCACGCTCCAATACTCCGATTTGCGTCTGGTGGCCAACCTGTCGCCCTCGTTGCGGCAGCGATTGCGCTTTATTTTGCCCACGTTCCGGTTGCTGGCGCTGGCGTTGTTGATTGTGGCCCTGGCCCGGCCCCAATCCGGCAGCGCCCGCGAAATCATCTCCGGCGAAGGCGTGGATATTGCCATTGCGCTGGATATTTCGGGCAGCATGGCCGCGCTGGATTTTGAGCCAAACCGGTTGGGCGCGGCCCGGCAGGTTATCCACGAGTTTATCAACAACCGCCAGTACGACCGGATTGGGCTGGTTATTTTTGCCACCGAGGCGTTTAGCCAGGTGCCGCCCACGCTCGATTACGCCGTGCTGGAGCGCATTCTGGATGAAACCAAAGTTTCGTGGGATATTGGCCTGGATAGCGGCACCGCCGTTGGGTTGGGGCTGGCCAACGCCGCCAACATGCTCCGCGATTCTACCGCCAAAAGCAAAGTGATTATTCTGCTCACCGACGGGGCCAACAACTCCGGCCAGATTGATCCGTTAACCGCCGCCGAAATTGCCAAGGCGCTCAACATAAAAGTGTACACCATTGGCGCGGCGCGGCCCGGCCCGGCGGCGCTGCCTTTTCCCGATGGCCGGATTGAATACCGCGATTCCGAAATTGACGAGGAAACGCTCAAACAGATTGCCGACGCCACCGGCGGCCTTTATTTCAGGGCCGAAGATACCGCCGGCCTGGAAAAAATTTACAACACCATCAACCAGTTAGAACGTTCCAAGGTTGAGGTGCGCACCTTTACCCGCTACAGCGAACTGGCGGTGTGGTTGATTTTGCCGGCGGCGGCGTTACTGGTACTCGAAGTGCTGCTGCGCCGCACGGTGCTGCGTCAAATACCGTAAAATGAGTAAGCTATGAGATTTGCCGAACCGTATTATTTTTTATGCTTTTTGCCGCTGGCGGCGCTGGCGGTGGCGCTGTTTTTGCTAAAACGCCACCACCAAAAAACGCTCGATAAACTGGGCGCGCCGGATTTAATCCACCGTCTCAGCGATTCCGTCAACTGGCGCGGGCGCAAGTGGCAAAACTGGCTGTGGTTTGGAGCCATCATTCTGGTGATTGTGGCGCTGGCGCGGCCTCAGTGGGGCAGCCAGGTGGAATATATTGAGCGGCGCGGCGTAGAAGTGATGGTGGTGCTCGACGTGTCCGAAAGCATGATGGCCGAGGACTTTAAACCCAACCGGCTGGCCCGCGCCAAGCTGGAAATTACCGAATTGATGGACAGTTTGGGCGGCAACGAGTTGGGGCTGGTGCTGTTTTCGGGCGCGGCTTTTGTGCAATTTCCGCTCACTTCTGATTTTGCCACAGCCCGTATTTTTTTAGATGCAGCCAAACCGGGCATTATCTCGCGGCCCGGCACCGCCATTGGCGAGGCCATCAACGTGGCGGCCAAAGGCTTTAACACCGAACGCGCCACCCAAAAAGTGATTGTGCTGCTCACCGATGGCGAAAACCACGAAGGTGACGTGGCCGCCGCGGCCCAGGCCGCCGCCGAGCAGGGCATCATCATTTACACCATCGGTTTTGGCTCGCCCGATGGCGAACCCATTCCGCAGTACGATGATTTGGGCAACCCGCTGGGCTACAAAAAAGACCGCAGCGGGGCCACCGTAATGACCCGGCTGGACGAACTGACGCTCCAGCAAATATCCAACGCCACCAACGGCCTTTACTTTCGCGCCCGGCCCGATGGCCGCGAGGTAAAATCTCTGGTGGCCGAGATTGGCAAATTGCAAACCGCCGCCATGGAAAGCCGGTTTGAAACCCACGGCATCGAGCGGTTTCAGTGGTTTTTGGCCGTGGCTGTGGCCGCGCTGATAATTTTTGAGCTGATTCCCGACCGGGTGAAGGCTAAAATTACCGGCCAGCCGGTGGGTTCGGCGGTGTAACAGGAGTTGCGGCTTATGCTTAAAAAATATCTGTGGATATTGATGGCTGTACTGGCGCTGGGGTTGTCGGCGTGCGGTTCAACGGCGGCGCGGTACAACAACCAGGGCAACAGCGAGTTTGAAAAAAACAACTACGCCGAGGCGCTCAAAAATTACCACAACGCCCAGCAAGAAAACCCGGATTTGGCCGAGCCGTACTACAACTCCGGCAACACCTACCACCGCCAGGACAACACCGAAGCGGCGGTGATGCAGTACAAACAGGCCAACCGCACCGCCGCCGGTGATCTGGCCGAACAATCCAACTACAACCTGGGCAACACCTTTTTTAAGGCAAAGGATTGGCAAAATGCCATTGATGCCTTTAAACAGGCGCTCCGGTTAAAGCCGGATGACCAGGACGCCAAGTACAACCTGGAACTGGCGCTCAAACAACAGCAGGATCAGCAGCAACAGCAACAGCAGCAAAGCGGCAGTGGCGGCGGCGGAGGACAATCACCGCCGCAAAAGGATAATCAGGGCGGCGGTGGCGGCCAGCAGAATCAGCAACCGCAGGGCCAGGGCGATCAGCCAAAAGATAACCAGGGCGGCGGTGGCCAACCCAAACCCGATGACCAGGGCCAATCCGGCGGGCAGGGGCAGCAGGGCAACCAGCAGCGGCCCAACGGCGGGCGCGGGCTAACCCCGCAAGAGGCCAAACAACTGCTCGATGCGTTGGGGCAAAACAGCCAAACCCTGCAACAACGGCTGCAAGAAGGCTTCTTTGCGCCCGGACGCCCGCCCACCGAGGACTGGTAGCCGGTTAATTGCCATTTGTCGCGCCCGGATGTAAATTAATCGTAATTACCATTGGATTGCCAACAGATGCTTTCTCGTCGCATAACCATTTTTAGCAAAATAATCATGGCGCTGGCGTTATTGCTGGCGCTGTTACCCGGCTGGGCGGTTGACTCGTGGGCGCAAAACCCCATCTCCGCCCGGGTTGACCGCACTCGCCTGGCCGTTAACGAGCAACTGGTGCTTACCGTTACCGTTACCGGCGATTTTCTCACCATTCCCCAACCCGACTTGTCGCAAATTCAGGGCTTTGTGGTGGTTAACAGCAGCACCTCTACCCAGGTGAGTATTGTTAACGGCAAAATGACCTCGCAGGGCGTTTACATTTATCGCCTGCAACCGCTGGCCGAAGGCGCGGCGCAGATTGCGCCCATCAGCATTAACCTTAATGGACAGGTTTTTCAAACCAACCCCATCGAAATTGAGGTGCAACCCGCCGGTTCGGCTACTCCGGCCCCCGCCGCCCCCAACCCGGACACTCCGGCCAATGCCGACGCCCAGGATTATTTTGTGCAGGCCGCGGTTGATAACGATCATCCGTACCTGGGGCAACAGGTTATTTACACCTTTCGCTTTTTTCAGGCGGTTAACTTTTTTGGCCAGCCCGATTACCGCCCGCCCACCTTTACCGATTTTTGGAGCCGGCAGCTTACCGACCAGCCGCACTACAACTCCGAGGTGAAGGGCCGTAATTACCTGGTTACCGAAATCCGCACGGCGCTGTTCCCCGCGTATCTGGGCAAACTCACCATTGACCCGGCCCGGCTGGTTGTGCCCGGCGGTATGTTTGAAGAGGATATCAAACTCGAAGCGCCGGCGGTGGAAGTTAACGTAAAACCCCTGCCCGATAAAGCTCCCGCCGATTTTAACGGCGCGGTGGGGCAGTTTCAAATCCGCGCCAGCCTGAACAAAACCGAATCCAAAGTGAACGAGCCGTTAACGCTGCGGATTGAAATTGAAGGGCAGGGCAACATTGAAACCATTGCCGAGCCAAAGCTGGCCGAAATTGCCAACTGGCGCTATTTTGAAAGCCAGTCCGATACCAAAATTGATACCAGCCGCGATGCGTTGAGCGGCATTCGCAGTTTTGAGCGGCTGGTGGTGCCGGGGCAAGCCGGGGCGTTGAACATCCCACCGATTAGTTTTTCATTTTACAACCCCAAAACCGAAGCCTACGAAACGGTGAGTACCCAGCCCATCGCGGTGAACATCACCCCCGATGACTCCACCTCTGATTTGCCGCTGGTGGCCGGCAAAAATCCGGTTCAACAGCCGGTTGAACTGCTGGCGGCGGATATTCAACACATTAAACCCACGCCGTACACGCTCAGCACGCCGCGAGTTTTCTCGCTGGTGGTTTGGGCGGCGTACTGGAGCGGCTGGGTGTTGCCGCTGTTTGCAATTGGCGCGGCGCTGATGTGGAAACGCCGCCAACTGCGGTTGGAACGCGACCCCGCGCTGGCCCGCTCGCTTTCTGCCCGCAAACGGGCGTTGAGTATTTTGACGGCGGCGGGCAACGATGCGCCGGGCGCGGCGGGCCGGGCGTTGCTGGGCTATCTGTCCGATAAACTCGACGCGCCCACCGCCGGCCTCACCACCGATGAATTGTTGCGGCTGCTCGCCACCGAAGGGCTGGCCGAAACGCTGGTGTCCAGAGTAAAAAATGTGCTGCTGCAAGTTGATTTTGGCCGCTTTGCCCCAATTTCCGCCGGCGATGAGCAATCGCTGCTGGCCGAAACCCGCTCGCTGCTCAATGATTTGGAAAAGGCATTTGGCGCTCAATGATGACCTTGCTGACAAAGTACCGATTTTGGCTGGCTATTCTGATCTCGCTGGTGGTGGTGCCGCTGGCGCTGGCTCAGGCCGAGGTAACGCCCACCGAAGCGATGGAAACCGGCAACCGCAGCTACGAGGCGGGCCGGTACGACGAAGCCGTCGCCATTTACCAAACCATCATCGCGGCGGGAATTGAGGATAGCGCCCTGTATTACAATTTGGGCAACGCCTACTTTAAACAGGGCAATCTGGGCCGCGCGATTTTAAATTACAAACGCGCCTACCGGCTGGCTCCGCGCGACGCCGACATTTCAACCAACCTGGCCATTGCCCGGCAGCAAACGCTGGATCGGCTGGATCAAACGGGCAACAACGCGCTCACCAACCTGGTGGAAGTGGCCGAAGAATGGCTTACCCTGCGCGAGGCTGCGGTTTTGGCGCTGTTGTTGTGGCTGGCGTTGAGCGCGTTATTGCTGCTGGCTATTCTGGTAAAGCGGCTGCGCCGTTACAGTTTGTGGGCGGTGGGCTTTGTGGGCATTTTTCTGCTGCTGGGCTTGTTCTCAATGGCCAGCCGCTACTACCGCGAGACCAGCGCTCCGGCGGCGGTGATTGTTAACCCTTTGGTTGATGTGACCAGCGGCCCCGGCCCCGCCGAGCAATATGTGGTTGAGTTTAACCTGCACGGCGGCGCGGAAGTGCGGGTGGTTGATAACCGCCCCGGCTGGCGGCGCATAACGCTGCCCGGCAACGATTTTCAGGGGTGGGTGCCTGCCGAGGCGGTGGAAACCGTCGCGGTTAAATAAATAGGTCACGTTTTAAACGTGACCTGCTCTGTGTAAACAAAAAACAGGAGCCACACCAGGCTCCTGTTTTTTATTGCGGGCGGAAAAAACAGCCGTTACCGCAATTTTATGTGCAATTCCTTGAGTTGCTCCTCCGAAACTTCGGTGGGCGCGCCGGCCATCAAATCCATAGCCGATTGGCTCTTGGGGAAGGCAATCACCTCGCGGATGTTGGGTTCGCCGGCCAGCAGCATGGTAATCCGGTCAATGCCGGGGGCGATGCCACCGTGCGGCGGCGTGCCAAACTCAAAGGCTTCGAGCATGTGGCCAAACCGGTGCCGGGCTTCTTCTATTTCCAGGCCAATCAGCCCAAACACTTTTTCCTGCAACTCCCGCTGGTGGATTCTGATGCTGCCGCCGGCAATTTCGTAGCCGTTCAGCACTAAATCGTACTGTTTGCCGCGTGCCTGGCCGGGGTTGGTATCAAGCAGGGGGATGTCTTCGTCAACTGGCATGGTAAACAAGTGGTGGCTGGGGTCCCAGCGGTGTTCGTCTTCGTTCCACATTAAATAGGGAAAATCAATCACCCAGCAAAAGGCCAGCACGTTTTCGTCGCGCAGGCCCAGCCGGTCGCCCAGTTCCAGCCGCAGCCGGCCCAGGGCTTCGTTGGTAATGGCAAAGGTATCGGCCACAAACAGCAGCAGGTCGCCCGGCTGCCCCTCGAGTTGGGCAATAATCGCGGCCACATCACCCGCCGAAAGGAACTTGGCAAACGAGGAGCGCTCGGCCACCCGTTGGCCATCCTGTTCGCCCACTACCAGCCAGGCCAACCCTTTGGCTCCAAAGGCTTTGACAAAATCGGTTAATTCATCGAGTTGTTTGCGGCTGTAGTGGCCCAACCCGGTGGCGTTTAGCCCTTTTACCAGCCCGCCATCGGCCACGGCATCTTTGAAAACCTTAAAATCGCTGGCGGCGGCAATCTGGCTGATGTCGCTCAGTTCCAGGCCAAAGCGGATGTCGGGGTTATCACGGCCAAACCGATCCATCGCATCCTTATAAAGCAGGCGCGGAAAAGGCTTGTGTAAAATTGGTTTGTTGGTAACGGCTTCCACCATGCCGGTCATCAGCCGTTCAATCAAATCCATCACGTCTTCGCGGTCTATAAAGCTCATCTCCATGTCTAGCTGAGTGAACTCCGGCTGGCGGTCGCCGCGTTGATCCTCATCGCGGAAGCAGCGGGCAATCTGGAAGTAGCGGTCGTAGCCGGCCACCATCAACAACTGTTTAAGTTGCTGCGGGCTTTGCGGCAGGGCGTAAAACGCGCCGGGATGCACGCGGCTGGGCACCAGATAATCGCGCGCGCCTTCGGGCGTGGTTTTAAACAGGATGGGCGTTTCAATTTCAACAAAATTTTCGTTGGCCAAAAAATTGCGAATGTAGCGCACAATTTCGTGGCGCAGCAAAATGTTGCGCTGCATGCGTTCGCGGCGCAGGTCAAGGTAGCGGTAACGCAGCCGCACGGTTTCATCCACCGGCGTTTCTTTGTTAATATCAAACGGTGGCGTTTTGGCCTGGTTTAGAACCTTGAGCATGTGGCCTTCCAGTTCAATTTGGCCGGTGGCCAGCTTTTCGTTTTCCTGCCCTTCGGGGCGTCGCCGCACCAGGCCGCGCACCTGAATGACGTATTCGTTGCGCAGCGTTTGCGCCGTAACGTGCATTTCGGCGTTAACGTTGGGGTCAAACACAATTTGGGTTAGTCCCCAGCGGTCGCGCAAATCAATAAAAACCAGTCCGCCGTGGTCGCGGCGGCGGTGGACCCAACCGGCCAGAGTTACTTCTTGCCCAACATGTTCGGGGCGCAGGGCGTTGCAGGTGTGTGTTCTGAACATTCTCTCTTCCCTCGACAAAAAATTTGGGAGACTGCCGGTGTTGGCGCAGCCGCCCCAGGGTGATGGCTAAACAATAAGCAACAATTCTAACACAAATGTGGCAATTCAGCGAATAAACCGCCGCCCCAAAAATTTAAAACGATGCCCCGCCAGCGCCATTGCAGCCAGCAGCACCAGCACTATGCCGGCGGCGGATAACCGGTAGCCCCAAACCAGTGACGCCGGGCGGTATTCCAGCGTGATTTTATAAGCGCCCGGCTGCGGCAAATAAACGCCGCGCAGCAGCCCGTCCACCGGCTCAACCGGTTGGGGTGCGCCGTTCACGGTGGCCTGCCAGCCGGGATACCAGATTTCGCTGAGCACCAGCCAGCCGGGCGCGGCAATCTCCGTTTCAAGCTCGATGGCGGTGGCGGCATAGCGGGTTACGCGGGCCTCGGTGGGCGGCAAGGTGGCGTTGAGTTGGGGCAAATCGGCGTTGACTACCGCTGTTTCGGCCAGGTTGGGCAGCGTTTCAAGCTGATGCAGCCAGTTGGGCTGGCTTGTAACCGTGGCGTGAGCTACCCAGGCGCGGGGCAGGGCGCGCTGGTTGGCGTAAATGTACGCGCCGTCAACCGTGGTAACGGGCGTTAGCCCATCCCATGACATTGGAAACGCCGCCACCAGATAGCGCACGTTCAGTAATCCCAGCAGCGCCAGGTTGGGCCGGGTGTTTTTTAGCGCCGAGGCTACCGGCTCGCGGCCAAAGTTTGGGATTGTCACCGAAAATCCGGTGGTGTTGTAGCCGCCAGCGCTGGCCATAAACTCGTCGTAAATGGCCAGATGCACCGGCTCAACGCCATCGGCCAGTTGCAGGTTGCTGGCGGCGGCGGTTTGCATGGGCAAACTGTAGCTGGGCGAATACACCCGGAACAGCCCCGGCTGCGCCGCCAGATATTCGGCGGCGGGGCGACCGGGAGCCAGCGCCTGCGCCAGCGGAATAAACCGCAGCATGCCCAAATCAAAACCGGCCAAATCCAGCAGAATGGCCGCGCCCAGCAGCGCCGTGGTCAGCGGGGCCGCCAGGGTTCGCCGCGCCCGCAGCAAGATGACCGCCAGCGTAAAGGGGACAAAAACAGCCAGCGCCAGCGCCGGGCGGCGCACCGGCTCAACGGTAACGGCCAGCCCCAACCCCAACAGTAGCGCCAGTGCCGCCGCGCTCACTCCGGCGCGAGTTAGCCAGCGTTTCGTCGGCCAGTCGCCCGGCGTGGCCAGCCGGTGGGCGGCAAAACCAACCAGCACCGCCGTAGCCAGCGCCGCCACCAAAAAAATGCGGGCCGGAGTCCGCACCCAACCAAAACCGGGCGCAAAACGATAAAACAGGCCGTGTACCGGTGTGTTGGGGCCAAGCGCAAACAGCAGTGCAAAAACCAGCACGCCGGCGTAAAACCACGTCCAGCGGTTGCGCCGGATTACGCCCAACGGAGCCAGCAACAGCGGCGCTAACCCCAGGTAAATGATAAATTCGTGGCCGCCCCGGGTTGAGGGCAGCAGCAGCCCGGCTATCAACTGCGCCGGACTCAGTGAAAACTCGGCGGCCTGGGCCGGGCTGAGCGCCCGGTTGCTGTAGCCGGCCAGTTCCAGCAGCGGCAGCAATTGCGCCGCGCCCAGCAGCGCCGCCAATCCCCCCGCCGCCGCCAGCCAGCCGATGTCGGCAGCCAGCCTACGCCCGGAAAAGCGGGGCCACGCTACCGCCAAATGTTGCCACACCAGCATCGCGCCCAGCAGATAAACGCTGTAAATCACCAGTAGCGTGTGCGTGGTGATTTGCATAGCCAGCGCCCCGGCGGTGAGCAGCGCCCAACCCAACCGGCGGCGTCCAGCCGAAGCCAGCAGCCCGTGCATGCCCACCGCCACCCAGGCCAGCCACGCCACCGCGCCGACCATGCTCACGTGCCCGCCGGCGGCGTGGGCCAGCCACTTGCCGTTGAGGGCAAACGTTAACCCGCCCAGCAGCGCCGCGTTCGCTGGTAATGAAAATCTTTCGCGTAGCAAAAAATATACACCCGCGCCGCCCAGCCACAAGTGGAAGATGAACAGCCCGTTAAAAACCGGCTCGGTGGGGAATAACAAAAATAGCCACGCCGGAGGATAAAACAGCATGGCTAATTGGTTGGCGGCTAACGGCATCCCGCTTAAAATGAGAGGCGTCCAGCCGGGCAGCCCTTCGGCCAGCAGCCGGGCTTTGGGCCAGTGGATGACCATTATGTCGGAAAATTCGCCAAAGGTAGGGTATAACACCCAAAACGGATGCAGCACCGCCGGCCAAAACAGTAACAACACCGCCGCTGCCAGCAGCGCAGGATAAGGCGCTTCACGTTTGAGGCGCGCTAACATTGGGCTTTATTTCGCCGCGCCGCTGCGGATTAAAAAGAAGAGGCCGGTAAGGATAAACGCCACGCCCAGGGTTCGCTCCCAGCCCACCGGCTCGCCAAAAAAGAAGCGGCCAATCAGCAGCGTGAAGACGTAGGTTAACCCAACCATCGGAAAGGCCAGGCTGAAATCGAGTTTGGACAGCACGTCCAGCCACAAAATCGAGCTGACCCCGTAAAAAAAGAAACCGGCAATCACCCACGGCGTCTGGAAAATTCTGAACAATCCCAGTACGCCATCGGCCAGGTTAACCCCGCCAATGCTGTTCAAGCCAAATTTGATTGAGGTTTGCCCGGCAGACAGCAGCATAATTGACACCAGTCCCATTAAAAATGTGCCGACCATTGCGGAAGAGACCTCCAGTTTGGGCATAATTATCACCTGGTATTTTGATAAATGGTTACGGCTCCCGCCGTAAAAACAACCGGCAGCCGGTTGAGCGCGGTGGGTCGCCCCAACGCCTGTTCGGTGGGGCCGTAAAAAATAAAGTCAACCGGCGGCGCGGCAATTTCGCCCCGGAAAAAGGCTTCGGCTTGCGCTCGTTTGTCGGCGGCGGCGATGGTTTCAAACGGATGGCCGTAGTACGCCCGCATGCCCGTTTGGCCGGGCAGAAACATGCCCACGCGCGGCGAGGCCAAAACAACGGTATCGGGCGTGCTGTGGCCACGCAGCCAATCAAAGGCGGCCTGTTCATCGCTGCGGATGAACAGCAGCGAGGCCGGATACGATTGTTCGGGGGATTGCAGCGCCGCCGCCAGCGGCAAGCTCCAGCCAAACAGCGTGCCCACCGCACTCAGCCCAATCACCAGGCCGATGATTTGGCGCGACCGGCGGCGGTTGTTTAGCCGGCGCACCAACCCCATGGCCGCCAGAATGCACAGCGGCACGTGCAGCCCGGTAATCAGCCGGCGCTGCAAATTAAAAGGCAAATACACCAGCGCCACCGTGGTTACGGCCCACAACAAAATCAGCCATTCGCCGGGCATGCGCTCTTTTTGCCGCAACACCCGCCAACCGCCGAGTATTGCCAGCGCTCCCACCAGCCCGTAGCCCAGCGCAAAATCAATTATCCGGGGCGCGGGAGTAACGTTTTGGGCGCTCCAGCCGGCTAAAATTGGATTACTCACCGACACCCAATACTGGTAAAAAATCACCGGCGCAGCCGCAATGCCGGCGCTCAGTGTAAGCCAAATTTGTTTCCAGGGCAAACGCCAGCCCGCCGCCGCGCTGCGTTGCGCCAGAAAAATTGCCAGTACCGCCCAGGTAGTGAGCAGGGCAAAGGGCAAAATCATGGCCAGCGCCAGTGCCGCTCCGGCAACGGCCACAATTTGCCGGATTGATGGCGGCTGGTTGCGGAGAATTTGGGTAAAAATAAAGGCCATCAGCCCAATTCCCGCCGGAAAATGGGGGTTGGCGTACACGCAATACGGCGTGAACGCCTCCGGTACCCACAAATCAATGGGGAATGCGCCCGCCAGCGCGCCCAGCCAGCCCAAACCCGAGGCCGTTAGCAATAGCCCAAACGCCACCCGGCGCTCCTGACGCTGCGGCGTAATGTGCGCGATCAAATTGAACAGGGCCAGCAGCATCCCCAGCCCGGCGGCTGGCCGCGCCGCGTGGAACACCACCGGGTTGGGTAGCCCGGTGAGTGCCGCCAGATGCCCCAGCGCCAGATAAAACGTAAAAATAAACGCGCCCTGGTGGGGTTCGGGGGTGTAGGCCAGGTGGAATAGCCAGTTGCCGGCGGCTCCCTGTTGCATTTTGGCCATGTAAGAATGGCCATCCAGCGGATTGGTCAGCAGGCCGGCAAAATGCCAGCCCGCGGGCGCGGCCAGCGCCGCTATTAAATAGGGCAACCCGCTGAATATTACCAGCGCCACGGCCCAACCGGTGGCCCAGCGCCATTCCTGGCGAGTTATTTGCGGTGAGTTCATGGGCTAATCCTGACTAATGCCGGGTGAGCGGCATCCAGTAAATAAATCGCGCCGGTTTGCGGGTCTGCGGCCATATCCCCGGCGGAAACCGGCGCGATGGGCTGCGTAGCCAGGCCGGGCCAGGCCACCTGCCACATCTGGCCGGCTTCGGCTACCAGCAGGTTGCCCGCCGGAGTGGTGGCCATCGTTGTAGTCGTTTGCAACGGAACCAACTCGCTGCCGGCAACAAGCGCCTGCCGATTCAGTTGGGTGTCAAAAATGGTTAATCCACGTTGATGCGGCGTTAGCGCGTTGAGTACCGCCAGCCGGTTTTGCGCCGGAACCAGCGCCGCCGCCAGCAGCGGGCCGCCGGTAACGTTGGCGTGGGCAACGGGCGTTAGCGTGGCGGCATCCAGTGCAATCACCTGCCCGGCTCCCGGCAGCAGCGCAAACAGCCGATTGGCGGCGGCAGCCAGCAAAATTTGGCCGGGCTGCTCGTCGAGGGGCGCGGTGGCTACCGGTTGCAGCGGTTGGCCGGCCAGCGCCAGCAGCCGCTCGTTGGCGGCATCGGCCAGGAGCAACCGCTGCCGGGCGGCATCCCAAACCAGGCCGGTGATGCGGCCTTTGATGGGCGTAATAGCGCCAACTTGCCCGGCGGGAAGATCAATTTTAACCACGCCGGCATCCAGCGCTACAAAAAACTGGCCGCTGCCCGGCGTTCCGGGCGCGATGAGGCGCGGGTTTTGCCCCGCAAAAATGGGGGGGTGGAGGGCAAAAGTGGCCAAATCCACGGCATCAACCTGGCCGTTTTGTTGCAAAACTGCGCCCAGCCCGGCGGCGCTATCAAGGGCCAGCGCCAGCGGTGGGCCGGGTAGCGGTAAAAGGCTGATGTTTTCGGCGGCGGTCTGCGCGCCAATGGCCGGCGTTAAAAAAGCGGTGGGGATGATTGCGCCGGTGGTGTCGGCGTTGGCGGCGGTGGTTTCCATGTACCACGGGCCGCTGGTGCCGGGGGATTTGCTGATGGCGGGCAGGTAGGTGGCTGTTTGGGACACGGCCTGGGTTACGGCGATCACTTCGCCGGCGGTGGCCACGTTGCCGCCGGCTTCGCTGCCGCTGAGTTGCAGGGTATACGTGCCGGGGGCAACGGCGGGGTCAATATTTACCCGGAATGTAACCTGATAACCGTATGGCTCCACTTGTCCGGCGGGTTTGGGCAGCGCCGCCACCCGGCTGTATTGCAGGTGCGGGGTAAAGGGATAAGTGGGGCTAATCCAATCGAATTCATCCCACGCGCCGGCGGGGTCGGAGAGTTCAAACGGGGTGGCGGCAATCACTTCGGGCCAGTTTTGCCAGTAATCGCGGAAGGCGCTGGTCATGTAATCGGCCCGGTTATTTTCGGTGATGGCGGGGAAACCCTCAAATTTATACAGGTTTTCGCCCAACTGGTAGCCGGTTTCGGTGAGGATAACTTTAAAGCCGGTGCGCCCGTACTTTTTGATAACGTTTTGCTCTTCCAGGTAACAATCAATGGCGTAGGTGCCGTAACGGGCCGTGCCGGTGTGGCTGTTGTACCAGGCCGGGTGGTTGTAGGGGTAACAATGGCTGGCCCACACGTCAAACGCATCGCTAAAGCCTGCCACCCGCAGCATTTTATCCAAAAACGACAGGTGTTGGTCGGCGGGGGCGAGCGCGCCGTTTACCAGCCGAATGCGGGCATCGCCCAGGCCGCGGATGGCGTTGGACACGGCCACAAAAAAACGGGCGTACTGGGTGGCGTTGGGCGCGTTGCTCCATTCAATCCACAGGTTGGGTTCGTTCCACACCACAATGTAGAGTGGATTGGCGCTGCGGCGGGGCAAACCGGCCACAAAACGGGCGTAGGCTTGCGCTATTTCGGCGTAATCGTTGTTGGGGCCGGGCGGCGGCGCTTGCCAGATGTCGCCAACGCGCGCGCCTTGCAGCCGCAAAATGGGGATGAGGTTGCGGGCGTAGGCTTCTTGCACAAAGTTGATGGCGCACTGGCTGGGGCCGGTGGTGGTAGTGATAACCGGGTAAAAGAGTTGCGTTACATAGCCGCCGCTGCCAATCAGCGTTTTGGCGCCTTCAAGGTGAAGGGCCGGGGCAGTGCTGCACGAATCCATCATGGTGTGGATGCCAAACGGGTTGTGGGCAGTGATGCCGGCGGCGGGCAGGTTGTACGGCCCCCAGCCGAGCGTTTGCCCGCTGCTGATGGGGTCGGCGGTGCTGATGGGCCAGCCTTCGCCGGTTATCCGGGCCGAGCCGGGAATGTAGGTGAAACCGGCGGGCAAAGTGATGGTTAGTTGGCCGTTGTAGCGGATTTGGTTGGTGTGGTTGAGCAGTTCCAGCCACAAGGTGGCTGTTTGGCCGGGCGAGGCGTTGGCGGCGCTGCCCTGCACCGAAATGACCGGGCCGGTGGCGGCGAGTGGCATTATTATCAACAGCGCCAACCCCAACCCGGCTACGGCGGCTATTCCGGCTTTTATGGAAGCGGCCAATTACAACCTCCCCAAGTAACACTGAGAAGTTTATTATCGCTTGATGGGAGGAATTGTCAACTGCTTTTTGAAGCAAACCAACGCCCGATAAGCAGTTATCGGGCGTTGGGGGGATGCCGGCGACGCTGCCGGGGAGGAAAATTCAATGGAGTTGGTTTAATCGTCCATGCCAACACCGGCGTCATCATCAAGGCCAATATCGGCGTATTCCATATCGAGCGGCGTTTGCTCGGCCACGGTTGGTTTGCTGCGGGCGGCGCGGCGCGCGGGCGGCGCTTTTTCAACCACCTTTTTCTCGCCGGCTTCAACCTGCTGCATGGCTTCGGCAAAGACCGGTGGGGTTAAAATGGACAAACCCTTCACCTCGCGGACTTTATTTTCGATGGTGAACATCAAATCGGGGTTGGCTTCCAGGTAGGTTTTGGCGTTTTCGCGCCCCTGCGCCAGCCGTTGCTCGCCGTAGGAGTAGAATGCGCCGCGCTTTTCAACCAGACCTTCCATCACGGCAATATCCAGAATATCACCGGATTTGGAGATGCCTTCGTTGTACATAATATCAAATTCGCAGGCGCGGAAGGGCGGAGCGACCTTGTTCTTTTTTATGGTGATTTTGGTGCGGTTGCCAATCACCTCGCCGCTGTCTTTGATGGCCTGAATGCGGCGGATATCTATCCGCACCGAGGCGTAAAAGCGCAACGCCATGCCGCCGGTGGTGGTTTCGGGGCTGCCAAACATTACCCCGATTTTTTGGCGGAGCTGGTTGGTGAAAATGAGCAGGCAGTTGCTTTGTTTGACCGTGCCGGAGAGCTTGCGTAACGCCTGGCTCATGAGCCGGGCTTGCAGCCCCACGTGCGAATCACCCATTTCGCCTTCAATTTCGGCGCGAGGCACCAGCGCGGCCACGCTATCTACCACCACCACATCAACCGCGCCGGAGCGCACCAGCGCCTCGGTGATTTCCAGCGCCTGTTCGCCGGTATCCGGCTGCGATACGTACAGGTCGTCAATTTTTACGCCGCATTTTTCGGCGTAGGTAGGGTCAAATGCGTGTTCCACGTCCACAAAGGCGGCAATCCCGCCCTGTTTTTGCGATTCGGCGATGACGTGCTGGCACAGGGTGGTTTTACCGGAGCTTTCCGGCCCGTAAATTTCGATCACCCGGCCTTTGGGCAGGCCGCCCACGCCCAGCGCAATATCCAGCGACAGGCAGCCGGTGGGCACGGTTTCAATCTGCAACTCGTTCCTGTCGCCCAGGCGCATAACCGCGCCTTCACCAAAACGCTTTTTTAAGTCACCCAAGGCGACCTCTAATGCTTTTTCTTTACCGGTTTGTTCGTTAACCTTGGACACAGTTTTTACCTCCATTTAGTACATTTGTTCCAAACTCAATGGAGGTATTTTAGCACAAGTGTTCTTTGATGTCAATAACCAAATCAAAAGAAAGTTGATTGAATCACGCTAAATGATGTCCAAAAATTTGTATTGGTGGTAAAATACACTTTACTTTTATAATCCCAAACAAAGGAGAATGATCATGCGTAGCGACATTATTAAAAAGGGTTTTGAGCGAGCGCCTCACCGCAGTTTGCTCAGAGCCACCGGCGTAATCCAAAGCGAAGAAGATTGGGACAAACCCTTTATCGCTATTGCCAATAGTTACACCGATATTATTCCCGGCCACGTACACTTGCAAGCGTTTGGCGAGGTCGTCCGGCAGGCGGTACGCGAGGCGGGCGGCGTTCCGTTTATGTTTAACACCATCGGTGTGGACGACGGTATTGCGATGGGCCACGTTGGCATGAATTATTCTTTGCCAAGCCGCGAATTGATTGCCGACTGCGTGGAAACTATGGTTTCTGCTCACCGGTTTGATGGTATAATTTGTATTCCCAACTGCGATAAAATTGTGCCGGGGATGATTATGGCCACGATGCGCCTGAACATCCCCACCATTTTTGTTTCGGGCGGCCCCATGAAAGCCGGCGTAACCGCCGACGGGCAAGCGGTAGACCTGATCAGCGTGTTTGAAGGCGTGGGCGCTTACAAAAGCGGCAAAATAGACGAAGCCCGGCTGGCTCACCTGGAACGGGTGAGTTGCCCCACCTGCGGCTCTTGCGCCGGTATGTTCACGGCCAACAGCATGAACTGCCTGTGCGAGGCGCTGGGTCTGGCCTTGCCCGGCAACGGCACCATTCTGGCTACCGACCCGCGCCGCCAGCAATTGGCCCAGGCTGCCGCCCGGCAATTGCTGCAATTGATTGCAAAAGACCTCAAGCCGCTGGATATTGTCACCGCCGAAGCCATAGACAACGCCTTTGCCCTGGATATGGCCATGGGCGGCAGCACCAACACCGTGCTCCACACCATTGCCATTGCCAAAGAAGCCGGGGTGGATTACCCGCTGCAACGGCTGGATGAACTCTCCCAGCGAATCCCCAACCTGTGCAAAGTTAGCCCTTCGTCGTCTTACCACGTGGAAGATGTGGACAAAGCTGGCGGGATTAGCGCCATTCTGTGGGAATTGAGCAAAAAACCCGATGCGCTCCATCTCAATCAAGTAACCGTTACCGGCAAAACGCTGGGCGAGGTTATCCAGGGGCAAGAAACCCGCGACGACCAGTGCGTGCGCCGGCTGGATAACGCCTACAGCCAAACCGGCGGGCTGCGCATTTTGATGGGCAACCTGGCCCCCGAAGGCGCGGTGATCAAAGCCGCCGGCGTTTTGCCGGAGATGTTGCGCCATCGCGGCCCGGCTAAAGTGTACAACAGCCACGATGAGGCCAATTTTGGCATTTTGAACGGCCAGGTTAAAGCCGGCGATGTCGTGATTATTCGCTACGAAGGCCCCAAAGGCGGCCCCGGCATGCAAGAAATGCTGGCCCCCACCAGCAACATTATGGGGATGGGCCTGGGCCAGAGCGTGGCGCTGATTACCGATGGCCGGTTTAGTGGCGGCACTCGTGGCGCGTGCATTGGCCACGTTAGCCCGGAAGCAGCCGAAGGCGGCCCCATTGCGCTGGTACAGGATGGCGATATCATCGAGATTGACATTCCCGCCGGAATCCTGAAACTTGATGTTGCCGCCGAAGAGTTGGCCCGCCGCCAGGCGGAATGGGCCGGCCCGCCGGAACGGCATCTCACCGGCTGGTTGCGCCGCTACGTAAAAATGGCTACCAGCGCCAGCCAGGGCGCGGTGCTGGCTGGATAAATCGGGAAAGCCCCCCGCCGGGCGACCGCGAGGGTCGCCGCTACACCTTCGTTATTTTTTAGAAAAGTGTGACAGAACCTGCGGCACAGCGCCGGCGAATGAAAATTGTAGGGGCCGGCCTTGCGCCGGCCCTGAAACCGGGCGACCGCGAGGGTCGCCGCTACACCTTCGTTATTTTTAGAGAAGGCCCATAGAACGAACCACTACCGGCCACAACCTGCCGAATGCGCTAATCAGGCATTCGGCAGGTTGTGGCCTTTGTTGTGTTAACAGGCCGAAATTTTAAGGCCGCACTTCTCAAGTAAAAAAACTTGTGTTATAATCTTATGTGAAATTCTTATGTCACATCGTAATCAAGTGTGCAGGAAAAGGGGATCGCTATGATAAAACACATGTTTACCAAATTTTTATTGGCGTTGGCCATAACGGCCTTTTTGGCCGGAGTGGTTGGCAGCAGCACTGTTTTGGCTCAAGGCTCAGACGGAGTGACCATCTCCAACCCCACCGAAGGCGCAACCGTTTCGGGCGTGGTGGTGGTGAGCGGCGCGGTTGATTTTGCCGATTTTATGAAATACGACTTTTTCCTGAAAAACGGCGGCAATGAAATCTGGGTGGCTACCGGCTACAGCCCTGTTATCAATGGCAATATTCTCCGGCTGGATACCAAAATGTTTGCCGATGGCACTTATCAAATTATGGTGCGCAAAGTAACCTCCAACAGCCAATACACCGATCACATTGGGCCAACCTTCAATATAAAAAATGGCCAATCGTCGCCCAACGCCTACCCGGAAGTGGAATCCGCTTTCCTGTATCCGGCTCCCGGCAAGGCCACGGTGCGGATACGCAACTGCACCGGCGAAGGTTTTTTTATGGATTACAACAGCCCAGAAGGCTTTAAAGACGCCGGTAAAATTACCCTGCCGCCCAAAAACACCGCCGCACCCATTTGCCCCTACGCCGACCTGGCCCTGATTCCCGGTGAATACCGGGGCACGGCCAAAGGCGAAGCCCAGGTTGAAGGCGCAGTTTATACGTTGGTGGTTGAAGCCGGCAAAGTGTACGAAATGATCTACAACGGCCCGGCGGCGGGGGCCGCCCAAATTTACTCCACCGAAATTAAACCTGACGAACGCGCCAGCACCGATACCGGCGGCCTGGCTCCCACCGACCCCAAACGCGCTCAACCGGTAACCCAAAAACAACCGGTAACGGCAACCAAAACGGTTTCTGGCACCACGGTGACAAAAACGGATACCGCCACCAAAACCACCATTCTGCCGGTTTCCGGGCAAGAAGCGCAACCGCAAACCCCGTTTATGGTTGCCGCCGGAATTTTAATTGTGTTGATGGTCATCGGGGGCGTGTTTGCGCTCAACCGAAGTAAATCCGCCGCATAGCGAACCTTGCGTTAACAAGAGAGACCTCCTCAACCGGGAGGTCTTTTTTGTTGAAATTGCGTAGTTGCATTTAAAACCGTTCGGCAGCGGGAAAGTCGGCGGCTATTTTGTAACTCATTTTGACAGCCTTCCTGTTTGATTCTACAATTGAGGCGCATTTGCCACATGCGCTGCCGGTATGTTAGCGCCTTTCTCCGCCAGTGGTTTTAGCTCAATCAAAGATCAAGGAATAACCCCATGAAAGCGATACCTGCCGGCCATACTGTAACCATTAATTTTGATTACTGCCGCCATTCAAGCATTGTGCTTTGTGATTAAGCTACTAACATTGTGCGCCGGCATCAGGTTGACCCCGGCGCAATTAACCCAACTGGCGGCCCAGTCCGGCCAATTTACCGATTGGCCCGCCTTGCCTGCCGCCGCCGAAGCCCAGGGTCTGGGGCCGCTGGTCTACCATCACCTGAAAGCGGCGGGAGCGGATTGGCCCGCGCCGGCTAAACGTGATTTGCAAAGCCTGTACGTGCGGCATCGCCATGCCAATGCCGTAAAAATGGCGGCGCTGGCGGAAGTATTGGCCGCGTTTGAAGCCGCCGGGATTGAGGCGTTGGCGCTCAAAGGCGCGGCGCTGGCGGCGCTCATCTACCCGGAGCCGGGCTTGCGCCCCATGCGTGATCTGGATGTGCTGGTGCCACCGGCCCAGGCACGCCACGCTCAAACAGTGCTGGGCCAACTGGGATTTACCGCGCCCGTGCCGCCGCCCGGCGCGAGATTACCGGATAAACACCTTGAGGCCGCAACCCGCCGGCAAGAAGGGATAACCGTTACGGTAGAAGTGCATCACAACCTGTTTCACGCTTTTCAACCGGCCTCGTTTACGCTGGCGGATTGCACCGGCCCGCGGCTAGCTTTTGATTTGAATGGCGTTACTGCGCACGCGCTGAACCACGAAGATATGCTCTGGCATTTGTGCCAGCACATTGCCTACCACGCCAGCATTTGGGAGCCAATCCGGCTGGTTTGGGTAGCCGATTTGGTGGGGTTTGCCGAGCAGTTTGTGGATAAAATTGACTGGCCGCGCCTGGCCCGGCAATACCCGCCTGTGCTGAACATGCTGTCGCTGTTTCATTTTGTCACCCCGTTGTCGGAGCGGTTGCAACAGGCCGCCGGGGTGCGGCCCGGCCCCACGCTCCACGGCATCGGCTTGGAGTTTGAAGGCTGGCCCCGGCGGCGGCTGGCGGAACTGCGGGGGCAAAACTGGCAACAAATTACCCGCGCCACCTTTTGGCCTTCGGAGTGGTGGTTGCGATTGCATTACGGCCTGGATAGCGCGCAGCCGTTATTCTGGTATCGCTGGCTGCGGCATCCGCTGTATATTTTGGGGCCGTTTTATGTGTGGGAAAAACTTAAATTGTGGTGGTATTTGCGATAATTTAATCCCGGAAAGGATACTTCAATGACCGAACCCAAACCTGTGCTAACTCGCCGCGACGCGCTCAAAACGCTGGCGGCCATGACCGGGGCGATTGCTCTGTCCAACCTGCCCAACAAGTGGGAAAAACCGGTGGTAGCCGTGGGCGCGCTGCCCGCGCACGCCGCCGCTTCGGTGGGTACGGGCAACATCATGGTTGAATTGACCGGCGGTGGCCGTGTGGATGTTACCATCAACGGAGAACCTCACACCCTCATAACTAACAGCCCCAGCTACACCTGGACTAACCTGCCGGTCGGTCCCTATACCGTTGGCTTTAGTACGTTTGTTGGGGCAAACGGCGGAACGTGCAGCCGCAGTTATATCACCGCTGTTCTCACCGGTGAAACCACAGAGATTACAATAAGGGTTTGTGGCTAATTGCCGTTGGCAAGCCGCCTCTGGCCGGTTTTAAAATCGGCCGGAGGCGCGAGGCACAACCGGAGTGTTAATATGGATTTAACGGCCAAACCGCGCGCCCGTCCGGATTACCGGCTGGAAAAACTCGACGACGAACTGCTGTTGTACCACCCCAGCCGCACTACTATTATGTATTGCAACGTCACGGCCTCGCTTATTTGGCAGTTGTGTGATGGCCAACGCACTGGGCAGGAAATCGCCGATTTGCTCAGCATGGCCTACGAACAACCCGCCGCCGAAATGGCCGCCGCCGTGGCCGACACCCTGGCCCAATTTTGTCGCCACGGCGCAATTGATTTAGGTGATGCGCCCATCCGCCCCAAATCCGGCTGAAACTAACCCCCACCACGGCGTGACCGTTGGAACTGGACAAATATCATCGTTATGACAAATTCAATCCCAACTCGCTGGGTAACTTTTGGCGGCAGCACCATCGCGGTTGAAGCCGAAGGCGACGAACCGGCGCGGCTGGTGGCCTGGCTTTACCGGGATGTGCCGGCGGCGGCTCCGGCGGCAGCGCACCATACCTACCGCCTGGTTGCGGCGGCAGAATCGCCCCGGTTTCGCCTGTACCGCAACGCCGAGTTGCAGCAAAGCAGCGATGATGCCGCCTTTATTACCGATGCCTTGCGAGCCGGAAGCTGCTACCGCCTGGCCGAACGCAGCCACGGCGGATTAATGTTCCATGCCGGGGGCGTGGCCTGGCAGGGCCGGGGCGTGTTGCTGCCCGGCATTGCCGGCGCGGGCAAAAGCACGCTCACCGCCTGGCTGCTAAGCCGGGGGTTTGATTACCTCACCGATGAACTGGTTTTTATGGCCGAGGGAACTACCACCATGCAGGGGTTTACCCGCCCGCTCAACCTCAAACCGCCCTATCGGGCGGCGCTGGCCGGGCAGGTGGATTTTGAGGCCGTGGAGTCGCAAATTTTATGCGCCGGACTCACCGATTTGGTGCCGCCGGCGCTGTTTAATCCCGCCAGCCGGTTAAGCGAACCGCCGCTGCGGTTGATTATCTTTCCCCTTTACCAGCCCAGAGCTGAATTTCGCCTGACGCCGCTGACCAAAGCCCAGGCCGGACTAACCCTGATGCAAAGCCTGATCAACGCCCGCAACCTGCCGGAACACGGCTTTACGGAAATTGTGCGGCTGGCCAAAGTTGCGCCTGCCTATCAATTGAGCTACGGCCATTTCAGCCAGATTGCCGGGCAAATCGAGGCGCTGCTGGCGGCTGGTTAAGCCCGGTTACGCGGCCAAAATTAGCTCGCTGGCGAGGCGGGCGTGGCGGCTAACCGATTCGCCATTGGTGAGCGCCGGGTAAATTTGGGCGGTGGTGGCCAAAAACAGGTTTTCCACCGGCGTTTTTATCTCCGGGAGGCGGCGCGCCGAGTTTAACGGGTGCAGCGGCTCCACAAACCGGCTGCGGTTTACCACAAAATCAACAATCCAGTCGCGGTTAAAATCGGGGAACATCTTTTCCAGGTTTTCCAGCCAGATGCGTTTAATGTCGTCATCGGCCAGTTGTTGCCAATCGCTGTTGGGGGCGGTGTATTTTGGCAAATACACCAAATGATGCCCGCCCACATAGCGGGGGTCAATATAGGCGGTGGTTTCGATGATGCCGGTAAAGGGGATGCCGTCATCGGTGATGTTGATGGTCCAGTAGCCGGTGAGCGGGCGATCCAGCGCCAGCAGCGGGCACACAATGCCCAGATATTCGGTCTTGCCCAGAAAATCCAGGTAATCCGGCGGGGCGGCGGGAATGAGCCGCCGGAAAATAGGCGTTTGCGAGGTAACGGCCACGGCATCGGCCCAAACGGTTTGGTCTTGCAGCCGGAGGCCGCACGCCGCGTTGCCGGCAATGATAATTTCCTGCACCGGCGTGTTCAGGTGGATTTGGCCGCCGGCGGCTTCGATGCGGCGGGCCATTTCTTGCAGCAGGGTAATGTAACCGCCCACCACATGCCCGGCCTCCTCTTTTTGGTTGGCCCCTTCGCGGGTGGATTTCATCCGCACCAGCCGCGACCAAATCCAGGTGGCCGGCACGTTATCAAACCCACCATCAAACTTGGCTTTGAGCATGGGCCGCCAGATGTTTTCAAAGGTGCGCTGCCCGCTTAGGCGCAGCAGCCATGCTTCCACGCTGACGCTTTCGAGGCTGCGCCAATCGCGCACCAACTGGGCCGCCAGCACGGTTAGCCCCAGCCGAAAGCGGTCAATCCAGCCCAGCGGCGGAAAGCGCAAAAATTCTACCACGTTGTTCATGGAGTAGATGCGCCCGTGGTGGTAAAAGCCCATGCGGGTTTGGTTAAATTTTAGCTGATCGGCCAGCCCCAACTCGCGGCACAACTGGCGCAAATGGCTGTCGCTGGAGAGAATGGTGTGGTAAAAGCGGTCAACGGCGGTACCGTCTTTTAAAGTAAGCGGCCCGGCCAGCCCGCCCAACGAGTCTGACGCCTCGAATATTTCAACCGTTGCGCCCTGCTGCGCCAAAAAATAGCCCAGGTTAAGGCCCATAATGCCCGCGCCAACAATGCAAACTTTCATGGTGGCTAATCCTTTTTGTTAGATGGTTAACTTAAAGTTTTGGGCCGGCGCGGCTGGCCAAACACCACCGGCGCGTCGGTTAAAATTTGGCAGATGCGCTCGCCGGCGCGGCCATCGCCAAAAATGGGCGGCTGCGCGGCGGGCGGCGTAAAGCTAAACCAGGCGGCGTGAATGCGTTCCGCCTCGGCGCCCACCAGCATATTCCAGCCGGCGGCCACCGTTTCTACCCACTCGGTTTCGTCGCGCAGGGTGAGGCAGGGCTTGCCCAAAAAATAAGCTTCGCGCTGCACGCCGCCGGAATCGGTGGCAATGATGCGGGCGTTATCTTCCAGCGTGACAATATCAAAATAGCCCACCGGATCAATTAATAGAATGTGCGGGTTTAAAGTGATGCCCAATTGATCCAGCACTTTTTTGGTGCGCGGATGCGCCGGAAAGACAATGGTTTCGGTTACGCTGTTGAGGCCGGCAATAATCTGGCGCAAGCGGGCCGGGTTGTCGGTGTTGGCGGCGCGGTGAACCGTAACCAGCGCGTAGTGGCCGGGGTGCAGGTTGAGCCGGCTTAAAATGGTGGATTTGCGGGCGGCCAGCGCCCGGTTTTGCTGCATTACGTCCAGCATTACATCGCCCACCCAATGCGCCGAGGCGGTGATGCCTTCAGCGGCCAGGTGTTGCAGGGCGGCCTGGCTGGCGCAAAAATGAATATCGGCCAGGCTATCGGCCACCAACCGGTTGATTTCTTCCGGCATGCGCCGGTCAAAACTGCGCTCACCGGCCTCAATATGGGCGGTGGGAATGTGCAGTTTGCCGGCGGCCAGCGCCCCGGCCAGCGTCGAGTTGGTATCGCCCCGGATAATGACCAAATCCGGCTTTTCGGCCAAAAAAACTTCTTCCAGGCGCACCAGCATGTCGGCGGTTTGGCGGGCGTGCGCCCCGGAGCCGGCTTCAAGGTTGTAATCCGGGGCCGGCACGCCCAGTTCATCAAAAAAAGTTTGCGACATCTGGTAATCGTAATGCTGGCCGGTGTGAACCAGAATTTCGTGGTGCCGGGCGCGCAGGGCTTTGCTTACCGGCACGGTTTGAATAAATTCGGGGCGAGCGCCAACTATCGAAATAATTTTCATTGAGCCTCCTTGATTAACCCGGTGCGATACGCTTTTAGTAAAAGTTGCAGTTCTTCGATGCGCTGCTGGATGGCCTGGCCTTCGTCGGTGTGGCTAACGCGCAGGCGGGTTGGCCGCGCTTCCAGCATTTGGGTGTCGGAATCAATGTCCAGTTCGGCTTCGATGGCTTTTTGGGTGGATTCAAAGGGTTGGTGTGCGGCCAGCCGCAAACCGTAAGAATCATCAACCAGCGTGTACCCGGCAATGCCGGTTTGTTTTTGGTAGGCTTTGGAAAAGCCGCCATCAATGACCAGTAATTTGCCGCCGGCCTTAACCGGGCTTTCGCCTTTTTTTACTTTAACCGGCACGTGGCCATTGATGATGTGAGCGGTGTCGGGGTTAAGGCCAAACTCGGCCAAAATTTGGCGGGCGGTTGCTTCGCGGTCGCGCAGGTTGTAGTAGGGATTGCGGGCTTCGGCGTGGGTGGCGGGGTTGGCAATGAAGTAGCGCTCAAAGGTGGCCATTTTGGCTTTGCCAAACAGCGGCGATTGCGGGCCGCTCCACAAATACCACATGGCGTCCTGGCCGTATTGTTTGCGCTCCGGGTTATCGGTGGCAAAGTAACCCTGCCGGGCCAGCCGTTCCACCCGATCCATAAAAGCGCGCCCGGCGTAGGGTTGGCCATCTACCACAAACGCCTGAAACGAGCCATCGGCATTGAGGGCAATGCAGCCGTGGTACAGCAGGTTGCCGTTGTAAACCAGGTACAAACTGCCTTTTGAGAAGAGAAACCGCACGTGTTGTTGCAGCCGTTTGCTGTTGGCAAAGGCTTGTTTTAGCCGTTCGACCACGCTTTTTTCGCCGTCGGTTAGCTCGTAGGGGCAGTTGGGGTTAACCGTGGGAAAGTTGGTGTCGAGCAGCGGGTATTCGGTTTCGTTCAGCCGGAGCGTGCCGGCGGTAAAATTGATTTTGTCCAGCAGCAGGCGGTCGGCCATTTGGTAGTGGGGCCGCCGCCGGATAATCTGGCCTTCGAGTTTTAGCTGGATGATGGTGATGGCTTTGTGCATTTGGGCCATCAGCCGCAATTCCTGGTCGGTAAACTCCGGGTCGCCGGAGAGACGCGGCATAAATTGGGCGCAATCGTCGTGGCCGTAGGTATCAAGGGCAAACGAGGCCAGCGGCAGCAGGCTGATGGCGTAGCCGTTTTCAATGGTTTCGGTGTTGGCGTAACGCAAACTAATGCGGATGACGTTGGCAATGCAGGCTTCGCTGCCGGCGGCGGCGCCCATCCACACCACATCGTGGTTGCCCCATTGAATATCAACGTTGTGGTATTCCAGCAGGTCATCCAAAATGAGGTGCGCACCGGGACCGCGATCAAAAATATCGCCAATGATGTGCAGCCGGGCAATGGCCAACCGCTGAATCAGTTCGGCCAGCGCGGTGATAAAGGCCGGGGCGCTGCCGGTGGCAATGATGGTGGTTAGCACGTTGTTGTAATAATCGTGCTTGTCGCCCAAATCTTCTTGCGCGTGCAGCAGTTCATCAATGATGTCGGCAAAGAGCGCCGGCAAAAAGTGGCTCACCCAGGCGCGGGTGTACTGGGATGACACCACCCGGCAAAGTTTAATCAGCCGCAGCAGGGTGGCGTGATACCAGTCGGTGGGGTTGGGCGCGGTTTTTAATGCCAGCGGCACTTTTTCTTCGGGGTAGTAGATGAGCGTGGCCAGCGTGCGTTTTTCGGCGTCGGGCAGGGTGGGAAAAGTCTCTTCGATGCGGCGTTTGATGGAGCCGGAGCCGTTTTTGAGCACATGCCGAAAGGCTTCGTACTCGCCATGAATGTCCGAAAGAAAATGCTCGGTGCCTTTGGGCAGATTGAGTTTGGCGTTGAGCTTTACAATCGCGGTTGAAGCGGCCTGAATAGAGGGATATTGTTCGGCCAGCAGTTCCAGGTAGGGCAACTTATCAGCGTTGATGGTCATTGGGTGTATTATCCTGCCAGTAAAATTTAGGTCATGGGGCGGTGGCGGCGTAACAGCAGGCTGGGCACCGCCACGCCCGCCGCCAGCGCGCCAACAATCAACAGCGTTTTGATGCTGCTCACCACCGCCGCCGTGAGCGCCACATCATTAACGGGGGCTGCCGTCACGGTGGTGAGCATTAAAATATCAATCATGGTTCTAAAGGCCAGCGCGCCGGGAACCATCACAATAACGCCGGGGATTACAAACACCAGCGCCGGCGCGTGCCAGTAGCGGCCAAAAAACATGCCCAAAAAGCTTACGGCGGTGGCTGCCACCAGCGTGGCGGCTTCCAGGCTGAGCAGATGCCCTTCAACCAGCGCCACACGGATGCCGTAGCCAATCGCGCCGCTTAAGGTGCAGGCCAGCAACGTGCGTTTGGGCACGTTAAACAGCACGGCAAAGCCAAACGCCGCTATCCCGGCCCACATGGTGCGTTCCAGCAGTACCGCCACGGTCATAACTTGTTCACTCCGATTAGCTGCATGGCAATCAGCACGCCCAGGGCAATGCTCAAAATTATCAGGATTGAAATTGCGCCCCGGGCCAGCCCCACCACGGTGTAGCCTTTAATCAGGTCTTCAACCGCGTTGATAAAAGGCACGCCCGGCACTAAAAACAACACCGATGCCGCCAGCCCCACTTCGACCTGCCGGCCAAAGATGGGCCACAGGTGCAACAGGCCCACGCCCATAGCCGCGGTAAACGCCGAAACCACCACCGCCAGCAGGTTGTTAAAGTTGCGGCGGATTAGCTCTTGCCGCACAAACA
Source organism: uncultured Caldilineaceae bacterium (assembly GCA_964517605.1). Lineage (GTDB taxonomy): Bacteria > Chloroflexota > Anaerolineae > 4572-78 > J111 > J095. The sequence continues at coordinate 154,593 of CAZFCE010000008.1, read as the reverse complement.
TGGCCAACGACGAGGCCAGCCAGGTAGCTCCAAAAATGGGCCAGCCGCCGTTAAACAACCGGCTAAAGGCGGCGCAGGCCAGGCCCACCGCCGCCACCACAAACCAGCGGTTGTAGTGGTGCGGGCGGCGGCTAATGCGTTCCAGTTCGGCGCGCACTTTGGTCCGGTCAAACAGGCCCTCTTCCACCCGGTGGGTCAGGTGGCTAATTTCTTCGATGAGGCTCATGTTAACGCCGCCCTGCGCCACCCGCCGGATTTTGGTGCGAAACTCGTTGCCGCTGGCGTGCGAAATAATAACAGCGTTGTGCGACACCAGCACGTCACCCCAATCGCAGCCCAGACCGGCACCCAGCACGCGCACGGTTTCTTCCACGCGCTGGCTTTCGGCCCCGTTTTGCATGAGCAGTTGCGCCGTCCACAAGGCCAGTTCCACCACTTCGGTGAGGGCGGCTCGTTCCAGCGGTTGCGGGCCGGGGTCGGCTTGCGGTTGGGTTTCGGTGAGTTGATTCATGGCCAAACTTTCTCGCTAACCGGATTAGTTGGCCGGCATTTCGGCGGCGGGTTCGGCCTCCGGCTCTGCCGGATTGACCGAGGCGATGGCCCGCTTGCGGTAGGTATCGTAATCCGGCACCAGGCGGGGGTACTCGTCGTTCATCAGTTGCGACGAGAACATGAAATCGGCGGAAGAACGGTTGCAGGCAATGGGAATGTTCCACACCACCGCCAGCCGGAGCAGCGCCTTCACGTCGGGGTCGTGCGGTTGCGGCTCCAGCGGATCCCAGAAAAAGATCACAAAGTCCACTTCGCCCTCGGCAATTTTAGCGCCAATCTGCTGATCGCCGCCCAGCGGGCCGCTTTGCAGTTTGATCACCTCAATGTTCAGCAAATCTTCAATCAGTTTGCCGGTGGTGCCGGTGGCCATCACAATGTGTTGGGCCAGGGTGTCGCGGTTGTATTTTGCCCATTCCACCAAATCCTGCTTTTTGTTATCGTGCGCAATCAACGCAATTTTCTTTTTTTGGCCCAGAGCCAGCACTTTTTGTTGCATAAAAAACTCCTTTGGAAACAGTTTGGTGAGTGGAATGAGTTCTGAGAGTTTAGTGAGTTACTCACAGAACTCACTAAACTCCCAACTCACAAAACTCTTTACTGTAGTTGCTTGTAATAATTGAGCAAGCCGTTAGTAGATGAATCGTGGCCGGTGATTGGGTGGGTTCCGGCCAACTCCGGCAAAATCACTTTGGCCAGTTGTTTGCCCAGTTCAACGCCCATCTGGTCAAACGAGTTGATGTTCCAGATAACGCCCTGAACAAAAATTTTGTGCTCGTACAGGGCAATCAGCGCGCCCAGCGTGGCCGGCGTTAATTTTTGGTATAAGAAAGAGTTGGTGGGCCTGTTGCCGGCAAAGGTTTTGGCCGCCACCAGCCCATCCAGTTCCGCGCCGGAAACGCCGGCGGCGCTCAGTTCGGCCCGGGCTTCGACGGCGGTTTTGCCCTTCATCAGCGCCTCGGTTTGGGCCAAAAAGTTAGAAATCAACATGGGATGATGCTCACCCAGCGGGTTGTGATTTTGCGCCGCCGCCAAAAAATCGCAGGGGATGAGTTTGGTTCCCTGGTGGATGAGCTGGTAAAAAGCGTGCTGGCCGTTGGTGCCGGGTTGGCCCCAAATAACCGGGCCGGTGGTGTAATCCACCCAGCTACCGGCATGGGTAACGCTTTTACCGTTGCTTTCCATGTCGCCCTGCTGAAAATAGGCCGGAAAATGCAATAAATATTGGTCGTAGGGTAAAATGGCGTGAGATTGAGCCTGGAAGAAATTATTATACCACACCCCCAGCAGCGCCATAATCACCGGAATATTTTGCTCAAACGGCGCGGTGCGAAAATGCTCGTCAGCCAGATGCGCCCCGGCCAGCAACTCCTCAAAGTTGTCCATGCCCAAATACAAGGCGATGGATAACCCAATGGCCGACCACAGCGAGTAGCGGCCACCCACCCAATCCCAAAACTCGAACATGTTGGCCGGGTCAATGCCAAATTTGGCCACCTCGGCGGTGTTGGTTGACATGGCGGCAAAATGTTTGGCCACGGCGCTTTCGTTTTTGGCGGCGGCCAAAAACCAGGCTCTGGCCGAATGGGCGTTGGCCATGGTTTCCTGGGTGGTAAAGGTTTTAGAGGCCACCAAAAACAGGGTGGTTTCCGGGCTAACCCGCTTTAAAACTTCGGCCAGGTCGGTGCTGTCCACGTTAGATACAAAATGCGCCCGCAAATTGGGGCTGGCATACGGTTTGAGCGCCTCGGCCACCATTTTTGGCCCCAAATCCGAGCCGCCAATGCCAATGTTCACCACATCGGTAATGGCTTGGCCGGTGTACCCGCGCCACGCCCCGGAGCGAACCGCCGCGGTAAAGGCGCGCATTTTGGCCAGCACCCGGTTAACTTCGGGCATCACATCCTGCCCGTCCACCAGAATGGGCCGGTTGGCGCGGTTGCGAAGCGCCACGTGCAGCACGGCCCGCCGCTCGGTGGTGTTGATTTTTTGGCCGCTGAACATGGCCTCAATTTGCGCGGCCAGGTTGGCGGCGCGGGCCAAATCCAGCAGCAGCGCCATTGTTTTGGCGGTAATCCGGTTTTTGGAGTAATCAAAAAGGATGTCGTTTAACCGCAACGAAAATTCTTCAAAACGTTGCGGGTTTTGCGCAAACAAATCGCGCATATGGGTGTTGGCCAGTTCATGCTGATGCTCTTGCAACGCTTGCCAGGCCGGAGAATCGGTCAATTGAGACATAGTAGGCTCCTTTTTTCACGGGGGCGGCTCACCGTTGAGCCTTTGGCAACTCCCCCAATAATTTGTAATCAACCTGCGTTTTTTATTGTGCTAGAAATTACCGGATTAGGCAACCGGTTATGGCGCAATTCTGGTAATGTCTGCCGCCAAACAAAAACCACCAAATTTGGTGGTTTTAAGGGATTACGTTAGCTTAGCCAATTGTTAGTTGGATGTATTTTGTTGGGCCGCCCCGGCGTTGTTGTTGCGGTTGCGGTTGCGGCGGCGAGACCGTTTGGGGGCCGCCGTGGCTGCCGGTTCTTGTTTGCGCCGGCTGGTTTCGGCGCCGGGTTTGTGCCGGTTGGCCTCTACGTAGCGCCGGATTTCTTCCGGTGTGGGAATGTTGGCGGCGGGCGCGGCATAATCAATGCCCTCAACCCGGCGGCGTTCAATTTTTTCCTTTAAAATATATTCAATCCGATGAATCATCCGCTCATCGAGCGCCGTAACCAGCGTGTAGGCGTGGCCCACGGCCTGGGCGCGGCCCGTGCGGCCAATCCGGTGCACGTAATCCTCCGGTTGCATTGGCACATCGTAATTAACCACGTGCGAAATGCCTTCCACGTCAATGCCGCGGGCGGCAATATCGGTGGCAACCAGGATGCGGGTGCGCCCATTGCGAAACGCTTCCAGCGCGTTAACCCGCTGGCTTTGGGAACGGTTGCCGTGAATAACCGCCGCCGAAATTTTGGAGCGCTGCAAATTGCGCACCAGCCGGTCGGCGCGGTGTTTGGTGCGGGTAAAAATCAGCACGCTTTCCAGTTTTTTGTCGGTCAGTAAATGTTCCAGTAACTTGAACTTTAAATGTTCGGGCACCGGGTACAACACCTGGGTAATGGCATCGGGCGTAACATTTTTCTCCACTTCTACCCGAACCGGTTTGGTGGTTAACTCGCCGGCCAGTTCGATGATGGGCTGGAGCGTGGCCGAAAAGAGCATGGTTTGCCGGTTGGTGGGCAACAGCCGCGCCACCCGCCGGATATCGGGCAAAAAGCCAATGTCCAGCATGCGGTCGGCCTCGTCGAGCACCAGCACTTGCAGGGCGTTAAAAGAAACGTTCCGGCGCGAAATGTGGTCAAGCAGGCGGCCCGGCGTGGCAATCACCACATCAACGCCCTGCCGGAGCGCCTGTTCCTGCGGTTTTAAACCGACGCCGCCGTAAATAGTCGCCACCCGAATCGGCAGGTCGCGGCTGAGTTGGGCAGCCTGGTCGGTGACTTGCAGCGCCAGTTCGCGGGTGGGCACCAGAATAAGGGCGCGGGTTTGGTTTTGAAGTTTGGCGGAGGGCGCATTGAGCAGTTTTTGCAGCAGCGGCAATAAAAACGCGGCGGTTTTGCCGGTGCCGGTTTCGGCGGAGCCGAGAATATCGCGCCCTTCCAGCGCCGACGGAATGGTGGCGGTTTGGATGGGGGTGGGTTCCTCAAATTCCATGGCCGCCACGTTACGCAACAGCCGGGCATCGAGGTTGAAAGTATTAAAAGACATATAACTCCTGTTTGAGTGCGGCAAATATATTTGCCGAGGTGAACAGCCGCGGGGACACATCGGGGAGAAATAAAACGCCGCCTCTGGATTAAAACCGGGCGGCGGCGGAGACGTTCCGGATTTATGTTTCATTCTCGCCTGGAAACTATAGCACGTTTGGCGGCTGCCGTCAATCCCCCTGATTAATGTTCGGCGGTTCCGCTGTGGCTGATTTTCTTTTTTACCCGTTTTAGCCGGAACAAGTCTTCGCGTTCGCGCTCTTCCAGCACCATCTGAATGTAGTTTCGTTCGGTTTCTAGCCGGGGAATCAGCACATTTTCCAGAGCGTTTACCCGGCGGGTGGTGCGGCCAATTTCTTCGGCCAGCCGGCGCAGGCGCAGTTCGCTTTCGGCCAGTTTTACCGCCACATCCACAACGGTTTCAAAGGCTTCGGCGGTGGCCTCAATCCGGTTTGAAACCGACGGCAGGCTGTAACCCCGGTTGAGCGGCCCGCGCAGGGCGCTTTTTTGCTCAATCCGGGGCACGGCCACGCCCATTAAATTAATCGCGCTGATTTCTAGCGTAAGCTGGCTTTGCGCGGCAAAGGCCGCCGATTGCACCGCCTCCGGCCCATCGAGCGCCTCGGCCAGCGCCAGCGCCACGTTGGCCTGGCCCAGCCAGCGCTCCAGTTCGGCCCCGCCTTGCATGGCCTGTTCGGCGGTGCGCTGCAACTCTTGCAGCAGGGCGTTGCGTTTTTCCTTGAGCAAATCCCGGCCCTGCCGCGCCAGCGCCAGTTGAGTTTTCTTTTGCAGCAGTTCGGCCCGCGTGGCCTTGATTTGTTCCATAAAAATCACCCGGAGCGCGGATAGTACTGGTCAATAAACTCGGTTTTAATGCGTTTCAACTCGCGCGGCGGAAACGCGCCCAGCAGCGACCAGGCGCAATCAAACGTGGCCTCAATGGGCCGGTTGGCGTGGCCCTGGTGAATAAATTCCTGCTCAAACCGCTCGGCAAAGTGCAAATAGCGCCGGTCCTCCGCCGACAGGCTGGCTTCGCCCACAATAGCCACCAGCCGCCGCAGGTTGCGCCCCTGCGCGTAAAATGCGTAAAGCTGATCGGCGGTTTGGCGGTGGTCGGCGCGGGTGCGGCCCGGCCCAATGCCGGCGTTCATCAACCGCGATAAGCAGGGCAGCGGGTCAATGGGCGGGTAGATGCCTTTGCGGTGCAACTCTCGTGACAACACAATTTGCCCTTCGGTGATGTAGCCGGTGAGGTCGGGGATGGGGTGGGTAATGTCGTCATCCGGCATGGTAAGGATGAGCAACTGGGTAATTGACCCCTGCTTGCCTTTGATGCGCCCGGCCCGCTCGTACAGCGAGGCCAGGTCGGTGTAGAGGTAGCCGGGGTAGCCGCGCCGCCCCGGCACCTCCTCGCGGGCCGCCGATACTTCGCGCAGGGCTTCGGCGTAGTTGGTCATATCGGTGATGATGACCAGCACGTGGCGGTTGTGCTCAAAGGCCAGGTATTCGGCGGTGGTCAGCGCCACGCGGGGCGTAATAATCCGCTCGATGGTGGGGTCATCGGCTAAATTCATAAACAGCACGGTTCTGTCAAGCGTGCCGCTGGCCTCAAAACTGCGCCTAAAGATGGCCGCCTCGTGAAACGGAATGCCGATGGCGGCAAACACAACGGCAAATTCCTCGCCGCTGCCGCGCACCTCGGCCTGAGTGGCAATCTGGGCGGCCAGTTCGCCGCCGGGCAGGCCAAAGCCGGAGAAAATAGGCAATTTTTGACCGCGCACCAGCGTGTTTAGCCCATCAATGGCCGAAATGCCGGTTTGAATAAACTCCGAGGGGTGGTCGCGCGCCCAGGGGTTAATGGGCTGACCGTTGATGTTAAGGCGCATCTCCGGCACAATCGGCGGGCCGTTGTCTATTGGCTCACCGGAGCCGTTGAAGGTGCGGCCCAGCATTTCCAGCGATACGTTCAGTTGGGCCACTTCGCCGGTAAAGCGGGCGCGGGTTTGGGCCAAATCCAGCCCGTGCGTGCCCACAAATACCTGCACCACGGCCCGTTCCCGGCTCACCTCAAGCACCTGCCCCAACCGCACCTGCCCGTCGCTGCCGCGCAACTCCACAATTTCGTTGTAGCCAATGCCATGCACGGTTTCTACAAACACCAGCGGCCCGGAAATGTGGGACAGCGTTTGGTAATCTAACACAAATAACGGCGTTTTGATGTTGGTCATTGGGTTTCACCGTTTTTCCAAACCTGGTTACGTTGCCAGCAATTCCTTAAAAGCGGCATCAATGGCGACCAGCAGTTGGTGGGCCTGTTCCGGCGCAGTTTGGGGCGGCCATTCTTTGGCCCGCGCAATCTGATCCATTACCGCGGGGATGAGCGCCTGTTCCAGCGGCGTGGCCTGGTTAAGCGCGGCCATCACGCGCTCGTAAAAGGCCAGCACAATTTTGAGCAGCCAGTAGGTTTTTTCCAGCGGGCAAAAGGCATCGTCGCTAAAGGATGACTGCTGCAAAAAATCCTCGCGCAGCATCCGGCCCACCGCCAGTTCGGCCCGCTCGTTTTCGGCCAGCGCGTCCGCGCCCACAAGCTGCACAATCTCGGATAGCTCGGTTTCGCGCTGCAACAGCGCCCGGGCGCGTTGGGTTTGTTCCGGCCAATCGGCGGCCACGTGTTGGCCAAACCAATCGCCCAGCGGATACAGCGAGTAACTGATTGTCCAGTTGATGGCCGGATAGTGGCGCTGGTGGGCCAGCCGGGTATCCAGCCCCCAGAATGCGCCGGTAACGCGCAGTGAGTTTTGCGTCATCGGCTCAGAAAAATCGCCGCCGGGCGGCGACACCGCGCCAATCAGCGTGACCGAGCCGAGGCGCTCCGGTTGGCCGGCGCAATTAACCCGCCCGCCGCGCTCGTAAAACTCGGCCAGCCGGCTGAGCAAGTAAGCCGGAAAGCCCTCTTCGCCGGGCATTTCTTCCAGCCGGCCCGATACTTCGCGCAGCGCCTCGCCCCACCGCGATGTAGAATCGGCCATTAAAGCCACGTGGTAGCCCATATCCCTGAAATATTCGGCGATGGTTGCGCCGGTGTAAATGCTGGCTTCGCGGGCGGCCACCGGCATGTTGGAGGTGTTGGCAATCAACACGGTGCGATCCATCAGCGGGCCGCCGGTGTGCGGGTCCACCAGTTTGGGAAATTCGCCCAGCACGTCGGTCATTTCGTTGCCGCGCTCGCCGCAGCCCACGTACACAATAATATCGGCGTCGGCCCATTTAGAGAGCGTTTGCTCCAGAACGGTTTTGCCGGTGCCAAAGCCGCCGGGAATAATGGCCGCGCCGCCTTTGGGCAGCGGAAAAAAGGTGTCAATTACGCGCTGGCCGGTAATGAGCGGTTCGGTGGGGTTGAGTTTGCCCCGGTGCGGGCGGGGGCGGCGAACAGGCCAGCGCTGCATCATGGTTAATTGCCACGTCTGGCCGGGGCGGTTGCCTTGCACCACGGCGATGGTGTCTTCAACGGTAAATTCGCCGCGCTCAATAGTGGTAATTACGCCGCTCACGGTTGGCGGCACCAAAACGCGGTGTTGCAAATGAGGCTTTTCCTGCACCACGCCCAGCAGATCGCCGCCGGTAACGCGGCTGCCCGGTTGCCGGCGCGGCTCAAACAGCCAGCGCGCGCTTCGATCCAGCGCCGGGGCGGCGCTGCCCCGCGTGATAAAATCGCCCTGTTGCTGCCGCAGCACCGGCAGGGGTCGCTGCACGCCATCAAAAATGGCGCTCAACAGGCCGGGGCCAAGCTCAACCACCAGCGGGCTGCCGCTGGCAAAAACCGGTTCGCCCACGCACAGGCCGCCGGTGTCTTCGTACACTTGAATGGTGGCCAGGTTGCCGGTTAACCGGATAACTTCGCCCACCAGCCGCAGCCGGCCCACGTAAACTACATCGTACATGCGGGCCTGCGGCAGATTTTCGGCCACTACCACCGGCCCGGCCACGCGGATAATCTGGCCCGGATTGGATTGGTTCATGGTTGGCCTGCCTTGTTGCGGGCGTTAACCGCCCCCAAAATTGATGTGAAAACCCACCGTGCGCCGCACCATTTCGGTGAGGTGGCGCTGGTGTTCCTGCCCCGGCATGGCGGTGGGCCGCCCGGTAATCGGCATTACCACCGGTTGCAGGCTGGACTCTACCCGGCGCTGCACCGCCGCCGACATGCCCTGCAACAACGCCCGGTGAATCAACACCAGGCTGGCATCGCGGCCATCCAGCAGTTGGCGCAGGGCGCTTTCGGCGGCCTCAACGGTGGCGGCGGCCAGCGTTTCTACGCCGGCCAGTTGAAAGCCCGGTGCTAAATCCGGGGTGGTGATGACCAGTAATCGGCCCATGTTAACCTACGGATACAAAATAATAAGCTCCGGTTTGATGGCGGCGCGATCCAGGTTTAAGGCCACGGCCTGCGCCACCAGCCGCAAATTGGCGGCTTCTACCTCGGCGCTGCTTAAATAACCAATAGGGATGGCCATGCCGAGCGGGTTGCGGCTAAAACCGGCGGCGGCGGTTTTAGCCTGCCAGCGTTCCAACTCGCGCTCAAGCATGGCGGCGTGGCCGTTGGCGGCCTGGTAACGCTGCCAGCCGTCGCGCAGGGCTGCGCCGTAACGGGTATCGGCTAAACTTTGCGCCACGGCCTCAACGCTGCCGGCGCTGTCAATCAGTTCGGTCAGGCGGGGCGCGGGCAAAAACCCGCCCGGCTCCAGCAGCAGCGGGCGCGCGCTGGCGGCGGCGTATTGCTGTTTTACCAGCGCCACCGCCCCCGGAATAGTTACCAGCCGCAGCACGGTGCGCAGGTTGGTCAGGTCAATTTCGGTTTGGATGGCCTCGCGGACAAGGCGGCGGTTAAGCCCCGGCCCGCTCACCTGCTTTAAAATAGCGCGGTAATGAAACTGGTTGAGCGCCAATTCCAGTTGATCCAGATCGGGGAAAGCGCCGGTGCGGGCCGTTACCTGGCGCAAAGGCCGGGCGTAGGGCAATTGCCAGGTGGTAAGCAAATCCAGGGTGGCGGGCAGGCCGGGCTGGCGGGCCAGTTCGCGCAGCGCCGTTTCATCCAGTTGGCCCACCGGCACGGTGGCCTCCAGCACCGCGCCCGAAGCCACTTCGCGGCTTTGCCCGCGCAAAATGGCCAGCAGGTTGTGCCGATCCCAGCGCCGGAGCAGCACCTCAACCAGCATTTGGGCTTCGCCGGCGTAAAACCCGCGTATCTGGTTAAAGGCGCGGGTGAGGTTAAGCCGCACCGCCGCCAAAATGCAACGCTCCTGGCCCACCTGCATCAGCGCCGTTTCGATGTCGTCGCGGTAGCGGCTGTCGTTCAGGGCGGCAATCAGTTCGGTGAGGCCGGTTTTGGTCAGCAAGTGGTCGTAATCGGCCTGCCGAAACAGCCGGCTGCGCATGGCCCGCAACCGGGCATTGCCGTAGCCATAGCCGCGCGGCATGGCCTAACGCCCCTCCGTGGCTCCAAAAACCCAGCCGGCCAGTTGGGCGCGATGCCGCGCCGCCGCCTGCTGCAACCGCACTTCCAGCGTGTTAATCACGCTGATGCGCCGGTCGGCGGTGGCGGCAATCAGCCCGCCCAGGCTGCCCGCGCCCAGAGCGGTCTCGTCGGCGGTAACGGTGGCGTTAAGCTGCAACTCGGCTACCGCCTGCGCCAGTTGCGGCGCGTCGGCGGGGTTGGCCAAAAAATGCAGCGGTTGGGCCGGGCCAAGCGCCGTGGCCGCTTCGAGCGCCAGCCGTTTTAAAAGCTCCGGGTACGCCGCCGAATGGCTGAAATCGGCCAACTGTTGGGCGGCGGCGGTCAGCGTGGCCGCCAGCAACTCCTCGCGCGCGCCCAGTACCAGTTGGAGTGCCTTTAATTTGGCCTGGTTAATCAGGCGCGTTTGTTCGGCCTTAAGCGGCGCTTGCACCGCCTGGCGGTGTTTCTGGCGGATGGCATCGGCTTGCGCCTGGGCGTTAGCCTGGATTTGGGCAATTTCGGACTGGGCCGCCTGGCGAATGGTCTCAACCTCGCGTTCGGCGGCGGCGTCAATTGCTTGCAGAATGGTTTCGAGCGGCATGCGCTTTTACCTCGCCATTAAAATAATCATGGCGGCTATGGCAAAGCCCAAAATCAGCACCGTTTCGGGGATGGCGATGAGCAAAATCATGGTGCCGGTCAGCTCCGGTTTTTCGGCGATAACACCCGCTCCGGCGGAGCCGATGTACGCCTGGGCCAGCCCTGTGCCAATGCCGGCCAACCCCACCGCCAATCCCGCGCCAATGGCCATTAATCCGAGTTCCATTGTTGCACCTCCTGCGAAAGTAACGAACTACGAGTTACGAATTACGAATTTTCATTCGCCGTTGCGCTGCCGCAGGAATTGTCTCACTCCTGCGAAGATAGTGTTTCGGCGTAGGGGCGACCCTTGCGGTCGCCCGGCGAGGGCTAAACAGTTCAGCCGGCGTTAGTCCGTTTGAAGGGGCGGAACGGCTGGCCGCCGCCTTCGTAAAATTTGCTAAAAAATTCTACGTAGTGCAACCGCAACGATTGAATGGTGGGGCTAAACGCGCCCAGCGCAATGTTGAGCGCGTGAAACAGCACGGCGATAATCAACCCCACCAGCGCGTTGCCCACAAAACCGGCCAGTTGGTTGCCTACCTGCGCCAGATAAATTGACGATAACCCAATGGCGGCCAACCGCAGGTACGAAAGGATGTTGCCGGCGGTTTGCACCAATTCCAGCGGCCCCAAAAACAGGCCAATTTTGCCCATACTGTAAATTAAAACCGCCAGCCCCACCACCAGCAACGCCGAAGCCGGGGTAAAAAATACGCGGGGCAAATAACCGGCCAACACCGCCACCAGCAAAAACAGGGCCATCAACGCCACCAACATAGATGCCTTTTCCAGCAAATGGTGGCGGTTGCGCTGGCGAATGGCCTCCCACACGCCCAGGCTTAGTCCCAGCACAATATGCCCGGCCCCAATGCCCAGCGTTAGCACAAACAGGCTTTGCACATCGCGGCCCCGGTCAAACCAGAGCGGGTGCAGGCCAATTGACTCGCTGAGGTTGCCAAAGAACTCGCCAAATAAAAAGCCAAAGAAAATGCCCCACACCGAACCAATCAGCAGCACTTCGGCCAGGCAGCGCGGTGTGGCCTGGTATTTAAACCGATGCCGTAAGTAGAGCGCCAGCCCCACCAAAATCAGGCCGTAGGCCACATCGCCTAAAATCAGCCCAAAGAACAGCGGCATAAACACGGCCATGAGCGGTGTGGGGTCCAGGCTGCCGTATTTGGGAATAGCCAGCAGCGTTACCAGCGGTTCAAACGGTTTTACAAACGCGGGATTATCAAAAGCCACCGGCGCGGTTTTCTGCTCCGCCGCCGATACCGGCACCACGCTGACAATTACCTCATCGCCTACCGCCGCCGCCAGAGCGGTTTGCAACGCCGCCACCTGGCCCTGAGGCAGCCAGCCTTCGATGATAAAGGTGTAATCGGTGCGGCCCAGCCGGGCAATTACTTCAATTTGAGCCAGTTGGTCGCGCAGCAGGGCTTGCCAGGTGAGCAGGCGGGGCTGCCAGCGCTCGGCCAGCGCCCGCTGCTGCTGCTTTACGGCCTCAATCTGGCGTGGAATTTCTTGCAGTTGGGTTTGAATTTGGGCCAGCGTTTGGGTGAGCGGGTGTTGGGCAAACTCGGTGGGTAGCCGCACCTGGCTAATGTTGGCTTGCCCCAGCAGCGATCCGACTTCGGCGTGGTATGCTTTGGGGAACACCAGAATTGCCGCCAGCACTTCGCCTTCAACCTCGCCCGAAATTACTTCACAGCGCCCGGCGGTAATTTGCTCCAGTTGCCGGGTAATTTGGGCCAGCACGTCGCGGTAGCGCCGCTCCAGCCAGATGGCGGTGGTGGCGTAATCCTGCAACTCAACCAGCGCAGGCACCAGCGGGGCCAGCCGTTTAAGGGTGGCCTCGTAGCGGGGCAGCGAGCCAAATTGTTCCTCAAGTTGGCCAAGTTGCCGGGTTAGGGCGCGGGCCGGCGGCTCTACTTCGGCCAGGTCGGTTTTTACGGCGCTCAATAGCCAGGCGGCGGGCCGGGTTGAGTAGTCATCGTATTGCGGCAGCGGCGGCAGGTTAAGGTTGGGCAGCGCGTTTAAAATTGATTGCACCTGGGTAAGCAAATAAGCCAGATTCTCGCGCAGTTGCCCGGTGTCCGCTTCGGGCGGCAGGGTGGCTTTTTCGCGCCAGTCTATAATTTGCATTACACCCAGCCGGTGCAGCATTTGCAGGGTTTGGGGCCGGTGCGGTTTGGTGCCAATTATTTGCACTTTTGCCATTGAAAGTAACATAGTTGTTGGCCCTTTGGGGTTACAACTCGGTTGCTAACACCAGTTTTACCAAACGTTGAGCGGTTTCGGCCAAATTAGCTTCGGCCTGCCGGCGGCGTTCGGTGGCGGTTTGGCCGGCGGCAGCCAGAATGGCCTCGGCCTGTTGTTGGGCCTGCTCAATACCCTGCCGGTAGATGGCCTGCGCGGCGGCCTGGCCGTCCTGTTCGGCCTGGGCCACGGCTTGTTGGGCCAAAGCGATGGCCGCCTTTTTGTCGGCTTCGGCTTGCTGCCGCGCCGCCTCAACCCGCTGCCGGAGTTCTGCTTCTTTGGCGTTGATTACTGCCAGTGGCGAGCTGCTGTCCATAGGTTATGTCACCGGTATTATTAAATTTGGGCTAACCACACCTGCAACCAAAAGGTCATTCGGCCCGGGGCAATTGGCGGGCCAATTTCTCTCTGGTTGTATCCATGCGTTTGGCAATCACGCTCATAATGCAGTTCATAAAGGTGTTTTCCAGTTTGTAATCGCGGTTGAACATGTAGCGGATTTCGTCGGCGTCAATGAAAATGGCTTTGGTTGGGCGTAAAACTCTGGCCTGGGCTTTTTTGAGCCGGCCCGGAATGAGCGACGACCAGCCAAAAAGTTGGCCCGGCTTTAATGTGTACAGCGTAATCGGCCCGTATTCGGAGGTGATCATCTCAATAGTTACCTGGCCCTCCTGAATGATATACAACCCTTTGCCTTGATCACCGGCGTGGTAAACAATTTCGTCCGTATTAAACTCAACGCTGGTGGCTATGACCGCCAGTTTTCGCAGTTGAGCCGGCTCAAGTTCGCTGAACAATTCAACCGAGCGCAAAACATCATAATACGTCATCTCTTTTTGGGTTAACATAGCTAATCTCCTGTGCCATCCTGTCTATCCTGTTTATCTTCCAAAATTTAACCGGCTGAGTTGCAGTGATTTGATAATGTTAATGTCAGTGAGGTTATCTCACGTTTAACAAGTGCAAAAAAGCGGCCAACAGGCAAAACGATGCTGCTTCCGGCCTGAAACACAGCAAACCGTGGGGTGGTGTGAGCGCCAAAAGCGGGTGCGTTTGGAGAAATCGGTTGTGAGCGTTGAAGGAAGATTTTATAAGTAACGGGTAACGAAGGGGAAGCAACTGAAGGGTAAACGATGTTTGTTGCTGTGACTACATTATAACTCAAACCGCGCCGGTTTTTTAGTGATAAATGTCATAGATTTTATGACAGATGTCACCTTTGCGGGGGGACTGTTGGCAACCGCTCAACCGCTAACTTGCCCGATACCCAACCCCTATTTAAAATAGGTGTGGCGGTTGTAACAAGCCTGCGCCAATCTATTCTCACCCAAACGTTCAGCCCTGGAGGAATACCAATGGAACAAGTATCCTGGAAAAGCCGGTTGCGGTATCAATTTGATAATTATATGGCCAAAGGCGCAATTGCCCTGATTGGCGGCCTGGCCGTGTTAACGCTGCTGGTAATTTTGGTGGCGGCCACGGTGGTAGTGGCCGGCAGCCTGGCCCCGGAAGGCGCGGAGCCGCTTGGTTTTGGCGAAGCCGCCTGGGCCAGCCTGATGCACACGCTGGATTCGGGCGCGGTGGGCGGTGATACCGGCTGGATGTTTCGGCTGGTGATGTTTATTGTAACGCTGGGTGGCATTTTTGTGACCAGCATTTTAATTGGGGTTATCACCAGCGGCATCGAAAGCAAAATGGACGAACTCCGCAAAGGCCGCTCGCTGGTGATTGAGCGCGACCACACCGTGATTTTGGGCTGGTCGCCCCAGATTTTTGCGATAATCTCGGAACTGGTGGCGGCTAACGCCAACCGGCCCCGCGCCTGTATTGTGATTTTGGGTGATAAAGACAAAGTGGAAATGGAAGACGACCTCCGCAGCAACATTTCCGATACCGGCTCAACCCGGATTGTGTGCCGTAGCGGCAGCCCCATTGATTTGAACGACCTGAATATTGTCAGCCTCGCCACTGCCCGCTCCGTCATCATCCTTTCGCCCGAAAGTGTCAACGCCGACGCCGATGTCATCAAAACCATTCTGGCCATTACCAACAGCCCGCACCGCCGCCCCGAACCGTACCATCTGGTGGCCGAAATCCGCGATCCCAAAAATATGGAAGTGGCCCACATGGTTGGCCGCGATGAAGTGGAACTGGTGCTGGCCGGCGATTTGATTTCGCGCATTATTGCCCAAACCTGCCGCCAGTCGGGCCTGTCGGTGGTGTACACGGAACTGCTGGATTTTGGCGGCGACGAAATCTACTTTAAAACCGAACCGGCGTTGGCCGGGCGCACTTTTGGCGAAGCCATGCTGGCCTACGAGGATTCCACCGTAATCGGCTTGAGCCGTAGCGTAGGCGCGGCGCAACTCAACCCGCCCATGGACACCCAACTGCAAGCTAACGACCAACTCATTGTCATCTCTGCCGATGACGACACCATCCGGCTATCGGGCCTGACCGACCTGAATCTCAACCTGGCGGCTATTCGCTCTGGCGCGCCCACCGAGGCCACCCCGGAACGCACCCTGATTTTAGGCTGGAACTGGCGCGTGCCCACCATCATCAATGAGTTGGATCATTATGTAGCTCCCGGCTCGGAGGTGATGGTGATGGCCGATTATGACGCCGCCGAAGCCGATTTGGCCCGCCTGTGCCCCAGCCTGGTTAACCAGCAGGTTACGGTGCAAACCGGCGACATTACCGACCGCCGTACCCTTAACAGCCTGGCCGTGCAAACCTACCAGCACATTATTGTGCTGTCTTACTCGGATATAATGGGCGAGCAAGAAGCCGATGCCCTGACCCTGATTACGCTGCTGCACCTGCGGGATATTGCCGAGCGCGGCCCTTACGATTTGTCCATTGTGAGCGAAATGCTGGATTTGCGCAACCGCGAACTGGCCGAAGTAACTCAAGCTGATGATTTTATTGTGAGCGACAAGCTGGTTAGTTTGATGCTGGCGCAGGTATCGGAGAATAAATACCTCAACGCCGTATTTGCCGATATTTTTGACCCAGACGGTTCGGAGATTTACCTTAAGCCCGCCGCCGATTACGTGGCGTTGGGCGAGCCGGTCAATTTTTACACGGTGGTCGAGGCGGCCCGGCGGCGCGGCCAGGTGGCGCTGGGATATCGGCTTAAAGGCCACGCCAACGATGCGGCCCAGGCTTACGGTGTGGTGGTTAACCCCAAAAAATCAAACCTGATCACCCTGTCTGCCGAAGACCGGATTGTGGTGTTGAGCGAGGATTAATCAGGCCGGATAAAAAAGGGCTTTGCCGTGGCAAAGCCCTTTTTTATTGGTAGCTCAAATCCCGTCCAACACCTGGCGGATTTTACGGGCCAGGTCGTTGGGCAAGAATGGTTTAGGCAAAAAAGCAACCTCCGGGTTGGATAACTCGTTGTGAACAATTGGGTTATCGGTATACCCCGACATATACAACACCTTTAGTTGCGGGCGGGTTGTGGCCAGGGTTTTGGCCAGTTGTGGCCCGGTAATTTGCCCCGGCAAAATAACATCGGTTAATAACAGGTGGATTGTTCCGGCAAAATTGGCGCAGGTTTGATACGCCTGTTCGCCGTCATTGGCCACCAGCACCGTGTAGCCGTATTTTACCAAAATCTGGTAACTGGCCCGGCGCACCAAATCATCGTCTTCTACCAGCAGAATGGTTTCTGTGCCGTGGTGCGGTTTGGCAAATAGCGATTGGGCTTTGCCTGCTTCGGTTGCCGCCTCGATAACCTGCGGCAAGAATATTTTAAACGTGGTGCCAATTTCCACCTCGCTGTACACCCAAATATGGCCGTTGCTCTGGTTAACAATGCCGTGTACCGTAGATAATCCCAGCCCGGTGCCTTTTTCTTGTGATTTGGTGGTAAAAAACGGTTCAAAAATGCGGGCCTGGGTGGCGGCGTCCATGCCGTGGCCGGTATCGCTGATGGCCAGCATGGCGTAGGGGCCGGGGGTTACGCCGGGATGCTGCCGGGCGTAGGCCTCGTCCAGATAGGCGTTGGTGGTTTCTATGGTTAGTTTGCCGCCGCCTGGCATGGCATCACGCGCATTGATTACCAAATTCATGATAACCTGCTCTACTTGGCCCGGATCGGCTTTGATTTGGCCCAAATCCGGGTCGAGCACGGTTAGCAGGTTGATGTCTTCACCAATGAGCCGGTGCAGCATTTTTTCAATATCGCTCACCACGGTGTTTAAATTTAACATTTTGGGTTGAAGAATTTGCTGGCGGCTAAAAGCCAAAAGCTGCCGCGTTAACGCGGCAGCCCGGCTGGTGGCCTGTTGAATTTGTTTAACAAAATGGCTAAAGGGATGGTGCTCGCCCAGCGCATCGAGCAAAAATTCAGAATTGGCGATGATGATAATCAAAATGTTGTTAAAATCGTGGGTGACGCCGCCGGTTAACCGGCCAATTGCTTCCATTTTTTGGGATTGGTAATATTGAGTTTCTAGCTGCTGCCGCTCCTTTTCCAGTTGAAGCCGCGCCAGCACCCCGGCTACCTGGTCGGCCACGCTTTTGGCCAGGTTGCCCTCTTGCGAAATAAAATAACTCGGATCAACCGTTTCCAGGTTGATGCAGCCAATCACCTCGTTATCAATCACAATAGGAATAACAAAAAGCGAGCTTAAAGTTGGCCAGTTTAGCAATTTGCCGATTTTTGACAGCTTGGGGTTACTTTGAATATCGCCCACCATCATGGGGGTTTTTTGCTGGAATATATACTGGAACATTGGGTTATCGGTGGTGGGGATTTTGTAACGCAGGGTTGAGAGCCGGTTGGGGGTGAGATATTCGGCCACAACGGTGGCTTCGGTTTTTTCTTTATTGAACAGGGCCACTACCCCCTGTGGGGAGTTAAAAGCCTGCGCCAGTTCGCGGCAGGCTACCTCTAAAATGGTTTCGGGGCTGGTTTGCCCTGCCGATGCGGCAATAACCCGGTTCAGTAATGATAGCTCACGGTTGCGGCGCTGGATTTCCTCTTCCACTACCGTTCGCTCGGCAATTTCTTGCTGTAATTGCTTGTTGGCCCGGCTGAGTTCACCGGCGCGTTGGGCCACCAGTTCTTCCAGGTGTTCGCGGTATTCGTTTAGCTCCGCTTCAGCGCGTTTGCGCTCGGTTATGTCTATCCCGGCACCCACAATGCCCACAATGGTTTCGCCGACAATCACCGGCGCGGCCAAACTTTGAAAAATTCTGGTTTCACCATCTATCTGCCGTTCATATTCTTTTTGGGCGATGGCGCCGGTAAAAACCCGCCGGTTTTGTTCATTCCAGATTTCTTTTAGGGCTGCCGGAATATCAAGTTCGGCTACATGTTTGCCAATAATGTTGCCGTAATCCTTGAACGTGGTGGCGTTTTGCATAATGTAACACAGGTTGGTATCCATCGCCCAGAATTGAACCGGCAGGTTGTCAATCAGGGTTTGCAGGCGGGCTTCGCTTTCCCGGTGGGCTTGTTCGGCGCGCAGCCGCTCGCTGATTTCTTGTTGCAGTTGAGTGTTTTGCGCCTGGAGTTGTTTTTGCAGGTTGCGCAGGTGCAGGTGAGTTTTAATCCGGGCCAAAACTTCGGGCGTTTGAAAGGGCTTGGTAATGTAATCCACCGCGCCGGCATCAAAGCCGGTTAGGCGGTCTTCGGTGGAGGTAAGCGCCGTCATAAAAATAACGGGAATGTCCTGGGTGGCGGCGGTAGCTTTTAACCGGCGGCAGGTTTCAAAGCCGTCCATGTCGGGCATCATCACATCCAGCAGAATCAAGTCGGGGCAAACATAGGCCGCTCTTTTTAACCCGGCCTGGCCGTCGCGGGCGACGATCACCTGAAAATTGTACGCTTCCAGGTAGTCAACAATAACCGCCAGGTTAACCGGATCATCATCAATGATCAAAATAGTTTGGGTATCGGGCAGAGGCGAGGTGATCATTTTTCTCCTGTTTTGGTAAATGGCTGTTCCAGCAGCGCCAAAATTTTTTCTTCGGCAAATTCTTTGGCTAACTGACGGATTGTGGCGGCAAATGGCCGGTATTGTTTACCCATAGCTTCAATCTGAGTGGCGTAATCCCGGATTTGGCGCATATTGCCAATGAGCACTAACTCGTGCAGATGGGCCAGTATTTCCGGCGGCGGCAGCTTTAACTCAGCCGTGGGGCCGGACGGCGCGGCGCTAGTGTTAGTTTCGGCATACACCCAATCCAGCTTTAAAAATTGTTCCAGCAGCGCGGCCAACTGCGGCCAGGTAAAGGGCCTGGACAAAAAGGCGTCAATGCCTTCAACCGGGTTAAGCGGCACATCGGCGGGCGTGGCGGCAATGGCAATAATGGGAGGGTGCAGTAAGTTGTACGTTTGCCGAACGCCCTGAACCGCCTCAAAGTTGTTCAGGCCGGGCAGGTTTTGGTCCAGCAAAATCAAATCGGGCCGGGTAGTTTGGGCCAGTTCGATGGCCTGCCGCCCGTCAACGGCTTCGACCAATGCAAACCCCATAGGGGCCAGCATATCCACAATGGCGGCCCGGCTGGAGGTGTGGTCGCCGGCTGCCAGCACTTTGGGCTGCGGCCCGCGATAGCCTTGTATAATCCGTTGGGGTTGAGGGGTTGTTACCAGCGGCAAGCGCGCCTCAAACCAAAAAACGCTGCCTTGCCCCGGTTCGCTTTGCACGTGCAGTTCGCTGCCCATTAGTTGCACCAGTTGGCGGCTGATGGTTAACCCCAACCCCGTGCCTTCTACCCGCAGATTAACCGCGCCGGCCTGCTCAAATGGCTGGAATATCCATTCCAGTTGGTCGGCATCAATTCCCACGCCGGTATCGGCCACTTCAAACGTTAGTAACACCGTGGGCTGTGGCGCGCTGGCAAGGTTGGCCCGCACCCGCAACGAGATTTGCCCCGCGTGGGTAAATTTAACGGCGTTGCCCAGTAAATTGAGCAGTACCTGCCGCAACCTGGTTTCGTCGGCTTCAATTCCCCCCGGCAGCGCGGGCGCTTCAAAATTAAATTTAAGGTTTTTGGCTTCAACCCGGGGCCGGATTAGCCCTACAATGTTCTCTAAAAAGGTGGGAAGATGAATGGCCGTGGGGTGGAGTTCTAGCCTGTAGGCTTCTATTTTAGATAAGTCCAGAATATCGT
The DNA here is from genome assembly GCA_964517605.1 of uncultured Caldilineaceae bacterium. Classification (GTDB taxonomy): domain Bacteria; phylum Chloroflexota; class Anaerolineae; order 4572-78; family J111; genus J095. The sequence goes on along the minus strand of CAZFCE010000008.1, from coordinate 134,757 downwards.
TAATTAGGGTGAGCAGGTGTTGCCCACTTTGCTGAATAATATTCAGCCGGCTGATAACTTCGGGGTCTAGCGGTTGCTGTTGCAAAATTTGGGCGTAGCCCAAAACGGCGTTGAGCGGCGTGCGTAGTTCGTGGCTCATGTTGGCTAAAAAGGCGCTTTTGGAGCGGCTGGCTGTTTCGGCTTTTTCTTTAGCCACCATCAATTCGGCGGTGCGCTCTTTTACCAGCTCTTCCAGGTGGTCGCGGTGGAGCCTTAATTCTTCTTCGGTTTGTTTGATTTTGGTAATATCGTGCGATACTCCCAATATGCCAACTATCTGGCCGTCAGCATCGAATAGCGGGGTTTTATTGGTGCTGGTCCAGCTTAGCTGCCCATCGGCCAAAGGCCGTGAACCTACAACATTCAGCGTGGCCCGACCATTTTCTATTACCCAGGCATCTTCGGCCCGGTAAATTTCGGCTTTATCCTGCGTCCAGAGCATGTCAAAATCGGTTTTGCCGATGATATCGGGCGGCTCCAGGTTGCCTTCGGCGGCAAAGGCGTGGTTGCACCCCATGTAAACCGATTGGCGATCTTTCCAAAACACAAAACCGGGGAACTGGTCTATCACGTTGCTGAGCATTTGCTGGCTTTCGCGCAGGGCGTCCTCGGTTTGTTTGCGTTCGGTTATGTCTATTGCCGCCACAATGTGCCGGTTGCCAACTATCGCTTCGCTGAAGGTGGCGTACCGGGTGCGGCCATCTTTGCAGAATACTTTTGATTCAACCGGGGTTAGTTCGCCGTTTGTTTGTATGGCTTCGGTGAGGCGGGTTAGCCACATGGCTTTGGACCACTCGCGGTAATCCGGGTCGGGGTAGGCTACCTCCCACCAATGGTCAATCGAGGGTACGTCTTTGGGGGTGTAGCCAAATATTTCAATAAATTTTTTGTTGGTGGATAGCACCTGCCCGGCCCGATCCAGAATGACAATGGCCACGGGCGAGGTTTCTACCAGAATTTGCAGTTGGGTTTCGCTTTGTTGCAGGGCTTCCTGGGTTTGTTTGTAATCGGTAATATCGTGCACCACCGATCCCAGCCGGTAGCCATTTTTGGTTTTAATTGGAAAAATAATCTGCCGGATAAACCGGCTGTTGCCATCGGCGCAGTATACGGTTGTTTCGACGGGTGTGTTGAACGAAGGCGTTTTGCCGGTGGACAGGGCGTTGAGTGTTATCCTTTTCATACGCTCCCGGAGTTGGTTGTTGCGGAGGTGCGGGGCGATTAACTGCATTTGAAACCCCCACGAAGTTTGCCCCAGCACAGACTCGCGGCTAAAGCCGGTGATAAATTCCATTGTCCGGTTAAATTCAATAATGCGCCCGGTTTCGTCGGTAAGGGTTATGCCTTCGGCGGATTGCTCAATAAAAGAGCGAAAACGCTCTTCGCTCTCGCGCAGCGCCTCTTCGGCTTGTTTGCGCTCGGTGATGTCTTCAAAGGTGGTGTAAACCTGGTAGGGGCGGGAGGCGCTGCTTTTTGGGTGGATGATAACATTAATATTGGCCCAGGTGTAGGCCGCTGTTGCCGGCTTAAAAATGCCTATCACCACGTTGTGAATATCCCGCTCAATTTGCGGCACCAGTTGCGCCGGGTTAGCCGCGTTAACAGGCGTGCCATCCTCGCGGATAATATGCCAGCGCGGGTCTATGGGAGCGTTGCCCTGCATTTGGGCCAGACTCAGGCCCACAATCCGTTCGGCGGCGCGGTTGGCAGCAATAACGCGGCCATCATCGGTTTGGTAAACCACTCCTTGCACCATAGTTTCAAACAGGGTGCGATCCTGCTCTTTTTTGGATTGTTGGGTGGTACTGGCCTGCTGGTATTCCAGCAGCTCTTGTTGTAATTGCGCGGTGAGCAGTTTTTGCTGTTTTTGCGCGGCCCGCAACCTTAAATGCGTTTTTATCCGCGCCAACAGCTCGGATAATTGAAACGGTTTGGTAATATAATCCACGCCGCCCACAGAAAACCCCACCATCAGGTCTTCGGTATCGGCCAGCGCGGTCATAAAAATAACCGGAATATCCTGGGTTACTTCGATGGCTTTGAGTTGCCGGCAGGTTTCAAAGCCGTTCATCTCCTGCATCATCACATCCAGCAAAATCAGGTCGGGTTGAAGCAGAGCCGCTTTTTTCAGGCCACTCGCCCCGTTATCGGCGGTGATGGTGTAAAAGTTGCAGCTTGTTAAAAAATCAACCAGGATGCTGGTGCTGTTCGGGTCGTCGTCAATAATCAAAATTATTTGCAACGGCGCGTCAATTTTGGCGGAGTTTTTTGTCATTGCCCACTCCAAATTTAGCTATTACTATGCTACACACTATTTTATTCCGGGTCAATATTTTTTTGCCAATGGCTCAAATTTGGGCTTGACAGGCCATCCGTTTTTTGATATAGTGTAATTATTACACTATCTATTTGATATTGCCGTCGTTTACGCGGCAATTTTTTTCAAATCACATTAGTGTAAAAAATACACTATTTACGGAGGATAACCATGCACTGGTTTTTACCCGCGCCGGAAGACCGGCAAACTTTAGCGCCCCGCGCCGTTTTTGAGGCGGGCCTGCGCCACCATCACCTTGCCAACACGGCTTACCCCATTAACCACAACTGGACGATGAAGCCGTACCGCGTGCGCCGCGATGATTTTGCCGCCGTCACCGCTGCCGCCTGGGAGCACCACCCCACGCTGGGGCTGTACGTGCATATTCCGTTTTGCCAGGCGCGGTGCAGCTTTTGCGAATACACCGTGATTGATCCGGCGGATAACGCCAGCGCCGAAGATAGCTATTTTGATTTGCTGCTGCGCGAGATGGCGCAGTATGGCCAACTGTTGGGCCAACCCAAAACCCTGAGCGGCTTTGATATTGGCGGCGGCACGCCGGCGCTGGCCAAAGTTGATAATCTGCGGCGCGTGCTTGAGGCGGCGCGGGCCACCTTTCGTTGGCCGGAGAATCTGGAAATCAGCATTGAAACCACGCCGCTGATTGCCGCCGCCCAACCCGAAAAAATGGCGGCGCTGTACCAACTGGGCATTCGGCGCATTAGCATGGGGGTGCAGGTAACGCAACTGGCGCTGGCTCAACAACTGGGCCGCCAGTACAAAGGTTTGGCCAGTTTGCAGCAGGCCGTGGCCAATATTCGGGCCGCCGGCTTTGAAAAATTCAATATTGATTTGATGTACGGTTTTGCCGGGCAATCGGTGGCAAGCTGGCGCAACAGCGTGGCCAAAGCCATCGAACTGGACGCCGATTACATTACCCTGTACCGCATGCGCTACAAAGGCACCGGCTTGCAGGCGCAATCCGGCCAGGTAACGCTGGCTACCATCAACCAAATGAAGAACGCCGCCCACCACAGCCTAAACCAGGCCGGGTACCTTGCGCCGCCGGGCAAAAATACTTTTTCGCGCCGCCCTAACGACCCCGGCACCAGCGCCTACCTTACCCGGCGGGTCATCAATGGCGAGCCGTATTTGGGGTTGGGGCTGGGAGCGCAGTCCTTTACCAGCCACACGCTGGCTTACAATCGCGGGGCCGGCCCCAAACGCATCGAGCCGTATGCCCAGGCCATTGCCACCGGGCGGCTGCCGGTGCAGGATTTGTACAACCTGCCGCGCGTGGTCAGCATGGCCAAAATGATTTCTGTATCGTTTTATTTTGGCGAAATCAACCTGACGCATTTTCAGGAAAAATACGGGCTGCCGCTGGAACAGCAATTTCCGGCGCAGGTGGAATTTGCCCTGGCCGAAGGCTTGCTGGCGTATCGCGGTAATTGCCTGAGCCTGACCGAACGCGGGGCCGATTGTTACAACGGCGTGATTGCCCTGTTTTACGCGCCGGCGGTGCAACAGCATTTGCTTCAGCGCCCGGTTGAACTGGATGCGCCGCTGCCGGCTCAGGCCCAACGCAACCTGCGCCGCGCCGCGCAGGCCGCGCTGGCGTAACGTGGCCGCCATGACCGCCCCGCGCTACGATTTTGCCAATATTTTGTTGGCCGGGCCGTGCAATTTGCGTTGCCCCTATTGCATTGGGCGGCAACTCAACCCGCGCCTCACCCCGGCCAACCTTGCCGAATTTCCGCCGCGCAACCTGCCCAATTTTGTGCGCCTTATTTTGCGCCACCGCATCACCGAGGTGACGTTTACCGGCACCACCACCGACCCGCAACTTTACCGCCACGAAGCCCGCCTGCTGGACTGGCTAAAACAATGTTTACCGCCCGAAACCCGCTTTTCGCTGCACACTAATGGGCAATTGGCGCTCCGTAAAATGGCGGTGTTTAACCGGTATCACCGAGTTACGGTTTCATTTCCATCGTTCAACCCGGCTACGTACCAAAAGCTAACCGGCTCGGCCCGCCCGCCGGATTTGGCCGAAATTACGCGGCAGGCCGAGGTGCCGCTCAAAATTTCGGCGGTGCTCACCGAACACACCGCCCCCGAAATTGACAGCTTTTTGGCCCGCTGCGCCGAAATCGGCCTAAAGCGGGTGGCGTACCGGCAGTTGTACGGCGATTCGCGCGATTGGGCGGCGGCGTTGCGCCATTTGCCGTTGCGCGGCGAATATCGCGGCAACCCGGTGTTTGACTTTGCGGGAATGGAGGTAACGTACTGGAATTTTAACCAAACCGGCAGCACGTCAATCAATCTTTTTAGCAGCGGAGTTATCAGCCGGGATTATCTGCTGGCCAAATCGCCGGTTCAGGCGGATGGGCGCGGCTTTAATTTTGCCAGCCGGGCGTGAATGAGGTATGTTCACGGGTGTAAAAACCTTGAAAGGAGCGTTTATCTTAATGGAACGCGCTGAACCTATCATTCAATTGGACCAGTTTTTAAAATTAAACGGCATGGTTGGCACCGGCGGGCAGGCCAAGCTGGTAATTCAGGGCGGCGAAGTGCTGCTGAACGGCCAGGTTGAAACCCGGCGCAAAAAAAAGCTGGCTAACGGCGACCGGGTGACGTTTGCCGGAACCACGCTGGTGGTGAAATTGGCGGATTTTAGCTGATGGCCTCCCGCACCCTGCTCTCGTGGAATGTGAACGGCATCCGGGCGGTTTACAAAAAAGGTTTTCTGGATTGGCTGGCCCAATCGGCCCCGGATATTTTGTGCTTGCAGGAAACCAAAGCCGAAGCCGTGCAGTTGCCGCCCGATTTGGCTCAACCGGATGGTTATTTGGCCTACTGGAATCACTCGCTGGCCAAAAAGGGCTACAGCGGTACCGCGCTGCTCACCAAACAAGCGCCGCTACGGGTTGAGTTTGAACTGGGCGTGGCCGAGTTTGACCGGGAAGGGCGCACCATCATTGCCGAGTACCCGGAGTTTGTGCTGCTCAACTGCTATTTTCCCAACGGCAGCCACGACCACCACCGGGTTCCGTTCAAGCTGGATTTTTACGCGGCTTTTCTGGCCCGCTGTGAGGAGTTCAGGGCGCAGGGCCGCCCCGTGATTTTTTGCGGCGACGTGAACACTTCGCACGCCGAAATTGATTTGGCCAACCCCAAAACCAATCAAAATACCACCGGCTTTTTGCCCGAAGAACGGGCCTGGCTGGATCGGGTGGTGGCGGCGGGGTATGTAGACACCTTTCGCCATTTTTACCCCACGCTAACCGGCCAGTACACCTGGTGGTCAATGCCAACCCGCGCCCGCGAGCGGAACATTGGCTGGCGGCTGGATTACTTTTTTGTGACGCCGGATTTAACGCCGCAACTTGAGGATGCCTTTATTTGGCCGCACATTACCGGCAGCGACCATTGCCCGGTGGGGCTGCGGTTAAAAATTTAGCGGTTAACGGGTTACAACTCCGCCGCCGGCAGCGAAACCCCAAAAGTGCTGCCTTGGCCTTCGCCTTGGCTATCAACCCAAATTTGGCCGCCGTGGGCTTCAACCAGGTGTTTGGCAATGGTCAGGCCGATGCCGCTGCCGCCGCCGGCCCGGCTGCGCGATTTATCAACGCGGTAAAAGCGGTCAAACAGGTGCGGCAGGTGTTCGGCAGCCAGCCCCACGCCGTTATCTTTAATGAGGATATGCACCGTTGTGCCCTGCGGCTGGGCCAAAATAGTCACCGCGCCGCCGCCGGGCGTGTATTGCAGGGCGTTGCCCACCAAATTGAGCAACACCTGCCCCAGCCGGTCTTCATCGGCCAATACCGGCGGCAAATCCGGCGGCAGGTTCAGGCGGAGGGCCACGCCTTTTTCCTCAAACTGAGGCCGCAGCCGGGCCACGGTTTGCTCAATTAAACCAACAACCGGCAGCGGGAGGCGGCGCAGTTCAAACGCGCCGGCTTCAACCCGGCTCAACTCTTGCAAATCGCTCACCAGCCGTTGCAGCCGGTCGGCCTCGCGGTACACCATTTGAAAAGTGTCCGCTTCGGGGGGCAGCACGCCATCGAGCAAGCCTTCCATGTAACCTTTGATGGTGGTGAGCGGGGTGCGCAGTTCGTGGGCTACGTTGCCAATCAGGTCGCGCCGCAGCGTTTCGGTTTGTTCCAGCGCGGCGGCCATCTGGTTAAAACTGCGGGCCAGTTGGCCCAGTTCATCGCCGCTGGCTGCCGGCACCCGCTCCGAGTAGTGACCGCCGGCAATGTGCCGGCTGGCCTGCATCATGTGGCGGACGGGCGTAACAACCCGCCGCGACACAAAAATGCTCACAATTACGGCACTGGCCGTGGCAAAAAACGCCGCCCACAACAGCGCCTCGGTAAAGGCGGTGCGAAAGTTGGTAAACAGGTCGTCGGTCATGGCCTGCATGCCCATCTGGCTGCCGGCCATCATTTGCTGCATGCCCAGCATGTGGCGGTTAAAGGCGGTGGGCATAGCCGATTCGGCTACCACGGCCAGCGTAACCATCCCCACCAAAATTACCGCCAGGTATGATATTAACAGTTTTCCACCCAAACTCCGGCGTAGCCAGTTCATAAATTTTCTGCCGCAAAGCGATACCCCACGCCGCGCACGGTGATGATAAATTCCGGTTGGGCCGGATTATCCTCAATTTTTTTGCGAACGTGGCCCAAATGCACATCAACTACCCGCTCTTCGCCAAAAAAATCGTGGCCCCACACCCGTTCCAGCAGTTGTTCGCGGCTAAGCACCCGCCCGCGGTGTTCGGCCAGGGCGTGCAGTAAATCAAATTCAATGGTGGTCAGTTCAACCGGCGCGTCGTCTTTCCACACCTGCCGGGTATCGGGGTTGATGCGCAGCCGGTTAAAGGCCAGCAGGCGTTGCTCGGTGGCGCCGCCGCTGGAGCCGCCGTAGCGGCGTAGCGCCGCTTTTATCCGCGCCACCAGTTCGCGCGGGCTAAAGGGTTTGGTCAGGTAGTCATCCGCGCCAACGGCCAGGCCCACAATTTTATCGGTTTCTTCGGTTTTGGCGGTGAGCAGAATTACGTACACATCCGACTCGCGGCGGAGTTGGGCAAGCAGTTCCAGGCCGTCCAGGCCGGGCAGCATAATATCCAGCACAATCAGGTTGGGCTGAAGGCTGCGGGCGGCCTTGAGACCGGACAATCCATCGGTGGCGGTGTAAACCTCGTAGCCTTCGGGCCGCAGGTAGGCCGAAACCAGGTTGATGAGGCTCTGTTCATCGTCAATGACCAAAATTTTGGCAGCGGGCACGGCGCACCTCCAGAACATAAAAATGGTACCCGGCGCAGCGTAAATAGCTACACCGGGTACCATAATCAAATGCCGGGTTCTGGCAAATTGAAGGCTATTCCATATCGTCGGATTCTTGCAGCAGGTGGCCATGCCAGGTGTGCGGCCACACCGCGCCGGTGTAGCCGTTAACGCTGAGCATGCCCGCCGGCTGGCCGTCGCGGTCAATATCAATGGTGTAGTAGCCGGCCATGTGCTTGGCTTCGGTGGCGGTGGTTAACTTGGCCCCGGCAAAGTTGGTGTCTAAAAAGCTCTGGGCCGCTTCGATGGCCTGGGCCGGCGTTACCGGCAACTCGGCGGTGGGGTTGGCTTTTTGGCCGCCAAGTCCAAACTTGCGCATCATGCCGCCCATCATGCCGCCGCCCATCATCCCGTATTGTTGGTTCCACATCATATTTGGCCCCATTTCCGGGTACACGGTTTTGGATTTGTAATCAACCAGCACTTCGAGCACGCCAACGCCGCTGTCTTTACCGATGATTTGGGCGTAGGCATGGTTATCAAAAAGCATAATATCGCGGTAATCCAGGTTGCTGTCGTTCAGGCTGGCCAGATAATCCTTGAGCACGGCGCTGACTTCATCCATAGTGAGCGGGGTGGGCGCGGTGTAAAAAACGTTGTTGGGATTGGTCATCATGCCGCCCATCATGCCCGTAAAATCGCCATCGCCGTTGAAAAAGTTGCCCATCATCCCGCCGGGGCCAAATTGATGGGTACCGGTAACACCCTGCGTGTAACCCATCATGCCACCGCCCATCATTCCGCCGGGGCCTTGAGCCAAAACCGGCGCTGCCGCCAGTATTCCCACCAGCACCACGCCGCCAATTGCTATTAAAAACCATCGTTGTAAGCTGCTCATTTGGGTAATCTCCTTAATTTGAAAACAGGTTTATTGTTGTCTGGGTTTTATCGTACCGCCTTAATTTGAAGTTTTGGTAACACCAGAATGAAGATTAGGTAAAGAAATGTGGTTGCAACTCTTTACCTAATCTTCATAAAATCTTTGAGGTTTCTTTAAGTAACTTTTTTATACTGGGGTTATGTTCCAGTCCGATGCTTTTTAGGGCTGGCGCTACTTATAAACCCATCAAATCAAAACCCGGAGGAGAATTTTTTATGGATATGAGTATGAGCATGACCCACTATATGGAATTGCTGGCCACCAACCAGCCGTGGAATCTGATTATTTTTATGGCCATTCCGGTAATTTTGGCCGAGTACATTGCCGTAACCGAATTGTATATTCTGTTAAACCGGAACAACAGCACGTTGCAAAAAACAAACCGGCTGGCCGGTATTGCGCTTGGGTTTTACTTTTTAGGGATATTCATTTACCTGCTGTTTAACGTGGTTGTGCCGCTTACGGTTGGCGGCGGCTGGCGCGGCCCGGCTGATGTCATTGCGGTGAGCTTTTATCTACTGGGCGTGGTGCCGCTATTTGGCATGGCGTTGCTGGGGCTGGGCGCGTTAAAGCGAAACGGCACCGACCTGGAAAAATTAACGTTGCACACCACGCTGGTGGCCATTTTTCTGGTGGTGGCTCACATCGCCATGATTTTTGGAATGCTCAACCCCATGATTCTGCAATAAAGGCGTTTAATTTTGGGGGCAAAAACGGAGGCAATATAATGATGAGCAGCGGCATGATGGATTTTGGGCCGGGTTGGTTGGGTCTGTTAGCTCTGATGCTTGTTTTGTGGGGCGGTTTATTGGCCGCGGCTATCTGGCTGGTGGGGTTACTCTTTCCCGCCGCCCACCCCAACGACCCCAAAAATTCAACAGAAAAGCGAGCGTAATTGATGACCAGGCGACATTTTCAACTATTATGGGGGCTGTTCTGGCTGGCCCTGATTACCGTAATTGCCACCGGCTGCGGCGGAACGCGTCCGGCCCTGGCCCAACTTCAATCAGAATTTGCGCTGGCCCCGGAGTCGGATCTGCCCGATTTTGTGCAAACAGCAGCGCCGAAAGTAAAAGAGGCTTATCAGTTTGCTATCGCCAACCCGGAAGTGTTACAGAAAATTCCCTGCTACTGTGGTTGCAGTACGATGGGCCACCAACACAACCTGCACTGTTACCTCAAAGAAGTCAAACCTAACGGATCAATTGCTTTTGATAACCATGCCGTGGGCTGCTCCATTTGCGTTGATACAACCCAGGATGTTATGCAGCTTATGCATCAGGGCCAAAATTTAAAGGACATCCGGGCGTATATCGACCAGAAATACAGCCAATACGGGCCGCCCACCAACACTCCGCCGGCAGAATAACGCTCAAAAGTTGCCTGCCCAGGAAGTTAGTTGCTCCTTGACCCTGCGTATCAAACCTGATATACTCCATTCACAATATAAAGTTTTACCACTTCATCATTTCTTCGAATTGGGAGGTTCAAACCGTGGGACAACTAAAAGACTTGACACTCCGAATGGCGCAGGCTGTAGTCAATGAACCGGAACAGGTAAACGTAGAAGAAGTAGAAGGCGCATCAATGATTGTGCTGGAATTGCGGGTTGCGCCGGACGATATGGGCCGGATTATTGGCAAAGATGGCCGGGTGGCCAATGCCATGCGCACCCTACTCCGCACCAGCGCCGCAAAAGATGGCAAGCGCGTTAACTTAGAAATAATTTAATTTAGCAAGCACAAACACGGCGCAAAAAAAGCCCCTCAATTTTGAGGGGCTTTTTTTGTTGCGATTGTGAAATTTATTGCCCAATACTCAACAGGCGGCCATCGCTGCGGCCAAACACTTCGGGAAAGTAAAATTCGTTGGCGGTGGCGGGCATCACGTGGTAATCGCCGGGCAGGGTGGCGCGCATGGTGTAGCTGTATTCGTAGGTGCCTTTAGGCAGCCGGTCGGCAAACAGCACCACTTTTTCATCGCGCAACTCGCTGCGCGAGTACCAGCGCCACCACCACCAGTACGGCGGCAGGTATGATTCTTCCGGGCCGCCGGGCCGGCTGGATGGCCGCAGCGTGGGATCCATGGCCAGCAGGCTGGTGGTCGCCAGCCCGGTATCAATGGCCTCCGCGCCGGCGGGCAGCGGGTCTTCTACCACCACGTAGTACAAATCGTTGGGGGCAATGACGGTCAGGTCAACCCGGATAACATCGCCCAGTTTGGCCTCGCGGACTTCGTTGCAAACCACGGTTTTATCTTTGGCCTGAGCCTCAAGGCAGGATTGCAGCGTGTAGCGGCGGTTCACTACCACGCCCCGGTCGGCGGGTTCAATTTTATCAACCGGCAGGTACACCTTGAGGTGCGCCGTGTAGTACAGCCGCCCGTTGCCATCGGTGCGGGCTATGGTTAGCCGGTTGCCGGCATCGGCCAGTAAATTGGCAATAGGGATCACCTGCCGGTTGCTGCGCGTAACGTTGGCTTTGGTCACAGCGCCGTTGCTTAGCTCATCATCATTAAGCGAGAGCGAGTAGTTGTAGCTGGCGTTCAGTTCGCCGGTGGCCAGCATCCAATCGGTAAGGCTAATCAGCGACCAGGCCGTTTCTTGCGTGGTTTCCCAGATGCCGTCTTTGCGGGCAATCATCAGCCAGCGCACCACGTTGGGAATGAGGGCGTTGTTGGGGTCCAGCCGGGCCAGCGCATCTAAAATGATGGCTGTGCTGCGGGTATCGGTGTTCATGGCCCACCAATCGTAGTTGTCTTCCTGCCAGTGAGCGCCGGTGGCGCTGAGAACGGCGGCGTTGTTAATATCCGATAGCAGGGTTTTGATGTTGTCGCGGTACTCCGGCGAGTCGGCCTGGTTGAGCGCCAGGGCCAGGTACGCCCGCCCGTAGTGCGCCAGCTTGGAACGGGCGGCAAACAATTCAGTCAGCGCCTCGCGGGGGGCGGCGTTGCCTTCGGCCAGCGCGTACAGCACAAAGGCGTGGCGGTTGGCATCGAAGGTGGTGTTGAGTTGGCGGGCGCTTTGCAGGTGATTGAGTAGGAAATTCTGCCCGTTGGCCAGCACCGTCGCCGATACCTCAACGCCGGATTGCTGCGCTTTGGCCAGCGCAAAAACCACGTAGGCGGTAATGTAAACGTTGCTGTCATCGTTGCTCCACCAGCCCCAGCCGCCATCCGGCTTTTGCTGGGCGTAGAGTTTGTCCAGCCCGGTTTTAATCAGGCCGGGCAATTTGGCGTCGAGTTCCTTGTTTTCAATCCCCAGTTTTTTCAGGGCGTTGTAGGTGAGCATATTGGGCAGAAAGCGGCTTACTGTTTGCTCGGTGCATTCGTACTGGTAATGTTCCAGATAGGTGAGGCTGTTTTGCATGCCCGCTGCCAGGCTGGGGTCAAGCTGAACGGTCAGGTCGCCGCGCCGGGCGTCAAAATCGGGCGGCAAGGCGATGATTTCGGTGCGGTCGCCGCCGCCGGTTAACTGGCCGGCGGTGCCTACCGTGTCCGGCGCGGTGTAGCGGAACACCAGCAGCGAACCGTCCGGGCCGGTGGTGAGGCGCGGTTTGCTGGCATCCTGGTAGCGGCCATCCCGGCTAACGGCGGCAAAGGCCAGCGTGGTGGTGGTTACATCCCGCACCAAAACATCCCAGGTAACTTTGGCTTCGCTGCGGGCCGGAATATTAACCGCCTGCATGGCGGGCGTTTGGGCGGCGATGGTTACGCCGGGGTCGGTGGCCAGCGTTACGCTCACCGCCAGCGTTGCATCGGTGTTGTTAGAAACGTTGGCTGCCACCTGCACCCGGTCATCCACCACCAAAAAGCGCGGGGCCACGGGCCGAATGAGCAGCGGCAACGTTGAAACCACCTCGACGGTGGCCTCGCCCACCTGCGTTTCGCGGTTAAAACCAACGCCGCGCATTACCCAGGTGGTCAGGTTATCGGGCAGTTTCAGGCTGATTTGCGCCTGACCCTGCGCGTTGGTGGTAATGGCCGGGTTCCAGTAGGCCGTGTCGCTAAACTCCTCGCGGACGCTCACGCCGGCGGGCAGTTGAGCCTGGTTCACCGCGCCGGCTTCTTCTTTGGCGGCGGATTTGGCGGCGTCGCGCATCATCGGGGCTTCGGCGGCGGCCATGGGCATGGGCGCGCCCGGCGGCGGCAATGGCGAGGTGGTAGGTTGCGGTTTGCCTTCGGCCACGCCGCCGGCAGATTGGGCGGCGAAGGCTTCCTGCTCCAGCCCCAAATCTTTGGCCAGTTGCAGCAAAAACCGGTTGGCCGAGATGGCCAGCCCGCTGGCGGTGTTAATGCCCAGCCCGCGCCGGTCGTAAAAAGCGGACACAATGGCGTTGGGCTGGCGCGGCTGCAAGGCCAGCACCGCCTTATCCACCAAATCCAGCGAAAACTCGGCGGCAACCGGGCGGCTGTTCACATCGGTGGCCTGCATGGTGTAGGTAACGGTTTGGCCGGGCTGCGCCTGCGCGGGCGACGGAACGAGGGTTACGGCCAGTTTTTGTTTTGACAGTTTGACATCAATGGGCAAAATGCCAACTTTGTAGCCGGCCAGCCGGGGGGCATCGCCCTGGCTGGGGCCGTTGCGGCCCTGCACCAGCACCACCGATATGTAAATGTTGGGCGCAAAGGCTTCGGTGAGCGGCAGGCGGAACACGTAGCTGCTGCCGTTAAAGCTAATGACCTGCTGCTGGATAATCCGCCCACGCTCAACCGTAACCAGCGCCGTTTGCTCGCCGCTAAACGGCGACGGAATGAGGATTTGGGCGGTTTCGCCGGGCGCGTATTCGGCTTTGTCGCTGATGAGCGTGAGCCGGTCGTTGTTGTCGCGCCGCCAGGCCACCTCTTTTTCACCGGTCACCCAAATAAACACGGATGACCGGATGGGCGACTCATCGGCTTTTAACGAGGCGGCGTCCTGCGCCACAATCCGGTACGAGCCGCCCACCGGCGGGGTAAAGCGGGCCACTGCCTCGCCGGTGGCATCGGTGGTTATGCTAAAGCGGTCGGTTTGCTCGGTTTTTTGTTGGGATTGCCACGAACCGCCAAATTCGGTGGTGACAAAGGTGTTCACCCAATCGTAGCGAATCACCTGCACATCGAGCTTTTTATTGGGCAGGCGTTGCCCGGCCCAATCCACGGCTACCAGATTAACGGCGGTTTCCTTGCCGGCGCTGGCCACGTTTTGGGTGGGGCTAAGGCCAATGTAGTAGCCGCCTTTGTGCAGCGTTACTTCGCTGCGCCCGGAGATGGATTGATTATCGGGGCCGGTGGCGGTGGCTTCGATGATGAGTTTGTAGCTGCCTTTGGCCAGCGCGTTGGCCAAAGTTTGGCCATCAATTTTAAGCGGCAGTTCACCGGCGGCATCGGTTACGCCGCTGCCGCTTTGCACCGGCGTGGGCGGCGTGGGCTGCGCCCACCAGCAATCAAAACACAGGTAGGGGTCGTCGGCATCGGTAAAGTGGTAGTTGCCAAACTGGGCCGGGGCAAAGGTGTAACTCTGGGCCAGCACGTTCCAATCCACTTTTACGCCGGCCAGCGGCCCGCCAAAAAAGTAGCTGGTTTTGATTAATGCCGACAGGTCGTCGCCGCGCAGCGTTTCGGCGGCGGCGGGCTTTATGGTGATTTCAAACTCCGGCGGGCGATAGGCGGCCACCTGGAAGGATTGCTCAAAATACTGGTCGGGGAATTGCACGCCGATGACGTAGTTGCCCAGCGCCGCGCCGGCGGCCAGTTTTAGCTCACCGTTGAACGCGCCGTTGGCCGAAAGCGTCATCTCCTGGTCAAACGCGGTTTCGCCGGCGGCATCGCGGATGGTCACTTGCGCCCGGCCCAAATCGGGCAGGTTGAATTTTACGTCATCCTCGGCGCGGATAATGCCTTTAAAGTAAACGGTTTGGCCGGGGCGGTAAATGGGCCGGTCGGTGTAGATGTGGGCGGTAAAGTTGGGGAGCTGGTAGGCGGCGGTCAGCCCAAAATCATACGGGCTGATGCCCTGCGCCCACTGTTCGGACACGGCGCTAAAGCGGTTTTGCTCGCCGCCGGGCAGCGCCAGCGCCAAAACCTGGGCGCGATTCTGGCGTTGGCCCAAATCAATTTGGGCCAGGCCGTCGGCGTTGGTAACAGCCGCGCCCAGTTTTTCCTGGTTATCGCCGTAAAAAGTTACGTTTAGCCCGGCTACCGGCTGGCCGGTGGCCAAATCGGTGGCCCAGGCCAGGGCATCCTTTTGGCCGGCTTTCAGGGTAAGGTTCACATCGGTAACAACCAGCACGTGCCGGCGGCCATACCGGTTATCCTGCGGCAGTTGCGGCGAACTGACATCGAGCAGGTACAGGCCGGGCTTGAGCGGCCCGCCGCCCTCCACCAGATCAACCGGCTGGAACGATAGCTCATTAGCGGGAATGGTTAACTGCGCGTGCCACTGGCGCAGCAGGCTGTCCGGGCCGGGCTGGTAATCGTACCACTGCCACTGCGAGCCAACCAGCCGGGTTGGATCGAGTTTGTACAGTTTAAAGTCAAGGGCGTTAACATTCACCACGCTGACCACGGTTTTGGCCGGCAGGGCGCTGTCGTAAGTGCCGATCATATCGGGGGCGCGCAGGCTGAGTTGCGGCGGCAGCGGCGCGGTGCGAAAGCGCACGGTCATATTATCGGTGGTTTTGTTGCCGTAGCGGTCTTCGATGCCGGGGGTAATGCGCACGCTGTAATCGGCGGCGGGTTTGGCCCCAAAACTAAAGCCAAAGGTGTTGTTCCACTCCGAGTAGTAGGTGTAAACCGAAGTTGGCGTTACCGGCAGCGGCGGCGTCATTTGGATGTGGCTCATAACCGTGGCCGGGTTGATGGGCGCGTTAAAGGTGATGGCAAAATCGGTGTACGGCGAGGCGTTCTGGTCGCCGTTGGCCGGCGAGGTGCCTAAAATGGCCGGCAGCGGCACCGTGGTAAACCTAAAGCTGAACGGGCTGACCATCCCGGTTCCGCCGGCCACGTTGGTAACGCCGGCTTTGATGGTAACTTGATAGGTGGTATCAAACTTTAACCGCTGGGTGGGGGTAAACGTAAGCGTGTTGCCTTCTACCGTCAGGCTGCCCGGCACGCTGCTGCCGCCCAAAAAACCGGCGGTGTTGAGCGAAAAATTGGCCTGCGCGGATGGCCGGCTGATGGGCTGGTTAAATTGCACCGTTACCGCGTTTTCAATGGGCGTTAACGTTTGGCCATCGGTGGGGGCGGTAAACACCACTTCGGGCGGCTGGGTGGTAAAACTCCAGGTAAAGGCAGCGGGCAGCGAGGTTTTGCCGTTCACATCGGCCAGGCCGGCCTTGACCGTGGCTTTGATGGTGCTGCCGCCGGGCAAATCACTGGCGGGCGTAAATACGTAAATCGAGGTGTTGAGCCATTCGCCCCGGCCTTGAATGGGCGGCTCAAAACTGAGCGGCTGCGGCATATTTTTAGCCTCGGCCAGCGCCGTGAGCGGCACCACCGGCCGGTTAAACATTACCGTAATGGTGCTGTTGGTTTGCACGTTGGCCGTATTGGCGGCGGGGATAACCTGCGTTACTTCCAGGTTGCCGGGCGTGCTAAACCGAAACGTGAACGGTTCGGCCAGCGGCGCGCCATCGGTGGCGGCAGCCTGCTGGCTCAGAATCACATCAAACACAGATGCCCGCGCCAGCGGTTGCTGCGGCGTAAAGCGCAGGGTGCGCCCGCCATCAGCCCAGGTGATTTGCCCGGCAATGGGCTGCGGGGTTTTGGCGGCGGATTGCAACGTAAACGCGCCGGCGGTGGCCGCCTGATTCATGGCCCGGTCAAACACCAGTTCGATGACGCCGGTAACGGGCAACTCTTCGCCCCGGCGCGGCTGGCGCTGCACAATCACCGGTGAAACGGTGTCAGTGGACACGGGCGTGTACTCCAGTTTGGGCGGCGGGGGCGGGCTGGTGGGCGTGGGAGTGGGCGTGTCCGCGCCCGGTTGAACGGCGGGCGCGGCGGCGGTTAGCCCACACGCCGATACCGCCACGGCGGTCAGCGTGGCCAGCAAAATCATTGCCGGCAGCGCCCACCGGCGGGTAATCTGCCAAAAAAAGTGCGGTTTGGGATGTTGCATCGTAATAACCTCCTGGGTAAGCTCTGGTCATATTACCTAGACGTGGCAACCGGGCCGGAAGTTCCCGCCCGCTGCCAAAATTTAGTAGATTACGCCCAAAAACCACGGTTTTGCCTCCACAAATGCTTTATCTATCGAATAATTTTTTGACCTGGTCATAATTATTTTTGACTGGGTCATAAAATTTTTTGACCCGGTCATAATTGTTTTTGACCTGGTCATAATTATTTCTGACCGGATTGGCCCAAAAAGTTATTTGGGAACGGCTTCAATGGTTGTGCCACAACGCGGCGGTGTAAGCCAGGTTCAGCGGCAAAGTCCACCACAAGCCCACCGGCGACCGGGCCAGCCGCCGGTAAATGCTGGCGGCGGAATAAAACCGCCGGTTGGCGTAGCGGTAGCCGGCCAGTAAAGCCTCCGGACTCATTTGCCGGGGTAAAAAAACCACATCTTCCCGGCCATTGTACTTGCTCCAATCCTGGGTTAAAATTCGGCCTTCGGCGGCTAACCGTTGGTATAACGGCGTGCCGGGGTAAGGCGTTAAAATATTGAACGTGGCGTTTTGCACGCCCGCCGCTTCTAAAAAATCCAGCGTTTCGGCAAAAATTGATTCGGTGTCGTGATCAAAGCCAAACACTATCCCCGCCTGCACCGCGATGCCGTGCGCGTGGATGCGCTCAATAATCCGCGCGTACTCCTCGACGCGGTTAAAGCGTTTGTGCACTTCGTTCATGCTGGCCTGAGAGATGGATTCCAGGCCGATGAAGAGTTGTTTGCAGCCGCTACGGGCGGCCAACTCCAAAAATTCGGCGTCTTCGCCGGCCTGAAGGCTGGCCTGGCTGCTCCACCATTTGTTGTGGGGCGCAATCGCCCGGAACAGGGCTTTGGCGTATTCCCGGTCATTGGCCAGGTTATCATCCCAAAAAATAATAACCTTGCCTTTGAAAGAGGCGTACTCCGCCGCCACCGCCGCGATGGGGCGTTGGCGCACCTGGCGCTGGTACATAATCGCCAGCGCGCAAAAATCGCAGCCAAAGGCGCAGCCCCGCGTGGCAAATAACACCCCGCCGGTGTGGTCGCGCCGGTGGAACAAATCTTTGCGGGCCATCGGCGCGTGCTCCAGCGAGGGCGGCTGGCCCGGCGGCCCGTAGCGGCGGGCGTGCTGCCCCTGCTCAAAATCGCGCAAAAATTGCGGCCAGTATGGTTCGGCCTCGCCCACAAAAATCACATCGGCGTGCATTTGGGCCTCGTGGGGCAGCAGAGTTACGTGCGGCCCGCCCAGCACCACCGGGATGCCGCGCTGCCGAAATTGAGCCGCCAGCGCGTAAACGTGCAAGGCGCTGGGCGTGTGAAAGGTGATGCCCACTAAATCCACGGGCAGCGAAACATCCACCGGCGTCACTTCTTCATCAATATGGATGACCGTCCAGTGGGGCGGCACCCACGCCGCCAGATAGGGCATAGTGATTTGCTGAAAGTTTAGCACCCGCGCCCGCCGCACCGCGCGGATGGCCGGAGAAGAAGCGGTAATTAAAAGCAGGGTTCGTTGCGCCACAGCCAAATGACGACTCCCCGCCGGTTAAAGCCGGCCACTTGAGAATTACCGGATAAATGCCTTTAAAAAGTTGGGGGCGGCGGGTTAATTGTGGCCGGTTGTGCGGCACACCCGGCAAAGGCCAAAAATGCTAATATGATTAACCTGCGCCGTAAAGTTGTATTCTTTAATCAACCTGGCCCGCAGATTTTCCAGCAGTTCGTCGGGAAACTCTTCGATGGTGCCGCACTGCTGGCAAACCAGGTGGTGGTGCGTGCCGTGATCCTTCATGGCAAAGTAGGTTTGGCTGCCGCCGAGGTTGGTGGGCGTTACCAAATCCAGGTCTTGCAGTAATTCCAGGGTGCGATACACCGTGGCCAGGCTGATATACGGGTTGATGCTTTGCACTTCCTGAAAGATTTCTTCGGCAGTGATGTGCCCATCCAGTTTTTCGATGGCTTCAAAAATAATGGCTCGCTGCGGCGTAACGCGCATACCGCGTTTTTGCAGTTCTTTGATCAAATTTTCGGGTTGTAGCTGCATGTCATCACCAGTTAATAATACTCGCAGGTGATATAGTATCACACCGGCAAAGGCGTCGCAAAAAACCGCCTCTTCCGGCTGTGACAGAGCCATTGCCCGGCATTGAAACGTCGCGGCTCCGCCTTAAATGATGACGATTACACTGAAATCAAAATTTTTGCTCCACCCTAATGGTTGTTTACCAATGTCATGCAGCTTTGCAATAGCCCTGCATAAAAAGGGCTAATCGAGCGCCGCCAACACCTGGGCGCTGTGCGTTTTGGGTTTTACTTTGTGGAAAATGCGTTCAATGCAGCCGGCGGCGTCAATTAAAAAGCTGGTGCGCTCAACGCCCCAGTATTTATGGCCGTACATTGATTTTTCGGCCCACACGCCGTAGGCTTCGGCTACCTGATGGGCTTCATCGGCCAGCAGCATAAAGGGCAGGTTTTCCTGGCATTTAAATTTGGCCTGCCGCGCCACCGCATCCGGGCTGATACCGATAACCACCACACCGGCGGCCTGATAAGCGGCAAAATCATCGCGCAGGTTTTGCGCTTGCAGCGTGCAGCCGCTGGTCATGGCCTTGGGGTAAAAGTACAGCAGCACCCGCCGGCCCTTAAAATCCGATAACTTAACCGGCTGGCCGGCATCGTTTAATAGTTCAAAATCAGGGGCGATGTCTTTTTCTGCGAGCATTGGTTTCTCCCGGTTGATTAGCCGTTGTCGTGGTTAACCAGAACGGCCAGAATAAAAATCCCCAGAATAAAGCCCAGGTAGTTGGGCTGCAAAAACCTCGATACATAAAAAAAGGCCAGCAGCAGCACGGCGTACCCGTGTAGCATGGCACCGGCCGTGTTGGCGCGAGTTTGCCGCCACAGTAGGGCCAATAGCAGCGGGGCGCAGATTATTGCGCCCGGAATGATGAACGGCCAGTATTGAAAGCGATTAGCCACCCAGCCCAGCGCCAGCACGTAGTTGCTGGCCCCCCAGCCCCAAATCTGGTAGCCGGTTGGCCCCAACCCCGCCGACCAGCGCCACACGTCATCGTACATGGCGGCGGGGTTCCAGATAAACCAGGGGCCGATGACGGCCAGCGCCACGGTGGGCAGCGTCCAGCCGTGCCGCGCCAAAGTGAGCAGGTGATTTTTCCAGGCGGCTACCGGCGGAATGAAGGCGCTGCCCCATTGATCGCGCAGCAAAAACAGCAGCCAGAACGGAACCAAAAACCAGGCGGTGGGTTTGCTGGCGCAGGCCAGCCCCAGCATGGCCGAACCGGCCAATGGCCGCCGGCGGGCCAGTAGCCACACGCCCAGCGCAATCCAGGCCAGCACAAACGGGTCGTTTTCGCCAAAGATAACGCTCAGCGCCAGCAGCGGGTTTAAGCCCATCGCGGCCACGGCAATCCGTTTTTCCATCTGGCCGGGGACAAGTTTTTGGGTAGCCACCAGGGTAAGCGCAAACAGTAGCAAATACACCCAACGCTCATCAAACCAGCCGGGCGCAACCTGCGCCGCCAGATAAAACGGCGCGGAAAAAATAAACGTCCACGGCAGGTAGGGGTAGTGGTAAAGCGCGGTGCGATATTCCGAAAAGCCCCACTCGGCCATGGGCGTTTTTACATAGTCTTCAACGTAGGGGTTTAGCCCGGTGAGAAAGTAGGTAACGGTGGCCTCGGTTTGGATAACACCGCCATCGTGGGCGTAGCTGGCCGGGCCGCGCAGGTGGCGCAGGTTGATGAACAAAAAGGTTTTGCCAAACACCAGCAAAATAATGATGCCGTAAATCAGGGCCAGTTTTAGCCGGTGCGCGGCGCGGCTGTCGGTGGTAAAAATATCCAGCGCCAGGTACAGCGCCAGCAGACCAATAGCCGTAACCAGCAGCAGCATGCTGGCCGGGTCGGTTTCGGGGTGAGCCAGCAGCTTCAGGCTCCAGTCCGGCCACCAGCCGGCCAGCAGGCGGTACACATCCTCGTGGCGTTGGGGCAGCACGGCATCGGCCAGCGTATCAATCCGAATGCGGGCAATGACCAGCGCCAGTAAAATTAGGGCATCCAATGATTTTTTCAACGGTTCCTCGCACCGGCCAAATTATACCACAGCCCCAAATTTTAGCGCGACCATTCATTGACAAATTGCCGCATTTTTCATAATATCAAGCCAGTATCAGGGAGACGGACTCAGCCGGCGGCAGCACGCCAAAGCATGAAGATTTACATCCAACTGGTCGGGCGATCCTTCGGGCTTGCGTCCTCAGGGTGACATTCGCAATTCGCTATTTGCAATTCGCTATTTTCACGGGAGGTTGCCGTGCTTCAACAAGAACAGTGGTTTCAAACCGCCGCAATCGGCCAGGCGTTGCTGGAGACGGCCCCGGATGCCATAGTGGTAGTTAACGACCAGGCTGACATTGTGCTGGTCAACGAGCAAACGGAAAAAATGTTTGGCTATCCTCGCGCCGAATTGTTGGGCCAACCGCTGGATTTGTTGATTCCGGCTGACCGACGACAGCAGCACAGCCTCTATTTAAAAGGCTACCTCAAAAATCCCCAGGTGCGCCCAATGGGCCTCAGCGCGGCGCTGGAATTACACGGATGCCGCCGCGACGGCTCGTTACTGCCGGTTGAAATCAGTTTAAGCCCGCTGGCCACCGAACACGGCCTGATTGTGCTCAGCGCCATTAGAGATGTGACCGGGCGCAAAAAGATTGAGCAGGCCTTGCGCGAATCCCACGAGCAGTTGGAGCAAAAAGTGCAGGAGCGCACCCAGGAGTTGCAAGCCCGCAATGAAGAACTCGATGCCTTTGCCCACACCGTAGCCCACGATTTGAAAAGCCCGCTGTCTGTGATGGTGGGCATGGCCGATGTGTTGCATCGCTACTACGCCACCTTTAGCCCCGCCGAACTGGAACAATATTTGGCAACCATTATCCGCGACGGCCACCGCATGGACAACATCATCACCGAGTTGTTAACGTTGGCCAGCGTGCGCCAGGCTCCCCAACTGGAGCCGGTGGACATGGAATCACTGGTGGCCGAAGCCATTCGCCGGCTGGAATACAAAATCAAAGAGACGCAGGCCGAAATTACGTTGCCGCCGGATTGGCCCGCCGCCGTGGGGTACGCGCCGTGGCTGGAATCGGTGTGGACCAATTACATCAGCAACGCCTTAAAATACGGCGGGCAACCCCCGGTAATAGAACTGGGAGCCTCGCCGCTGCCGGCTGGCCGGGTAAAATTTTGGGTGCGCGACAATGGCCAGGGCATTTCAACCGAAGAACAGGCCCGGTTGTTCCACGAGTTTGCCCGGCTGGAACATACCCGGCGCATCGAAGGCCACGGGATTGGCCTGTCAACGGTGCGCCGCATTATCGAAAAACTTCACGGTCAGGTTGGCCTCGAAAGCCGGCCGGGGCAGGGCAGCACCTTTTTCTTTACGCTGAACGCCTTTGACGCGGCGCAGGATTGAACGGTTGATGCCTGCTCGCGCCCTGAAATTTTGGCTATTGCTTGGCCTGGCCGTACTGGCCGGGTTGTTGGCCGGTTGCACGCCGCCCACCCCGCCGCCATCGCCCACGCCGTGGCCCACCGCTACCCCGGCGACCACCGCCGCCACGGTGACGGCAGCCCTTGCTACCGCCACGGCTACCCCCGGCGCGCCCGCATCCACCGGGTTGCCAACTCGCCCCGGGGCCACGCCCGCTAACGTAACCATTACCGTGTGGGAAAGCCTGCCCGCCCCCCAAACCGAGCAGCTTACCCGCGACGCCGCCGCCTTTCAAACCGAGTTTCCGCAGTACGCGGTGGCGCTAAAACACGCCAACACCCCCGAAGATTTTTTGGCCGCGCCGCCAACAGACCCCGCCGGGTTTGATGTGGTGCTGGCTCCGCCGGCGCTGCTGGCCAACCTGCTGGCCAACAACCGGCTTGCGCCCATGTCAAACTTCTTTCCGCCCAGCTTTCTGGATAGCTTTGCCGGCATTACCCTGGCCGGAGCCACGCGCAACCGGCAGGTGTGGGGCCTGCCCGAAACCGCCGGTTTTCACCTGCTGCTGTTTTATAACAAGGATTTAATAGACACGCCGCCCGCCACCACCGCCCAACTGGCCGAACAGGCCCAAAAACTCACCAAAGACTCGCGGTGGGGGCTGGGTGTTAACAGTTTTGATCCGTTGTGGCTGGTACCGTGGCTAACGCCCTACGGCAACGGCTGGCTTAACGCCCAGGAGCAGCCCACGCTCAACACCCCGGCCATGGTGCAGGCGCTCACCCTGTTTAAGGGCTGGCACGCGCCGCCCACGGCCATCGCGCCGGTTGCCACTTACGATGAGATGCAGAGCAAGTTTTTAAACGGCGATATAGCGTTGATGATTAACGGGGATTGGGCCGTGGGCGAACTGCGCGCCAGCCAAAAGGTAAACTGGGGCGTGGCTCCGCTGCCCGCCGTGGGCAAAGCCGATGATAGCCAGCCGGCGGTGCCGCTGGTGCTGGCCAAATACTGGGCCATCAGCCGCAACGCCACCGCCGAACGCGCCCAGGGAGCTGCCGCGTTTTTAGAATTTATCACCCGCCCGGAGCGGCAACTGGCCTGGGCCGCCAAATTTGGCACGCTGCCCACCCGGCGCGAGGCGCTGAACGACCCGCTCATTGCCAACGATGCCATCCGGCGGGTGAGCGCCGCCCAAATGCTGGCCGGGCAAGCCCTGCCGCCGGGCGTTAACGCCAACACGCTGCTTGATGCCATGCGTGACCCCCTGCAAAAACTACTGGCCGGCAAGCTCACGCCGGCGGCGGCGGCGCAGCAAATGCAGGCCAACCTGGCCGCGCCTTGATTGTTCAAGCCAACAATATAAACTGATTTTACTTCAGGGTAAAGGTGCGCTCGGCCAGGTTTTCAAACCCGGCGCCGGCGGCGCGATACACCACCACCTGCACCGCGTCGGGGGTTGCGCCGGCGGGCAGTTCCAGAGCGTACACATCGCGCACAACTTCGCCGGGCCGCCACCGGCTGGTGGGGTACACGCCCCACACCGGCTGGTGATCCTGAATGGCGGCGCTATCGCCCTGTTGCAACAATTGGCCCCGCGCCAACGGTCGCACCGAAACCGTGTAATCGGCCCGGATGGGCTGCGGATTTTGCCAGTACAGCGCCATTTGCCAGTTGGCTCCGCTGCCGGCGGGCAAAATTTGCTCCCAGCCCGCCAGCTTTAAAACCCCGCCAAAATCAAGGTTAAGCGGCACAGCCGTGGCCGAAAGGCTTTGGCGCGGCGCGGTGTCCAGCGCAATCAACTGCGTTCCCGCCGCCTGCGGGTAGTACCGGGCCAGATCAAGGCGGTGGGGTGCAGCCGCCATCGCCTGCCGGGAAATATACACCCGGCCCGGCCCGGCATTAAAGTTGGTCCCGGCATCCAGCGGCGTCAGGCCGGGCGCGGCCTGCCACACCGTAACAAGGTATTGCAACGCCACCCGCTCCTCAAAATCGCCGATTACCAGCGCCGGGAGCGCGGGCCGGTCGGCCAGAATGGCCCAGCCGGGGTCAAGGCCGGTATCGGCGGGCCGGTTGCGCTGGTTGGCGCGGTCAATGTTCCGAACCAAACCAAAGCCTACCAGCCCGACCAGTAAAATTATCGCCCGTGGCGGTAGATACGGCCTCGATTTGCGGTCAGTCGGGTTCCCGGCCCAATTAAGCAGCGCCGCAAAGCCAATGGTAAAAACGGGGTAGGCCGGGATAATCACCTGAAACCAGTTGCCAAACCGGTAGGCCCAGCAAAAAATAAAGTAAATTGCCAGCGTGCCGTAAAAGAAGATGGCCTTGCGGCGGCCCAAACAGGCCAGCCCCATCAGCCCGCCCACAAATATCAGCGGGGTTAGCTCACGCCACATCAGCGCGGGAAACTCCGAGGTAAAGAAATTTTGCAGCGACAGGCCGGGGGCCAGCTCGTCGCGGCCCTGTTGAATGGTAAGAAACTGCACAAACCAGGCCCAGACCGATGGCCATTGCCCCGCGCCGCGCCATTCCGGGTGCTGCGCCCCGCGAATAAAAATGTAGGCGTAGCTGAGTAACGGCAGCAGCGCCGCGCCCACCGCCAGCAGCACCAGTTTGGGCCGCCGTAAATAGCGCCACAATTGCCAGCTACCGCCATCAGCCTTAAAAAAGATAAACCCTAACAGCGGCGGTAAAATAAAGAGCGTGGTGAGCATATTGGCCAGCATGGTGCCGCTGACCAGCGCCATGGCCAGCAGCGTTGAATCGCGGGGGTCGGCGTCCCATTTCAGGGCCAGCCAGATAATCAGCACCGTTTGAAACGTGGCGCTGGTGTACTGCTCGGTGGTAACGCTGTAATACCAAAAGAAAAACGTGGTGGCGTGAAAGGCGGTGAGCAAGGCCGCAACCAGCCAGCGGTTGGCCGTAACCCGCAGCAAAATAAGGTACAGCACCAGCAGCGAGGCCAATCCCCATAAAGTGGAATAAAACGACACCACCTGAATAGGGTTGAGCAGCGGCGTTAACCCGCCACGGGTGGCGTGAAACCACAACCAGCCGCCCATGGTATACAGCGGATAGCCCGGCGCGTTGCTGGGCCGGCCCTCAACCTGGGCATACTGGTGGGTAATCAGGTCGCCGCCGGTCAACTCGTCGGGCCTGAAGCCGTTATCCAGAGTGAAACCATATAACAGGGCCGCCGCCAGTAACACCAGCGCGCCGGCCCAAAAAGCGGGAGTGAGTGATTTGATTTTCATTGAGGGCTACTATAAAACCGCCGCCGGGCTTTGTCAAACGCCCCGGTTTTGACATATTCCGCCCGCGCCATTACCATGAACGCCATCAACTACACCCAAAACCGGCATGGATGAAAATTTATTGTCGCAAAATCCAATTACAACGGCCCGCGCCACGGGTTGGGCCTGGGTAAGCCTTGTTTTTTCTGCCACCGGGCTGCTGTTAATGGCGCTGGGCGGCTGGTTGTACCTGCAACCGTGGGTAGAGGCGCTCCAGCCGCCGGCCCGCATTATAGCGGTAACGCCGGTTAGCCCCACGCCCTCGCCCGCCCCCACCGTGGCTACGGCTACTCCGCCGCCAACGCCAACCCCGCCGCCGCCCACGCCCGTTGTTCAGGCCGAAACCGCGCCCACCGCCGCCGCGATTATCCCCCCGACTCCCGCGCCGCCAACTCCGCCGCCGCCAGCCACAGCCGCCGCATCGCTGGAAGATAACCCGTTGCCGGTGGTCGAAACCCCGCCGGCAGCCTCGCCGCAAGTTGAGCCGGCGGCGGCAGCCGCTCCTTCCGGGCGCGCGCCGCTTAACCGGATTGTGGCCGAAAGCATCAATCTTGACGCGCCGGTAATTGAAGTGGGCTGGGATGTGGTGATGCAAAACGGCGTGCCGGTTAACGTGTGGAAGGTGGCCGATTACGCCGCCGGCTGGCACCGGAACTCGACTATGCCCGGCGAGGGCGGCAACGTGGTGTTATCCGGGCATCACAACATCAAAGGCGAGGTGTTTCGTTATATTGTCAACCTTAACCCCGGCGACGCGGTAACGCTGTTTGACGCCAACGGCCAGGCGTATCGCTACGCGGTTGAGGATAAATTTATTGTCAAAGATAAAGGTGAGCCGGACGCGGTGCGGCAGGCCAACGCCCGCTGGATTGGCCCCTTTAACGATGAACGACTCACCCTAATTACCTGCTGGCCGTACACCAACAACACCCACCGGGTGGTGGTGATTGCCAAACCCATCAATCCATTTTGAGCGTGACCTATGCACTTTTGCCATTCTGCTAAAATCTGGGAAGAGTACCCCCAACTGGTAGCCGGGTTGCTGGTAGTGGATGGCATCCGGCCCGAGGTGGAGGTTAGCCCCCGGCTGGAGCCTTTTTTTGACCGCGCCCGCCAACGGCTTGGCCAGTTTTCCGAAGCGCAACTGCCCGAAGTGGCGGCCTGGCGGCGGGTTTATACCCAAATGGGGTTAAAACCCACTCAATACCGCTCGGCGGGCGAGGCGTTGTTGCGCCGCTTTAAACGCGAGGACAGCCTGCCCCAACTGCATCCGCTGGTGGATTTGTGCAACGCCGTTTCGCTGGCGTTTGCCCTGCCCGTGGCCGTGTTCGATGTGGAGCAGGTTGAGTTGTGCCTGGAAGTGCGGCACGCCACCGGCACCGAAGAATACCTGGCCTTTGGCGGCGAAACCGAATACCCCGCTCCCCAGGAAGTTATTTTTGCCGACGCCGCCAACCACGTGCACGCCCGGCGCTGGACGTTTCGGCAGAGTTTGCAATCCACGGTATCGGCCCCAACCCGGCGCGTATTAATTGTGAGCGAAGGACTGCACAGTA
Source organism: uncultured Caldilineaceae bacterium (assembly GCA_964517605.1). Taxonomy (GTDB): domain Bacteria; phylum Chloroflexota; class Anaerolineae; order 4572-78; family J111; genus J095. The sequence goes on along the minus strand of CAZFCE010000008.1, from coordinate 107,679 downwards.
CCGCCCCCGCCGACGTGCCGGCGCTCATTACCGAGTTGGCCCGGCAAATTTCGGCGGTATGGGGGCCGCCCCAACACCACTGCACCCTTTCGGCGGCGCAACCGCGCCTGGATTTTTAACCCGCCGCTGTAGCTACCGGCTATCCCAGGAAAACGCCCAATGAAAATACAAAAACAAATCAACGTATTAATTGCCGAGGATGATCCGCTGGTTGCCGAAATGATCACGGATTTGCTAAGAAAACGGGGGGGATACATTATTGCCGGTTACGCGCTGGACGGCAACGAGGCGGTGGAGCAAACCCACAGTCTCCGTCCCGATGTGGTGCTGATGGACATTACCATGCCCAACTGCGACGGTATTACGGCGGCGCAGCAGATTTTTGATGAATGCCCCACCCCGGTGGTGGTGCTCACCGCCTACGAATCGCAGGAGATGATTGAGCGGGCTAGCCAGGCCGGGGTGGGCGCGTATCTGGTAAAACCGCCCAAAATTCAGGAGCTTGAGCGGGCCATTATCATTGCCGTGGCCCGCTTTGATGATTTAATCAAGCTGAAGCTGCTCAACGCCGAACTGCGCCAGACCATTGAGCAAATCAAAACCCTGTCGGGGTTGCTGCCAATGTGCGCCTCGTGCAAAAAAATCCGGGATGATGACGGCTACTGGCAAAGGCTGGAAGTGTACTTTCAAACCCACACCGATGTGCAATTTACGCACGGCCTTTGCCCGGCCTGCGCCCGCGAACTTTACCCCGAACTGGACTGGTAGCTACTCCGGTTTTTGGGCAACCGCAATCAGCGAAGTGCCACAGGGCAGGTTAAACCGGCTAATCAGCCCGGCCTCAACCTTACCCACCAGCATTAACGCCGCATTCATCAGCGGCGAAGCCGGTTCCAGTTCCACCTGGTACTCATCCTGGCTAAGGTGATGCGAAGCCAGCGTTTTTTTGGTGGCGGTGGAACGGCGCAACAGCAACAACAACGCCGCCAACGGGAAAATAAAGAAGTTGTTGTAGGTAATCCGCACCACCTTAAACCCGGTTTGGCTTAATTTTTGGCGCAATTCGGGGGCCGTATAGCGGCGCACGTGGGCGTTCAGGTCGTCGTTGTAAGTCCATAGCCACATAAACGCCGGCACGGTGATAATTATATGGCCGCCCGGCTTTAAAATGCGGTAACTATCCGCCAGAATCGCCAGGTCATCCTGGTTATGCTCAATCACATCCAGCGCCGAAACGGCATCAAAGCTCTGGTCGGCGTAGGGCATGGGCCGGGTGGCGTCAAACTGTTCCACATCGTAGCCCCGTTCGCGGGCCTTCTTCACCGGGCGAGGGTCAATTTCCAGCCCTTTCACCTGCCCATACCGGCTCAGATGATGAATCATATTACCGGCCCCGCACCCCACATCGAGTAATTTAAACGCCGTTTTTTTTGGCAGAATGGCATCAAGCACCGTGGTGAGCGCCCGGGTGCGACCGGCAAACCACCAGTGATCATCCTCGGCGAGGTGTATTTGTTCGTTTGTCATTTCAAAAACCCTTGTTTTGTGATTAATCCATCGAAATAGAAAAGCCCGCGCTGCCACAGCCGGGCTTTTTTGTTGCCACTGCAACGGAGACAATAATACCCCAAAGCCATCCACCCCACAAAATTTAACGCCTGTAAAACAGGAACGGTGGAACACGACTGTGAATGTTATTGGCTCATGATTAGAATAAATGCTAAAGTGGCCGGCACTTATCGCCCCGGAAAAACAAAAGTGCCGGTCACTTGTTTTTGTTATTTACCGGCAGCCGGTTTGTTTTTGCCTGAAGCGCGGATTATGGCCTCAACGTCTGATAGAAGATGGGTTAACTTTACCGCAAGCCCAACCGGCCATTTGCTCCACTCCCCCGAACCTTCCCATTCCCGCAGTAACAGCCAGTACCGTCGCCCATCCCAGGACAGGAATACCTCTATCCTGAACCGCCCTTCTTTTTTTGGATGGTGGTCTATCCTTCCATAAGAGCGGATAATTTTACCCGCAGCCATGTTTAGCAGAAATTTCTCAATAAATCCTGTTTTCAGGGCCAAGTCTGGTTGAGTTACCCCGGCCTGGACATCATTCAACATTTGTTGAATGGGTTTGCTAATCTCGTTAAGTGCGCGGAAATGGCAATCTATGAGCGTGCGGTTGCTGTTGGCGTTGCCCCAATGCCGGTTGAGATCAAGCCGTAACACCCAATCCTTTTCTCCCTGCAACAATTGGGGAGCCAAGGTGAATTGTTCTTTGCCGATTGTTTCTGAATAAATCGTTCCGTATTTTTTGACGGGAGTGTAGTTTCCGTATTCAATCCACCCCACTATTTTCTGGATGAAGTTCATAGTAACCTTTCGTTAAGCGTTATTCAGCCGCTCCGCTTTGGCCTAAATCTGGGTGAGCGTGGCCATTGTCTTCATAAAATCCATCACTTTGGTGACTTCGGGGTACGATAACACCAAATCGGCGTAACGTTTGCTGGGTTCCACAAACTCCAGGTGCATGGGGCGCACCGTATCCAAATACTGCTCGATGACGTGATTCACTGTGCGCCCACGGTTCAGCACGTCGCGGCGCAGCCGGCGGATAAACCGCAGATCAGCCGGGGTGTCCACAAAAATTTTTATATCCATCATGTCGCGCAGGTGCCGGTCAACAAAAATTAAAATGCCTTCCACCAAAATCACCCGGCGCGGTTCCACATGCCGCAGTTCGGCGGTGCGCACGTACCGGGCAAAATCATACACCGGGACATCTACCGGCTGGCCGGCCAGCAGCATTTTTAAATGGGCAATCAGCAACTCGTTTTCCAGCGCATCGGGATGGTCAAAATTAAAGTCCTGGCGTTTGTCCAGCGGCAGGTGACTCAAATCGCGGTAGTAGGAATCGTGTTGAATGTAGGCCAGGTTGTCTGCGCCAATGGTTTCTAAAATTTTGTGCGATACGGTGGTTTTGCCGGAAGCCGTGCCGCCGGCCACACCGATAATGATGGGTCTTTGCATAACCTGCCCCACACCAGGGTGAATTTGGGCCATTGTAGCACGATGCCCGCGCCGCCGACAAGTTGCGCCATTGCCGGTAATGTTATTTGGGCTTATAATTTGACCATAGTTGCCGGCCCTTGTGATTGGTTTAAATTTATCGGGATTCTGGTAGCGTCGGGGGCTTAAAATGGGAGGTGGGAGTCCCCCCCCCCCCCAAAAAAAAAAAAAAGCCGCCCGGCCTGCGGTATTATGTTCAAAGGGGGAATGATTATGCTTGAAATGCAGCAAACATTTGGTTTACCCGCCGGTTTTACCTGGCCGCAGTTACTCAACGCGCTGGCGCAGCAGGTTTGCCTCACCGAGCCGGTTGAATCAACCCGCGATTGCACCTTTTTTGATACCTTTGACTGGCGGTTGTACCAAAAATCATGGGTGCTGTACCACACCAACGGCGCGTTGTGCCAGCGCAAATTGTACCACAGCCGGCCCGCCCGGCGCTTGCCGCTGGATATTGCGCCGTGTTTTGCCGCCGATTTGCCCGCCGGCCCGCTCAAAACGCTGCTGGCCCCGGTGATTGAGGCGCGCGCCCTGCTGCCGCAAGCCCAGGTAACTATTCACGCCGTTACCTGCCGGGTTTTAAACAGCGACCAAAAAACCGTGGCGCGGCTGGCGATTGAAGCCATCAGCAAGGCCGGCTCCGGCGGCGATGCCCCAACTCCGGTGGTGCAATTAATACCGGTGCGCGGCTACGCCAAAGCCGCCACTCAACTGGCTGGGTTTTTGGCGGCTCAGGGGTTAACGCCGCTGGTCAACCGGGATCAATTTTTGGCGGCGCTGGCGGCGGTGGGCAACCGGCCCGGCGCGTATTCGGCCCGGCTCGATTTGCAGTTAGCGCCGGCTATGCCGGCGGCGGCCGCCGCGCAGGCCATCCACCGGCGGTTGGTACAGATTATCCGGGCCAACGAAACCGGCATCAAACAAGACCTTGACCCCGAATTTTTGCACGACTTTCGGGTGGCCATCCGGCGGGCGCGGGCGGCGTTGTCGCAAATTGCGGCGGTGTTTCCCGCCGGGGTGGTTGAGCAGTTTAAACAGGAGTTTGCGGCGATTGCCCGCGCTACCAACAATCTGCGCGACCTGGACGTGTACCTGCTGTCCGAGCCGCGTTACCGGGAAATGCTGCCGGCGCTGCTGCGCGATGACATTGCCCCGTTGTTTGCCTGTTTGCGCCGTAAACGGGCGGCGGCGTTGGAGCAAACCATTGACCAACTTGATAGCGCCGCGTATGCCCAAACCCTGCGCAATTGGGAAACTTTTCTCATCGCGCCGCCGCTTAACGCGCCCGATGCGCCCGCCGCCGCGCAGCCGGTGCTCGGCCTGGCGTGCCGCCAGATTTACCGGCGGTACCGCCGGATTATCAAACTGGGCCGGCCCAGTTTGAAAAGCGCGCAGGCCGAACAATTACACGATCTGCGGATTGAGTGCAAAAAGTTGCGCTATCTGCTGGAATTTTTTGCCGGCCTGTTTCCGCCCGCCGAGATTGGCTTGCTGGTGAAACAGCTTAAAAAATTGCAGGATAACCTGGGCGATTTTAACGATTTGTCCGTGCAAGAGCAATACCTGTTGCACCTGGCCGCCGAACTCCCCGCCGCTGAAACCGGAGAGCGCCAAACGCTGCTGGCTTTGGGCTGTTTGATTGGCGCGCTCGACCAGAAACGGGCGCGGGCGCAGGGCGAGTTTGCCCAGATTTTTGCCGCTTTTGCCGCCAAAGAAACCAGACAGCAATTTAAAACCCTGTTCGCCGGGCAGAAAAACGAGGCGGCGGCATGACCATTCTGGCCATTTACAGTAACAAAGGCGGAGTAGGCAAAACCACCGCCGCCGTTAATTTGGCGTTTTTGGCGGCGCACAGCGGCGCATCCACCCTCATTTGCGATCTGGACCCGCAAAACGCCGCCACATTCTTCTTTAGGGTAAAGCCCCGGCTCAAGCGCAAGGCGCGCGGTTTGCTGCAAACCGGCGGGCCGGTTGAGCGCAGCATCAAAGGCACCGATTACGACAACCTCGATTTACTGCCCGCCGATTTTTCCCATCGTTACCTGGATATTGGTTTTAGCCGGTTAAACCGCCCGGCCCGGCAACTGAATAAGGTGCTGGCCTCGGTGGCTGCCGGTTACGAGTTTGTTTTTTTGGATTGCCCGCCCGCCATCAACCTGCTGGCCGAAAACATATTTTACGCCGCCGATGTTTTGATTGTGCCGGTTATGCCCGCGCCGCTGGCGACGCGCACGCTGGCGCAGCTTCAAACCTTTTTGGGCCAGAACAAAATTACCCCGCCCCGGCTGATGCCCTTTGTTTCGATGGTGGATTTGCGCCGCCCGGCGCACAAAAAAGTGGCAACCGGGCTGTACCGGTCGGTGGCGGAGATGTTGCGTAATCCCATTCCGCTGCTGCCGGAGTTGGAGCTAATGGCCGAACACCGCCAACCGGTGGCGGCGTTTGCGCCCGCCACGCCCGCCGCCGAGTATTACCGCCGGCTGTGGGCCGAAATCCGGGCGCGGCTGGCGCTGACGCAATAAAAAAGGCCGGAAACCACAGTTTCCGGCCTTTTTTATGGGGGCAGAAATTGTTCGGCATAGGTGACCGGCACTTCAGTAAGTGCCGGTCACTTTGCATTTGAAATTACTATTGAGGCTGCACAGGCGCGCCCGGAACAACCGACGCGCCGGGAATGCTCGAAGCGCCCGGTGCCGCCGGTGCGGCTTCGGGTTTTTTCAAAAAGTCGGTGTGGGCTTTCTCCAGCAGTAACTTGGCGTTGGCTTCGGAAATCAGCGCGTAATAGGGCGATTCCGACCACTTGGCCACGTAGTCTTTATCCTTTTGAGCGCCCACCGCCAGCGTGTAGTTTTTATCGGCGGTTTTTATGGTAACGGTGGCTGCCGGATTGGCCAGCCCGTAGGCGGCGTCATCGGTTTTGCTTAACGGCGCGGTCATGCGCAATGTGGTTATCTGGTTGAGCAGGGTGTTCAGCCCGTCCTCGCCAAAGGTTTCGCCGCTGGTCAGGTTGGCCATCTTCCAGATGCCGTTGTCTTTGGTAAATTCAAACGCGCCGTTCTTGTTTTTTAGCGTGAACGCCGTAATCTTGTCGGCGGGAACGTCCACATATTTGGCGTCAATCCAGTTGGTTGTTTGGGCGTTGGCGTCAAAATTGCTCAAATCTCCCGAAAGATAAACCTGCGGCTGGTCGTTGAGGCGCACGTGCGTGGCCCCCGCCCCGGCAGAACTGCCCACGTACAGCTTTTGGCTGCTGCCATCGGCCAGTTGCAGTTCAATCAGCCGGGCGTAACTATCGGCTCCAACCTGAAGGCGTTTGTGGCTGGCTTCGGTTTGCGTAACCAGCCGGTTGGTTTTGATTTTCTCAATTTTGTCCAGCAGCGCGGTAACGGTGGTGGTAATCGCCGGAAAATCAGCGGCGGCGGGGATAACCCACTCATCGCCTTTTTTGGCCAGGGTTACGGAGTTGTGCTCGTTATCGGTGATGGTCAGCTTAACCACGTTCCCGGCAGAAAAACCGGGCAGCAGCGACCCGCCGCCGCTTGGCGCCGTGGTTCGCGGCCAAAAGGCAAAGCCGGTGATAATGATTTGAACAATTAACAGAGCCAGCAAAATTTTGTTGAGTTTGCTCATGAGAGTAATCCTTTTTTACGCCGCGCGCGCTTTTTGGCGGGTATCTGGGCCGGTTTGGCGCGGTTGCGGAATCAAATCAATGGGTTTTTCGTTGCGCCGTCGCCAGCGCCACACCAACCCCAGCCCTACCACGGCCAGCAGCGCCGCCGCGTAGTTGGCCAGTTCCCACATGGTTTCCTGGTTTTGGGTGAGCGGGTTAAGCAGCCGCGCCGAGGTGCCGCGCGAGCGGATGGAGAGCAAATCCAAATCCTCTACCGACCAATCCACGGCATTTTGGGCAAATTGCAAGCTGTTCAGGTAGCGGTCAAAGGTGATGTTGCGCGAAATATCAAACACAATATCGTTGAGAAATTCGGCGCTGCCAACCACCACCAGCCGGGCCGTATCGGGCGATTGCTCGATAACGCCCACGGCGCTGGCGGGTTGGGCCGCCGGCGTGGGCGGAGCCATTGGGTTGGCCGGTTGAGCCTGGTTTTGGTCCGGTTTGGCCGTTAGCGGTGATTCTTTGCCTTTAAAGTAGCTTTCAAACGAACCCTGCACGGCCACCGCCAGCGTGTGCGCACCCTGTTCGCCCTCAATTGGAAAGCCCAGTTCGGGGTACGTGGCAGGATCGGGCTGAATGCTGGTGTTGGTGCGCAGCCACGAACCGGCGCTGGATTTGAGCAGTTCGGTAACGGTGCGGCTGGCGTTTTTGGTTTTATCAACCGTAATGGGCGATGCCCAATTTAAAGTGACCGCTGGCAGGTTGGCCAGAATGGGGTTTTTGGTGTCCATGCCGTTTTGGCGCACATCCACAAAAAACGGATAGTTGAGCGCCTGCATTTCTTGCACCTGCACGCCGCCCAAATTGCGGGTAACGGGCAGCGGGAACGGCTCGTTTTGCGGGTCCATTACCAGCGATTCTTCTACATTGATGCCGTAGCCGGCTAACATTTCGCGCAAGCCGCCATCAATTTTCTGGATGGCCAGTTGGCCGCTCATCGGGTCGGGGTTGAGGGCGTAGTTGCCGGCGGCCACAATCACCGCGCCGCCGCGCATCAGGTATTGGTCAATGGCAAAGCGGTCTTTGTCGGTCATCCCTTGCGGCGCGATCACCAGCAGCACGTCCACATCGCCGGGCACCTGCCCGGTAGAAAGATCAACCGTTTTGATGGTGTACTCCTGCCGCAGCGCCTGGGCCACGGTGTTGTATTGTTTTACGCCGGGCTGCATTTGGCCAAAAGCGTTGGGCTGGCCGTTATCAACGGGTTGCCACAACCCCACCACCTTTAAAAAGCCGCTGGAGGCGCGTTTAAGGCCCGCCTCGATGGTGGCGCGAATGTCGGCTTCGCTGAAATCACCGGAGGGGTAAAGCAGTTGCGGCTGGCCGCCGGCGGTGCTTAACACCATGTGCAGGTAGTAGCTTTGGTCAGAAAAAAGGCCCAGCGGAATGGGTTTTAGTCCGTACTGCTCTTGCAGGGTTTTGCGGCTGGTGCCGCTGGCGGGGTCATCAACATTGATGGCTTTAAATGTGAATTTGCCGTTAGAACCGGATTCGATGTTACCGGCCACTTTGGCAATGGTAGCGGGCGCGCCGGCCAACGCCTTGGGCAGCGATTGAGGCGTAACAAACAGCGTTAAGTTAACCGGCTCTTTTTGGGCCGCCAGCACGGCATCTATACTTTGAAAGCCAAACACGCTCTTTTTAATGGCGCGGGTCAGATCGTATTCCAGGTTGCGCAGCCGCACGTCTACCTGGCCGTTGGGGTAAGGCCGCACCTCGATTAAATCACGGAAGTTGAGCACCTGGCTTTGGTCGCCGTAGCGCACCAGAATATCAAAATAGGCGTTCACCACCGATGCGCCGTAACGGTCGGCGGCTTGCAGCGGGGTGGGTTGAATGCCGTAGGTGCGGTTGGCTTCGGCTTCGGCATCGGGGTTTTGCTGCGGGTCCACAATTTCGACCACCACGTTGCCGTTGCTGGCTACTTTGTATTCCTCCAGCATATCGCGCACGCGGGGCACCAGCGGCGCCAGCAGCGGATGGGTTTTTTCGCTGAAGTAGCCGCGAATCAGCAGCGGTTCCTGCAGGTTGGCCAGCAAATCTTTGGTTACGGGCGACAGGCTGTATTCGTGCTGGCCGGTCAGGTCGGCGCGGGCCACACTCACCGGGAAAAGCCAAACGTTGAGCAACAGCAGGTTAACGGCAATGAGCGCCACCGTTACCAGCAGGTTGCGGCGGTAGGCCAGGGTTTGGCTGCCGGAACTCCAGCGTTTGCTATCCACCGAAACCACGTTCAGGCTGAGGAACAGCGCCGTTAACGACAGGTAGTACACCAGGTCGCGCAGGTCAATCACGCCGCGCTGAATGCTCTCAAAACGGCTGCCGGAGCCGATGGCCCGCAGCACTTCGGCCACGGTGTCGCCGGCAAACCCGGCCACGCTGCGCACGCCAATCAAATAGAGAAAGCCGCCCAGCAGCACGGTTAAAATAAGGGCCACAATCTGGTTGTTGGTACGGCTTGAAACAAACAGGCCAATGGCGGCGTAGGCCGCGGCCAGCAAAATGGCCGCCAGATAACCGCCCAACACCGGCCCCCAGTCCAGGTTGCCCAGCAGCGCCACGGTGAGCGGCAAAAATGCGGTGAGCAGCAGGGCCGCCGTCACCAGGCCCATTACGCCCAAAAATTTACCCATCACTAATTGAATAATGCGGGTGGGCGTGGTGAGTAGCATTTCTAGCGTGCCGCTGCTTTCTTCCTCGCTCCACTGGCGCATGGTGAGCGCCGCCACCAAAAAGATGAGCAGCAGCGGCATCCAACTGAACATGGGGCGCACGTCGGCGATGCCGCGCGCAAAAAAGGTATCTACCCAGAAAAAGGTAAAAAGCGTTGCCGCCAAAAATACGCCCACAAAAATTAACGCCATCGGCGAACCGAAGTAGCTATTCAGTTCTTTGCGGGCGATAGCTAATACTTGGGTCATGGTTTATTTCTCCAGAACGTTAGAAAGTTGGGGTTAAAGCGCGGTAGCAATGTCGTTGAACACGTTTTCCAGCGTGCGCACATCGTGCCGGAGTTCGCGCACGGGCCAGTTTTCGGCGTGGGCCAGGTTAAAAATGGCCGGGCACAAATCGGACTGGCTGGCGCCGTGAATGCGATAGGTGGGGTAGCCGTTGGGAGAGCCGGTTTTTTCTACGGCTTCGACTATTTTTAGCCCGCGCAGCGTTTTTTCTACGTTGGGCGTTTCTTGCTGCAACACCAGCACGGCATCGCTGGTGTTAGCCAGTTCTTCCAGCCGGGCATCGGCTTTGATTTGCCCGTTCATCATAATAATCACGCGGTCGCACACGGCTTCCACTTCGGATAGGATGTGCGAGGAAAAGAGGATGGTGCTGTGCCGGGCCAGCCGCCGGATGAGGTTGCGGATTTCGACAATTTGGGTGGGATCCAGCCCGACGGTTGGCTCATCCAGAATGAGCAGTTTGGGCTGGTGCAGAATGGCCTGGGCCAGCCCCACCCGCTGCCGAAAACCTTTGCTCAGTTCGCGGATGGGCCGGGTGAGGTGTTCCGTCAGGCCGGTGGCGTAAATGGCTTCGGACAGGCGCGCGCGCTGGTCGCTGCGGGGGATTTCGCGCAGGTCGGCCATAAGCAGCAAATAGGCTTGCACCGACATATCGGGGTAAACCGGCGGGGTTTCGGGCATGTAGCCAATGCGAGCCTGCACCTGGCGGGTTTGGGTGAGCACATCCAGGTTGTCAACCTGCACCGCGCCGCTATCGGGCTGCAAATAACCGGTGAGAATTTTAATGGTGGTTGACTTGCCAGCGCCGTTGGGGCCAAGTAGCCCCACCACTTCGCCGGGAGCCACGTGAAAGGAAATTCCCTCCAAGGCCCGGATTGAACCATACGATTTTACCAAGTTGCTAACTTCTATCATCTTTCCTCCTTGCATGTGTAAATGTGGATTCGGGAGTCGGGGAGCCAAGTGGCAATTGACTCGGCGGCTTCGGCCCTGGTTTTGGTTAATTTGCCGCACCAGGGCGAGACAAAAAAACCAAAGTTTATTCTCACATGTCTAGTTTAAACAAGCCTTAAAAGTTTTAGCCCCAACGCGCCAGCATAAACCCGCTGACAACCCGCAGGCCGGCGATAATCAATAACGCTTCGCGTAGCCCGGTTATTTGAGATAGCACCGGCCCCAACAACACACCGCCCAGCGTGGCCAGGTTTAAGGCCATGTTATAAAGCGCCAAATGCGATGGGCGCTGATCGCCCGGAATAAACTCCAGTAGCCGGTTTACCAGCGCGCCGCTCAAAATGGCCCAGGCCGCGCCGCCCAAAATGGCCGCAACAAACAGCAGGGTAATGTTGTTGGCAATGCCGGTAAACAACGGGTAAGAACTCAACAAAATTGCGCTGCCCACGTTCAGGTGGTGGTTGCCCAGCTTTCGGGTGAGCGGGCCAAGCAACGGCGAGGTAATCAACATTACCAGGTAAAACAGGGCATTGATCCAGCTAATTTGCTCGTCGTTCAGGTGAGCTTCGCGCACCCAAAAGATTGGAAACAGCGCCGCCGGTAAAAACTGGGCAAAGTGAAACATAAAATACGCGCCCATCATCTGCCAGTAGCGCCGGGGAATTTGCCCCAAAGACGTATCGCCCTGCCGGGGCCAGTGTAGCCACAACCGCGTTGCCACCGTTAGCCGGTGCGAAACGCTGCCGGCGGCTCCCATCATGCGGCCCGGCTGGGCTTTATCTCGAATGGGCCGGTATTGAAATTGCGGCGCCGGTGGCACCCGCAACCGCGAAATGTGAAAGGTGCTCAGGGCCGCGCCCAACGCGCCCAGGCCAAACACCACCACGTAACCCCATTCAAATGGCAGGCGGCCCAAAATCCAACCGCTGCCCATAAACGAGAGCATAATGGTTGCGCCCAGCATGGCGTTCCGGCGGCCCACCACTTTGCCCCGGGCCTCTTCGGGTACGGTGGCAGCCAGCGCGGCATTAAACCCTACCGCCAGCGCCGTTCCCGGAATGGCCATCAACAAGGTTAAAATTAAAATCACCCAAATTTGCACCGTTTCCGGCAGCAAAAGAGTTGGCAGCAACAGGGGTAACGGCGTTAAAATTAAATAGCCCAGCCGGTGCAGGGCGGCGGCGGTAGTTACCGCCGGGCCAAGATTGCGTTTTTGCAGCCAGCGTCCGGCGGGAATGGTAAACAGCACGTTCACCAGCGCCGGGCCGGCGGTTAAAAGCCCTAATTGCCAGGCGGTTCCGCCCAGTCGCGCGGCAAATACCGCCAAAAAAGAGATGGCACTACCGTATAAAATACCGTACCAGGTTACGTCACCATAAAGGTGTAAAAAATTAGAAAGCTGTACGGCGTTGTATGCTTCGGGGTTGAGATTCAGTTTGGGCGTAGCTGTTGTCATCATAAAAAACTTCCTTATTTACTACAATTGTGACTGCCAATAAAAATTCGTACAAACCCATCAATATAGGCTTTTTAAGGGTGAAAGGCAAAATCTGCCGGAGAAATTTGGATGGTCTGGCAAAACCGGTGGTCGTATTGGTTTACCCTGGTCTAAAATGGTATAATCAATGCCTAAAATTTTAATCTATTTAAGATGGTTGAATGGTGTAATGAATACAGGTTTGTCCGAAATTAGACTGGTTTTAGCCGATGACCATGCCGTGGTGCGCTCTGGCACGCGAGAGTTGCTGGAACAACAGCCCGACCTGGCGATTGTGGGCGAAGCCGCCGACGGTGAAGAAGCCGTGCGTCTGGCTGCCCAACTGCGCCCCGATGTAGTGATTATGGATGTGCGGATGCCCAAAATGTCCGGGGTAGAAGCCACGCGCACCATTAAAAAAGAATACCCCAATGTAAAAATTTTGGTGCTAACCGCTCACGATGACGATGAGTATGTGTTTGCGCTGCTCCAGGCCGGCGCTAATGGGTATCTGCTAAAAACCGCCGAAATCGAGGAACTGGTGCGGGCGATTCGTATGGTGGCTGCCGGGCAATCGGCGTTGGCCCCGGAAGTTACCGGCAAGGTGGTGGCCCAGTTTGCCAGCGGCAAACCGCTGCCGGACGCGCCTTCCGAACCCACGGAAAATTTTGACGGCCTAACCGAGCGCGAACTGGATATTTTGCGTTTGGTGGGCAAAGGCTTGAGCAATAAACAAATTGGCAAAGAACTTTATATCAGTGATCGCACCGTGCAGGCCCACTTATCCAACATTTTCTCCAAACTCAGCGCCGGTTCGCGCACCGAAGCCGTAATGTATGCCGTCCGTAAAGGGTGGATTACCACCGCGTAAAACCATGCGCCAGATATTTTTGTTAACGGTTGTTATTTTGTTGTTGGTTGGCTGCGCCAGCATTATGCGCGGTGCCGAAGACGACTCGATTGACCCGGTTGTTAATGACCTTCCCCCCAAAAATCTTAATATCGGCACGGACCCCATCACGCTGGAAGTGTGGCTGGATTTGGATTTTACCCGGAACAACACCCTGTTTGAGGAGATGGTAGCCGAGTTTGAAAAAACCTATCCCCAAATTGAGGTCGAAATTTCGTCGTTTGTGCGCGAAAGCATGCCGCAAAAAATAAAACTGGCCGTGCAAAGCGGCATCCCGCCCGATGTGGTGCAGGGCCACGTGTACGCCCTGGCCGGCCAGCGGTTGGCCGAGCCGTTAAACGATGAGTGGGCGGCCTGGGCCAAAACCGATTCCAGAGTTAATTCCGAATTTTTGCCTTCGGCGTTGCGCGAAACCATGTGGCGGGGCGACCATTACGGCGTGCCGCTGGATGTGTACACCCTGGTGCTGTTGTACAATCGCAGCCATTTTGATGCCGCCGGCCTGCCTTACCCGGATGGCAAATACGATTTCTCGTATTTGCAACAGGCCGCCAAATTGTTAACCCGCCCGGAGAAAAAACAATATGGCTTGGGCTTCACCACCGACCCGTGGTACGTTTACGCCTGGATTACCGGTGCCGGCGGCGATTTATTAACCGGCGATCCCGAAACCGGGCTAAGATTAACCCTCAACTCTCAAACCAACGTAGATGCCCTGACTTTTCTCACCAAAATGGTTGAAAACAGCTATGGCCCCCGGCCCAGCACCCGCCCGCGCGATTACGAGGACATGCGCCGCCGGTTCCTCAATGGCGAAATTTCCATGTACTTTGGCGAGTCGCAGGATATTCACTTGATCCAGTCCACCAACCCCGATTTTCCGTTGGGCGTGGCCCAGTTGCCCAAAACGCCCGCCCGCGATAGCGCCGCTTCGGTTTTGGGCAGCAGCGGGCTGTTAATTCCACGGGGGGCGCGCCACCGCGAAGCGGCCTTTGAGTTTATAAAGTGGGCCGCCAGCGACCGCTACGCTTACCCAATGGCCCGCCGGTTGGGGCGCTATCCGGCCAAAATTTGGCTGCAAACATCGCCGGAATTTACCGAAAACCTGCTGCTGATTCCCTTTTTCAACCAGCTTAACGCCGCGCGGCCATACCGGCTGGATTTGTTCCCCACCGCCGAAGATGCCTTTGCCGACGCGATAAAGCTTTCGTTTTACAACATTGCCTCGCCCAAACAGGCGTTGGATCGCGCCCAAAAAACCGGACAGGGCGGCCCGGTAACGCCATGACCATCTTCAAAGCCATGCTGAAAAGAACCTGGCTTTACCGGGTTATTTATGATTGGATCACCCAGCTCCGGTCACAGGCCATCCTGTTAACGGTGTTGTTGTTATTGATGATGACGGCCCTCACCGTGGGGGTGGCTTTTATGGCCTACCGGCAGGTGTCGCAAACGCTGGCCGAAAGCCGCGACCAGGAATTGGCCATTGTGGGGGCCGAGCGATTATCGGAGCAGATGGGCAGCCTGTTGCGCGGGCTGCTGGTGCTGGCCGACCAGCCGGAAATGCAATCGGGAGAACCCACCATTCAGGAAGCAACCCTGTCTCGCGGGCGAGAACTGGTGGCCGACCTTACCAACCGCGACGGCGGCATCATTATTTTGGATGCCAGAGGCTTTGTGAGCGTTACCCGCCCCTTTCGCCCCGATTTGATTGGCCAGGATTTTTCCGGGGAAACCTACTTTAAAAACGCCAGGGATCAGCTTACCTTTACCTTTTCAGACATCATCAAAGAGCCGGGCACCGACCAGGACGTTATTGTTATTTCCGTGCCCATTATAGACCGCATGCACAATGGGTTTATGGGTGTACTGGCGGCCCGTTATTACACCAACTTTCAGCGGCTTGGCCCGGAAATTGAAAAGTTAAAAGTTGGGGCCAAAGGGATTGCCTATTTGGTAGACCGCAATGGCCGCCTGATTTACCATCCCGAAGATAACCTGATTGGCACCGATTACAACCAGCGCGAAATTGTAAAACGGCTCAAAACCGGCAACCGGAGCGGCGCTGTTACCAGTTCGGATAACAACACCGTGGAAGGGTTTGCCGTGGTGCCGATTACCGGGTGGGGGTTGGTCATCGGTGAGCCGTGGCTTCAGGCGGTTGCGCCGGCGCAAATTTCGTTGCGCCCGGTGATTGTGGTGTTGATTATCGGCCTGATTTTGGTGGCCAGCGTGGTTTCTTTGGGGGTGCAAAGCGTTACCGACCCCATGCGGAATTTGGTGTCGCAAACCCGGCAGGTAATGGCCGGTGATTACGACGCGCAGGTAAAACTAAGCCGCATCAAAGAAATCCGCGAGCTGGGAACGGCCTTCAATGAAATGGTGCGGCAAATTGGCAAATACCGGGCCGGGGTGCGCCAGTATGTGGCCGATATTACCAAATCGCAGGAAGAAGAGCGCAAGCGCATTGCCCGCGACCTGCACGACGACACGGTGCAAACGCTGATTGCCATCAGCCAGCGGCTTGAACTGGTCAAAGCCTCGCTGGATGACCCGGATAAAACGCGCGGGCGGCTGGCCGAAGTTCGTACCATGGTTACGGGCGCAATTGCCAGTGTTCGCCAGTTTAGCCGCGATTTGCGCCCGCTGGCCCTTGAAGATTTGGGACTGGCCGCCGCCATGCAATATTTGGTCAACCAACTCGCGCAACGCGACGGCATCAGCGTGAATCTAAAATTTGAAGGTGAAATTGATGGCCTTCCCAACGATATGGAAATAGCCATCTACCGGATTTTGCAAGAAGCCCTGAACAACGTAAAAAAGCACAGCTCGGCCACCGAGGTGAATGTTACGGCGCAGTTTACCAAACGGCACGTGCGCCTCACGGTTCAGGATAACGGACAGGGCTTTGAAGTGCCCGAAGCCATTACCGATTTTGCCCGCCAGGGCGGTTTTGGGATTATGGGGCTGCATGAACGGGCGCAACTATTTGGCGGCGAAGTGACCATTGAGTCTCAGCCGGGGTTGGGGGCCACGGTTACAATGGTAATGCCACGGCAGGCCATTCCGGCTCAATTTGCGCTGGATTCAACCGCCTCCCAAATACTGGCAGCGGATTCGCTGCAACGGGTAAGCCAAAAAGCGTAGAATAATACCGCTGTTTTAAGCATCTTCCCCGATGACTCCCTGTTTTTGCGGGTTTATAATGAAATTTGGGTTTTTTGTACTAAAATCCGGAATGCCACTTGCCCCAGGGTTTCTATACGGTTAACGGGGAGAGAGAAACGGAGTGAAGGCGAGGGTGTTAATTGATGGAACTGTTTTTCTTTGTCTTAATTGTTTTAATGTTGCTGGTAATTGGTTATGCTCAACTGCAAAAAAATGTAGTTAGAATGCCGGGCAAGATTTCGCCGGTAGAAGATGACGAATCTTAAGTATAACAAACACCACCAACAAAAAAACGGGCCTCAATCTTGAGACCCGTTTTTTTTTATTAGTTCTTCCCGCCGATAATTTCAAAATCCGGGGCTTTGTCTTCGTCGTCAACCACCGGCGCTTTGCTAAAGGTTTCAAAGGCAAGGATCAAAAAGTCCGAAAACGCCGGCTGTATCTTCTTTAACAGTGGGCCGCCGGCAATGGCGGCTTCCGGGGTGGAGCCATCCGTTCCCAGCCGCCGGATGACGCTTTTAGATCGCTGCTCCGGCTGAGGCCGTGAAACGGCGGCGGCGCTCACCCAATCGTGGGCGTTCTCGTGCGAGGTGTCGGGCCGTTTCTCCGGGGGAATACTCCACCAGTGCGGCGCGGGCGCGCCGTTGGTCGCAAACTTTTCCACAAAATCCTTGTCTACGCCCAACGCCACCGCATACGGCAACAACCGCGCAAAACTGCTCCGGGCCTCTTTGATGTCATCGGTGTTCATCTCCTTCAAATAGCGACGGAACGCCTCCCAGCGCACGGCGTGCTGCTGGCCGGTAACGGTGCGTTTGGGAGCCGCAAAGCCGGCCACAATAAACGCCACCGCTCCCAGCACAATGCTGGCAAACGGGCAAACCACCAAAAGTGAATAGCGGCTAAAAATAGCCAGAACCAACAGGCTCAGCACTATCCCCATTAAAATGCCGGCTCCGCCAAACGCCAGATATTGCTGCTTAAGCCGTTTGGGGTTTTCGGGGAAAAAGCCGGCCTTGAGCACTTCTGTTTCAATTTGGTTTTTTATTTCGGGCACAGCCATAAACAGCATATTCCGCACATCAGCCAAGTTCCGTTTTCTGCCGCCTTGAAACCCAAAAATTTTGGTGTAAACGGTTTCCTCATACGGTCTAACGGCCTTGCTTTGATCCACGCCGTACAAAACAAATTCAACCCCATCCTCTTTGGATGCTTCCTCATCAATAATTACATTTTCCGCCGATTGTTGGCTGTCGGGGTAAACGTGAAGCGACTCGCGGGCGGCCAAATCGAGCAGCGTGGCCGTAATGTGGCGCGCCGAAAATTTGCCGTCGAGCAACACCCCGGCCAGCGCCGGCGAAAGTTTGGAGGGCGGCGTTTTTAAGTGATTGGGAATTTTCTTTTGCGGCGGCGCTATCCGCAAGCGCCAGTACCACCAACCATAAGCCGCGCCCGGCCCGCCGAACAGCAGCAAAATAGCCACCAATAGCGATCCCCACCGCAAAATGGGCGACCACGTTGTTAATGAGTCATCGGCTAATTGCCACGCCGGCGCTACGCCCTGAATGACTCCATGCGGAAAAGTGAGCGAAACTTCCAGGTTGTCGCCTGCCGCCACGTTGGTGGCTTTAAACTCAACCCGATTGTCTTCGGGTACATACTTTTCAGCCGAAATGCCGTTGCTGGCCGGTTTGAGTTGGTCTTTGGTAAAGCCCGCCGGCAGCCGCATCTCAATGGTGGCCGAACCGATTGGCCCCGGCGCGGCAGCGCCAAATGGCCGCCACTCCAGCCGGTCGCCAGGAGCGTAAAATCTAACCGCGCCCACCGCAAAATAGCGGATTACAAACGTGGTTGAGGGCGCGGCGTTGGGCGGAAAGTGCAATTTAACCGCCAATCCGCTGCCAGATGGCATCAGTTCAAAGGTGTATTCCGCGCCGGTATCGGCCTGAGTAAAATTACGCTGCCCGCCGCCGGGGTTAAACTGTAAAACCTGCACATTTTGCACCGCTTCTACTTTATCGGTGGGAATTATTTTGGTAAATTGAGTTACTCCGCCGGCCAGCACCACCTCGTGGATTTCTTCAACATTTAACCCGGAGTTTTGCTGCAATACCAGCCGCACATCGTACCGTTGCCACTGGGTAACGCCTTCTTGCGCCAGAGCGCTGCCGGTAGCTACCAGTAACAACAAAAAAATAATGGTTGCGCGCATCCATTTTTTAAACTGCATGGGCCTTCTCTTTTCTGTAATATCGTTGTTCCACCCAATTATAGCGACACTCAATCGGTATCGTCAAGGCAGCAGCCGGCCCGTAGATGGGGCTATCACTCCAAATTTTTTATTCGATGGCTTGATGGTACAATAACCGGCACGTTATTTTATCCAACGGGAATTTATGGTGAAACAATATCCTTTTGCAGCCATCATTTTTGATCACGACGGCACTTTGATTGATACGGAAACACCCGATTTTGAAGCCTGCCAGATTTTGTTTGGCGAATGCGGCCTTGAACTGCGCCTTGAACACTGGGCCGAAACCGTTATTGGCCGGATGGACGGCTATGACCGCCTTTTTGGCGAGGTGCTGGCCGGCCCTGCCGGTCAATCGCTTTCTTATGCCAAACTGTGGGCCAGAATTAAAGAGTTGTGGCCGCAAACATTAGTCAACACCCGGCTGATGCCCGGTGTTGAAACCTTACTTTCGCAATTACGTACAGAAGGGTACAGGCTGGGGGTGGCTACCGCCGCAGACCAGGGCTGGGTTACGCGCTGGTTGGGCAAGTTTGACCTGCTGCCCTATTTTGAAATCATCGCCTCCGGCGATCAGGTGGCCCGCAACAAACCCGCCCCCGATGTTTACCTCCGCGCCGCCGAGTTGCTGGAGGTGCCCCCGCAGCGCTGCCTGGTTTTTGAAGATTCGGTGGCGGGGGTGCAGGCCGCCAAAGCCGCCGGCATGACAGTGGTGGCGGTGCCCAGCCACCTTACCCGCAGCCTGGATTTTAGCCGGGCCGATGCCAGCGTGCCCGGCCTGAATCAAGTTAGCCTCAATTGGATTGAACAATTTGGCCGTAACGGTTTTTAATTCAGGGAGTTGAGCAAATGGCAAACTATTTTGAAGGCGCAAATCTGCCCGTTGTTGCTGCTAATTTTGATTATTTTCGGCTGGCCCCGGAAAAATGGACGTTAATGCTAAACCGGCTGGCCCAATTGGGCGTTAACACGCTGGTTATTCCGGTGCCGTGGGGCTTTCATCAGTTTCAACCCAACACCATTGATTTAACCGGAGCCACCGCCCCCCGCCGAAATTTAACGCTGCTGTTAAAACTGTGCGCCGGGCTAAATTTTACCTGCCTGTTGCAACCGGGGCCGCATTTGCCCAATCTGGGCATTTTAAACGATGGTCGCCCGGTGTGGCTGGCCGCCACAGACCCATTTGAACCGGCAGCGGAGCGCTGGCTGGCAACCCTGGCCAAAACACTGGCCGGCATGCAGTGGCCCGCCGGCCCCGTGGCCGGGTTGTGGCTTAACTTCCCGGCGCAAAATTCGTCGGAAGCGGGCACCGACGCGCAGCTTACCGAGGTGAAGTGGCCCATTTGGCTGCGCAAACGCTACCAAACCGTTGAAGCCCTCAACGAGGCGGTGGGCGGCAGTTTCCGCTCGGTCAGCCAGGCCGAGTTTCCCCGCGAATGGTCAACGCCGCTCACGCCGTTGCAACAACTGGCCCGCGCCTTTTTGGCCGAGGTTGAACAGGCCGGCCACAACCGCTACCAGCAGGCGTTGGCGGGCAATGGCTGGCAAACCCCGGCGCAGCCGTTCGACGCGCTCCCGCCGCTCAAACCCCTGGCCGATTTTAACCCCGCCGACCCCGCGATTTTTGTCATCACCGAACCCATCGAAATTGACCCCGCCCCGCCCGATGTGAGCAGCGCCGTGAGTTGGGCCGAAGCCGCCCCCCTTTGTAGCGACGGCTCTCTGCGCCCCGCAGGCCGGGCCATTCGGCAGCAGGTGTGGCAGCGGCGCTACCCCGGCGCTCAAATTGATGGCTCCACGCTGGCGGCTCCGGTGGCCGGCGGCGGCTTCATTCTTCCCGGCCAGAATATCGAACTGAAAATTGACCTGCCTGCCGGGGTTAAACCGGCGGTGTTTCAATTGTTGCTCAACGGCGGGCTGACCGAGGCCGCGTTTACCGTGGCGCGGGGTAAATTGCGCGGCAATTTTTTGGCCGAAGCCGACCTTGTGGTTTACCTGGAAAATCCGGCGGAGCCGTTGGCGGGCGAATTGGCCGCTTATTTTAGCAGCCGGTTGGCCGCCCAAAGAGCAACGCTGGTGTGGAGCGCGAATCAGGCCCAAAAACTGGGGCAGGCGGCCGCCGTGGCTGTTCCCCCCGAAGGCGGCAAGCCGCAGCCCAAAGCAACTTCACCTCTGCCCGCCACCATTACCGAGGCGCGGCGCGGCCTCAGTAAAGCCGAAGCGGCGCTTAAAAAAGCGGTGGCCTCGATTAGCGGGCTGGAAGCCGGGTTTGACACCGTTCTGGACAAACCCGAAGCGGCGCTGCCGCAGCCGGCCCCCGAAGCCGTTACTTTTACTGCCGAAATTTTTGAGGTCAAAACCCAAACCGAACTGGCCCAAATCGGCGAAATTTACGCCGGCATGGCCGGTCAATTAAAAACCGCCGCCGCCGCTTTGCAACAAACGCTCGCCGGGCCGTTCACCATTGAGCAGTACCGGCAGGCGCACCAACTGGCAGTGAATGCCGCTCAAACCGCCGGCGCGGCGTTGGGCGCAATAATCGCCCAATTGCGGCTGGAAATTGCCGCCGAGCAGTTGCCGTTGGTGGCGTGGCGGCTGCACGACCAAACCCAAACCATTGCCGACACGTTGCGCTGGGGAATTTTGCGCCGGTAACGGGGTTAAAATTCTGATGCAATTGGTCTCGCAGTTGGGCGCGGGAGTCGAGTGGGTGGTTAACCGGCTAATCCGGCGCTGGCTGGCGGTTATCAATTTGGCGGTTTTGGTGTATGTAGGGTTGCCATTTTTAGCTCCGCTGCTGTTGGCAAACGGTTTTACCGATAGCGCCAATATAATTTACAAACTGTATGGTTTTGCTTGTCACCAGCTTCCTTCGCGGGCCTATTACGTAGCCGGCGAGCAGGTGGCGTTGTGCTACCGCGATGTGGCCATTTACACGGCCATGTTGCTGGGCGGGCTGGCGTTTGGGCTGGCGCGGCGCTGGCTCAAACCGGTTGCGCCGGGCTGGTATTTGCTGCTCATTTTGCCGATGGCGCTCGATGGCGGCACGCAGTTGCTCAGCGAGTTGACGGCTTACATCCCCCGGCTGCTGGTGGTGGTAATGGGATTGGTCGCTCTGGGCGGGCTGGCCCTGTTTTTGCGGCGGCGGCAGCAATTAAGCTGGTATTGGGGCGTGGCGCTAACCGGCGGGGTGGCGGCTTTGCTGTATTTGCAACTGGCGGGCAGCTACAACAGCGATTTTTTTCGGCGCACGCTCACCGGGGCGCTGTTTGGATTTGGCACCGTCTGGCTGATTTACCCCAATATGGAAGCGGCCTTTAGCGCCGAAGCCCAAAAATCGCAGCGCAAAGGCGATTCCAACGGCGGTTGAACAAAAAATACCGCAATTGAATGCGGTGGTGGTTTGCTCTGATTGCCGGAAGGGTTGTGGTCTTTCCGGCGTTTGTGTTTGTGAGGGCAACTGAGCGCGGCTCAAACAGAATAGGCGGGGACGCTGCCGCCAGAGATGGAATTGCTCAATAAATTTTTAATCCGGTCGGTGATTTCATCCCAGTTAAACGGCTTCACAATAAAATCGGTCGCACCAGCGGCCAAACAAATCCGGCTGTAATCAATGGCCGAAGTCATGATGATGGGCAGGCTGGTCCATTGTTCGCTGGCCCGGAGAGCGGCTACATACTGGGTGGTTTCTTTGGACCCCAGGTGATAGTCAAGCAGGATGATGTTGGGGTTTTCTTTTTGCACCACCGAAATAATATTATCGTTTTCAATCCGGTGAATTGAGGCCGCTTTGAAACCTTCCATCTTTAGAAAGGTTTCAACCAGGTTACAGGTCATAAAATCGTCATCAATTACCAGCACTTTGGGAGTTATCATAAGGTTTTTACGGATTGCCAATCATCTTTGGGATTTTTTGCAAAAAATTAACAAAAAAATTATACCATCGCCCAGAGCAAAGTACAATCCATTTTTTTATACTTTTGTCCCAGTTACCGGGCGTCTGGAAGTGAAACGTCAAATCCCCGGCACTTTTTGGGTTGATGCCGGGGATTTTTTAACTGCGTGGTCTTTTATTTTGTTGTGCGTTTACCGATTCTTTGAAAAGGCCAGCCTCAAGCCCAGCCCCAGCAAAATACAACTGGTGCCCCACCGGATAATCCGTTGAAAATACACCTGCCGGGATAACCAGCGGCCCAGCGTGCCGGCAAAATAACCCACTATGCCAAACCACACAATCGCCAAAAAAGCGATGATGCCGCCCAAAATTATAATCTGAAGGGTGGCATGGCTATCTGTGGGGTTGATAAACTGGGGGATAAAGGCCATAAAGGTGATAATGGCCTTGGGGTTAAAAACGTTGGTGGCTATCCCCTGGCGAACAACAGCCAGCCGGTTCAACTTAACCGTATTTTGCCCGTGCTGGATGAGGGCTTCTTTATCCAGAAACACTTTTATACCCAGGTAGATTAAATAGGCGGCGCCCATCAATTTAACCGTTTGAAAGGCCACGCCGGAGGTTTGCAGCAACGCCGATAGCCCCAGAGCCGCCAGAGTGGTATGCACCATCAGGCCAATGCTGATGCCGGTGGCCGAAAGAACACCGGCAATCCGACCCTGGGCAATTCCACGGGTGGTTACATAAATAAAATCCGGGCCGGGAGAGATAATGAGAACGAGTGCGCCCATTGTGTACAGCAATAAAGTTCCTGGACTAATCATCAACGTAACCTCCAATTTTTTAGGTGTTTAATCATTTTGTTGCCGCCAGTTGGGCAACAGCCGTATTTTACACCGATTTAGCCGGCAAAACCAGCCCCAATTTGGGGTAAAATCCCGTTTTGCCACGACTCAGGTTCAGGATTCTTTGGCTTCAAAATATTTAAAAAACAATTCCTTTGAGAGCTTTGCCCCGGCTTCGGTTAAAATAACCGACAACGTTTTTCCCTGGGGATCGCTGATGTACCCCTTTTGGTGTAGCCTGGTCATTGTTTCCAAATCCAGGCCCTTCCAGGCTTTGGTGCCGTATTTATCGCGGGAACTTGTGAGATATAACAGCGCCAAAACTATTTCATCAACCCGATCTTTATTGTATTCCATAGCACTTTCCCTTTCATTCGTTTGGCAATCAGGTTTTGGGGGATGTTCCCGCCAATAGCCTTATTTTTACCGGCGTTGATAACTTTGACAAGTTGATATACTACCCGCTGTTAACAAAAAATATTTTTTGGCGTTTTTGGCTTCTACCTAGTAAACTACATACGTTACATTTTAAGTTTATTAAAACCACAACTGAACACAAAGTTACGCAGATTTTGTCAGGTTTAACCCTTTTGGATAATGGTGAAAACAGTGAACTTTTTCAGCGGGTCAATTGGGTATAAATGTTTGGGTGGTTTGTGGGTTGGCTTGTGGCTGGCGGGATGCGCCGCCGTTAGTCCCACCGTTGACTTGGGGGCCACCGTAGATGCCTCGGTAAAGGCAACGCAGCAGGCCAATGTTAATGTGCAGGCCACCATCGAGGCGGCGGTAGCGGCCACGGTGCAAGCCCAGCCAACCGATTTGAGCGCCGCCACGCCGGCTCCCATTGCCGCCACACCGATTCCGGTGGCGACCGTCTCGTTTTCTCCCTCCGATCTGGAGCAAGTTCAAACCCTCATTAATAATGAAACACAGGCCACAGTGGCTCACAATTTGGCGCTGTTGCAATCCATCTTTGCGCCGGATGCCGCCGTAATTGACCGGGCCGGCACGCCGGAAAACCTGGACGATGACACGATTTGGCGCGGTTGGCCCAACATTCAGCGCCGGTACGAGGCGTTTTTCTCAACCGGGGTTTCGTCAATTTCGCTGGTGAATGTTTCTATTCATATTGATGGCAATCAGGCGATGGTCACGCACGATGGCGCTATTCTAAATGGCGTGCTGCGTCCGGATCATGGCGTATACACGTTATCCAAAACGGCTGACCGGTGGTTGATTACCGGCCTGGAATATGGCAATCAGCCTGTGCCGGCGGCGGCTACCGCCACAACCGCCCCCAAAAATAATGGCGCGTACATTCTGGCGGTGGGTAATCAGCACCGGTACGAAGAGCCGTGGGGCGGAGATCGCGGCGACCCCTGCCTGGCCTGGCAAACCAAAAATTTTGATGATACCCAGCCCTACTATCGCGGGTTTAACGTGGAGTTGCTACTAACCAATAATTCCGCGCAAAAAGTGCCGGACGATTGGCCCATCAGCTTTACCACCGCCCAGGGTAAAGCGGTGAAGGCGTGTTATTACAAATACCAGGGTTCCGGCCCGCCGCCGGGAGCCACCAGTAGCGTTACTTTTTTTACGGTGGTTGACCGGGGAGACTTTGTAAGCAAAATTACCCTGAACCTTGCAGGGCAAACGGTGCAGCTTTGCCTGGATGGCAACGGCAAATGGTGGTCGTGTTAACACACCCCGTCAACGGGAGAGGAGAGGATTAAATTATGGAAAATGATCTTGCGCCAAATGTGACTCGTTCCGGGGGAAATGCCGCCGGGTGTTTGCTGTGGTTTTTGGGCGGGGTGTCGCTCAGCCTGATGGTGATGTTATCGCTGGTGCTAACAATCCTGCTGCTGGGGTCGCTGACGTTGAATGCCTATTTGGGCTGGCGGCTTTCTAACTTGCAAATTACCATCAGCCAGAAATCGCCGGACACGCCCCAGGTAATTGTAGTTACTCCTACCCCGGCGCTGGCGGCCCAACCGGTGGCTAATTCAGCCGCGCCGCAATCGCCGGTGGCCACGGCCACGCCGCTTCCGCCCAGCGTGCAACTGCAAACGCAAATGGCTACGGTTGCGGCCATTACCACCAAAGTTGCCCAGCCGCCCGCCGATGCCGCCGCTTTTGTGCCGCCCACGGTTACAACGGCGGGCGTTGCGCCGCTCAACCCGGCTCAACCGGCGGCTGCCGCTCCGGCTACTCCGGCGACAGCGGCCAAAACCGCCGCCGCTACGCCGCTGGCCGCCGCCGCTGCTGCTGCCGAAACCACCTCTAACAACACCTACACATTAATCCCAATTGATGGCGAACGCGAGAGCCGCCCCGCCGAAACCCACGGTGATTTAAACCTGAAGCTGCGCGACCCTCAACCCATCAAAGTTGATTTGAAGCTGGTAACGATTGCCGGTTCCGGCATTGATCCCGAAGCGCCCAAATTCGCTAAAGTTTTCAAGCCGGATTTTGCCCAGGCTTACGCCATTCACGGTTGGGATTGGGCCAAAAACGATAAAAGCGATTTGATTAATGATGGCAAGGCCATTTTGGTGGGCCTCAAAACCAACCCCGGCGATCCCATCCGCATTCCACCCACCAGCCGTGATATTTACCAGGGCAAATATTACGCCACCGTGCTATACGCCGATAAAGACAGCCTGACGTTTGTGTACGCCCGCCGGGGCAACGTGGTGCAGGGTTACACCGTGCATTTGGTGGGCCTTGAAACCGACCCCAATCTGATTAAGGCTTTTCAGGAGAGCAAAGGCAATATGTTGCCCGGTTTAACGCTGGATACGCCGGTGGGCCGCGCCACCCAAAACCTGATGGTAGCCATCAGGGATAACGGCACTTTTTTGGATGCCCGCTCGCAAAAGGATTGGTGGGATTGATGAACTCGCTGGGGAACAGTAACTTTGGCAAGCTGCTGCTGGGAGGTTGCGGCACGCAGGTAGGTTTGGTTGCGGCGTGCGGTTTGCTGGCTGCTTTGGCGCTGGTTTGTTCAATTTGCGGCCTGTCGAATGCGCTCACCGTGGGCGTGGCGGATGGCGTGGCTTTTGTGCCGCCTCAAACTACGGCTACAGTTACGCCTACGCCCACCTCGCCGGTGATTGCTTCGCTGATTGGGCAGGTGCAACTGCTTCAGGGTGAACTGGAATTTATGCGCTCCGGGCTGCCGGCGGCGGTTTACACGCCGCCCACGGCTACTCCCACGCCGCCGCCGGTTTTGCTGGCCAACCAAAGTCCCGTTAACCTGCGCGGCGGCCCCGGCACAGAATACAACACCATTGGCACGTTGCCGTTTGGCACCAGTGCGCCGATTGTGGGCCGCAATCAGGATTCTTCCTGGTGGCTGATTTCGGCGGGCGATGGCCTGTTTGCCTGGGTTGCGGCCAATTTGGTGACAGCCAGCAATGTATCTGATGAAATTCCGGTTGTTACCATTCCCTCGTTGATGGTGTGGGGCACGCCCAGTTCTATGGCGGCGGCAGCCGTGGCCTCAAGTGGAACGCCAATTTCCGGCACGCAAACGGTTGATCCCCCGCCGGCGGTGCCGCAGGGCACGCCCACGGCGGCAGCAGGCGGGCAGCGCCAATCCGTATTGGAGATGCCCGCCTACAAACGGTTAGCCGGTCATTTGCTGATTCCGCCGGTCAGCGAGAGCGTTTCGCCTAAAGGCGATCAGATTGCCGTAACCGAGAAAATTAAACTTTACACCGTAACCACCGGCGGCGCGCTCAGCAAAATCTGGTTTGAAGATTCCGCCGATGTTGGCCCCATGGGCAACGTGGTTTGGTCACCGGATGGCGATTATCTGGCGTTTGTGATTGGCTACAAGGTAAAATATTGCAAACCGTGCCAGGGCGTGGTTATTTTGCGGCTGGCCGATGGGCAGGTTACTTACCTTGAGCATCCCAACAAACTCGATTTGAATGCCCCGCGCTGGACGCAGGACGGGCAACTGATGGTGAACGCCTTCCCTGGCGAACCGGCCAACGGCGTGGCCTACATTTATGATCTCTCCGGCAAAGGGCAGCCGGCTCAGGGCGCGTATGTGTTAAGCGCCAGCAACGAAGGCCAAAAATGGTTTCCGTGGCAACCGGGTAAAACCTGGCTGGTTGGCACCACCGAGCGCGCCGATAGCTACAATGCCGATTAGCTACAAGCCGATGCCGCGGCGGCGAAATTACGGTTGGTTGGCGTTGGTGGCGGCGGCGTTGCCGGTGCTGGCCTGCGTGCAGATAAACCTGTCGTCGCCGCCCGCTATTGTGGTGGCGCTGCCAACGCCCGTGCCTTCGCCTACGCCGCTGGTTTGGCCCACCCTCAGCCCGCGCCCCGATATGTTGCAATTCCAGGTGATGAACACTCACGGGCCGGCGGGCGCGTGCCAGGTTGCCGATTTGCCCGCCGGAGAGCACGTTTCGGCGGCAGGCGATTACACCATCCGCGAAAGCGAAGCCGTGGGGTTTATGGAGTGCCACATTACGCGCGATTCGTGCGCCTACAATATGCTGGTGGGCAAACTCGATCCCTCGATAATTTACAAAAAAGAAGAACAAACCCCGTTTGACACCGAGGATTTGTTAATTCACCCGGCTATGGTGCAACCGCTTACCCGGCTAAATCAACTGGTGCAGGCCGAGTGGCGCGGCACGGTGCAACTCCGCGTAACCGATGCCTACGACTCGCTGCTGTCGCACGACCCGGCGGAGTCAAAACCGGCCACCCGGTACTCGCTCCACTACGAGGGGCGGGCCGTGGATTTAACCACCTTTCCGGTTGACCAAAGCCTGTACCCCCGGCTGTGCGCGCTGGCCACCTGCGCCGGCTTTGATTGGGTTCACAACGAAACAACCCACTGTCATGCCTCGGTTAAAGCAACCAGCCTGTGCAAGTTGTGTAAAAATTAACCCCTTTGGGCCGGTAATTGCGCCATCCCCTGCCCGATTAATGACATAAAATATTCGGGAGTTTGATTGCATTTTACTTCAAGGTTTGGTACAATGGTTTTGTCTAATTCCCCTTTTTATGCAAAGTGTCTGGCAATTTTGTATAAAAAACAAGCAATGCCACGTGTTGTCGAAGTTAAAAATCTTTCTTACGCCTGACAAATCCAGGCTGACAACATTTACTAATTCACATCGCTCTGTTTTGAGTTAAAAATCCGTATTAGGGTTCAGAAAATGAAAGATAATATTCAGGATTTTCTGCGGTTTTTGGAAGTTGATAAAAAATATGCCGAAAATACAATTGCCGCTTACCAGAATGATTTGAGCCAGTTTCAACAGAATGTGTGGCAGGATAAAGATGGAGTTCAGCCTGAAACCTGGATTGATATTACCCGCAACGATATTACCGACTATATTGAACACCTGAAAGACAGTGGGTACACCTCGTCTACGGTGGCCCGCAAAGTGGCGGCAATTAAATCATTTTTTCATTTTCTGGTGGCCGAAGGGGAGTTAGCCGACGACCCCACCTTTACCCTGGATTCGCCCAAAGTTAAAAAGCGGCTGCCCAAAGCCATCTCTCCCAGTGAGATTGACCGGATTTTACGCGCCCCCGCCGATGAAAACGGGCCAAAATCCCAGCGGGATTTGGCGTTGCTGGAAATGTTGTACGCCTCCGGCATGCGCGTAACCGAGCTGGTGTCATTAAACGTGGCCGATATCAAGTTTGAGCCGGATAACTCTCGTAGCGCGGCGGTGCGGGTGCAGGGCAAACGGGCCAGCAAAGAGCGGGTTATTCCGTTGTCCGGGGCGGTGGTGAACACGTTGCAGGTGTATATTGCCCAAGCCAGAGAACAACTGGTGCATGATTCCAAAGAAGAAGCCCTGTTTTTAAACAATCGCGGGCAGCGGCTCACCCGGCAGGGGTTGTGGCTGATCATCAAGCATTATGTTGAGGTGGTGGGGATTGTATCGCAGGTAACGCCGCACACGCTGCGCCACTCGTTTGCGGCGCACAAACTCAGCCAGGGCCGGTCGTTGCAGGATATTCAAAAGCTGCTGGGCCATGCCAACATCTCAACCACGCAGGTGTACGCTCATCTGAGCAAAGAAAGCGAAAAGTAGCCGGTTTTGCCTGGGTTGTACCACCTATAAACCTCTTGATGCAGAGCTACTCTGCATCTTTTATTTTAGAGAACAACAACAAAGGAGCTTACTTTGGCAACCAAAGAAAATTTTACCTACGCGGAAATTAAACAGGCGGCGGATTATATCCAGGCCCGGATTAGTCATCAGCCTGAGATTGCCCTGATTTTGGGGTCTGGCCTTAGCCCGCTGGCCGAAGAAATTGAAAACGCCGATATTATCTCCTACCGGGATATTCCGCACTTTCCATTTTCCAGCGTGCCCGGCCATGCCGGGCGGCTGGTGGTAGGCCAATTGGCCGGCAAAGCGGTGCTGGTAATGCAGGGCCGCACCCATTTTTACGAAGGCTACGGGATTCAGCATATTTCGCTGCCGGTGCGGGTAATGAAGCTGCTGGGGATAAAAACCCTGGTTGTTACCAACGCGGCGGGCGGCATTAACCCCGGTTTTGAAACCGGCGAACTGATGCTCATTACCGACCACATTAATTTTGTAGGGATGGCCGGCCAAAATCCCCTGTGCGGCCCCAACCTGGATGAATTTGGCCCTCGCTTCCCCAGCATGACCCAGGCCTACAACCCGGATTTAATCAAGCTGGCCAAAGCCACGGCGGTGGCAGCCAACCTGACGGTGCGCGAAGGGGTGTACGCCTATTTGGCCGGCCCATCGTTTGAAACCCCCGCCGAAATTCGGTTTTTGCAAGCCGTTGGTGCCGATGCGGTGGGCATGTCAACCGTGCCGGAGGTGGTGATAGCCAACCATTGCGGTATCCGGGTTTTGGGGATTAGCAGCATTACCAACGTGGCCATCACCGAGGCCGGCTCTGGTAAAGAAACCACCCACGAAGAAGTTTTAGAAGCCGGCAAAACCATTGTGCCCCGGCTGGTAATGTTACTAAAAGGCGTGCTCAACAAGCTGGATTAAGGCTTTGGGGGAATTTGCTTCTATTTCCGCCTGTTTGTATACTCTACTGGTTTTGATTATTTCTCTAAATCTGGGATGCGAAGCTTTGTATGTTAGAATTTCTCCGGCCAATTGTTATTGTTGACACCTGGCTTTATATTATTTTAGGGTTGGTTGCCCTGTTTTTTCTCCGGGTAATGTGGCTGGCGCGCCAGGAGCGCACCCAGTCCATCTTTTCGTTGGAGCGCGAAAACGCGACCATCCGCATGACGCGGGCTTTTGCCGGTTTTGCCATTGTGTTGGTGCTGATGCTGGGCGTGTATTATCTCAGCCTGGTTACGCCCACCATTGTTCCGCCGCCGCCCGCCACGCCCACCGCCACGCCCATCATCGCCCTGCCGCCCACGCCCACCTCGCCGCCACTGTTGCTGCCCACACCCACGCCCACCGCCACGCCGCCGCCCACCGTGGCGCCCACGGTGGTTGAGTCTACGCCCGAAGTGGTGGTTTTGCCCACCGCTACCCCCGATATGTCGCGGGGGCAAGCGCCCAACTGCCCCAACTCGGCGGCGCGGATTTCGCAGCCCGGCGATGGCGCAATGGTCGCCGGTGTGGTGCAAATTGTGGGCGCGGCAGCCACGGACAACTTTGATTATTATAAATTTGAGTTTTTAGACCCGGCTACAAATGAATGGGTGTTTATTACCCGGTATGATAATCCGGTGCAAAACGGCGTGTTGGGCAGTTGGAACAGCGACACCGTGCCGCCGGGTAGTTATCAATTCCGGCTGATTGTGGTTGATAAAACCGGCAACTTCCCGCCTCCTTGCGTGGTTAATTTAAAGGTGCAGTGAGATGGCTGATTTTCCAGAGGTTGTCTACTGGCAGGCGTTAATTCAGGATAGCGGCCTGAAGCTAAACGTGTTAAAACCGATGATTCTGCGCTGGTGCCTTACCGATAACCGCCAGTTAGCCGATTTGTTCACGTTATCCGGGCTGGAGCTATCCACCACCTTTGGTTTATCCGAGGCCGAAGCCGAGCAATTCCGCCATGTGGCCAAAAAACTGCCGGCGCACGCCGGGTTGCTGGAAAAATGGCAAAAAGAAGGCATCGAGCCGATTATCCGCACCGATATTCGCTACCCGCGCCGGTTGGTTTACCACCTGTCGTTGGTGATGCAGCCGCTAATCCTGTGGACGCAGGGCAACCCCAACCTGCTCAACCAGCCTGCCGTAACCATGCTGGGCCAACCCGAAGCCAACTCCGAAACCACGGCCTTTGTGGATGAACTGATCAACACCCTTGAAGTTGAGCAAATCGGGTTGATTAGCGGCTACTCGCGCGGCCTGGATCGCACCACGTTTGAAATGATGCTCACCACCGAGCAGGGCTTTACCGTGGCCATGTTGCCCATGGGCCTGAGCGCCTTTGCCAAAACCACCAACAAACTATCGGCGGCGGTGTACGGCGGGCGCACGCTGTTGGTTAGTCCCTTTGCGCCGGATGCCGCCTACCACGATAAACTGGCCGAAGCCCGCAACCTGCTGATTGACCATTTAACGCTGGCGCTGCTCATTCTGGAAAGCGATGACGAATCGCAGGCGCGGGCGATGGCGGCGCTTGGCCGGGGGCTGCCGGTGTTTGTGCGCCGGGATACGGCCTCTAACCGCGAATTGCTGGGCCAGGGGGCGTTGCTGCTCACCGACCCCGGCGAGGTGGTGGATTGGGTGCAGCAGGCCATTGTGGATGACGTGATGCAGGAATCCGACGACGAAACGCCGCCGACAACGGAGTACCCCATTCCCTCCCCCGCCAACCTGCCGCCTCACCTGGCGGTAGACCCCGCCGATGATTATAGCCTGCGGGCCGAGGTTGTGCCCCCCATTGACGGGGAAGAGGCGCTCAATCTGTTGCAACTGGGCGGCGCTCCCATCCCCGAAGTGCTGCGCCGCAAGTTGGAAAAATCCGCCGCTGACAACAACAGTTAACCCTGCTGCCGCATCCACTGTAGGGCAGTAGTTACCAGCGCCGCCGACCCCACCGGCAGCGCCGCTTCGTCCAGCCGAAAGGTGGGCGTGTGCACAAAGTAATGCTCCGTCCAGGCCGGATGGTGAACCCCCAACCGCAAAAAGCAGCCGGGCGCGGCCTGCAACATAATGCCAAAATCCTCGGCGGCCATCATCTTGGGAGCCTCTAGCACCTGCTCGTCGCCCAAAAGCTGGCGTAACGCGCCGGTCATCACCTGGTAGGCGACGGGATCGTTGGCCAGCGGCGGGTAGCCCGGCAGCACATTCAACTCAAATCGCCCGCCCAATGGCTCGATAATGCGGCAGGCCCGGCGTAATTCATCCAGTAAAAACTGGCGGGTGGCCGGGGTAAAACTGCGCGTGGTTCCGGTCATCACCACCGTATCGGCAATAATATTTTCCTTAACGCCCCCATGAATAGTGCCAATTGTCACCACTCCTTCATCCACCGGGTTGAGGCGGCGGCTGACAATCTGCTGAACGGCCTGGATAACGTGCGCCGCCAGCGTAATGGTATCAAGCCCCTGGTGCGGGCGGGCGGCGTGGGCGGCAGCGCCAAACAGCTTGATTTCAAAAGTGTCGGCGCTGGCCATCATGGGGCCGGGGCGAGTGGCTACCGTGCCGGTGGTGAGGTTGGCGTCCACGTGCAGGCCAAACACCGCCGCCAGCCCGTTGAGCGCCCCTTCTTCCACCATCCGCATGCCGCCGGATTTACCCGCCTCGTCCTGATTTTCCTCGCTGGGTTGAAACAACAGCCGCACCGTGCCGGGCAATTGGCCCGCATCGGCCAGGGTTTTGAGGATGGCCGCCGCGCCCAGCAGCATGGCGGTGTGGGCATCGTGGCCGCAGGCGTGCATCAGGCCGGGCCGGGTGCTGTCAAACTCGGTGCCGTTCTGCTCGGTGATGGGCAGCGCGTCAATATCGGCCCGCAGCCCCACCGTGGGGCCGTTGCCGCCGCGAATAACGCCAACCACGCCGGTTTTGGCCACCTCGGTTTCAAACTCAATGCCCAGATTGGCCAGCGTTTTGCTGATTAACCCGGCGGTGCGGGTTTCGGTAAAACCCAACTCCGGGTATTGGTGGATTTGACGCCGCCACTGCCGGATTTGGGGAAACAGCGCCTGCGCCTGCGCCACAATTTCCTGAGGAGAAACAGGGGTTGGTTGCATAGTTCTTTCCTTTGGAATTGCACAAATTGCGAATAAACGAACAGCGAATTTTGGTCATCCGCCCGCAGGGGCCATTAACTTTTGGCTTGCTGGGCGAGCGGGAATTTTTCGCCTCCAATTTTACCCGAAAACGTAACGCATGCCCAATGTTGCCTTTTGGTGAGGGTTGTGGGTATCTTTTTTGCCTTGCCGGTAGACATGACTGTCAAACGGGCAATTTTGTCAAAATAGTCCCGTTCAATGGTGAATATCGGCAAATTTCATAATTCCCTGACCCAAAGGAGGCTACCGCAATGATCATCAAACTGACAGTAATCATCATCTATCTGATTATGGCTACATTGTTGGTAGCCGCAACCTGGCAAGCCGATGAGTCACATCCGGCGGTTGGGGCTTATCGCGCCGGCGGGCTGCCGGGCCGGGTTGATGGCCTGACGGTGGGCGAGGCCAACGTGGCTACCGTCAATCTTCCCGCTGATTTCAGGGCAGGCCACACGTTACCGCCAAAACTGGTTGCAACTATGGATATTACGGGCGTGGTTTATAGTTGGGCCAAAACCTGGGGTGGAAGTTCGGATGATACCATTAATCACATAGAGGTGGATGGGGCCGGCAATGTGTACGTGGCCGGAAATTTTATCGGCACGGTAGACTTTGACCCCGACCCGGTAAAAACCGATACTCACACCTCGCACAATGGCACTATAGACGCCTTCCTTAGCAAGTTTGACGCCAACGGCCAGTTTTTGTGGGCCAAAACCTGGGGCGGCGGTAATGTTCCGGTCAACAACCGGGATTTGTCCGGCCGTGATACCGCTTATGGCGTGGGCGTGGATGGCGCGGGTAATGCCTACGTGGTGGGGCCTTTCCGAAACACGGTTGACTTTAACCCGGATCCGACCATCACAGAAACTCATATCTCCAACGCGGGTGCCGAAAATAACATTTACCTCAGCAAGTTTGCGCCGGATGGAACTTTTCAATGGGTGCGCACCTGGGGGCCGTCCGACGGCGGGGCCGAAAGCTATAGCGTAATCATAGACGGCAATTATTTATACATGGTCGGCGATTTTTCGGGCAGTACAACGGACTTTAATCCGTGGGGCACGCATGATTATCATACCAATCATCCCAATCCTAAGCCTGGGCCTGCCTTTGACGCTTTTCTGGCCAAGTTTGATCTGAACGGCACTTTTCAATGGGCCAAAACCTGGGGCGGAGAGGGCTACGATGATGGGCCGGGCGTGGCGATGGATGCGAATCATGACGTGTACGTGGCCGGCATGTACGCCAGCCAAACCATCAATTTTGACCCCGCCGGTGGCAGCGGCGGTTTGGGGCATCCCGCGCACGACAGCGGCTCGGTGGTTGATGTCTTTCTCAGCAAGTTTGATTCAAACGGAAATTTCATACGGGTAATAACCTGGGGTGGGCAAGGGACCGAAGACGCCACGGGCATTGTTACGGTGGATGGAGCGAACAATGTGTATGTGGTTGGCCGGTTTGCCAGTGTGGATTGCGATTTTGACACCGGCGCGGGCGAGGACAAACATTCAACCCACAACCCAGCCCCCCCTGGCTCAGACTGGCAGCGCCAGCAGGAGGCCTGGGATATATTTGTCAGCAAGTTTGCGCCGGATGGAACTTTTCAGTGGGCCAAAACCTGGGGCGGGAATGGTCAGGACAATGCAATGGGCGTGGCGGTGGATACATCGGGCAATGTGTATGTATCCGGCGAGTTCTCCGACACCGTTGCCACTGATGTTGACTTTGACCCCGGAATCGGGGTTGACAACCACCGGTCAAATGGTCAACAGGATGCCTTCATCAGCCAGTTTGATACCAACGGAAACTTCAACTGGGCCAAAAGCTGGGGCGGCAGCGGCAACGACAGCAGCAGCATTATTGTAAACGGGCCGAATGTGTACGCCGCCGGAGGGTTTGTTGGCCTGGTTGACTTTAACCCGGATGGCGCTGTTGATAACCACACCGCAGTTGGCGGCAGCGACGCCTTCCTCTCGATGTTTGCGGTGGATTTGCCCGTCACGGGGTTAACGGCGGCTAACAGCGGCCCCACGGCGCTGGGCAACATCACCGCATTAACGGCAACTGTTACCACCGGCTATCCGGTAACTTACACGTGGAACCTGGGTGATTTTACGTTTGCCGGCGGCGCAGTTGTTACCCACGCTTTTCTTGCGGCGGGCGTTTATACCGCCATCGTCACCGCCAGTAACAGTATCAGCGTGATTACGGCGACCACCACCATTACAATTTACAATCCGCCCGCGCCCGCGCCGAATCTGTCCATTAGCAATAGCGGCCCGGCGAGTGCCCGCGCCAGCGAACGCATCACCTACACTTTAACCGTAACCAATAACGGCCCAGCCGTAGCCAACAATCTGGTCATCAGCGATACGCTACCGGCTGGCGCAAATTACATCAGCGGGGGGATGCTGGTTTTGGGGGTGGTGCAGTTTGTGGCAGCCAGCCTGGCGGCTAACGGCGGCGTAACCACAACGCAGTTTGTTGTTACCGCCACCCAAACCATCACCAACAATGCCTACCTTGTTACCGCCAGCGGTGGCTATAGCGCCACCGGCGCAGTTAAGGTGGTGACTGTTGTTGGGCAGGATTATACGGTGTATCTGCCGGTGGTGATGCGGTAGTAAAGTATCGAATCACCCGGCCACGCTTGAGGATTGGCTGATAAATTAGCCACGGTTGTGGAGAATCTGGAAAAATAAAAACAGCCTTACTTTGGCCAAGTAAGGCTGTTTTGTTTTGGAACTTCGTTCCACAGGTTCTAAAAGAATACACACTTTGCCAAATTGAATATTGGGGGGCAACATGCGCCGTTAAATATCATCGCCAAAACCAGGGAGCCTGAAAAAATGACAAAACCAAACTTCTTTCCCGCACTAGCTCTGGCTATATTGGGATTTTTGTTCCTACCGGTTTCAATTTTGGCAGATAGCCCGCCGGCAGTCCCGCCTTCCGGTGCATCAGATGGTTTTCTGAGTGGGCCGGCAGCCGGTGATCCTTTGGATATTGCTCTCAATTATCTTCGCCAAAATTACCAGAGTTTGGGGCTAACCCAAGCAGACCTGGCTAATATGGTGGTTAAAGACCGCTATACCAGCCCCCATAACCAGGTAACGCACATTTACCTGCGCCAGCGGTTAAATGGGATTGAAGTTTTTAACGGCGATATCAACATTAATATTGACCGGGAAGGCCGGGTGATTAGCCTGGGCAACCGGTTTGTTCCCCATTTGAGCCGGGCCGTCAATAGTAAGTCACCCTTGTTAACCCCGGTAACCGCCGTCAAACAAGCCGCTCGCCACTTGAATCTGACTGTAACCCAATCGCTGGTGGTGCGCCAAAACATCGGCGGGGCATCCCAAAAAACGCTCTTGAGCAACGGCGGCATCTCCAGGAATGATATCCCGGTCAGGTTGATGTACCAGCCCGGGACCCAATCCGGCGTGCGGCTGGCCTGGAACCTGAGCTTGCGCCTGAAAAACAACCGGGATTGGTGGAATATGACCGTTGACGCCGTGACCGGTGAGGTTCTGCACCAGAACAACTGGATTGCCAACGATACCTACCAGACCTACCCCTTGCCGCTGGAAAGCCCCAATGATGGCGACCAGGCTCCGGCGATAAATCCGGCTGATGCTGCGGCCTCGCCTTATGGCTGGCACGATATTAACGGCATCGCTGGGGCCGAATACACCGATACCCGGGGCAACAATGTTTTTGCTCAGGAAGATGTGGAGCATGATGATGACGATACGGAAGGTTTCCGGCCTGATGGCGGATCAACCTTAACCTTTGATTTTCCCGTTGATCTAACCCAGGAACCCGGCACGTACCAGTCGGCGGCTATTGCCAATCTTTTTTACTGGAACAACATCCTTCACGATATACATTACCACTACGGGTTTGATGAAGCCGGCGGCAATTTTCAGCAAAACACCTATGGTCACGGTGGCGTTGGCGGTGACCCGGTGCAGGCTGACGCTCAGGATGGGATAGATGTGAACAATTCCAATTTTGCCACCCCACCCGATGGCGAAGCCCCACGGATGCAAATGTTTCTCTTTACCTCAACCACCCCTCAGCGGGATGGCGATCTGGACAACGGGATTATCATCCACGAGTACGGCCACGGCATCTCCAACCGGCTGACCGGTGGCCCCTCTAATGTTGACTGCCTGGGAAATGCTCAAAGTGGGGGAGCCGGCGAAGGGTGGAGTGACTGGTGGGCTTTAGCCCTAACGGCCAAACCCACCGACGCACGCGGGGATGCTTACCCGGTTGGCACCTACGCTCTGGGGCAACCGGCGGATGGCCCGGGTATTCGGCGCTATCCCTACAGCACCAACATGCTCGTTAACCCCCTCACTTATGGCGATTTGCCCGCTACCGGCGGTGAAGTTCACAGTGTCGGCGAAATCTGGGCGGCGACGTTGTGGGATATGTACTGGAACCTGGTAGATATTCACGGCTTCAGCCCGGACTTCTACAATGGAACCGGCGGCAATAATCTGGCCATGCAGTTGGTGATGGATGGCTTAAAGTTGCAGCCATGTTCTCCCTCCTTTTTAGACGCCCGCGACGCTATTTTAAAGGCCGATCTGGTGAACAACAGCGGGGCTAACCAATGCCCTATCTGGACAGCCTTTGCCCGGCGGGGAATGGGGGTGAATGCCGGGGATGGCGGCAGCGATGCCAGCCTGGCCGTAACCGAAAACTTTAAGCTGCCTACTCAATGTTTGGACGAGTTGGATATTACTCAAAGCGTTTCTCCTTCATCGGTTGTAGCCGGCAAGGTGATGACTTATACCCTGGTGGCCAGTAATTTTACCAGCCAAACGTTGACCGGCGTCTTGATTACGGACACCGTACCGGCTAACGCCACTTGTGTAGACGGTTCGGCCAGCTACAGCGGCACCGAAAGCGCCGGGATTGTTCGGTGGGATATTGGCCCGTTGGGCCTTGATGCCACGGTTACCCGCACCTTCCAAGTGACGGTAAGCGCGTTGCCGTCGCCTCTGTTTGTTGACAATATGGAAAGCGGCAGCGGTAAATGGACTGTGGCTCACGGCGAAGGCGCGGAAGACTGGGCACTCAATGGGGACAAGCCCCACAGCGGTTCAACCGCCTGGTTTGCCTCTGACGCCGACACCACCACTGACAAATATCTGGTTACGGCCAACCCTGTCCTGCTGCCGGCGCATAGCGTGTTGAGTTTTTGGCATTATTACAATACCGAAGCAAGTTTCGATGGTGGTGTTGTTGAAATCTCTGTTGATGATGGCGCTATCTGGGCCGACCTGGGCACGGCGATGATCCAGAATGGTTATAACGGCTCGATCAATGATTCTGCCTACAACCCCATTGCCGGGCGGCGGGCCTTCACCGGCTCCAATGACGGGTATCAGGAAACCATCGTTGATTTGAGCGGCTATAGCGGGGCAGAGGTGCGCCTGCGCTTCCGGATGACCTCTGATGACAGCGCGGGCGAGACTGGCTGGTATGTAGATGATGTGAATATCCAGCAACGAATGATGATCAACACGGCCTACATCAGCACTACCGAGGGCATCGCTGCCAGCAATACGGCCACAACCACGATTATGACCCCGGTGATAACTGTTACCCCCACCATGCTGGCTTCAACACAATGGGCCAATGTTATTACTACCAAACCTCTGACTATCAGCAACGCAGGCATCCCGGATTTGACCTGGGCTATCTACGAAATGGGAGTCACCGCCGGGTCAACATCTGCCGCTGCTGATGCCAGTTTTTTTGTGGATGATGTGGCCTTGGGAGTAAACGATTGTACGCCCGACCTGGGTTGGGCCGGCGTTTTACCCATAACCCAAACAATACAGGGCAGCTCGTCCGTTCCGGTCAATGTTACCTTTGACTCAACCGGGCTAAACGTGGGCAGTTACCGTGGCAACCTGTGTATTGATAGTAACGACCCGGTTAACCCGGAGATTATCGTACCACTAACGCTTGACGTGGTTAAATTCGAGTACTATCTGCCCATCATTGCAAAAAAATCGCGATAAGCAGGTTGTAAAAGCGTGGAGTGGCCCTGCGGGTGTTGGCCTCCACGGCTAATATTTTTGTAGCCTGCTTGGATCAACCACGTTGTCAATTTGACAGCGTGGCTTTTTATTTTAGCTCCTCACCGATAACCGCGGCTAACTCATCGAACGCCAAATTTTGATTTGGAGGTTAAAGTGAGGAAGCAAAAGCCTGCCATTCTGCTCGATAACCTGCTTTTGCTTCATTTGAAAGAAAACTGGCTTCAAGCGCATTGAGGTTGAGTTGCCATAACTCATCCCACGAAAAACCCTGGCGGGCGAGCAATATGTATTCACCGGTGAGGTCCGTAGAAAACATCGGCGGATCATCGGTGTTGACCGTTACGTACACCCCCTGATCCATCAACTCTCGGATGGGATGGGGTTGATTGAGCGGGACAACCTTGAGCCGATAATTGCTGTAGGGAGACACTTCGAGGGGGATTTGGGTTTGGACGAGGTGTTTAACCAATTGGTAATCTTCAACCGCGCGCACGCCGTGGCCAATCCGTTCGGCTTGCAGGCTACGGATTGCGCCCCAAATGCTCGCGGGGCCATCAGTTTCGCCGGCATGGGCCACTA
This sequence comes from uncultured Caldilineaceae bacterium, assembly GCA_964517605.1. Lineage (GTDB taxonomy): Bacteria > Chloroflexota > Anaerolineae > 4572-78 > J111 > J095. The sequence goes on along the minus strand of CAZFCE010000008.1, from coordinate 67,597 downwards.
CATGCACTTTTTGACGCCGCGCCTCGGCAAACACGTCCGAGAATAATTCGGGCGGGAAGCCAACTTCTTTACCACCCAAACCAAGCCCAATAAAAACCCCATGGTCTCGTCCCTTCAATACAAAGTCAAGAACGCGATGGCGTGTGTCATGTAATTGACGGGAAATATCGGGGATGAAGCGGAGTTGAATTCCATAGACGGTTTCGCCATAGCTAATACCTTCAGCTAAGGCCGCGATTATCTCATCTGGCGGAAATTTGTCCAGCATCAGTGATGCGCTTAGAAATGTTTCGCAGTATTTAACGTTGTGTTGGGCTTGCCGCTCTAAAAAACGTTCAACCATAAAAATGAAATCATCGGGTGTTTGCATACATTTGGCAGCCAATAGATAGATATCAATAAAATGGTTAAAGTCGCGGAATGTATACATTGACTGCCATTCTTTCAGAGTTGGGGCCGGAAGGGTTACATTATTGCGCCGGGCCAGTTCCCAAACGGTAGCCGCGTCGGTTGCGCCTTCCAAATGAACGTGTAATTCCACTTTGGGCATCGCCCAAAGGCGGTCAACAAGTTGGGTTGAAACCGGGGTATTACCATAAACAGAATTCATAGAACTCCTCACTTTATTGAGATGTTATTTGTTGCCGTTTGTTCGTGATAGGCCGTGAGCGAGAGAATGGTCATTGTATTTTGCACTCCCTCCACACCGTAGATACGATCAATAAATCCCTTAAGGGCCGCCGGTGACGAGACATGAACCTGAACCAATATACACCATTCGCCCGTAACACCGTGACAAGACTCAATGATGACTTCCGGGGTACCCAGTTGCAAAAGAGCCGCAGCCGTATCATCGGATTTGGTGCGGCTGGATACCCAAATAAAGGCGGTGAGTGGGTAGCCCAGGGCTGTCCACTCAACCTGGGCGTGATACCCGCGAATAATACCCTCCGATTCGAGCCGTTTGACTCGTTCATGGACGGTGGGGCGGGCAAGGTTTACGCTTCGCCCGATTTGTTCATGGGATAAGCGCCCCTGTTGAACAAGCAAGCGTACAATTTTTTTGTCAATGTCATCCATTATTGCGTCCGTATCATCAAGGATTGTAACGATAATAAAACACCGGCAACGAAAAGTCAATATAATACACAAAAATCTGACGAAACGTCATAAATGATATCATCATTGTTAATGGTGAAGGTGCGCTTTCAGACGAATGGTCAAAATTGGGAAGCGTTGTGGTGCAGTAAATGTTCATTTACAACTGGCTATGATTGAAGTTTTTGGTCTTTAAGATAAAATTGGGGCGTAATCTAAATGGGAGTGGTTAAGATGAAAACCGTTGGAATTATCGGGGGGATTGCCCCCGAGTCAACCATTCAATATTACCGTTTGATTATTGCCGCCTATCGTGAACGGCAGCCCGATGGAAGTTATCCCCCAATTCTTATCAATAGTATTGATATGAAGACGATGCTGGATTTAATAGGCAGGAATGAACTACCGGGCGTAACCGAATATCTGGTAGGAGAAGTCACAAAGTTGGCAAATGGCGGGGCGGATTTTGGGTTGTTGGCATCTAATACGCCACATATTGTGTTTAACGATATTCGGCGGCGGTCGCCCATCCCCCTGATTAGCATTGTGGAGGCGGCGTGTACCGCAGCCGTAACTTTGGGGTTGAAAAAAGTTGGGCTGTTCGGGACACGGTTTACAATGCAAGGGCATTTTTACCCTGAGGAGTTTTCAAAGGCAGGGATTGCCCTGGTTGTGCCTGAGTTGGAAGATCAGGCTTACATTCACACTAAATATATGGGCGAGTTGGTGAATGGAGTTTTTTCCGGTGAAACCCGCGAACAGATGTTGGGAATTGTGGACAAACTGCAAAGAGAGCAGCGCATAGAAGGGTTGGTTCTGGGCGGGACCGAATTGCCGTTGCTGCTAACCGAGACAACGGGGCAGGCAATTCCGTTTCTGGATACAACCAGGATTCATGCCGAACAAGCCGTGCTTCAAATGTTATCGTAACAAAGGATGCAGTAAAGTTCGCAGCCTTTCAAAAAGCCCTCCAACAGCGATTTAATTGGGTTAAAAGATAGCTCGTTGCCGCCTGCGGGGAATACTTTTGCAGACCTGCCTGTTAGCGTTAGCATACCGTAAATCCTCAAATCCAGGGATTTGCATATAATATAATGGAGATACCCCACCAATTCCCACCGGCCCGGTTCCAAAGTGTCTTAGCTCAGAGGAGGCTTGATGAGCACCAGCCCAAAAACAATTCTCCTGGTTGAAGACGAGGTTATTATTGCTATAGACCAGGCGCAGCAGCTTAAAAATGAGGGCTACGCCGTGGTTCACGCCTTTAACGGCCAGGAGGCCATTGCCAAAGTTAAAGCCGGCTCGCCGCCCATAGACCTCATCCTGATGGACATTAACCTGGGCCGTGGCCTTGACGGCACCGAGGCCGCGCAAATTATTCTGCAAGAGCACGACATCCCCATTGTCTTTCTCTCTTCGCACACCGAGCCGGAGATAGTGGACAAAACCGAAAAAATCACCTCTTACGGCTACGTGGTAAAAAACACCGGCATCACCGTGCTAGCGGCATCCATTAAAATGGCCTTTAAACTGTACACCGCGCACCAAACCATCCGGCGCACCAACGAGAGCCTGCGTTTGGCCCACGCCGCCAGCTACGCCGGCACCTGGGATTGGGATATTGTGGCCAACACCTTTAACTGGTCGCCGGAATTTTTAAAGGTTTTTGGGATGCCCGCCGGCACAATCGCCGGTTTTGAAGCCTGGACGGAAGCCCTCCATCCGGCAGACCGGGAGGCAGCCGCCCGCCGCATTCAGGAGGCGATTGATTGCAAAATTGATCTGGTGAATGACTACCGGATTGTGTTGCCCACCGGAGAAATCCGCTGGATTCGGGCCACCGGCCAAACCTACTACGATGGCGACCGTCCGTTGCGAATGGTTGGCCTGTGCATGGACATCACCGCGAGCAAGCAAACCGAGGAATCGTTGCACGAAAGCGAGGCCCAACTGCGCGTGCTGAGCGATAACCTGCCCAACGGGCTGGTTTATCAGATTGATTCCGGCGAGGATGGGCGGCAACGCCAATTCTTGTACATCAGCGCCGGTGTTGAGCAGATGCACGGCATTTCGGTGGCAGAAGCCAAAAACAACGCAATGGCTATCTATGGGCAAATTGTAGAGGAAGACCGCCGGTTGGTGGCCGAATACGAGGCCGCCGCGCTGGCTACCATAACGCCGTTTAAGGCGGAAGTGCGGGTGCAACTGCCATCCGGCGAAACCAGATGGCGGCTTTTTACCTCGGCGCCGCGCCGGTTGCCCAATCATCACCTGGTTTGGGATGGCGTTGAAATTGACATCACCGACCGCAAACAGGTAGAAGAAGAGCGGCTGCTTTCGGAAAAGAAGTTTGCCCGGGTGTTCCAAACCTGCCCCGAAGCGATGTCTATTGCCGCCATAGAAAACGGGAGATACCTGGACGTTAATGACGAGTTTCTCCGCATTACCGGCTTTGACCGCGCCGAGGTAGTGGGGCGCACTTCGGGGGACTTAAATGTTTGGGTTAACGCCGATGACCGCCGGCGGTATATTGAGCAACTAACCACCACCGGCCAACTTCATAATTTTGAAACCCAATACCGTATGAAGTCCGGCGCTATCCGCGATTTTATAGTTTCTGGCACGGTGGTTGAAATTAACGGCAAATCCTATAGCCTGAACTACATTCTGGACATTACCGAGCGCAAGATTGCCGAAGAAGCGTTAAAAACCAGCGAAGAACGCTTTCGAGTGGCCCAGGAAATTGCGCTGGATGCGTTTACAATTTTGCAGAGTATCCGCGCTGAAAACGGTCAAATTACGGATTTTGAATGGGTTTATGTGAATCCCACCGCCGGGCGAATCCTGAAATATTTACCGGATCAATTAGTTGGGCAACACTTGCTAAAAATCCTGCCCGGTAATAGGGAAAACGAGGCAATGTTTCGCCGTTACGCCCGCATTGTCGAAAGCAATCAGGGCGATGAAATTGAGTTTAAATATGATGCCGATGGCATTACCGGCTGGTTTAGAAACGTTACCGTTAAACTTGGCGACGGCGTGGCAGTCTCGTTTAGTGATATTACCGCGCGTAAACAAGCGGAGGAGGCGTTACGGCGAAGCGAGGCGCGGTTCCGCGCATTTATGGATAACAGCCCGGCCTTTGCCTGGGCCAAAGATGAGCAGGGACGCCACATTTATCTTAGCCGCACCTACGAGAATTACCTCAATATAAAATTTGAGGATTGGCGCGGCAAGACGGATTTTGAACTCTGGCCCCCGGAAATTGCCCAATCGTTCTGGAAAAATGATCAGATTGTGTTGGCCACAAATCGGCAAATCCGGATAGAAGAGGAGAGCATTAACCCTGATGGCCGTCGTTGCCGGTGGTTAAACTTTAAATTCCCCTTTTATGACGAAGATGGCCGCAAATGTGTTGGCGGAATAGGTATTGATATTACCGAACTCAAACAGACCGAAGCCGCGCTGCAACAGGCGCTGGCCGAAAAAGAAATATTGATGCACGAACTTCAGCACCGCGTAAAAAACAGCCTGGTTACGGCAGCCAGCCTGCTTGCCCTGGGAAAAAACAGCCTGCCCAACGACCAGTCCCGCGCCATTTTGGCCAACACCGAAGCCCGCCTCCACACCATGGCCGCGTTGTACGACCAGCTCAACCAGACCGGTCGCTCGGACCGAATTGACCTGCGCAGCTACCTGCAAGCCCTGGTTGAAAAGCTGGCCCAGGCTTATCTGGCGGCAGACGGCCCGGTAAAAATCGAAACCTGCCTGTCGCCGCTGGAACTGGACCCCAGGCGGGCTATGTCGCTGGGGCTGATGGTCAACGAGCTAGTAACCAACGCGCTCAAATACGCTTTTCCGGCGGGGCGGGCCGGCGTTATCCGGGTGGAATTGGCCGAAACCGCCGACGGCGCAACGTTGGGCATCACCGATAACGGCGTGGGGCTGGCTTCGGGCAATAACAAAACCGGCATGGGGCTGAGGCTGGCGGAGTTGCTTACCATGCAACTGGGCGGCAAGCTCACCATTGAGGGCGAACAGGGCGTAACGGTCAGGGTAACGTTCAAAAAATAACATGATTTTCTCGCCGACAATATTTGTTACGGCTCGGTTTTGAGGATCAGCGGCAGGTAGTTCAGCGTTCCCTGCCCATACACCCCCGTATTATATACTCCAACAGACACGGCTCATGTTAAGTACAAGTGACCGGCAATTTGGTTTTTTTCGGTAAACCGCATTTTTTATAAATGCCGGTCACTTTAGCACTTGTTCTAACCGTGAGCCACAGACATTTGGAGGCCAACAGAATCAAAAGAGCGCAGTTTTTGTTAGCAACTGCGCTCTTTTTAATTCACCGGCAAAAGCCGGGGTCGCCGTTAGCGGATAACGATGTTGACCAGCCGGCCCGGCACATAAATTATTTTTACAATCTGGCTGCCGGCAATGTGTTTTTGCACGCTGTCCAGAGCTTGCGCCTGGGCTTTGGCGGTTTCGGCGTCAACCTCGGCGGGCAGGGATAGCTTATCGCGCACTTTGCCGTTAATCTGCACCGCAATTTCAATGACATCCTCTTTGGCCAGCGCCTCATCCCATTGCGGCCAGTTTTGCTGGTGCACGCTGTACGGGCGGCCAAGCTGTTCCCACAACTCTTCGGCCACATGCGGAAAACCGGGAGCCAGCAGCAGCACCAGCGTTTGCATGGCCTCGGCCCAATCAGCGCCGCCCACCAGCGCCGGAGCGTCGGCGCGCAGGGCCGCCAGCGCGTTGGTGTATTCCATTAACCCGGCTACCATCGTGTTAAAGGTAAAATCCTCAATATCTTTGGTTATGCGGCGGATGGCCTGGTGCTGTTTGCGTTTTAGCTCGCGCACGGCGGCAGCGGTGGGTTGGCCGGAGCCGGGCCGCGAGTTTGTGACCAAATCCCACACCCGTTCCAAAAACCGCTCCACGCCCAGAATGCCGTTGCTATCCCACGGGCCGCCCTGATCCCAGCGAAAACCGAACATCAGGTAGCCGCGCACGGTATCGGCCCCGTATTCCTGCACCAAATCATCCGGGGCGATGACGTTGCCCCGGCTTTTGCTCATTTTCTCGCGGTCTTCACCCAGAATAATGCCCTGGTTAAACAGGTTGTCCATCGGCTCGGCAAAGTTGACCACGCCCATATCGCGCATGGCTTTGGTGAAAAAGCGGGTGTACAGCAGGTGCATGGTGGCGTGTTCAATGCCGCCGGTGTACTGGTCAACCGGCAACCAGTAGTTGCCTTCGGCGGGGTTGTACGGGGTATCAGCGGCGGATAGTTTTTGGCCGTCTTTCCAGTGAGGATCCATGTAGGCGTACTGGTACCAGCTTGAACACATAAAGGTGTCCATCGTGTCAATTTCGCGCTCGGCGGGGCCGCCGCACTGCGGGCAGGCCACTTTTTTAAAGCCCTCGTGGAACTTCAGCGGCGATTCGCCGGTGGGCATAAATTCCACGTCTTCGGGCAGTTCTACCGGCAAATCCTCATACGGCACCGGCACAATGCCGCAGGTGGGGCAGGTAATCATGGGGATAGGGCAGCCCCAGTAGCGCTGGCGGCTAATCAGCCAGTCGCGCAGCCGGTACGTGACCGTGCCTTTGCCAATGCCTTCGGCTTCAAGCCAGGCGATAACCGCCCGCAGCCCTTCGGCTTGCGGCGTCAGTTCGGCGGGCAGGCCGTATTCTTTGGCCAGTTCCGGCGTCCAGTCTTCAAGGTTGTACTTGGCAATGGTGGGCATGCCGCTAAATTGGCCGCTGTTGTGCATAAAGCCGGGCGCGGCGTAGGCCTGGGCAAAGGGCCGGCCATCCCAGTTAGCGGGAGCCACCACCACGGGAATGGGCAGGTTGTATTTTTGGGCAAAGGCAAAGTCGCGCTCATCGCCGCAAGGCACGGCCATAATTGCGCCGGTGCCGTAGGTCATCAACACGTAATCGGCAATCCAAATGGGAACCCGCTCCTGGTTAACCGGGTTAATGGCATACGCGCCGGTAAAAACGCCGTTCTTTTCTTTGTCGGTGGCCAGCCGGTCAATTTCGGTTTGGCGGGTGGTCTGCTCAATGTAGGCGGTTACGGCAGCGCGTTGATCGGGCGTGGTAATTTGGGCCACCAGCGGGTGTTCGGGGGCCAGCACCATAAAAGACACGCCCCACAGGGTATCGGGCCGGGTGGTAAACACGGGCAGGGCGTCGCCGCGCTCGGTTTTAAAGACTACTTCCGCGCCTTCGCTGCGGCCAATCCAGTTTTTCTGCATGGCGTGCACGCGCTCCGGCCAGTTTAGCTGCGAGTAATCGAGCAGTTCTTCGGCGTAGTTGGTAATTTTAAAGTACCACTGGTTTAGTTCTTTTTTGATGACGGGCGTGCCGCAGCGTTCGCAGTGGCGGTCATCGCCCCACACCTGTTCGCGGGCCAGGGTGGTGTTGCAGGTGGGGCAAAAATCCACCGGCGACATTTTTTTGTAGGCCAGCCCCATATCGTAAAATTTGCGAAAGAACCACTGCGTCCATTGGTAGTAGCCGGGGTCGCTGGTAACGCACTCGCGGCTCCAATCGAACATCGCGCCCATGCTGCGCAGTTGGCCGCGCATGCGCTCGATGTTGGCGTAAGTCCATTTACGGGGATGGATGCCGCGCTTGATGGCGGCGTTTTCGGCGGGCAAGCCAAAGCTGTCAAAGCCCATTGGAAAGACCACGTTGTTGCCCTTCATGCGCATCCAGCGGGCGCGCACATCGCTGGGGGCCATAGCGTACCAGTGGCCCATGTGCAAATCGCCGCTGGGGTAGGGGTACATGGTCATGGCGTAATATTTGGGTTTGGAGGGGTCAACTTTGGCCCGGTACAGGCCATCGGCATCCCATTTTTGCTGCCATTTGGCTTCGATAGTTTTGGGGTTGTATTTTTCAGCCATAGTGATGATGTCTCTCAATCTGTAAAATCTGGGCGTGTGGTTTATTAACGCCTGGGATTGTACCAGATTATACACCATTCTGTGAACAGGGCGAATTACTATTTTAACCCGAAGGGGACACGCGGGGATTTTTTAACCGTGTAGGGGCAGGCCTTGCGCCTGCCCTCATGGGGCGACCCTCGCGGTCGCCCCTACGCCTGCGGCGTCGTTGATTTGGCCGAACGGGGCAAACTGGCCACGGTGCGTCGCCCCTACGCCTGCGGCGTCGTTGATTTGGCCGAACGGGGCAAACTGGCCAC
>CAZFCE010000008.1:0-59174 GCA_964517605.1 uncultured Caldilineaceae bacterium | reverse complement strand
GGTGCGTCGCCCCTACGCCTGCGGCGTCGTTTCGATTTTATCCTGCTGTTGCTTCAGCAAAGGATAATTCAGCTTGATTAACTTTTGATTACTTTCGATTATTTGTTGATAATTTCGGATTATTGTGTAATTGAGCTTCACCATTCTTTGGTGAAGCTCAATTACTCTTTGCTTCAGGTAAATATATCTCTTATTGAGATAAATATGCTCTTAATTGGGGTAACAGGTCACGTTCTATTCAATTTCGGGAATGCGCTGGGGCAACACCCCGTCCAGGCCGGCTATTACCTCTGGCACGGCCAAATGGGGGTAAACACGGTTAATGGTGGTGAGAAAATCCTGGTGCGACCGCCCCTGCCGGTACTCCGGCTCTTGCGAGGGATGCCGGAGATAGCGGTCAATCAATTCCAAATCGCTGGCAACCAGCAGCGAGGCGGTGTAAAACAGCAGGTTTTTGCTGCCGTACATGGAAGACCCCAAAATTTTGCGCTTCCCCAGGCAAATATCAGAATGGCCCTGCTGCGATAGCTCCTGAATGCCCAGCCGTTGCAGGGCATCAATAATCAGCGTGTTGATTTGCCAAAAGTATTCCTGAAAGTGAAATTGCTGCCGCACCTGTTTTACCAGCGAAATTACCACCACGCCGGGCGCAAGCACCACCGTGCCGCCGCCGCCACGCCGCCGCACTATCGGCACGCCATCGGCCTGACAATGCGCTTCGTGCACTTCTACGTCGGCGCGGTTGTTGCGGCCCAGCACCACCGCCATTTGTTTCGGTTCCCAGGTGCGGTAGGCCCAAGGCAGGCCGCCGCGCACGCGCTCAATCAAATCTTCGTCCAGTTGCATATCCACCATCGGGTTTGGTTCGGTTAGCGAGTTGTGAGTAGTCCCCATGCTTGTAATACCTCGGCGGCGCGGGCCAGCAGTTGCGGCATGGCCGCTGCCGCCACCGGGCTAAGGCCAATCCCCATAGCCAAATCTGCCGGTTGCAGCCCCAGCAGGTGCAACCGGGGCGGCAGTTTGCCCCTGAAACTGGCAATGCCCAACACTTCTTGAAAGGTGATTTGGTGCTGCGATAGTTTAACCCCGGCGTACAGCGGAATATCCTCGCCCCGGAGTTCGATCAGGCTGCCGGGCGAGCGCTCGGCGTTAATGGCGTCCAGCACCAGCAGGTGGCTGCACGCCTCAACCAACGGCAACAAGTTTAACCCCAACGCCCCGCCATCCACAAATTCAAGCGGCGCGGTTGGGCCGGGCCGGGTTTGGGCCAGCGCGGTGAGGGCATGCACGCCCACCCCTTCATCCATATTGAGGATGTTGCCCAGCCCCAGCACCACCCGGCGATTGGCGTCTGCCGGCAGGCTGCCATCAATGCTGGCAAACATTTAAGCCCAGGCCCACTTCGCCCAAATCGTGCCCTTGCGCATCTACCAGGTGGATGGCGCAGGCCATGCAGGGATCAAACGAGTGGATGGTGCGCAAAATTTCCAGCGGCCATTCCGGGTTGGCCAGTTTTTGGCCCACCAGCGCCGCTTCATACGCGCCGGGCTGCCCCTTGTGGTCGCGCGGCGAGGCGTTCCAGGTGGTAGGCACCACCAGTTGAAAATTCTCAATCTGGCCATTTTTGATGACCACCCAATGCCCCAACGCGCCGCGCGGCGCTTCGACAAAACCAACGCCCTGCGCGTGAGCGGGCCAGGTGTACGGCTCCCATTTTTCGTCGTTAAAGGTGCGGGTGTTGCCGGCTTTGATGGCCGTAATCAACTCATCATAGAAAACCCGCAGCAAATCGGCGTACACTTTGGTTTCGATGGCCCGCGCCGCCGTTCGGCCCAGCGTGGAGAAGAGCGCCGCCTGTGGCGCGCCCAGCGTTTTCAGGGTTTGGTCAACCAGTTCTTTGGTTTGGGCGTGGCCGGTGGCGTACAGCACCAGCACCCGCGCCAGCGGCCCCATTTCGATGGGCGTTTCGTTCCAGCGGGGAGCCTTGAGCCAGGAATATTTTTGCTCAACTTCTAACTGGTCGTAGGGCGGTTGAGGGCCGGTGTAGTTAAGGTTGGTTTCGCCGGCCCACGGATGCAGCCCCACGCCATCGCCGGCGCTGTACTTGTACCAGGAATGGGCCACAAACTCGTTCATCCGTTCCAGGTCGCGCGGGTCCGGCTCGGTAATGCGGCTCAGGTCGCGGTTTAAAATGAGGGCGCGGGGAATGAGGAATTTGGCCGGGCCGGTGGCCTGGCTCTGCGGAAACTCGCCCCAAGTGAGAAAATTGCCCAGCCCTTCGCCAATTTCGGCGTAATCCAGGTAGTGCGGAGCAATAGCCATCACATCGGGCAGGTACACCTGGTCAACAAAGGCAATCATCCGCTCGATGCTGTCTTTTACAATGGAAAGCCGCTCGGCGTTGAGGGCGGTGTCGCTGTTCAGGTCAATGGGCAGCGGCACGCCGCCCACCACAAAATTGGGGTGCGGGTTTTTGCCGCCAAAAATGGTGTGGATTTTGGTGGATTGCGCTTGCCAATCCAGGGCTTCCAGGTAGTGCGTTACCGCCAGCAAGTTCACTTCGGGCGGCAGTTTGTAGGCCGGGTGGCCCCAGTAGGCGTTGGCAAAAATGGATTGCTGGCCGCTGTTAACCAGCGCCTGCAATTTGCGCTGCACCTCGGCAAAATAGGCCGGCGAGGCGTTGGGCCACGGCGAAATGGTTTGTTGAATGGTGGCCGTGGCCGCCGGGTCGGCTTTGAGAGCGGCCAGCACATCTACCCAATCCAGCGCGTGCAGGTGGTAAAAGTGCATCACGTGGTCATGCACGCACTGCTGGGCAATCATCAAATTGCGGATGAGGCTGGCGGCGGTCGGAATTTGAATGGCCAGGGCATCTTCTACGGCCCGTAGCGAGGCCAGCGCGTGCACCGCGGTGCAAACGCCGCAGGTGCGCTGGCTGATAACCCAGGCGTCGCGGGGATCGCGCCCTTTTAAAATGGTTTCCAGCCCGCGCACCATCGTCCCGGAGGAATACGCCTGGGTGATAACATTGTTGGCATCCAGTTCAACCTCGATGCGCAGGTGGCCTTCGATGCGGGTAATGGGGTCTATGACCAAACGTTTTGGCATACCTTAATCTCCTGAATGACGATTTACGAGCGACGATTGACGAATTACAAGCAACAATTTACGAACGACAAACAGTGAACAGCGAGTCTGATCGTCACTCGTAGTTCGTTACCCTCAATTCGGCGTTCGTAAATCCACATCATGCTATCTGGCTAAATTCCGCGCCGTGAACGGTGCGGGCAAAGAAGTAAAATATAAAGTGAGAAATGCGGCTCAGCGGAATCCAGATGAGCAGCACGTCAACCGTTATCATGTGCAGGCTAAACAGCACTTCATACCGAAACCACAGGTGGTGCGTCATCATATAGCCGGTGAGCATGGGCAAAAACACCACCGCCAAATTCAGCCAGTCCGCCGGGCCGGTAAGCATTTTAAGGATGGGGTTAACCAGCCGGTTGATGGCCAGCGCCACCATCGCTACAATTGCGCCGGCGGCCAGCCAATCCACAATGGGGGTGGGCACGGTGGGCCAGCCAAACCCCAGCAGGCTTTTCCAAACCAGCATGTGGGGCGTGCCCAGCAAAATCACCACAAACAGCCCCAGGTGGAACAAACCCCCGGCCAAAAATGTGACAATGTTGCCGTTAAATGTGTTCTTTACCCAGGGGATGAACGGAAAAATGAACAGCCCTTCCAGGTAAGATTGGCCGATGGCCTTAACCCGGTTGGGTCGGGCCGGGTTGTGGCTCCACAGGTGGCCCAACAACGCCAGCCGGGTTAGCCGGTACAGCATCCCGGTGATGAACACCAGCAGCGCCGCCTGAAAAAACGGGCCGCGTGAAAATTCGAGTATTGCCGGCCAATTCATGCTGACACCTCCGCCACAGGTTTGGGGGCCACGGGTTTTTGTTGCTGGGCGCGGTTGGCCATCGCCGCGCCGGCTCCCACCACCGCCCCGGCAATAGCCGCCGCGCCGGCAGTGGTCAACGCCGGGCGATTGATGGGGGCCGATTGGCCCTGGTAAAAGCCGCCGCCATCCCAAAAATGCGGTTCGGAGCAGCCCAGGCAGGGGTGGCCCGATTGAATGGGAAACGACAGCCCGGCATCCCACTTAAGGCCGGCGCAGGCGTTGTAGGTAATCGGCCCTTTGCAGCCCAATTTGTACAAACACCAGCCCCGGCGCGCGCCTTCGTCATCAAACGAGTTGGCAAATTTACCGGCATCATAAAACGGGCGGCGCAGGCAGCGGTCGTGGATGGCCTGGGCGTAAAAGGTTTTGGGCCGGTTCAGGCCGTCCAGTTCCGGGAACGCGCCAAAAACCAGAAAGTGCAACAGCGTGCCGGTCGTCGCTTCGGGGATGGCCGGGCAACCGGGAATGTTCACCACCGGTTTGCCGGTGATGAAGTCGGCCACGCTTTTGGCCCCGGTGGGGTTGGGGTTGGCCAGCGGCACGCCGCCAAACGCGGCGCAGTTGCCGGTAGCAATAATGGCGGCGGCATTGGCCGCAGCTTCTTTAAGGATGTCTTCTGCCGTGCGGCCCCCGATAACGCAATATTTTGCCTCCGGGCCGGTGGGCAGGCTGCCCTCTACCACCAGCAGGTATTGCCCGGCGTACTGCTGCATAATTGCGGCTTTGTTTTCTTCTACTTGATGCCCCGCCGCCGCCGACAGGGTTTCGTGATATTCAATGGAAATCTGGTTGAACAGCAAATCCGCCAGCGAAGGCGAATGCGAGCGGGTGAGCGCCTCGCTGCAACCGGTGCAGCTTTGCAACTCCAGCCAGATAACCGGGAGGCGGGGTTTGCTAACCAGGGCGCGGGCCACCTGGCGGGCGGGTGCCGCCGCCAAAGGCGTTTTGGCCAGGTGGTTGGGCAGCCCGCTGGCCGCCACCGGCGGAGCCTGGCGCAATCCCATTAAGCCGGCCAACAGCCCGCACGCCTTGATAAAGTCTCGCCGGGAAAGGCCCGCCTTAAGGAACTGCTCGTAAATGGTGTCTTCTGCCATACCGTTTCTCCAAAAGTAAGCCACCGACCACATCCCCGTTAGTGCGCTCCCGTCCCAATAAGCAAGGAAAGGTGGGGTGGGGTCGGTGGCAAGGGTGGTGGCACAATATTTTTGTGCCAGATTTCGCTGTAGCTGGTTGGTTGTTTATTACAATTAACTCGATGAGCCGTTTTTACGGATACGTAGCATCAGCCGGGGGCCATTCAAACCCCGCCGGCACCCGGTAGATTTCGGCAATCGTCCCCAGATCGTCTCTGGTGTCAAAGTAGGTGTAGATAAAATCGTGCCATGTGCCGCCCTGAACTATGCCGATGCCCTTGCCCCGGAACAGGGCTACGGTATCTTCATAGTTTTCTGCGCCAAAGGCCACGTGATGCAAGCCTTCGCCGTGTTCCTTTAGAAATTCGGCGTAGATGCTGATGTCGTCCAGCGGCTCAATCAACTCCCACTGAACTTTACCAATGTTGGCCAGCCCCAGCCGCATGGCATAATTCACCTTTTTGTCGCGGATGATCATATCCTGAACGGAATCCTTATTAAATTCGTACACCGTCCACGGTCCCAGACCATACTCGTCGTAATACTTTTTCATAGACGCATCCAGGTTTTTCACCACTACGGCTACCTGCAAAACATCCGTGAAGACCGGTTTTTTTGACATTTTAGCCTCCTGTGCACTACCCGCGTTTAGGTTTTTGCCAGCTACAACAAAAGCTTTTTACATTGGCGGGATGTATAACGCCTGTTTGGCTACGGCGCGGCCAGCTTCGAGCATACTTTCGCACAGAGTGGGGTGAGGCCGAATGGCCCAGGCCCAATCTTCGGCCAGAGCCTCCAACTGGATAGCCAGCGCAGCCTCGGCCACCAGTTCGGTAGCCCGATGGCCAATGATGTGCACGCCCAAAATTTTGCCCTGTTTTTTGTTGGCAACCACTTTAATGCCGCCGACGGTTTCATTTAACCCGGTGGCTCTGGAGTTGGTATCCAGCGCCAGGTTGATAACTTCCACCTCAAAGCCGGCGTCCTCGGCCTGCTCCTCGGTTAAGCCCACGCAGCCAACCTCGGGCAAGGTAAAGGCGTAGCGCGGCAGCAGCCGCCGGTCAAGTTGGCGGGGCCGGCCCAGCGCGTTTTCGGCGGCAATCAGCCCTTCTACGGTAGCCACGGACGAGTAAAACGGCTCACCCACTACATCGCCCACAGCGTAAATCCCTGGTACGCTACTTTGTTGATGGGGGTTTACGGCTATTGCGCCGGCCCGGTCGGCATCGAGCTTAACCCCAACTTCGGCCAGGCCCAGCCCAACGGTGTTGGGGCGGCGTCCGGCCCATAGCAATTGCGAAACAGTCAGTTCGGTATCGCCTTTGCGGGTTGAAACCACCGCTTTGATGTCCGTCCCGGCTTTAACCGCCGATTTGATGGTGGCGTTGGTCATAACCTGAATGCCCTGCTCGCGCAACGCGCCCTGCAACCGCTGGCCAATATCGTAATCTTCTGCCGGCATGGGGTACGCCCCGCCAATAACCACCGTAACTTTGCGGCCCAGGTAGGCGTACAGCGTGGCAAACTCAAGCTCAACCGGGCCGCCGCCCAAAATAAGCGCGTGGTCGGGTAGCGGGTTCAGGTTGATGGCCTGATGGGGCGTGGTCACCACATCGGGGTCAATCCCATCCGGCGGAGCCGCCCAGCGCGCGCCGGTGGCAATCACCACCGCCCGCTCGGCCTGGAGCGATTGCCCGTTAACCTGCACGGTTTTGGGGCCGGTTAGCCGCGCCGCCCCGGCGATAATTTCCACGCCAAAGGCCGGCAACAAGCTGTTTAGCCCTTCGCGCAAGCCCTGGCTGATTAGTCGCGCCCGCTCAACCATTTTGGCCGGGTTTAACGCGGCCTCGCCCACGTCAATCCCCATTTCTCCGGCCTGCCGAATCCGCGCCAGCAATTCTACGCTGGCCAGCAAACTGGTTAACGGGATGCAGTTGCGGTTAACGCAGTTGCCGCCCAACTCGGCCTGTTCAATCAGCGTTACCCGCGCCCCCAGTTGACTGGCCCGGATTGCCGCCGATACGCCGCCGGTGCCGCCGCCAATTACAATCATATCTGGCATGATTTTCCTCCTTAACCCAGCAAAATCCGGTAGGGATTGCTAAGGATGGTGCTGAGCGTGCGCAAAAAGTCCGCGCCCGGCGCGCCATCTACCAGCCGGTGGTCAATGGTTAAACTGAGCGCCATCAGCGAGCGTTTGGCAATTTCGCCGTTGTAAATAGCCGGTTTTTCAATAATCCGGCCCACGCCCAGAATAGCCACTTCGGGCAGGTTGATGATGGGGGTAAAGAAATCGGTGCCATACGCGCCCAGGTTGGTTATGGTAAAGGTGCTGCCCGTAATTTCGTCCATCGAAAGCGTGTCATTGCGGGCGCCGGCGGCCAGACGTTGCGTTTCTTGGGCAATTTCCGGCACGTTTCTCTTGTCGGCGTTGCGCACTACCGCCACCAGCAAACCTTCGTCCAGCGCCACGGCCATTCCCAGGTGAATTTCCGAGAGCAGCCGGATTTCATCATCGCAAAGGGTGGCGTTCAGGCGCGGGTGCTGCTTAAGGGCTTTGGCCACGGCCTTCAAAATCAAATCGGTGTAAGTTAGCGAGAACTCGGTTTTAAGCTGATTGCGTAGCTTCACCAGTTCGGTTACGTCCACTTCGGTGGTGACAGTAACCTGGGCGGTTTGCTGAAGGCTACAAACCATATTTTCGGCAATGGCCGCGCGCATCCCGCTGAAGGGGATGACGCTGACCGGGGCCGCCGGAGCTGCCGGAGCCGCTGCCGCCGGGGCTGCCGGCGCAGACAGGAACGCTTCTACGTCTTGCTCGGTAATGCGCCCGCCGGGGCCGCTACCCCGCACTTTGGCCAAATCTACCCCGCGTTCGCGGGCCAACCATTTAGCGCCGGATGTGGCCGGCGGTTCCGCCGCTTTTTGGGCGGCCTGATCGGCCAGATATTTTTCAATGTCGGTTTCGGTGACGCGCCCTTTGGGGCCGGTGCCGGCTACCAGGGCCAGGTTAACGCCTTTTTCTTTGGCCAGTTTCCGGGCCGCCGGTGAAGCCAGCACAAAGCCGCCTTCGGCGGGCGGCGGTGCGGCAGGAGCAGCCTCCGCCACCGGAGCGGCGGCTTTGGCGGCGGGAGCCGCAGCCGGGGCGGCGGCTACATCAACCATAGCCACCTCTTCAATAACCTCAGACTCTGCCGCCGATGGCGCGGCTTCGCCCGGTTGCAAAATCCAGCCGATAATGGCCCCCACGGGGCGCATTTGTTTGGCATCGGTAACAGTGTGCAAAATGCCGGTAATCGAGGCTTGCACTTCGTAGGTGATTTTTTTGCTCTCAACCACCACAATCGGCTCTTCGGGGTTCACCGCATCGCCGGCTTGTTTGAGCCATTTAACCACCTTGCCTTCTTTCATGGCCATTCCCAGTTTGGGCATTACTATTTTGGTTGCCACAGTAACTAACCTCCAGTTTTATCGAAAAAGTTTTCGTAATAGGTTTCAAAGATAGGGTTTTAATCCGCCAAAAAAGTTTGGGGGATTTTGATTTAGGTGTTGGATTAACGGCTGAACACCCCCAACCGAACCGCTTCGGCCAAACAGCGAGACACGTTAACCACGCGCGGGCCGTGGTTAGACAAACGGACGGTAGCGGTTTGGCCGGTATAAATTTCAATGGAACGCTCGCCGTCAAGCGCAATGGTGCAAACCTGCGGGTTAAGGTTGATTTCGGAGCCAATGGGCAACAGTCGGTGTTCCCGAATATCCACATCTGTGACCAGGCCGGGAGCCACCGGAGCCAGCACCCGCCCTTGCCCTGAGCCAACGGCAACGTACAGGCCATACGGGTCGGTGGTTTGCACCGGCTGCAAACACGCGCCAATGGATGACATGCCAATGCTGCCCGGCACAGCCTGCGCCAGCACCACTTCTTGAATGTGAGAGGGATCCCAAATAGCCCGCGAGCCAATCCACAAATCAGAACAGGCCACCACATCTACCAAAGCCATGTCTACCCAGGTTTGGTTGATAAAAATATCCATCCGTTTGGCGGCATACGTAACCTGTTCGGCATCAACCAGTTGGCGCGCCAGCAACCCGGCGGCCAAACCGGCCACGGTGCCTTCGATCATGGTTGAAAAAACGTTGTTCGTGCCGGTAGAAATAGAAATCATCGGCACTTCGCCGCAACCTTTGGCCACCACCCGGTTGGTGCCATCGCCGCCCAGCACAATCACGCTGCCCGCGCCCATCTCGCACAGCCGCCGGCCCGCTTCGGTTGAGTCGTTTTCGGTGGCCTCAACCGGCATATCCAAAATAGATGCCCGGAGCGACTTCAGGTGCAATCCGTCCAGGGCTTGCTCGCCCAAGCCGTAATAATCGGGCATAATGCAAACCTGTTCTACCCCCAGCGCATCCAGCGAGAGCATAATCCGCTGCAAAATGTTGCCTTTTTCGTTGTTGTCAAAAACGGAGCCGTGCGCCACCAAACGGCGAATATCTTTGCCCGAAGCCGGGTTGGCCACAATACCAACAAGACTCATAAAATTAGCCGCTCCTTTTGCTGTGATTAAGATTATTTTTGCCAGGCCATCAGCACGCGGTCCATATCCACCAGTACCGTTACCGCCGCGTTGGCAACGTAAGTTTCGTCAGTAGTATCTCCCAGGTCGGGTTGATAAATACTCTGGGCAATCATGCCGCCCTCCACCACCTTGATTTGCTTTTGCCCAAAAGGAACAGCCTGGAGAACTTGCTCCGGGTTCACCAGTTCCGGGTGCGGGCAGGCGATCAGCACTTCTACAATCATCTGGTTAATATCTTCCAGCCGGGCTATATCCAGTATTCCAATCAGGCAACTCCGCGCCATGGCATCTTTAACGGCCTTTTGCGCCGCTTTGGTGGGATTTTGCCCGTGCTGGTCAATCCCCATGCCCATTTCGATGATGAATTTTTTGAGGTTCATACGCTCTTTCCGGTTTTAGCCGGTCAGGCCCGGTAAATAAGCCTGACCGGCTTTTTTAAGATTTTTTACTGCTGTCAGTCACGGTTTTAGTGGCAGCTTTAACCGTTGTTTAGTGAAAAGTGAAGCCCCCGTCTACGTTAATCGCCTGGCCCGTCACATGGTCAGCCGTGGCAAAATAAACCGCCAAATCGCCCATGTCTTCCGGCGTTTGAGCCACGCCCTGCGGAATCAGCACATCCTGGTGGCGTTTCCATGATTCATCCATGGTTTCGCCGGGCGCTTTCCATTTTTCGGCCAGACCGGTGGGGCCATACCACATGCCCGTACCGATGATGCCGGGGCAAATGGCGTTAACCGTAATACCGGTTCGCTTTAATTCTTTGGCCAGGGCGTTGGTAAAGCCCACCACCGCAAACTTAGAGGCGGTGTAGTGCGCCAGGTCGGGGAAGCCCTCCTTCCCGGCGATAGAGGCCGTGTTGATAATCCGCCCCCAGTTTTGCTTTTTCATAAATGGGATTTCGGCTTTACAGCAGAGAAATACGCCTTTGGCGTTCACGTCAAGGACAAAATCCCAATCTTCCTCCGATAACTCCTCAACCGACTTAATGCTGATCACGCCGGCGTTGTTCACCGCAATGTCGAGCTTGCCAAGCTGGTCTACGGTTTGTTTAACCATCGCCTGAACCTCATCCCACTTGGTCACGTCGGTTTTAATGGCGATAGCCCGGCGGCCCATTGCCTTAACTTCTTCGGCTACTTTTTGGGCATTTTCCAAAATAACGTCAACAACAGCGATGTCGGCTCCAGCTTCAGCCAGGCGTTTCACAATTCCCTGACCAAGCCCGCGTCCACCGCCAGTTACCAAGGCAACTTTACCTTCAAGTTTCATGATTTCCTCCAAAAAACTAACTCATTAACATTAGTTTGGTAGATGCTCCATCTGGAGCATAGAAATCGGGTTTCTACTGACCTTTAGGCAAATGTTGCAGCAAATGTTACAAATGTTAGAGTGGATGACGGGAAAACCCGACTTAAAGAGTGCAAAAGACACTCAGGGCAAATGTAGCAGCGCAAGAACCCCAAAAGCGGCCAAAGCGTTGGCGACAGTAGTCATCACGGCAATGGTAGCCGCCGGGGGATCAATATGGGTGTCGCCATGAACTACGAAGGTGCGAGCCATAAACTCGCCGACAAAGGCGCACACGATTCCAAAAATGCCACCCCAAATGACGCTGCCCGAAGCCGCTGCCGCGATGGCTGCCGGTAAGAAGATGTGATGTGTTACCGGAATCTGGACCCCAAATTGCAGGGCGAGGAGGCTGAACGCAGCCAGTCCAAAGGACAACATAACACCCGGCGCGCCTAAGGTAGAGCCTAAATAACCGGCCGCCAACCCTGCCCCCAGGCCAATGACCAGCAGTTGGAGCGGTTCGCTTTGCCAGGGCACCCATGGCGAACCACTACCCGTAGCATAGCGCGACTCACCCGGCTTCACCGTGCCAAATACGCCGGTTTTGCCAAAAACCAAACGGGTGATGATGGCCGAAACCACTACCGTCAGGGCCACGGTATCGGTCCAGGCGTAACCCGGCCCAAAAGCGGGAACAAGGCTAAAGGCCCACTGGATCACATACCCCAAAATACCAAAGATGCCGCCAACCAACAACACGTCGGGGCTGTTTAACCCCATCATCCCAGGCGCAATATTGCGCCCATTGTCAAATTTTCCTTTGGAGGTAGCGTAAGCCAAGGCCGCCACCCCGGAGGCAAAGCCCCCCACATGCGGGCCAATAAACGGGCCAAAAGGAACCCCATAAAAGTCGGCGTTACCCGTAGCCAGTTGTACGCCCGCGCCCACTATCACCATGAGGCCCACAAACATGATAAAGGCTGGCAGCGCACCGATAGCCGCCCCAAAGACCCCCCCGCCAAAAGCAACCAGAAAACCAGTCAGAGTCATTTTCCCTTCTCCTTATATAAAAACAGCGAATGTTATTACCCGGCAAATCTTCCCGGAAGCTGAATATTGAGTCAGAATCATTTTTTAATTCTTTAAAACAGCTTCCGGGAGAGTGAGTTTGTTACCAGAATTCGTCAGGTAAGCTGATTATATATCCGGAGAGACCAGGATTTTGACGTTTTGTTCTTTATTGTTGAGTAATTCCTCAAAACCGCCGGCTACAATATCCTTCACCCCAATCCGGCCGGTAATCATCGGGTCTGGTTGCAGCCGCCCATCGGCGAGCATTTCGATGACATCGTCGAACTCTTCAGCATAGGCAAAGGTGCCAATAACGGTCTTCTCAAAGAAAACAATCGGGAACCAGTCCAGGGCCGCCGGTTTTTCAAAGATGCCGACCACAACAGCCCGGGCATCTTTGCGGATGGCGTCAACGGCCAGTTTAAGGGTAGGTTCAGCCCCAACACATTCAAAGCTGCAATCTGCCCCAAGGCCCTTGGTCAGATCCAGCACCGCTTTGACCGCATCGGTGTTTTTGGGGTCTATCACCGCCGTTGCCCCGGCTTTTTCCGCAAATGCCCGCCGCCCGGCTGATGTCTCCATCACGATAATCTGGCCGGCTCCGGCGGCCTTCGCTGCCATTACGGTACAGATGCCGATTGGCCCGGCTCCCACAACAACCACCGACTCACCCTGGGCCAGTTTGCCTTTCTTGACCGCATGCACCGCCACAGCCAGCGGCTCTACCGTTGCCCCGGCCTCAAGTGATACATTATCCGGCAGCTTATAAAGCACCGGCACAATGTCTGTCCCCCTAGTGGCATTGAGGGTTACATATTCGGCAAAGCCACCATCGGAGTGGCAGCCCAAAAAGCCGATGCCCGTGCATAGGTGGGGATACCCTTGTTTACAGTAAACACACTCACCACATCGCAGAAGGGGGTTGGGACTCACCCGGTCTCCCACTTTATAAGCGGTTACGCCTTTTCCCACTTCTACCACTGTGCCGGCAAACTCGTGGCCTGGTGTCAGGGGGGCCATACGCCCACTGAGTGGGTGGGGCGTATTGACCTGGGTGAAGATAGGTCCGGCAGCATATTCGTGCAGGTCGGTGCCGCAGATACCGCACCAGCCTACTTTTAGCTTGACCTCTCCGGGGCCTGGAGCAGGCGCTTCGGGAATATCCATAAATCTCACGTCACGCCGGCCATACCAAACAGCTGCTTTCATCCTAAACCTCCTTTTGAACAGCACTAACAAAAAAAATAGGTACTGCAACCTGCTTTGAAACTGCAAAACTGCTTTTTACAAAAAAATTACCGGCGGTTTTGGGTACGGCGCACTATTAAAGCTACGCCGTACCCAAACCGATCTACCCTATATTAATTTTTACTAGCCCTGGCAGGCGGTTTTTACCGCAGCCACAATGGTATCTACACTGGGAATGTAGAAATCTTCCATGGGCGGGCTGAAGGGGGCGGGGGTGTGCGGCGCGGTGATGGCCTGCGGCGCGGCATCCTGGTATTCAAACGCTTGCGTCGTTACCAGGCTGATCAGGTCGGTGGCCATGCTGCACCGGGGGTTATCCTCATCCACCACAATCAGGCGGTGCGTCTTTTTAACCGATTCCAGAATGGTTTTCTCGTCCAGTGGCGACAGCGTGCGCGGGTCTACCACTTCTACTTCAATGCCTTCGGCGGCCAGTTTATCGGCGGCTTTGAGGGCAAAGTTAACCATGCGCCCAATGGCCACAATGGTGGCATCGCTGCCGTGGCGTTTAATATCGGCCACGCCCAACGGGATGACGTATTCGCCGGCGGGCACGGGGCCTTCGTCGTCGTACATCACTTTGTGTTCAAAGAAGATAACCGGGTCGTTGTCGCGGATAGCGCCGGCCAGCAAACCTTTGGCATCGGCGGGGCAGGAGGGCACCACCGTTTTCATGCCGGGCATGTGGGTAAACACCGAATAGTGACAGCCGGAGTGTTGCCCGGCAGCCCGGAACCCGGCCCCAATCATGGTGCGGACCACCATTGGCACCTGGGCCTTGCCGCCAAACATATAGCGCAGTTTAGCGCCCTGGTTAAAAATTTGGTCCATACACACGCCAAAAAAGTCAACAAACATCAACTCGGCAATGGGGCGCAGGCCGGTAGCGGCGGCAGTAACCGCCGTGCCCATAATGGCCGATTCGCTGATGGGGGTATCGAGCACCCGGTTGCGGCCAAATTCTTGCACCAACCCTTTGGTTACGCCCAACACGCCACCCCACGCTTCTTCGCCCTGGCCTTCTACGTGGTCAAGGGTGGCCCCGCCGGCCACGTCTTCGCCCAATAACACCACGGTGGCGTCGTGGCGCATTTCTTGGCGGATGGCCTCATTGATAGCTTCCCGGAAAGTAATGTTTCGCTCTGTCATGGTCATTCTCCTTTAAGCGTACGCTACATAAACATCGGTCAGGCAATCTTCGGGAGCGGGGAAGGGCGATTCCTCACCAAACTTAACGGCATCATCAATAGCTTGTTTGGCTTTGGCTTCGATTGCATCCAACTCGGCGGCAGAAACCAGATTGCGATCCAGTACACGTTGGCGGAAGCGAGTAATGGGGTCTCGCTTCTTAAAGTCTTCCTGCATCGCATCGGTGTAGTAGCGTTTGGCGTCGCCTTCAAAGTGACCGTAGTAGCGGAAGCCCTTGCATTCAATCAGCGATGGCCCTTCGCCGCGGCGGGCGCGAGCAATGGCTTCGCCGGCGGCTTCGAACACGGCAAAAAAGTCGGTGCCGTCAATGCTAAAGCCGGGCATGTTGTAGGCCGTGGCCCGGTCGGCAATGTCTTTGGCCGAGCAGTGATAGCTGGCGGGAGTGCTTTCGGCAAAGCCGTTGTTTTCGCACACAAACACCACCGGCAGCTTCCAGATTTTGGCCATGTTCATGGCTTCGTGCATGGTGCCCTGTTCAGATGCCCCATCGCCAAAGAAGCAGACCGTCACCTGGTCGGTGCCTTTTACTTTAGCCATCAAGCCAGAGCCGCAGGCCAGCGGGCCGCCGGCGCCCACAATACCGTTAGCGCCCAACATCCCTTTGTCCACATCGGCAATGTGCATCGAGCCGCCCTTGCCTTTGCAAGAGCCGGTTACTTTGCCAAACAATTCGGCCATCATCGGGTTTACTTCGACGCCTTTGGCAATGCAGTGGCCGTGGCCCCGGTGAGTAGAGGTGATGAAGTCGGCATCGGTCAGGTGAGAGCAAATGCCCACCCCGATGGCTTCTTCACCGGCGTACAGGTGAACAAAGCCGGCCAGCTTGCCTTCGGCAAACAGAGCGGCGGCTTTGTTTTCAAATATGCGGATTAACTGCATGCGCTCGTAAATTTGGAGCAATTTTTCTTTGCTGATTTCAGCCATAATTTTACCTCCTTGTAAAAACAGCCAATACAATGATGGGGTAACACCGATATTTACTACTTGATAATGCCGCGAGCCGTCCAGTCGGCCACGGTTTTGGCTACCCAGTCCCGAACGGCCTCGCCATGCATCAGCGTGGGCAGATCACGGGCCAGGTTTTCCGGCTCAACCAACGCCAGCCAGCCGGCATTATAGGGATCACTGTTAGCCAGTTTTGGGTTGTCAATCACCTCCTCATTAATTTCAATAACTTTACCGGCGACGGGCAGATTTAACGGCCCAACGTATTTGCCGGCTTCCATCGTGCCAAAGGGGCGATCTTTGGGAATAGGCCGCCCCGGTGGTTTTAACCGAATATTAACAATGGCCCGGGCTGAATATTGGGCCATATCATCCAGGCCCACCCGCACTAAATCGTCTTCAACTTTGGCCCACAGGTGGGTTTCCGGGTGGTAATAAAGCTCTTCCGGCATTTTAAAATCTGGCATTTACACCTCCTTAGTAACAATAACCGGTAGTTATAAATTGATTGGGTTGATTAACCTTGCCCCACCGACCGCACCACAATTTCGGCAATATCCAAAATGGTCAGCTTGTGTTTGGCCTCTTTGTTGGCTTTTTCAAACACGCGCAAACACTGCGGGCAGGCCGTTACCAGGGTTTGAGCGCCGGTAGCGGCGAGCTTTTGCAGCGCGTCGGCACCCACCCGCTGCACATGGTCGGGCGCTACGGCTTCTACGTTGCCACCGCCGCCGCAACACAGGCCGCTGATGCGCCGTTCGTCGGCTTCAAGCAACGTTAAAGCCGGGATGGCCCGCAAAACCTCGCGCGGGGCGTCGTACACGCCGCCGTTCCGGGCCAGGTCGCAGGGGTCGTGGTAGGTAACATTCCCTTCCAGCGGGTTGAGTTTTAACTTGCCGGCGCGAACCAGCTCGGCCAAAAACTCGGTAATGTGGAGCGGGCGCACGTTAGGCAGGTGTTTGGCGTACTCGCGCAGCCAGGTCAGGCGGCAGGCCGGGCACGAGAAAACAATGGTGTGCGCTCCGGTAGCCGCAACGGCCTCGATATTCTTCCGAATTAGCTCATCGGCGGCCTGACCCAAGCCGCCGGCCTTCAGCGGAAAGCCGCAGCAGGCTTCTTTTTCGCCCAGCAGGGTAAAGTCAACTTCGGCGGCGGTTAACGCTCGCGCCACGGCTTCGGCAATCCGCTGGGCGGCGGGTGAAAAAGAAACCACACAGCCGGTAAAATAAACCACCTCGGCCTGCTCACGCAGATACAGGTCGTCCGGTGCATCGGCCATATATTCCGCCCAGGCGGTGCGCTCGTAGTTGGGGTAGCCAAACAGGTTATCGGCTTGGGTGATGGTGGCCTGAATTTTGAGCAAATTCTCCGGCGCAACCCCGGCCTCGGCCAGAGCATCCCGCATTTGGTGCATCAACAGCCCCACGGTAATGCCCATTGGGCAGGCCATTGAGCATTTGTTGCAAGTGGAACAGGCCGCATAGTTCAGGTCACGCCAGTGTTGCAGGTCGGCCTCGGTGATGGGTTTTTCCAGACCAATGGCCCGTTTGAACTTGCCGCTTAACGTGAAGTTTTGTTCATAAGCGCGTCGCAGTAGTTCCAGTTTCCAGATGGGCGTATATTCCGGGTTGCCTAAAACCTTGTAAAAGGGGCATGCCTCGGCGCAAATGCCACAGCGGGTACAGGCCTCAAGTTGAGCAGCCACCCAACCACCAATTTCACGAACAAATGCTTTATCCATACCGTACCGGGTCTCCCCTGTTTATTTAAAGAGTTCGTCGCCGCTTTTAAATTCCAGGCCGGGGTGGTTATCAAACCGAACCACGCCCACCGCCGCTTTGCCCTGCAACGCCTCGGCAATTTTGGCCGCGCCAATGTGGCCAAAGCCGCCACACAGTTCAAAGGCCACAAAGCCTTCGGCCACCATGGCCTGGCACACTTCTACCGCCTGGGCGTAGTTGTTAACCGCCACGGCGGTCAGTTCTACCGCCGGCGTAATCACGGTAGATTGATGCTTTTTGGGGTCTACATCGGGGGCAACAAAGATAAATGCCGCTTTTAAAGCCATAATTTTTCTCCTTTGTACTGATTTTTAAATTTTTAATTTGGGTAGTTGCCTGAATATTGGGTAAACAAAATAAAAAAAAACGAGTTCCACCCCAACCGATGGCCGGGGTGTTCACTCGTTTGCGCTACCTCTCAAAAAACTGACTACCTGCTTCATTACAGGCTCCTTAAATTGGTTTAATTGAATACCTGCGCCGGTTTTTTGCCGCTCAAATGGCACAACAAACTAAAGGTAACGGATAAACTATCCGCCCTGAGCAAACACAAATTTATACCGCATCAAGATTTTGGCGCAGACAACAAACGCGAGAAAGGAAAAGCTCTTGCTTTGGGAAAGATGGTGATTATTTTAGACAGAATCGAAGATGGTGGATGATTGCCGGAAGATGGTTGTAGTATAAATGAAATGAGCGGCAATATCTATTAGGGAAAACCCTAATTTCCGGGGAAGGTGTTATTGTGGCGGAGCAGCTAATCCTGCTCAATCATCCCTTTGCGCAGGGCGTAGCGGGTTAACTCGGCGATGCTGCGCAGGTCCAGTTTGTCCATTAACCGCGAGCGGTGCGCCTCAACCGTTTTTACGGTGATGTGCAACCGGCCGGCGATTTCGCGGTTGGTGTGGCCTTCGGCAATCATTTGCAGCACTTCGCGTTCGCGGCTGGTTAGTTTATCGTACTTGTCTTCCATGGCGGTGGCGCGTTGGCCGTATTCGTCAACCGCCTGGCGCGAGATTATCGGGCTGAGAAAGGTGTCGCCCCGGTAGGCGGCCCGAATGGCCTGGAGCAGTTCGTGAACGGCCCCCTGCTTAACCACGTAGCCGGACGCGCCCGCCCGCAGAATTTGAAAAATGTGCTCTTCGGTGGAGTGAACGGTTAGCACCACCACTTTAACGCCCGGCCACAGTTTTTTAATTTGCCGGGTGGCTTCCAGGCCGTTCAGCACCGGCATGGTAATATCCATCACCACCACGTCCGGGCTTAACTGCTCGGTTTTTTGGATGGCCTGCTGCCCGTCTTCGGCCTCGCCCACCACCTCGATTTCGGCTTCATCATCCAGCAGGGAGCGCAGCCCCTTGCGTACAATGGTATGGTCTTCGGCCAGCAATACCCTGATTTTGTTCATAATACTCCTGTAACGGCGCGCATAGCTAGCGGCAGTTCAACCAGCAGGCGCGTGCCGGCACCGGGCCGGGATTGAACGGTAAAGTTGCCGCCCCACAACGCCGCCCGCTCCCGCATGCCCAGCAACCCCAACCCCGACCGGGCGGCATCGGCGGCCAACCGGGTTTGCGCGTCGAAGCCCCGCCCGTCGTCCTCAATTAAAGCCGAAACGCTACCAGCCTGGCCGGTTAGCTGCAACCGCACCCGGTGAGCATGGGCGTGGCGGGCAATGTTGGTGAGGGCTTCTTGCACAATCCGGTAGAGCGTGGTTTCAATTTCCGGGGCCAGCCGTTGTTCCAGGCCGGTCACATCCAGTTCAACTTCGATGCCCAGCCGGTCGGCGTAGCGGCTAACGTACCAGCGCAGCGTGGGTACCAACCCCATCTCATCGAGCATGGTGGGGCGCAGCGTGTGCGAAAGCTCGCGCACATGCTCCAGCGTTTCATCTACCAGCATGCTGATTTCGGCCAGCCGCTCCCGGCCCACCTGCGCCGAATCGGGCGGCAGTATTTTTTCCAGCATGTCAAAGTTAATCCGCATGGCCGTTAACGCCTGGCCCAACTCGTCGTGCAATTCCTGCGACACATGCTTGCGCTCGGTTTCCTGGGCGTTCATTAACTCAATGGACAAGCGCTGCAAATCTTCGGTGGCCCATTGGCGCTCGGTGATGTCCTCGTACATGACAATAACGTTTTTTATCTCATCCCGCTCGCCCCGTACCGGGTAAATCCGCGCCTGAAACCAGCGCCGCCGCCCGGTTTTGAGCGACTCCGGAGTGTGATAGGCTACCGGCGGCAACAGCACTGTTTCGCCGGCAAAACCGCGCTCTACATAGGGCATCATCCCCAGGCTGGTAATTTGTTCGTCGTGGCGCAGGTTGTAATTTTTTACGTCGTCGGCGGTAATGCCCCACAGCTTTTCCCAGGCGCGGTTTACCTGCACCGTCCAGCCGTCGGGCGTCATCACCTGAATACTGATGGGTGATTGCTCCACAATGGTGCGGAAGCGCTCTTCGCTTTCCAGCAAGGCGATTTCGGTGCGTTTGCGCTCGGTGATGTCTTGCAAAATGCCTTCGTAGTACAACAGGCCATCGGGCAGGTCGTGCCGGCGGGCAACGGTGTGTTCCACCCAAAGAGTGGTGCCGTTGCGCCGGTAAAACTGCACTTCAAAGAAGTGCGGCGTGTTTTTTTGGCGCAGGCTATCCTGCCAGAGTTGGCGCTCGTGCGGATGCACGTAAAGTTCGGTGATATTGCGGGCCAGCAACGCGGCGCGGTCGGGGTAGCCCAACATGTGAACAAAGGTGAGGTTGGCATCTAAAATTTGGCCATCTGGCGTGGTGCGGTACAGGCCCACCGGCACGGTATCGAACAGGCGGTGGTAGTGGCGGCACGTATCTTCGATGCGCCGGCGTTCGGTAACGCGGGCCAGCGCCAAACGCACGGCAATGGTCAGGCCAACCATGCGCCCGGCCAACCGGGGTACATAACCGGTTAGCCCGGATTGAATGGCCGCCTGCACCATTTTTTCGCCGGATTCGCCGGCAATCAGCACAATGGGGCAATCGGGCCAGCGGCTTTGCAGCGCCCGGAACGCGGCCTGGCTATCTATCCAGGTTAAATCCGCCTCGATGAGCGCCAGATCAAAATGAAGCTGAGCCAGGGCAACGGCAAGTTGATTGCTGTTGCTAACCGGCTGAAGCTGAAAATTCGGAAATTCATCACCCAGATCACGCTGCACCTGAACGGCATCGTCCGGGGTATCGCTAATTAAAAGAATGACTAACGGGCGAATTCCAAACATTAATCCCTCAAGCAAACAAACGCTGGGGCCGGGCCAGCAGCCGGGACACGGCGCGCAAAAACGCGGCGGCCTGGTGGCTGTCTACTACCCGGTGATCAAACGACAAACAAAGTATCATCATGGGGCGGCTGGCAACCTGCCCCCGGTGAATAACGGGTTTGCTAATAATGCGGCCAATGCCGATGATGCCGGTTTCCGGCGGATTGATAATCGGCACAAAAAAATCAACCCCGGAAACGCCCAGGTTGATGACGGTAAAGGTGCTGCCGCTCACTTCATCTACTGTTAGATTGCCGGCACCGGCAGCGCTGGTAAGGCGGCGCGTTTCGTGGGTAATATCGGCCACCGTGCGCCGGTTGGCATGCCGCACCACCGGCACCAGCAAACCATCCGGCAGAGAAACCGCCAGGCCAATATGAATATCTTCCAATAGCTCAATTTCATCGCCCAGCAGCATGGCGTTAATTTGCGGGTGCGCTTCCAGCGCCATGGCCACGGCTTTGATTACAATATCGGTGGGCGTGGGCGCGGGCCGAAGCTGGAACTGCTGGCGCAGCCGCAGCATTTCGGTTACGTCCACCTCGGCGCTGAGCGTGGCCTGGGCCATGGTGTGCAGGCTTTCGGCCATGCGTTCGGCAATCATCCGGCGCATGCCGGTAAGCGGGATAACGTGTTCCGGGCCGGCGGGTGTTTTGGGTAACTGCGCCTGCACTTCGGCGCGGCGGTGTTCTTTGTTAAAGCGCAGCACGTCGCGGCCAGTAACGGAGCCGTTGTGGCCGGTGCCGGTAACATTTTCCAGGTCAATCCCGTTTTCATAGGCCAGCAATCGCGCCCAGGGCGAGGCCAGTACAAATTTATCGCCCCGGCCGGTTTTGGCCCTGAACACCGGGCGCGGCGAAAGGCGCGGCGTGGATTTAATCGAAGGGCGGATGATGGTGGGCGGCGGCTCGTCGGCGGCGGCCACAACCGCCAGAGTATCGCCAATCTGCACTTTATCGTTCACCCGGGCGGCGTGGTACAAAACACCGGCGACGGGAGCGACCACTTCGTAATTAATCTTTTTGGTGATGATATGTACAATGGGGTGGTTCTGCTCTACAAGCTGGCCATCGGCTACCAGCCATTCAACAATGGTGCCTTCGCTCATAAGCAGGCCAAGTTTGGGCATCAAGACCTGGATTGCCATTCGTTAGTTCCTTTGGGGCGGTTACTCTTTTTGAGCAAGAGTTGATGGGCTTGATTTTAGCACAATCCGCGCTTTTTTCTCAACTTTGGGGCCACAACAAAGCCACGGTTGCCAACCGGCAAAAAATTTGCATTATGCCCAAAATAGATAATAATTTTAGCCAGAGGCGGCGCTCGGTCAGAAACCTACCCCGAAAGGATGCAGTTATGGGCAAAGTAAACATCCTCGTTGTAGAAGATGAAAGTATTGTTGCCCTGGACATAAAGGGACGGTTGCAAAATATGGGGTATCACGTTCCGGCATTAGCCGCCACCGGCGAAGAAGCCATTCAAGCCGCCGCCCGGTTTCACCCCAATTTGGTGTTAATGGATATAAAGCTGCGCGGTAACATGGACGGCATTGCCACCGCCGAACAAATCCGCGCCCGGTTTGATATTCCCGTAATTTACCTCACCGCTTACGCCGACGAAACCACCCTGCAACGCGCCAAAATCACCGAATCTTTTGGCTACCTGCTCAAACCCTTTGAAGAACGAGAGCTAACCGCCGCCATTGAAACGGCGTTGTACAAGCACACCATGGAGCGCAAGCTCAAAGAAAACGAGCAGTGGTTAAGCACCACCCTCACCAGCATTGGCGATGCCGTCATTGCCACCGACACCCAGGGGCGCATTAAATTTATGAACCCCGTGGCCGAAACGCTCACCGGCTGGACGCAAGCCGCCGCGTTGGGCCGGCCTTCGGCTGAGGTGTTTGTGATTGTTAATGAAGAAACCGGCCAACCGCTGGAAAATCCGATTGACCAGGTGTTGGCGCAAAACCAAGCGGTTAAACTGAGCCGCCACACCCTGCTGTTGGCCCACAATGGCCACCAATTTTCCATTGATGACAGCGCCGCACCTATTAAAAATGATAAAGGCCACACCAGCGGCGTGGTGTTGGTGTTTCGGGACATCACCGAGCAGCGCGAAGCCGAGGCTACCTTGCAGGAGTACACCGCCCAACTCAGGGCGCAAAACGAAGAACTGGATGCCTTTGCTCACACCGTGGCCCACGATTTGCAAGGCCCGCTGGGCCACATTGTTAGCATGGCCGATGCCCTAAAAACATACCACCACTCCATGTCGCCTCAAGAACTGGACACATACCTGAATCACATTGTGCAAAACGGAATGAGAACCAGCAATATTATTGATGCCCTGCTGCTGCTGGCCGGAGTTCGCAAAAAAGAGAGCATTCAAACCCAGCCGCTTAACATGGCCCAGATTATCCACGATACCCAACAACGGCTCGCGCCCGCCATCCACGAAGCCCACGCCGAAATTATTACACCGGAAAATTGGCCCAACGCCATTGGCTACGCTCCCTGGGTTGAAGAAGTGTGGGTAAACTACCTGAGCAACGGCCTGAAATACGGCGGACGCCCGCCCCAACTCCAACTTGGCGCCGACGTGCTGGACAACCGGCAGGTGCGCTTTTGGGTGCAGGATAACGGCGCCGGCCTTTCCCCGGACGAACAAAAATTACTATTTACGCCCTTTACCAAACTCAGCCAGGTGCAAACCAGCGGCCACGGGCTGGGGTTATCAATTGTGCGGCGTATTGTCGAAAAACTAAACGGCACCGCCGGGGTTGAAAGCCCTGGCAACAACAACCAGGGCAGCCTGTTTTACTTTACCCTGCCCGCCGGCTAACGCCATCAACCTGAGGTATAATTAATCCCAATCATTTCAAACCGCAGCAAAAAAAAGGGGATAAACGCATGGCAAACCCAATCGAAACGCGCCTGGCTCCATTGGCCGCCGGCCTTAAATCCGGGCAACTCAAACCCGGCGATTACCTGGATCAACTCGAAGCGGTTTTTGCCCCCCAAAACGAGCGCATCAAAGCCTTTCTGCCCGAAGAAAACCGGTTTGACCGGCTCCGGCGCGAGGCCGCCGCGCTGGAAGCCCGCTATCCCACCCCGGCGGAGCGCCCGCCTCTGTTTGGCGTGCCGGTGGCCGTAAAAGACATTTTTAATGTGGATGGCTTTCTCACCCGCGCCGGCTCCAATTTGCCGTCCCAGGCGCTCACCGGGCCAGAAGCCAGGGTGGTAAAACAACTCAAGGCTGCCGGTGCGCTGGTGCTGGGCAAAACCGTTACCACCGAGTTTGCCTACTTTGCCCCCGGCCCCACCGCCAACCCCCACAACCCCGAACACACTCCCGGCGGCTCCAGCAGCGGCTCCGCTGCCGCCGTGGGCGGCGGCCTTGCGCCACTGGCGCTGGGCACGCAAACCATCGGCTCCATCATTCGCCCGGCGGCGTTTTGCGGCTGTGTGGGCTACAAACCCACCGCCAAACGCATCTCCGTTGAAGGCGTTATCTCCATTTCAACTTCGCTGGATCACGTGGGGCTGTTTACGCAGGACCTCGACGGGCTAAACCTGGCCGCCGGCGTTCTCTGCAACGATTGGCAGAACGCCGCCCCGCCGGAAAAAAAGCCGGTGCTGGGCGTGCCGGTTGGCCCCTACCTGGAAAAAACCAGCTCCGAAGGGTTGGCTCACTTTAAACAGGTGCAGCAAAAACTAAAAGAGGCCGGTTTCTTCATCATCGAAGTGGAAGCGATGGCCAACTTTGATGAAATTGTGGTGTGGCACAACGATATGATGGCCGGCGAAATGGCGGTATCGCACGCCGAATGGTTTGCCGTCTACAAACACCTGTACCACCCCAAAACGGCGGCGCTCATTCAACGCGGCCAGCAAATTGCCCCGGAATCGATTAAAGTGTACCAGGCCGAGCGCGAATGGCTGCGGGCCGAATTGCGTGAGCTGATGGTAAAACACGGCATTTCGGTGTGGATTTCGCCGCCGGCGCTGGGCGCTGCGCCCAAAGGACTCCACTCCACCGGCGACCCGGTGATGAACCTGCCCTGGACGTATGCCGGCATTCCGGTGATTGTTATCCCGGCTGGGTTGAACGCCGGTGGCCTGCCGTTGGGCCTGCAACTGGCCGCCGATTGCAACCGGGACGAACTGTTGGTGCAGTGGGCCAAACAAATTGCGGCGGCGTTGTAAAATTAATTTTACCCGCGCCAACTAACGCAATAGTTTACCCGCCGGCAGGTAGCCTGCCGGCGGGTATTTTTCAAACTCAAGGAGATGGTTGTATTTTGTGGCAAAAACTTATTCCAATTTTTCTAAATAACAAAACGTTTGTGCTAACCAGCCACGTTAACCCCGATTGCGACGCGCTCGGCTCGGAGTTGGCGCTGGCCGAACACCTGCACAATCTGGGTAAACAGGTTTCAATTATCAACAGCGATGCCGTGCCGGCGGCGTATCAATTTTTGGACCCCAAACGCAAAATCCGGCGTTACGCCTCCAAACGCCACGCCGCCATCATCAAAAAAGCTCAGGTGATTGTGGTGCTCGATGCTTCGGGCGGCTGGAGCCGGTTGGGGCTGGTGGGCGAGGCGCTGGCGCAGGCCGGCGCTCAGAAAATTTGCATTGACCACCATCCCGACGCCACCGATTTTGTGGATGCCGCCGTGGTTAACACCGATGCCGCCGCCACCGGCGAGTTGATTTTTGATTTAATCCAGCAGATGAACGGTAGCATCTCGCCGTTGATGGCGCAGGCGTTGTACGCCGCCATTGTAACCGATACCGGCAGCTTTCGGTTTCCCAAAACCAGCCCGCAAACCCACACCATCACCGCCCAACTATTAGCGCACGGCGCTGACCCGCTGCACATCTACACCCAGGTTTACCAACAAAACTCGCTGGGCGCTATCCGGCTGCGCGGGCAGGTAATGGAATCAATCCAAACCACGTGCAAAGGGCAAGTGGCCTACTACGGCCTTACGCAGGCCACGCTTAAAAAATACGGCGTCAACACCTCGGAACTGGATGGATTTGCCAGCCTGGGCCAGCTTGTGGGCGGCGTGCGCGTTACCCTGTTTTGCGCCGAGGCCTCAAAAGGGCGGATAAAAATAAGCCTGCGCAGCGATGGCTCCGTAGCCATCAATGATATTGCCCAGGCGTTGGGCGGCGGCGGGCATCCCTCGGCGGCGGGCGCGCTGGTAGAAGGCGAACTTGAGGCTGTAACGGCGCAAGTTCTGGCCAAACTCGCGCCCCTGTTTGAGCGATAATTTCAACAAATTGCCAATTCACCCAAAATCGTTTATATTCCAACACAATTCTAATATTGGTTTGGTAAGATTAACGGCTGAGAGGATTTATCAGTGTTTCAGCCAGTAGTGGAGATGTAACTATGCCTATTTATGAGTACGAATGCTTAACCTGCGGCGCAATGTTTGAAAAACGCCAGAGCTTTAGCGATAAACCCCAGGCCGATTGCCCCAACGGTCACGCCGACACCCGCCGCCTGTTATCGGCCCCGGCGATTGTGTTCAAAGGCAGCGGCTTTTACATTAACGACAGCAAATCCAGCAAAAACGGCATCAACGGAGCCAGCAAAACTACGGCCAAAACCGAACCCAAAGCCGAAAGCAAAACCGAAACCACCGCCAAACCCGAAAAAGCCGAAGCCTAGCTATTTTACCACCTGTTCATTCCCAAAGCCCGGAGACAATCCGGGCTTTTTTGTTGACATGCGCCTCAAACTCATTATCATTTCTGGTTGAGGAAAATTGATGACGCCATCTACCACGCCAGATTCAAAAATATTAAATGTACGGCTCACCCTGGTGAATTATCCTATTTTGAGCGAGAAAATCCGGGAGAAGATGCGCCAGGAGATATTTCGGCGCGGGATTATAGACCCTGACACATTTGACCGTGAAACCGAAAAACGCGCCACCGAATCGCAACGGCTGGAAGGGCTAACCGACCCCGTGAGCCAAGAACCCGCCGAAGTGTGGGAAAAACGGCTGGCCTACACCCGCGATCACCTGACCGATTTTTACTTTGCCTACAACCTGCCGTTCAGTCGTTTTGAGGAGATTGTGGCCGAAGCGGTGAACGCCAACCGCACCGGCCATCAACCCAAAGAAGTGATGCTGGCTTTTAACCCCGAAGTTACCCCCTGGTACCTGCTGTTTGAGCAGGCTGAGAAATACCAAAACTACCCGCCGGAGCTGTATGAGCATGTCAAGCACCACCTGCGCCAGATTATTGTGGTGCTGCTCAAAAGCCTGGTGAGCGACCAGTTGGCTTTTGTGGGCATTGCCCGCGAATTTTTAAACGTATATGACCTGAAATTTATCAAAGAGCGCAAAATTGGCAAAGGTAAAATCGGTGGCAAGGCGGCGGGGATGATTTTAGCCCACAAAATTCTGTGCCATCCGGAGCCGGAAGACGACCTGGACCTCAGCGAACACGTGGCCATCCCCGATACCTACTTTATTGGCAGCGATGTTTACTACGATTTTAAGGCCCTTAACCACCTGGAATACACCGTTAGCCAAAAATACCGCACCCGCGAAGAAATTGAGCAGGAATACCCGCGCATCAAAGAAACCTACCTTGCCGGCCAATTACCGGAGGATGCGGTGGAAAAGCTGCGCAAAATGCTCAAGGAAATGGACCACGCGCCCATTATTGTGCGCTCGTCGAGTTTGCTGGAAGACAATTTTGGCAGCGCCTTTGCCGGCAAATACGATAGCTACTTTTTGCCCAACCAGGGCACGCCCGAAGAAAATCTGCAAGCGTTAATCCAGGCCATCATTAAAATTTATGCCAGCGTGCTCAGCCCCGATGCCCTTTTTTACCGCCGCATTCAGGGCCTGGAAGATTACGATGAGCGCATGGCCATCCTCATTCAGCGGGTGCAGGGCCAGCCTTATGGGCGCTACTTTTTTCCTTACATTGCCGGGGTGGGGTTTAGCCGCAACCCGTTCATTTGGAACAAAAAGCTGCGCCCCGAAGAAGGTTTTTTGCGGATTGTGCTGGGGCTGGGCACGCGGGCCGTTGACCGCGTAGACCGCGACTACCCTCGCATGATTGGGCTAAGCCACCCGCTGCTGCGCCCCGTTACCAGCGCCGCCGATATTGTAAAATACTCGCAGCGCCAGGTTGATGTGCTTGATTTGGCCGAGAACCGGTTTAAAACTGTGCCCCTCACCGAGGTTGTTACCGCCGCTTTTCCGGGGGTGCAATACATTGGGGCGCTGGATCAGGGCGATTATGTAAAACCGATTTTCACACTGGGCGCGGATATCAACCCCAGCCGGCTGGTGCTCACCTTTGAAAACCTGCTCAAAACCACCGATTTTGTCAAATTGATGAAAACCGCGCTCAAAAAACTGGAGCGCCACTACAAACGCCCGGTTGATGTGGAATTTACCGTAGAATTTATTCCCCGTTACCCCAAGCCGGAGCTAAAAATTTACATCCTGCAATGCCGCCCGCTGAGCAACCAGGATTGGCCCGCCGGCGTTCACGTGCCGGACAACATTCCCGCCACCGACCAACTGTTTGCTTCGGCGCATTTGGTGCCGCAGGGCGTGGTTGAAAAAATCAGGTTTATCATTTATGTTGATCCCGTTGGCTACAGCCAAATTTCCAACAGCGCCCGCATGGAACTGGCCCGGATTATTGGCAAGCTCAACCAAAAGCTCGAAGGCGAAACTTTTATTTTGATCGGGCCGGGGCGCTGGGGCAGCTCTAATATTGATTTGGGCGTAAAAGTAACCTACGCCGATATTTACAACGCCCGCATGCTCATTGAAATTGCCATTACCCGGAGCGGGGCCGCGCCCGAAGCCTCGTATGGCACGCACTTTTTTCAGGATTTGGTGGAGAGCAACATTTACCCGTTAGCCATCTTTCCCGATGAGGCCGGCGCGGCGTTTAACCAGCAATTTTTAACCGCCGCGCCCAACATGCTGGCCAAACTTGTGCCCCAGGCCGCCGGGCTGGCTCCGTACCTTAAGGTGATTAACGTGCCGCAAACCGCTGCCGGCAAACACTTGCGCGTGGTCATGAGCGCCGAAGAAAGCAAAGCGTTGGGCTATTTAAGCCCGGATTAAAACACAAAAAGCCCCGGCTGGGGCTTTTTTGTTGGGTCATCCATAAAATTTAGCAGAGAGGCAAAAATATTACAGCCGCAGTTCGTAACCCTGGCCACGGCGGGTAAGAATCATCTCCGGGATGCGCGGGTTTTCCTCAATTTTCTGGCGTAACCAGCAAATATGCACATCGAGCGTGCGCGTATCGCCCAAATATTCCGTATTCCACACCGATTGCATTAAATCGCTCCGGCTAACCACATGCCCCACGTTGTCCATCAACAGGTACATGAGTTTAGTTTCTTTGGGGGTTAGATGCACTTGTTCGCCATCTTTGGTAAGAATGGAGTTTTTCACATCCAGTTCCAAGCCTTTTACCGTAACCAACCCGTTGGATTTCTTGCCTGGCATAAATTCCCTCCTGCATTGCATCTAAGTTAATTGTTAAGGGCATTATAACATTCAACATTGTTAAGTTAAATAGGACGTCTGTCCTGTCCTGCCCATGCAGATTTAGGAATTTAATCCCAATGCCTGGCGTAGCGTTTTTAGCTCGGCGGCGGTTAAATCGCGCCATTCGCCGGGCTGGAGGTTGCCCAGCGTAATTGGGCCAATGGCCCACCGCACCAGCCGCAACGTGGGAAAACCCACCGCGGCGGTCATGCGGCGCACCTGCCGCTTTTTGCCTTCGCGCAGCGTTATTTTTAGCCAGGCCGTGGGGATGCTTTGGCGGTAACGGATGGGTTCGGAGCGGGGGAAAAGGGGCGGTTCTTCCGGCAGCAGTTCGGCTTTGGCCGGTTGCGTGCGCTCGCCTTTAATTACCACGCCGCGCCGCAACTGGGCCAGCGCCTCCGCCGTGGGGGTATTCTCCACCTGCACCAGATACACTTTTTCCAGTTTATACCGGGGATGGGTAATCCGGTGGGCCAGTTCGCCATCGGCGGTGAGCAGCAGCAGCCCTTCGCTGTCAAAATCAAGCCGGCCCGCCGCGTACACCTCCGGCACGTTCACAAAATCGGCCAGCGCGGGGCGGCCCTCCTCGTCCGTGAACGATGTCATCACCTTGTAGGGTTTACAGAAAATGAGGGTGCGGCCCCGGCTGGCGGGCGGCGCGGCGCGGTTATCCATTGCGGAGGTTAATCCCACACCAGCCCGCACACCGACACAAACGAGGTGTTGTGTTCGTCGGCGGGGCAGCGGTTGTAAGACAGGGCGCGGCCCTGAGTTTGGCCCAGCACACTCAACGTAAAATAAAAGGGCGATAGCCCGCACACGTTGCGCTCAAACTGGCCGGCCTGCATAAATTTAAAAAATGATTGAGCGTTGCCCTGGCACAAGTTGGCCAGCAGCGCGTCGTCATCAACCTTCATTTGGGCGTGGTCGGCGGCGCTCAACGGCGGTTCGCCAAAAGCGGGGCCAAGGTGCGCCAGGTCGCCGGAGGCCACAATCACGGTGCGGCGCTGTTTCATTTCGGCCTGCAACGTGGCAATCACCTCGGCGTAGGCCGGTTCGTCCTCGATGTTGGCCTGCCCCACCATAAAATGCTGAAACGAGCCGGTGAGAACCGGCACCAGTGGGCAGGGCCGGCCCTGGCGCATGTATTGCAACCACACCAGCACCAACTCAATAGAGTGTTCGGCGCGGTGGTGCAGTTCGTCGGCAAAGGCACGTTCCGGCCCCAAAATTTCGGCCAGCCGGTTAACCAGCGCCGTATCGGTGGGCATTACGCCCAACGGCGAGGCGTAATTTTGGGGCGTAAGGGTAAGCGTGCCCAAGTCGCCGTTGTGGTCGGTGCCAAAAACAATAATCAACTCCGCCTCGCGGATGGCGGCAGCGGCGCTGACCCAACCTTTGGCGTACACCGGGCCGCCGCGCTGGTAATCAATATGCGGGCTGATGATGCCCCGGCTACTGGCCGAGCTGGACGGCACATCACCGGCGTCATCCAGGTAATCTTGTAGCAATTGGCGCAAATCGGCGGGATCGGCGGGGTAGGATAATCCGGCCAGCGCCGGTTCGCGTTGCGGCGTGGCGCGGTAGGCTTGCACAGCCCGGTGTTTGGCCTGCTCAAATGTTGGGCTGTCCAGCAACAGCGCCGCATCGAATTGCTGCACCAGGTTTTCCATAATGGAATGGGGCAGTTGCAGGCCAAATTGCGCCTCAAGCGCAACCTGCATTTCCGGCAGGGTGTGATGCCCGTCGCACAGCATGGCAAAGGGGCCTAACGCCTGGGGCAACACAATCACAGACTCGCTCAACCGGAGGCCGTTTTGAATGACAAACACCGGTTCGCCGCGATGGGTAAGCCGCTGCACGTTGATGTTGCGCAATTTAGGTTTTTCTAGCGGATTATTCATTCAGTCCTCTCTAGCGGGTTGGATAATTGGATAATTATAACGGGTTTAAACCGCTCAACAAAAGCCCCTGGCCCAAAATTAAAGGAATGGGGCCAACAAAGGCACATTTGATTATCGGTCTATCCGGGCCGAACATGAGGCTTGTCTTTACCCCACCTTAATATTTACGGAATATTTATGAAGAAAACAGCCCAGTTGCCGATATATGACATGGTGTTTAATAACCTGGCAGATTAACCCCGGAAATTTACCCCACCAATAACCAATGTTTCCTTTCTTATGGAGATGGATTATGCCCAAAATACTCATTGCGGAAGATTCAATGTTTCAACGAAAAAAAATACGTGGCATCTTTAAAACGGAAAGTTACGAACTTTTAGAAGCAACTAACGGTAAAGAATGCCTCAACCTGGCGGTTGATCAACAGCCGGATTGCATTATTCTGGATTTACTGATGCCGGAAATGGACGGCATGGAAGTGTTGGCCCAGTTAAAAGCGCAAAATATAAACATTCCGGTAATTATCCATTCGGCGGATATTCAGGAAAGCACCCAAAAGGTATGTTTTGAGCTTGGCGCGGTTGCGTTTGTCAATAAACCCATCAAAGAAGAAAAACTACTCAGCCTGGTTAAAAATACTCTGGTCAACAAAAACGCACCCCCCAAAAAATTGGGAGAATCCCATGAATCTGACATCTGAACAAAACGACATACTTCAGGAGATGATTAATATTGGCATTGGGCAGGCCGCCAGCGTAATCAATGCCATGCTTGATTCTCACGTGGTGCTGCGGGTGCCGGTGGTCGAGCTTCTCTCGCCAGAGGAATTATCAACGCGCAGCCAATCATTATTAACCCCCAAAAAAGTATCCGCCGTGCGGCTGGGGTTTAAAGGGCCATTTGCCGGGGACGCCTCGCTGGTTTTTACCACCGAAGCCGCCGTTAAATTTATAACCCTGTTAACCGAGGAAGAACCAAATTCCCCGGAACCTGACTCGATAATGATTGGCACGCTCACCGAAGTGGGCAACATTGTGCTTAACGGGGTGATGGGCGCTATTGGGAATGAAATCAAAGAGCATATTTTCTACTCGGTGCCGAGCTACGTAGAAAAACCTTACGAAGTGCTGCAACAGCCCAGTGCGATGAACCACTCCAACACCAAAGTTGTTTGGGTACACACCAGTTTCAGCGTCGAAGAGCATTCGATTGAGGGCGATATTTTGTTAATTTTTGAAGTGGGTTCAATTGATTTACTTCTGGCAGCCATCAACCGTGCCTTGAATAGCCAAAATTAATTGCAACTTATATGTATAAATCAAACCTGGATTTTCTTGACCACATTCCAATTGGTATGTTTGTTTTAGATGAGAATTTTGTTGTTCTCTTTTGGAACAGCTGTCTTGAGGATTGGACCGAAGTTACCAGAACAACAATTGTGGGGCAGGATATTGGGCTTTATTACCCTCACCTTAAAGCGCCAAAATATGTTCAGCGGTTAAACAACATTTTTTCGGGCGGGCCGCCGGTTATTTTTTCGGCCCAGTTGCACAAATACATCATCCCCATCGCGCAACCCAATGGCCAATTTCGGCTTCAGCACACCACCGTTACCGCCATTCCCACCCCGGATTCGATGTGTTTTTTGGCGTTGTTTGCCCTGCAAGACCACACCGATTTAATTCACCGGATTCAGGAATACCGGATGATGCGCGACCAGGCTCTGGCCGAAGCCCGCGAGCGCGAACAGGCGCAGGAGGAATTAAAAATAGCCAAAGAAGTTGCCGAGGCCGCCAACCGGGCCAA
The DNA here is from genome assembly GCA_964517605.1 of uncultured Caldilineaceae bacterium. Classification (GTDB taxonomy): domain Bacteria; phylum Chloroflexota; class Anaerolineae; order 4572-78; family J111; genus J095. Next base: position 26,410 of record CAZFCE010000008.1, on the reverse strand, counting down.
AAGCGTATTTTTGGCTAATATGAGCCACGAACTGCGAACCCCGTTAAACGCAATTTTGGGGTTTTCTCAGTTAATGGATAAAGACAAAAACCTCACCGCCGAGCAAAAGGACAACATAAAAATCATCAATCGCAGCGGCCAACACCTGCTCTCGCTGATTAATGATGTGCTGGATATGTCAAAAATCGAGGCCGGACGGGTAGTGTTACAGGAACACGCCTTTAACCTGGTTACGCTCATCCAGGAACTTATTGACATGTTTAAACTTCGGGCCGAGAACAAAGGCATCTGGCTTTTTAGCGATTTCCCCGCCAACCTGCCGCATTATGTAGAGATGGACGAGCACAAATTGCGGCAAATTATCATCAACCTACTGAGTAATGCTATAAAATTCACCGATTCCGGCGGGGTTAACCTCTTGATTGAGTACGAAACACCGGCCAAGCTGCTCCACTTTTTGGTGCAGGATACCGGCCCCGGCTTGTCGGCGGAAGACAGCAAAATTATATTCGACCCCTTTGTGCAGGTTGCCAACGCGGCTAATGCCAAAAAAGAACTGGCAGGAACCGGCCTGGGATTGGCGATTAGCCGGCAGTTTGCCCAGTTAATGGGCGGAGAATTAACCGTTACCAGCCAGGTTGGCGTTGGCAGCACCTTTATCCTCACCTTGCCGGCAAAATTGGCCGATTCAGCCATCATTTTAGAAGAAGAATGCCCCCAACAAGTCATCGGTATGATGCCGGGCCAGCCGGTTTATCGCCTGTTGATTGCCGAGGACAAAGAACTAAACCGCAGATTGCTGGTAAAAATTTTAAGCCAGTTCGGTTTTGAACTGCGAGAAGCCGTAAACGGCCAAGAAGCCGTTGATATTTGTAACGACTGGCAGCCCCATTTAATCTGGATGGATATTCACATGCCGGTAATGGATGGCTTTGAAGCCGCCAAACGGATCAAAGCTGCCGGTCACTCAGCCGTTATTGTGGCGGTTACGGCCAGCGCCTTTGCCTCGGAACAGCAGAATATTTTAGCGGCGGGCTTTGATGATGTGGTGCTCAAGCCGTACCGTGAGTGTGAGCTGTTTGAAAAATTAACCCAACATCTTGGCGCGAGATTTTTGTACGCCACCGAAACTAACGCCTCCATTGAGCCGCTCCCGGCAGATACCGCCAAAATGCTGGCGGCTACCCCGCCCGCCTGGCGAAACGACCTGGCCCGCACAATTATGAATGCCGAGTTCCATACCTGCATCAACCTCATCAACCGGATTAAAGAGCAGCACCCGGCAGCGGCAGAAATACTGACCACCATGATCCACAACTTTGAGTACGAAGCGGTTTTGGCGCTAATCCAGCCAACTCAGGAGTAAATATGAACGTTGAGCCTGCCGAAGAAGAAGTTGTTAAAGGGAATATTCTTGTAGTTGATGATACCCCGGCCAACCTGCGGTTGTTAACGACCATTTTAACCAGCCGGGGCTACCAGGTGCGCCCGGTTTTAAAAGGCCAACTGGCGTTAACGGCAGCCCAATCCAGCCCCCCGGATTTGATTCTGCTGGATATTAACATGCCCGAAATGGACGGCTACGAAGTGTGCAACCGGTTAAAAACCGCCGAAAAAACCCGGTCCATCCCCATTATTTTTATCAGCGCCATTGATGATATGCAAAACAAGTTAAAGGCATTCAAAGCGGGCGGCGTGGATTACATTACCAAACCGTTTCAGGTTGAAGAGGTATTGGCCCGGGTGCAAACCCATCTAACGCTGCGTTTTACCCAGCAAGAACTGCAACAACGGGTTCAGGAATTAAACACATTCTCGCGTACAGTAGCCCACGATCTTAAAAACCCAATTAATATTATTGCTTCCTACAGCCAGTTACTACGGATTGATTTTCAGGAGCAAATGGCCGGCACCGCCGCTCAGGAATATATTGATGCAATTCACAGTATGGTTTTTAAAATGAACGGTATCATTGAAGAGTTGATGCTGTTAGCCGGATTACGCAAAACCAAAGTTATAATCGCTCCCCTGGATATGGCGCTTATTGTCAGCGAAGCCGAAAAACGGTTGATGGACATGCTGAGTGAATCGCAAGTAAAAATCATCTACCCGGCAAGTTGGCCAACCGCGTTGGGTTACGCTCCGTGGATAGAAGAAGTGTGGACCAATTACATTAGCAATGCCATAAAATATGGCGGCAAACCGCCTGTAGTTGAACTTGGCGCAACCGAAGAAGCCGATAATATGGTCTGTTTCTGGGTTCGGGATAACGGTATCGGGTTAACCCCGGAGCAACAAGCCGTACTATTCACGCCCTTTGAACGCCTGGAGCAAACCCGGGTCAAAGGGCACGGGCTGGGTTTATCAATTGTGCAGCAGATTATAGAAAAACAAGGCGGCCATGTTGGCGTGCAAAGCCAGGTAAACCACGGCAGTGTGTTTAAATTTTCCCTGCCGCGGGCAAGTTGATTTAAGTTTTGGCGCGGCCCGCCGATAAATTAAAATAGCACCTTCAGGAGGAAAAAATATGCCTGTAGAAGCTATTTCTGCCATTACCGAAAAAGATAATACCGCCGCCTACTTTCCCGCGCCGGTGGCGGCTACCTCAACCGGCAAGGAATCGTTAACGCCGGAAGAGCAGCAAAAAGTAGACGAACTAAAAAAGCGGGATACCGAAGTGCGCCAGCACGAAATGGCTCATTTGGCTGTGGCCGGCTCGTTGGCCAAAGGCGGGGCTTCGTACAAGTACAAGGTGGGGCCGGATGGCAACCGGTACGCCGTGAGCGGCGAGGTGGAAATTGATGTTTCGCCGGTGCCCGACGACCCGGACGCCACCATTGCCAAGGCTAAAACCGCCAAAAAAGCGGCGCTGGCTCCGGCTAAGCCGTCTTCACAGGATTATGCGGCGGCCAACCAGGCCGACCAGATTAAACGGGAAGCCGAGCAGCAACAAAATAGCAGCCAGGGGTACAACAGCAAAGGCCAATCCGCCGCCGCGCCGGCTGCCGCCAAACTCATCAACCAAACCGGGTAGCGGTTCGCTCTGGTTTTGAGCGCGGTTTTTCAAAGGCTGGCCGGGGTTTTCCTGGCTGCGGGTAATTTATGGTAAAATGCCGGCCTATGAGAAACTTGCGCTACTTTGGTTGGGTGCTGGCCGGTTATTTACTAACCGGCTGCGGCCAGATTATCACTCCAATGCCCAATACGGCTCAGCCGTTGCCCACCCCGGCGGCGGCAGAAGCCGAACTCACGGCCACGCCCCGGCCCACTTCTACGCCGCGCCCGGCCACGCCCATTCCAACGTTAACCCCAACCACCACCCCCACGCCGGTTATTTACGTCATTCGCCCCGGCGATACGCTGCTAAAAATTGCCAGTCAATTTAACATTTCCACCGAAACAGTGCAGGAGGCCAACGGCATTGTTGACCCGCGCTACCTGCAAATTGGGCAGGCGCTCATCATCCCCGCCGCCGAAAAAAGCGCCACCGCGCAGCCCACCGCCACGCCCACGCCCCTGCCGCTGAATGTGGTCTCCATCAATTTTCAGCCAACCCGGCAAGGCACGCTCTGGTGTTTGGGTGCGGTGCGCAACCCCGGCAGCATCCCCCTCACCGAGGTGGTGATTGAGGCGGCCCTGTTTGACGCCAACGGCGTATTGCTGGCCCGCGAGGCGGCCTACACTCAACTGGATGTGGTTTTACCCGGCAAATCAGCGCCGTTTGCGCTTTTATTTAAAACGCCGCCCCAAAGTTTTGCCCAATATCAGGTGGTGCCGGTTTCGGGCGTGCCGCTTTTGGGCGATACGCGCTACTATTTTGATTTGGAAACGTTCGACCTGCACGGTTCGCCGCAAGGGTTGGCCACGTACCGGGTAACGGGCCAGTTGCGCAACACCGGCCCATCCGATGCCGAAGCCATCCGGCTGGTGGCGGTGGCGTACAACAAAAATAATCAGGTGTTGGCGCAACGCCAGGCCGATCTGGAAGTAAAACTGTTGCGGGCCGGAGCCGTAACGCCTTTTGGGCTTGATTTAACCATTTCCGCCGGCACGGTGGATCACGTTGAGGTGCTGGCCCAGGGCTTGCAGCCGGAATGATTAACATAACTATGTTGACATATTATCTGGCCTGAAGTATAGTAAAGTTACATGCAACGTTAGTTTTGCTCCGTGGTTGAGCCAGCCAATGAAGATAAAAAAGTTTAGTGTTAAAGCGCCAGCCGCTCAATTTGTTGCCATTCTTGCCCTAACGTTATCAATCTTTTTGATTGTTGATTTTGGACGGCGAGCGGCCACCAACTACCGGATTCAGCGCGAGGCCGACCGTTTGGCTCAGGAAGTTGAAGCGGCGCAGCGGTATCAAACCCGGCTATTGGCTCAGCGCACTTACGCCGCCAGCGATTTGTACGTAGAAGAAGTGGCCCGGCGCGAATTGAAATGGGCCAAACCCGGCGAAACGGTGCTGGTGGTATTAGCCACCCCCGAAGCCCAATTTACCAACCCGGCGGCAACATCGCCGCCCAACCCGGCGCGGGCCATCACCACGCCGCAACAAGCTTGGCTGAATTTGTTTTTTGGCAAAAACACGGCTTACGCCACCGGCCCCTGATTTGACATGCCCCCTCTTTTGAATAAAATGTGTACTGTAAATGCGCTGATGTAGCTCAGTCGGTTAGAGCACGAAACTCATAATTTCGGGGTCGGTGGTTCAAGTCCACCCATCAGCATTGAAACACTTTTATAAAGTGCAATTTTAAAACAAAAGCCGCTTGGTTACTGTAAAAAAGACCTGCTTCTGTAGCGGGTCTTTTGTTTTTACTTAAAAATCTTTTTTATGTAAAGATTGCCTCCGCAATGACCCCTATTTTCAAACTCCGTGACTTTATAAAACCCTATTGGCAACCCGCCTCGCTGGCGTTGTTGCTGCTAACCGTGCAGGTATTTTTGGATTTGGCCATTCCGCGTCTGATTCAAAAAGTTATTGACCAGGGCATTCACCAGCAAAACCAGCCGGTTGTAATCCAGACCGGGTTGCTGATGCTGGGCATTTCCATTTTGAGCGCCTTTACGGCCATCGCCAACAACAATTTGTCGGTGCGGGTGGGCGAGAGTGTGGCCCGCGACCTGCGCGAGGCGCTCTTTTTAAAAATACAATCCTTCTCGTTTGGCAACCTTGACCGGCTGCAAACCGGCCAACTGATGGTCAGGCTCAGCAGCGATACCGGCGCGGTGCAGCGGTTGGTACAGATTTCGCTGCGGATTGGCACCCGCGCCCCCATGTTGATGATTGGCAGCCTGATTTTGATGATTAACACCAGCCCCAGCCTGGCCTTGACCATGCTGCCGCTATTAGCGGTTACTTCGGCCATTATTGTGTTCTTTGTTATCAAAATGGAGCCGCTCTTCCGGTCGGTGCAGCAAAAAATGGACCGGCTCAACACCGTACTACAAGAAAACATCGCCGGGGTGCGGCTGGTTAAGGCTTTTGTCCGGGCCGATTTTGAGGCCGACCGTTTTGAGGCCACCAACGAAGCCTTTACCGAACATTCCACCCGCGTAATGCAGTTTATGAACGCTATGTCGCCCGCGCTCACGGTGTGGGTTAACATTGGCCTGGTGGTGGTCATTTGGGTGGGCGGGCTGGACGCCATTCGGGGCGAGTTGACGGTGGGCCAGATTGTGGCCTTTACCAATTACCTGCTCACCACCATGACTCCGCTGGTGATGATGACCCTGCTTTCTAACGTGTGGGCCAACGGGCTGGCCTCGGCCCGGCGGTTAAACGAGGTACTGGACACCACGCCGGAAGTGCAGGATTTGCCCGAAGCGCGCCCCTTTCCGGCTGATGCGCCGGGGCGGATTGTGTTTGAAAATGTTTCGTTTCACTACAACGGCCACAGCGATGAACCGGTGTTGTCGGACATCAACCTGACCATTGAGCCGGGCCAGACGGTGGCGTTTTTGGGCGCCACCGGTGCGGGCAAATCTACATTGATTAACCTGCTGCCCCGTTTTTACGATGCGACTGCCGGGCAAATTTTAATTGATGGGCAAGATATCCGGGCGATACGGCAGGATTCCCTGCTGGCGCAGATTGCCGTGGTGCCACAAGAAACGGTGCTGTTTACCGGCACCGTGCGCGACAACATCCGGTACGGTAATCCCCTGGCTGATGACGCCGAGGTAATGGCGGCGGCGCAGGCAGCCCAGGCACACGCTTTTATTATGGAATTGCCGCAGGGCTACGACACTCGGGTTGAAGAGCGCGGGGTCAACCTGTCGGGCGGGCAAAAGCAACGCCTGGCCATTGCCCGCGCCCTGCTTACCCGGCCCAAAATTTTAATCCTTGATGACAGCACCAGTTCGGTGGATGTGGACACCGAAACCAAAATTCAGGCGGCGCTGGCGGCGCAATCCCCCAAAACCAGCGTGGTGGTGGCCCAGCGGATTAGCACCGTGCTAAAAGCCGATAAAATTGTGGTGATTGACCGCGGCCAGATTGCCGCCGAAGGCACGCACGCCAGTTTGATGCAATCCAGCCCCATTTACCGCGAAATCTACGAATCGCAGTTGGGCGACGGCAACTCCAAACTCAATGCCGCTACCGCCCCGCTGCCAGGTGAACCGCAATGAGCAACCGCACCACCGATTACAAAACCAGCGATGTTCGCGCCGCCATGCAACCCCGGCGACCGGCGGGTTTTGGCCGCATTGAAAAAGCGCAAAACTCCCGGCAGGCGTTGTTGCGGCTGCTGCCCTATCTCAAACCCTTCAAACTGGCGTTAACCCTGATTTTTGGCAGCGTAATAATTTATACCATTCTGGGGTTGGTTGGCCCCTATTTACTGGGCGTGGCCATTGACCGGTTTATCGCCCCCAAACGGGCGGATGGCCTGGCCCGGCTGGCCGTTTGGATGCTGGTGACTTACGGATTGGCCAACCTGTTTCAGGTTTTTGGTGGCTGGTTTATGGCTGGGGTATCGCAGCGGGCGCTCAAACAACTGCGCCGCGATTTGTTTGACCATTTACAAAAGCTGCCGCTCAGCTTTTTTGATCAAAACCCCACCGGCGAGTTGATGAGCCGCCTCACCAACGATATTGACGCCATCAACCAGGCGGTGGCGCAAAACGTTACCACTTTACTGGCCAGCGTGCTTTCTTTGGTGGGTATTTTAATTGCAATGGTGGTGCTGGACCCGTGGCTGGCGCTGGCGTCGGTGCTGGTGGTGCCGATTATGCTCTGGTTTACCGAATTTGTGGCCCGCTACACCCGGCGCGGCTTTAGGGATTTGCAGCAGCAGTTGGGGCAACTGAACAGCGTTATGGAAGAGTCCATCAGCGGGCAGCGGGTGGTCAAAGCCTTTGGCCGCAATCAAACCGTAATTGATACCTTTAGGCAGCGCAACCAGGCCGTGTTTGAGGCCGGCGTGTACGCCAACAGCTACGCCCTGCTGTTAATGCCGCTCACCACTGTGCTGGGTAACTTTTTTGTGATTGTGCTGGCCGGGTTGGGTGGCTGGCTGGCCCTGCGCGGGCTGGTAAGCGTGGGCACTATTGCCACGTTTATTATTTACGGCCAAAATTTTATCCAGCCCTTGCGCCAGTTGGCCAATATGTACAACTCCATTCAGGCGGCGCTGGCCGGGGCCGAGCGGGTTTTTGATATTATTGACCAACCCGCCGAAGCCGATGCCGCCACCGCCGCGCCGCTGGTTGGCAACGGCGGCCTGGTTCGGTTTGAAGGCGTGGAGTTTGAGTACCAGCCGGGCACGCCCATCCTTAAAAATATGAGCCTCACCGCCCAACCGGGGCAAATTGTGGCGCTGGTGGGGCCAACCGGCGCGGGCAAAACCACCATCATCAATTTGCTCACCCGCTTTTATGAAATCAGCCAGGGCCAGATTACGCTGGGCCAAACGGACATCCGTCAGCTTAAAAAGGCCGATTTGCGCCGCCGGTTGGGGCTGGTGTTGCAAGACACGTTTCTGTTTTCGGCCACCGTGCTGGAAAACATTCGCTACGGGCGGCTGGACGCCACCGACGAGGAGTGCATTCAGGCGGCCCGACTGGCCGATGCCGACCATTTTATCCGGCAATTGCCCCAGGGCTACCACACCAGCCTTTCGGAGCGGGCCAGCAATTTAAGCCAGGGCCAGCGGCAGCTTTTGGCCATTGCCCGCGCCATTTTGGCCAACCCTGATATTTTAATTCTAGACGAAGCCACCAGCAGCATTGACACCCGCACCGAAATCCGCATTCAGCGGGCGCTACTGCATTTGATGGCCGGGCGCACCAGTTTTGTGATTGCCCACCGGCTCAGCACCATCCGCGATGCCGACCAGGTGTTGGTTATTAACCACGGCCAGATTATTGAGCAGGGCACGCACCAGCAGCTATTAAACCAGCGCGGGTTTTATTACCAGTTGTACATGAGTCAGTTTAAAGGCCAGGCCATTTAATCGCGCTGCCAAACAGCTTTACAAATCGCGGGGCTGGTAACGGTGCATAATCCGTTGCAGGTGATCCAGCGGTAGCGCGTACACCGTGCGATCCATGTAGCCGGTCATGGTTTCGGCGGCGGTGAGCGTGTTTAAAATGGCCTCTTCCACCGCTTCGGCCACGGCTTCAAAAAACGGGTTGAGGTGTTCGTGCGGCAGCATTTCCAGCGTGCGCCGCACCGACAAATCGGCGGGGATGTGGTTGCCGGTGGCAAAGGCCACAAAAATATCGCCGCTGCCGTTATGCCCCACGCCGCCCACCCGGGCCAGCCCCACCGTGGCCCGCTGCGCCAGCCGGCGGCACTGCATGGGCAACAGCGGCGCGTCGGTGGCAATCACCACAATAATCGAGCCGCCCTGCGGCGATTCCTTCCACGGCAGCGGCGCAATATCAAAGCCGATTTCACGGCCCACCGGCACGCCATCCACCCGCAGCAGGGCGCGATCGCCGTAATTGGCCTGCACCAGCACGCCCACCGTAAATGTGCCGCTTTTGCTGTCAACAATCCGCGAGGCGGTGCCAATCCCGCCTTTAAAATCGTGGCAAATCATGCCGGTGCCGCCGCCCACGTTGCCTTCGGTTACCGGCCCGTTTTTGGCCGCGGCAATAGCCTGGTGAACGTGCTCTTCGGTGAGGTTAAAGGCATCAATATCGTTCAGCCAGCCGTCGTAAGTTTCGGCCACCACCGGCAGTTTAAAGCCCCGGCTTTCGTAGTTTTCAACATCGTGTACAATAAGCGCATCGCGCACCACCCCAACCTGGTTGGTGTTGGTTAAACCGATGGGCGATCCCAGCAGGCCGGATTCGTCCAGCCACAGCAGGCCGGTCATTTCACCGTTGCCGTTAAACGAGTGGTAGCCGGCAAAGGCGTGGTCATCGCGGATTTCGTCTTCGCGGGGAATGATTACGGTTACGCCGGTGCGGGCAATATACGGCTCATCGGCGATAACGGTGGTGTGGCCCACCAAAACGCCGGGGACATCGGTGATTGCGTTGTAGGGGCCGGGTGGCATGGTTCCAATGATAATGCCCAAATCTCGTAAACGTACCCGTGCCATAAATATCCTCCAGGTTAAATTAAGGGTTCAATTTAGGCTTGATTTAAACTTTAGGCAAAAAGCGTTTTAAGCCGTGGCGCGGGTAGCCGTAAATTGCAAATAGTAGTATGATAAGCCACAATTATCATTCAAATAAACGGGCGGGCTTTGCTCGTCTATAAAAACATTTGGCCAGTCCAAATGTCGAAACCTAAGCGATCAATTGGAGCAAATATGAATACAGATAAATCGCCCGTATCAACCGTGTGTCCGGATTGCCACGAAAAATTTACTTTTCAGGGACCGCCCAAAGTAGGTGAAAAAGTAATGTGTCCCAACTGCTGGGCTTACCTGGAGATTGTAGGCGTAAACCCGCTTAAATTGCAGTGGGATACCGCCGAACTGGAAGAAGAAGACTTGTCGGACGAGTGAAGTTGTTAGCCACTGCCCCAACCATAACCTCAAATTTAAGCACGCCGCCGTAAAAAACAGCGGGCTGCGCCCAAAATGCAGCCTACCGCCCACCACCTCATTTTATTTTAAATTTAGAAACCGCCGTCATCTCACCGGCGGCCTCTCACCGAACCAAAAAATCAAAGTTTGGGAGTAATCCCAAATCCTTTTATCCTGTCGGCCTGTTTACATAAGGAGAAAAATGAAAGTTGCATTATTGGCCAATCTAAAACAAAACGCGCCCACCTGGCCCGGCATGCCCGAAGACCAGTGGGACGATCTGGACTCCCGGAGCACCATTCAAGCCATCACCGAGGCGCTGGAGAAGGCCGGGCATAGCGTAACTTTTTTAGAAGGCGATAAAACCCTGTATAACAACATTCAGGCGGTTAAGCCTGATATTTGCTTTAACCTCACCGAAGGCCACTTTGGTGACTCGCGTGAAGCCCAGGTACCCGCTGTTTTAGAAATGCTCAGAATTCCGTACACCGGCTCGCGGGTAATGACGCTGGCGCTGGCGCTGGACAAACCCATGACCAAACGGATACTTTCGTACCACGGGCTGCCCACGCCGCCTTTTCAGGTGTTTGAACGGATTGACGAACCGCTCGACCCCGAACTGAAATTTCCCCTGTTTGCCAAACCCAGCCGCGAGGGCACCGGTATGGGCGTTAGCGCCGATTCGATTGTGCATAACGAAGCCGAACTGCGGGTGCAAATTCAGCGTATTTTTGAGCGTTACAACCAGCCCGCCCTGCTTGAATACTACGTAGAAGGCCGCGAAATCACGGTGGGCATGGTGGGCAATCTGGCTGCGCCGGTGGCCCGCCGCGTGCCCGATGACGAATCGGCTTCGCGCATTGTCCACGGCCTGCACTTTTTCCCGCCGCTTGAGGTGGACATGGCCGCTTACCCCGCCGAAGAAGCCGGGCTGTACACCAATCGCATTAAGGTTGAACTGGTAGATGACTTTCACTACCTTTGCCCGGCTCCGTTGTCCCCGGACACGGTTGAATACCTTAACTGGCTGGCTGCCGCCACCTTCCGGGTGATGGGCTGCCGCGATGTGGCCCGCGTTGACTTTAGGTTTGACGCCAATGACAACAACAAGCCCTACATTTTAGAGATAAACCCGCTGCCCGGCCTCAACCCCGGTTATTCTGATTTGTGTCTTGAAGCCGCCGCCGACGGTTGGGACTACGACCAGTTGATCAACCGCATTTTAGATGAAGCCATTGATCGCCACAACCTGAGAAATTCGCCCTACCCGGCCACGCCGGCGTTGCGGTTTGCCAATAGCCCCGTCTGGTAATTTCTTGTGAAGCCAACAGCAGCGCCAACCTATTTTTGGTTGGCGCTGCTGGTAACGGCAATAAACGGCGCGGCAATTTGAAATTGGCTCAAAATCCGGTTTGCCGCCATAATGAAGCTCTCAATTTAGAACCAACCACAGGAGATGATCATGTCATTTTATGTTAGACTTGCCACTCACAATGATCTGGACAAGTTGGTATACTTTACCATTGCCGAAGCCGTTGAAGCTGAAAACCGGCAAATTTCACCGGATGTGGCCCGCCGGGGGTTGGAATTTGCGCTGGATAATCCCGATGTTTGCCGTTACTGGGTGTTAGAAAGCAGTAAATCGGGGATTGTGGGTTGCGTTTCGGCCAAAAGAGAATGGAGCGTTTGGAACGCCGGTTATTACTGGTGGTTGCAGCGTATGTTTGTCATGCCCGAATATCGGGGGCAACGCCTGCCCAAACTGCTCATTGACCATGTGCGCGACGAGGCCAGACGGGCGCGGGTGCTGGAATTGCGCATGTACCTGCACAAAGACAACACCAGAGCCATCAAAGTGAGCGAACGCTCCGGCTTTGCCTCAACCTCATACGAAGTTCTGGTGCTGGAACTATAGCCGCAAACCGAGGTAAAAGTTGATTTTTTACTTTTTACAGGGGCTAACGTTGGGGCTTTCGGCCACGGCCTCGCCCGGCCCATTTCAGGCTTATCTGCTATCGCAAACGCTCAAAAATGGCTGGCGGCGCACGCTGCCGGCTTCGCTGGCGCCGCTGCTCAGCGATATTCCCATTGTCACGCTGATGCTGTTGCTGCTTACGCGCATGCCCGGCTGGTTTTTAAACGCGCTGCAAATTGGCGGCGGGTTGTTTATTTTGTACCTGGCCTGGAATACGCTATCGGCCTTAAAAGCCGGCGAGACTACGGTTGCCGCCGCCTTACCCGAAAGCACGCACCGGAGCTTTTTTAAAGGGGTGTTGATGAACATGCTCAGCCCCGGCCCGTACATTTTTTGGAGCGTGCTGGCCGGGCCGATTGCGCTCGAAGCTTGGCGGCAATCTCCGGGGTGGGGCGTGAGTTTTGTGTTTGGTTTTTACGCCATGCTGATTGGCGGATTTGCCCTGTTTGTGGTGCTGTTTGCCACCGCCAGCCAGTTTGGCCCACGGATTACTTTTATTTTGCGCGTGGTTTCGGGGGTGGCTTTGCTGGTTTTTGGGGTGTATCAATTGTGGGCCGGCGCAGCGGTATTTATAAGTTAGCTCAACGTTATAACGCGATTTAAAAAACAAAGCCCCGTTTCTGGGGCTTTGTTTTTTAGATGGCTGTAATTATGGCCGATTAGCGTTCAATTCACGATAAAAATTTTACATAATACCAATTTGAATATATACTTATTGCTACAGCTTGTGCCTATCAGCTAAACCAGTCCCAGATATAGTGTTGTAACGTGCAAGTTAAAAATCGTGATCAGGGTTTAACGGGTGGTTGAATGTCGATAGACCGGCATTTGCAAGAAAAAATCTATCGCCTGGAAACGCTCAGAAAATACCAGGCTTATTACGGCCCCAACACTCCGCAACAAATTATCGCCGAAATCAATCAGCTTGAAGCCGAGTTGCGCCGGATGCTCCGCGCCGATGTAACCCGGCCCACCAAAGTTTCCGCCAAACGCGCCGCGCCCAAAGCCAAAGCGGCTGCCGCCAAACCGCCGCAAAAAAAGGCGGTTAAAAAATCACCGCCACCGCAAAAACAGAGCAGCATGCCCCAAAGCACCACCGACCTGCTGGCAACGGTGGCGTTTATCGGCCTGGTGTTTTTTTTAGGCGCGATTGTGTTTGTGGCGTACCTGGAAACCCGGCCCAACGCCACCGCGGCGCTGGCTCAAACCAATAACGCCGCCGGCGTAACCCTGCGCCCCACCTTTACCCCCACCGTTGATCCCAATGTGGCCGCCGGTCAGCCCGCTGGATTGGCCGAGGGCAACACCATGCTGCCGCCGGCGCAAAAACAGCCTACCGCTGTGCCCACAATGGTGCCCACGTTAACGCCCAGCCCGGAACCGCTCCCCACCGACACACCGGAGCCGCTGCCTACCGACACGCCCGCGCCCACCAAACCGCCGCCGCCACCACCACCCACGGCTACGCCTGCGCCGCCCACCGCCACGCCAGAACCCACTTTTCCATATATGGTAGCGGAACAGGGCAACCGGATGTTCCAAAAAACCTCTTACCAGGCGATTACAATTTACGTGGCCATTGTGTCCGAGGGGAATATTCCGATTGGCGGGTTAAAAATTGTGGGCGACCAAACGCCCGGGGGTGCGCATCTGGAAAGCGCCCTCAGTGATTGGGGCTGGAGCGCCACCAACTGTCTGGATTGCAGTTATGTAAAATTTGGCAACGTAAAATTTGAGCCGGGCACTTTTTTTGACGGCACCTGGAATATTTACGTAGCTGATGCTCAGGGAACGCAACTTTCGCCGGTAGTGCCGCTCAGTTATTCCGCTAACCCGGAGCAATGGGTTTGGGATTTTGTTCTCTTTAAGAAAAGGGGATAATTTGCCCTGAAATATCCAAAAGCCCCGGCACGCCGGGGCTTTTTTATGGGCGGTCAAGCACTTCACGCACAATAGCAATCAGTGTTCCCGGTGAAAACGGCTTTTGCAAAAACGTGATGTTGGGGTCTAGCACCCCGTAATGCGAAATGGCATCGTTATTATAACCGGAAGTAAAAACCACTTTGATGTCGGGTTTGAGTTGGGTAATCCGGCTGGCCAACTCGTTGCCATCCATTTGCGGCATCACCACATCGGTTAGCAGCAGGTGAATTTCGCCGGAGTAGCTTTGAAACAGGGCTAACGCTTCTTCGCCGTGGCCGGCCTTGATAACCTTGTATCCCTGGGCACTGAGCGTTTGAGCCACCAACTCACGCACCACCGAACTATCTTCCACCAGTAACACGGTTTCGGTGCCCCGCGAAAGTTTGCCAACACCGGCCTCTGCTGGCAATTCCTCTGGTAAGGCCGTCACCCGGGGCAGGTATACTTCAAAGGTGCTGCCCTGGCCTTCCTGGCTAAAAACCTTAATTTCGCCACCGTTTTGCTTGACAATGCCGTAAACCGTTGCCAACCCCAGACCGGTGCCTTTACCGTGCTCTTTGGTGGTAAAGAACGGCTCAAAAATATGCTGTTTAATTTGCTCGTTTATGCCAACGCCGGTATCCGTAACCGATAACACTACATAATCACCGGATGGTACGCCCAACAAATCCGCAATGGGGCCATCAAAACGAGTATTTGAAGTTTCAATAGCGATGTTTCCACCGGTGGGCATGGCATCGCGGGCATTCACAACCAAATTAACAATGATTTGCTCAATTTGAGCCGCATCAATTTTGATCGGCCACAGGTTGGGAGCCAGCAAAATTTGCAGGTTGATGTCCTCGCTGATGATCCGGCGCAACATTTTATCAATTTCGGTGACGGTGGCGTTCAGGTTGAGTACTTTGGGTTCAACCATCTGTTTGCGGCTAAAAATCAAAAGCTGTCGAATGAGGTTGGCGGCGCTTTCGCCGGAGGCCAAAATGCGGCTGGCCATATCCTGAAAAGGGCTGTCTTTGGGCAACCGAAACTGCATCAACTCGGCAAAGCCGTTAATGGCCATTAACAGGTTATTAAAATCGTGGGCAATGCCGGCGGTAAGCTGGCCAATGGCCTCCATTTTTTGGGCCTGCCGGTACTGTTTTTCCAGTTCCAGTTCGCGGGTAATATCCACCTGGGTATTAACATAATTCACAATCGCGCCGGCTTCGTCTTTAACCGGGGTAATTGTGGCTTTGGCCGTGTACAGCGAGCCATCCTTTTTTTGGTTGGTGATATTGCCCTGCCACACCTGCCCGGCGCGGATGGTGGCCCACAACTCGTCGTAAAATTCCAGGGGATGCGCCGGGTTGGGCACAATAAAAGCGCGCCGGCCCACCACTTCAAGGCGGTGGTAGCCGGTTATCTGCTCAAACGCCGGGTTGGCGTACAAAATGATACCCTGGTTATCGGCCACCACAATAATATCCGCGGTTTGGTTGATGGCGGTGCTGAGCAAGACCCGCTCTTCGTTGAGCCAGGCTTTAGACACGGCGCTGGCAACCTGATCGGTGACGCTCCAGATCAGGTTAACCTCGTTGGGTAAAAAATTGCGCGGCAACGGGTAATCAACTTCCAGGCTGCCCACCACTTCATCGCCAATCACCAGCGGCGCGGCCAAAAACGAGATCACATTTAATTCATCAATCCAACTTTTGGCCGCCACCAGCCGGGCATCGTTTTGGGTATCGGTAACAATGAGCGGGGCTTTATTTTGCAGCAAATATTGAGTTACCGGATTGCCCTGAATGGGAATGGCCTGGTTGTGGATTGAAGGCTGGTCGCCCGAAAGGTATTCGGCCACAACCACCGCCGTGGATTTATCTTTGCTGAACATGGCCGCAAAAACGCGCGGAGCGGCAAAATTTTCGGCCAGTTCGCGGCACGCCACCTCTAAAATGTGGTTGGGTTCCAGGTTGGCCGCCGAAGCGGCGATAATCCGGTTGAGCAGTTCCAGCTTTTGGTTGTGCTGCCGGATTTGCAGTTGCGCGTTTTCCCACTCGGTAATATCGCGGGTAATGGCCAGCAGTTGCGGTTCGTCATTGAGGGTGATTAACTTGGCCGAAAACAGACCGGTGATGATGCGCCCCGATTTTGCCCTGAACTTTACGGGCAGGTTGCTCACCTGGCCGTGTTGGGTCATCTCAACCACCATTTTGGCGCGGTCAGCCGGATTGCACCAAATTCCAAGCTCAACGGCGGTTCTGCCCAAAAGCTCGTGCCGGTCAAAGCCAAACATATGCTCAAACCGCTGGTTAACATTAACAAACTGACCGTCACTCAACCGGGAAATGCTGATGGCGTCGGGGCTGGTTTTAAAGGCGGTTCTAAACAACTCGTCGCTTTTATGCAGCGAATCGATGGATTGCCGGTAGTCCTCCTCCAGATGCTCCAACCGGGTCAATTGCTGCCGAAGGTCGGCAATTTCTGCTAAAAGTTGGCTTTTAGTTTTGTCTTCATCAGCGTGCATTAATGGGCGCACCTTTGGCCGAAGGGAGTCAAACCGGGTTTACGGCAGAAGACTCAATAACCGGAGTAAAAGAATGCCATCATCGTATCATGATTAAATATAGCATGCAAGCACTCAAACCGGGTTTTCCGTCCATAAATCTTTGACTATCGGGGCTAATTGTTGTAATATTCTGGCAAATCGAATGGGCCGGTGGCGGAAAGGCAGACGCAGGGGACTTAAAATCCCCCGAGGATAATCCCTCGTGTGGGTTCGACTCCCACCCGGCCCACTATAAAAACGCCGCGAAGACAAGATTTGACACAGAAAAAAGGACGGTTTTAACCGTCCTTTTTTTGTGTCATCCCGCACCGATAATTGCGGCTAACTCATCATCACTCAAATCCGCCGCCCGCACCTGGCCGGGGAGCGATGTATCTGCCGGCAATTCACCATCCAACCCCAACAGCGCCCGTTCCTGGGCCAAACACGCCAACACCGCCTTCAGGTTCTTCTGCGCCCAGGCTTCGCGTTTGACTTCCTGCAACTCGGCCCACACCCGGCCCCGATGTTCCGCCGAGTCCCGGATGGCTTTCTGCCGCCACTCGGACCGCAAATACCGAATGTCGCCGTTAATGGTGCCCAAACTGTACGGCTTGCCGGTTTCCGGGTTAGTCATCACCCGCCCCAGGGCCTCGACGATTTCCCGTTGATTCAACTGCCGCAACACCAGCGAGGCCACCCGCATCCGGCGCAGGTCAATCATCGTCTGGTTGCCTTTTTCTTTGGCCATCATTTATTGTCTACGTTTTACTTTTACCTTCAGTTTCACGGTTGATTTGGCCACTTCCACCCCCAACCACTGCCCCCACCGCGCTTGCAGCCGCTCGATTTCCAGTTGGTTGCGGGCGCTGCTGCGCATATGGTCATTCCCGCCGCGATTGGTGAACCGCCGGTGAATAAAGGCAAAGCGCCGGTCAATCAGCACCACCCGGTATTTCAACAGCGCCTTCAGGCAATAATCAATGTCCGCCCGCAACAGCAGCGAGGTGTCGTACCGCAGTTCCCGCCCAATAATCCCAATGACGCCCCCGGCCCAGCTATTCAAGCCCAACGGATCAAAGGGGTGATACTTTCGCACGTCTGCCCCCGACTGGTCAAACCCAAAGACCGGCGTGCCAAAACCACGCGCCATCGTTTCGGCGTTCGCCAGAATTTGCCGGATTGCCGCCGGCTCCCGGATTACCTTCGATTGGGTCACGTGCCCCACCGGCGTGCGCACCTGGTGCACATCGTCATCCACCATCACCACCGTTTCATCCGGCACGTTGTCCAGAATCCATTGCCGCAGCGGGCCAATCCCGGCCACCTCATCGGGGTGCGGCCATATCTCCGCCGGCACCGCCGCCCGGTAGGCTTCAACCTCGCTATCGGCCACGCAAACGGTGGCGTCGGGGAACAAGGTCAAGGCGTGCCGGCACTCTTCTATTCGTTTGCGGCTGGGAATGATAATCCGCATTTTTCCAGCACTTTCCGGCCGTCAACCACCCGGCACAATCCAATCTTTCGTTTGCCCCGCGAGACCGTAAACCCGGCCTTGTCCAGCTCGAATAAATCCAGCGCCTTCGACCAGTCAAAGGTGCTCCTGAACACCACCACCAGATAATCGTAATGTTCAAAGGGTTGCAGCTCCATCTCCGGGAAACTGTCTTTCCCCTTGTCATCATCTTGCTCCGCCTCGGCCAGAACCCCGCCCACAATCTGATCCAGCTCATCATCGTAAAACATCAACGACAAATCCAGCCCGGCGGTCACATCCGCCGCCACCTGGTTGGGGTTCCAGGCCAGGTTTAGCTCCTGGGCGCGGTTGTCCAGGTAGGCCAACTGCCGCGCCCTGGGGTCGTTGGCCAAATCCAGATCGGTTCGTTTGACCACCACCAGCCGGCGACCATCGGTTTCAACCACAATCGCCTCTTTGATCCCGGCGTACTCGGCCTGTTGGTGGGTTTTGTTGCCGCCAATCAGCCGGTTGCCGGCATCGGCCACCAGCGACCGCCCGGCCCCGCACTCCCGCAACGACAGCTCAATGACCGCATTGCCCCGCGCCGTGCCATCATTGGCGTTGGCCGTGTCCTGTTCAAAGGTTGTCAATTCGGTGATATAAACTTTCACCTCGTCCGGTTCCTGCATCACTTTGCCTCCTGAACTAAAAACAGGCGGATTGCTCCGCCTGTTACGCCTGTTCCATTGATGATTATACTCACTTTATGTTGATTTCATTCAGTCTCCAATTCACAAGCTGAACAGCCGGGTTTGCAGGCCGCCTTTCCCTTTTTGCGGCTCTTCCGGCGGATCGGGCGGCTCCGCTTCCACCAGTTTACCATTCGATAACCGCCGCCCCCAGTTTGGCGCATCTACCCGCCCGGCCCGCCAATGCGCCTCGGCCGGTTCCCGGTACGGGTCCTCCACTTCAGCCGGTGGGTTCAGTTGGCACCCCTCCGCCAGCCAGTGCTCTACCCCCCGGCCCAGCGATTTCCCCCGCCGCGTATGCTTGTCTACGGCATAGTCCGGTATCGCCCGCCTTTCCCCGGTCATATACGCCTGGCTCACCACCCGTTGCAGGTGGTCGGCCAACCGGCTCTTGGGGCTGCGGCACATCAGGGCGATGGCATTGGCCAGGATTAGCCGGCACGTCCCGTTTTTGCCCTCTTCCCGAAACTCGAAAAACTGGCTCCGCAGGCTGGGGATGAGTTGGAGCAGCAGCGGGTTGGCCAGGCCGATGTCCTCGTTGACAATCACCAACAGCCGCCGCCAGACATATTGCTCAAACCCCGGAATCGCCTCAAAGCACCAGTACAGGGCGCTTTCCTCATTCCCCCGCCGGATTTCCTTTTGCAAGGTCGAAATCACCTCATCCAGCGGATACCCCCGCTGTGTAAACACATTCCCCATCTCTACCGTTCCTTTCTGTGAACTGATTATAGCCACATCCCGCCCGCCTTTTGATGCGGCACGTGGTCAAACAATTTTTCCAAACTTACCTGTAACTTCTGCTTCGTCTTGGTCAGCCGCACTTCCGCTAACCATTCCCCCTGCCCGCCCAGCGGCAGCGCCGCCGATACCCCTATCACCTCGCAGCGGGCTTGCTTGGGCTGCTCGCCGCCCTTTTTGGTCACAATCGTCCAGGCCACCTGGCCCACCGCCGGCTGCACCCGCTTCTCCAGGTAACTGCCGGCGTCAGCCCCGTCCCGCTTTGGCGTTGGGGCCGGCTCGGCTTCAAAACCCACCGGCGCAGGTTCCTCACCTTTCCGCTGTTCGGCCTCGATCGGCGTGTCCGGTTCAGTTTCAATCACCACCGGCGCGGGTTCTACCCTGGCCGCCGGTTGTGGCCGCACTTTCGGCGGGCGGGCCTCGTTTCTGAGAGCCGGTGGCCGCCGGGCGGACAACGGGTGAGGCGCTTCAAATCTCACTACATAATACTGCTGTCCCCGGAACCAGCCTTCAAAATAATCATAAACCTTGCACCCCCGCAGTGCGTCCAAAATCTGCCAGGCATATCCTTTGGCCGATTCTTGCCCGGTTTCCGCCCGCACCAGCTTCCGAAAGGTCAGCAGGTTCCCGTAACTGTCCAGTAAATCCGGCTCAAGGCCGCCGGCCTTCAGGTGTTTGGCAATTCGCCGTTGTAATGTTTGTGGTGTCATTGTTCCCTCATCAACTTAACATAATTGGTGATACTTTATGTTCCCACAGTTTAAAACCGATGTCAATCGTTTTTCAGGCCGGTTTTTCCAAATTATCCATCGAATTTAACCGCCTTTTACCGCGCCTTGGGGCAAAGGCCGGGGTGATGATATGGGCCATTTCTCCTAAAATCCTGGACAGCGCCTTGTGATGCCGGGCCGGTAGCCAAAAAAAGGCCGCCAGTAGTCAGTTCTCTGGCGGCCTTTACGTTCACTGCTTAGGATTTAAGTTTTCGCCGTTTCAAGAGAGATGTCATCAGCGTTCCCACCGTCCTGGCTTCGGCCTCGTACCCTGCGGCAGCCAGGTGGATGATATATCGCCGGATAATCTGGCTGGCGTTGTCCTTTGGTTCAATCACCACCTCCGGCAAATCGTCCCGCGTGGGCAAATCATAAAGAATCCCCTGCCGCTTCGCCTCAGCCTCATTCACCTGGCTTACCCAGAATGCCGTCAAATCAAACATCCCCTGCTGGGATTGTTCTTCCAACAACTGGCTCACATACTCCCGGAACATCTCATACGTCACCCGATCCCCCTTATCCAGCAGCCGCATCGCCAACCGTTGTCGGGATGCATCAAGGGGGATCATCAATTGGGCGTGGCCCAGAGGCAGCTCGCCATCATTCGCCGCCTTCTGCACGTATGATTCCAGTTGCAACAAATCCAGGTACATCCTGACTGTGCGGACATTTTTCTTAACCGTCTCGGCCAATTGCTCCACGCTCCAGCCAAATTGGCCAATCCGTTTCTGGTAAGCCTTGGCCCGTTCCAACGGCTTCAAATCCTGCCGTTGGTCATTCTCGGCCAGCATAATTTTACTGGCATCCTCATCGGTCAAATCCCGTACCAGCGCCTTCACAAACCCCGGCCGGCACTTGGCCGATGGTTGCCACTTGCCCTGCTGCACCCGCTCCGTATAAATCCGGTGCGCCCGCCAGCGACGTTCCCCGGCCACAATTTTGAACCGACCATCACCCCAGGGGCGCACTGTAATCGGTTGGGCCAGCCCACACTCCATAATCGATTGGGCGAGTTCAACCAACGCCCCCGTTTCAAACTCTTCCCGGTCATTATCCCCCGGTAGAATAAGCTCCAACTCCAGTTCAACTACCTGGTCATCCCGCATAATTGTCCTTTCCATCATTCACCTACCATTTCTCAGGTCACACAAGCGGTGTTGTTATCCCTGTATTCCCAGGGCCAGTGAGGGTTACATCAAGCCCCGTTCTTTCAAACTTACAAACCGCCCCTCGCCGATAATCAGGTGATCCAGCACCTCTATGTCCAAAAGCTTCCCGGCGGCCACCAGTTGGCGCGTTACCGCAATATCTTCCGGGCTGGGGGTCGGGTCGCCGGAGGGGTGATTGTGCGCCACAATGATGGCGGTGGCGTTGGCCAATAGCGCCGGCTTAAATGTTTCTCGCGGGCTGACCAGGGCGCTGTCTATCGTTCCCACGGCAACGACGTTAAAGCCGATGACCCGGTTTTTGGTGTCCAGCAGCATCACCACAAAATGTTCCCGATCCAGCACTTCCAAATCCGGGCGCAGCAGCCGGGCCGCGTCGGCGTCGCTCGTAACCTGCGCCCGGCTGCGGGCCGGCGAGTTCGGGTCGCGCACCAGTTGCAGTTTCCAGACCGGCGCGGCCAGGGTTGGCAACGGCTTCACTGCCGGTTCGTTCCGAAAAATCAACTCCAGCTTCACCGCCGCCGCAATCTCCCGCAATTGGGCCGCCGCCGGGTCGTCCCCGTTCATCTGCCGCGCCAGGTTTAGCACCCGCCGCCTGAACCCAAACCGGTGGTTATGGCCGTACCCCTCATATTGAGTTTGATATTCCTGATAAAGTTGGTTTGCCTTGTGCATCTTCGCCTCCATTTTTGCCCCCTCGCCTGGCGGGTTGAGGGGGCAAAATGTTGTGTGTTCAATCTATGGGTTCAATCAAACAAAAGGCCCGGCTGTTGACCGGGCCTTTATTGTTTCATCGGCTGGATGACCTGCCGGCTGCCCCCGGCCTGGAGTACAGCCGGGGTCGCTTCGCCGTTCAAGATGAGCTTGATCTCGGTTGGCCCCAGAGCGGTTAACCCTTTGGCCAACTGCTCGCCCCGGAACATCAACCGGGCCGGTTCGCCGCTGACCACCGCCTTCAAACTGCCGGCGTAATCCCCCACCGCCGCCGCGCCATTCCGAACCGTTACCTGCCCGCTGCCGTTACCATTGCCGCTGATCTGAAGCGTCACCGCGCCGAATTCGTTAAACCGCCGCGCCAGGTTGACCATCTCCAGCAATTCGCCCCCATCCAAACTAACTTCCGTCCGGCAGCCGGTGGGAATTACCTGGGTGTAATCCGGGAACGCCTCGCCCAGCAGATGCCCCACAATCTCCAGGTCGGGTAGTTTGAACATAATGCTCTGCGCCGATAGTATCAACTCCACCGTTTCGGCCCGTTTTAAATGGCGGAGCACCACCGCCAGCACCGGCAACGGGATGACAAATTCCAGATCGGCGGCCCCTACCCCGTCGCGGCTCAAGGCCAGGCACACCCGGTTTGAGGCCACCACCGTCAGTTGCCCGCCGCTGACCCGAAACAACACGCCCCCCAGCACCGGCAGGCCGCACTCGCCTTTGCTGTCTACATAATGCGTTACCTGTTTGAGCAACCCGGCCAATTGGCTGGTCGGAAGCGCCCAGCTTACTCCTTCGGGCCGTTTTACCAACGGGCAGTCCTCGCCGGTCATCGCCCGCACACTCGACTGGCACGCGCCGCCCCATACTTTTAACGCCGGCCACGCCCCAAACATATCTGCCCGCTCACTGGGGCCGATGGCCAGGCTGACATACCCCTCCGGCAACGAGTGAACCAACTCCGCCAGAAAATGGGCCGGAGCAGCGATCATCCCCTCCTGCCCAATCGCCGCCGGCGTTATCCAGGTGGTAATGGACAAATCCAGGCAGTTGGTTTGCAGTTTCAGCCGTTCCCCCTCGGTTACTAACAGCACGTTCCGCAGCGCCGTAACCGGAGATTTTTTGGACGCTGCCGCGCTGACCAGGGTCAGGGCTTCGGCCAGCACCGCCTGGTCGATAACCAGGCTCAAGCCCTCACTCTTCGGCGTTGACGGTACCGCCACTGGTG
Organism: uncultured Caldilineaceae bacterium; assembly: GCA_964517605.1. Taxonomy (GTDB): domain Bacteria; phylum Chloroflexota; class Anaerolineae; order 4572-78; family J111; genus J095. The sequence continues at coordinate 3,166 of CAZFCE010000008.1, read as the reverse complement.
CAGCCGCCTCGATAACCGGCTCCTCCAACCGGGTGAAGTAAAAAGCGTGCACCTTGATGCCGGTCAGCCCAAATTCTCCCGGTAGCGGCCCAAAACTGTCATCCAACACCATCCGGGAATCAAACCACTCCCGCATCGCCTGCGGCATCCGCTCCAGCAGGTTGTACGGGCCAATCACCACCGCCTGGCCGCCGGGCTTTAATGCTCGCGCCGCCAGTTCCATAAAAATGTGCTCACTGCGTTTGCCCCGACCTGCGCTCATGGTCAACCCCGGCCCCATCGCCCAGGTTGTGCCAAAGGGCGGGTTCATCACCACCACATCGTACTGCCCCTCGATTTCGGGCAGGCGCTCAAACGGGATTTCGGCCTGCCAGTTGGCCCAGGGAAACAACCGCCGCCCTGTTTCCACACACTCGCTCGATGCCTCGTAAGCGTCCACACTGATGCACCCGGCTTCGGCCAGATGGTAAAGCAGGTGGCCGATCCCGGCGCACGGTTCCAGCACGCGGTCATCCGGCCCTAACCGGAACCGCCCCAACAAGGCTTGCCCCATCTCCAATGGCGTGAAGAACTGGCCGGTTTCTTTGGGGTCCCACGCCGGCAGCCAATCGGCCAGCACCTGCTCCACCGTCAGGTGGGGCACTTGCGGCGCTTTGTCCCGGCTGTTTTCCTTGAACGGCTCGCCCCGCAGCCAGGCGTTGATCCGTTCCATATTTTTGTGCTGCGCTTTGGTCAATCTGTACATCGTTTATCCTCCTGAATAACTTGACATAAAGTAAGTAACTAATCTTAGCTTCCCACAGTTTGAAACCGATGTCAATCGTTTTTCAGGCCAGTTTTTCCCAAATTAACGGCGAATTTTTTCCGGTTGTCCCGGCTATCCCGACCGCCCCCGCCCGGACAAGGCCATATAGAGCCTGTAACAGTCGGGTTATTGCGCGGGTATAATGGTAAAGGCCCTGCCCGAAAATTGCCGGGACAGGGCCTTGTAATGCCAAACTTAAGTTCTTTTTTTGTCTTCAAATTGAGGGGGGTTAAACTCCGACCAGGCTATGGCTGCGCGGCGTTTGCCCCTTCCCGTGGCGAAGCAATCGCAATTTATTCACCGCCCCCGCCGACGCATCCACTTCATCCTTGTAACGTTCGTTCGGAAAGCCGGTGACGCGCTCAATGTAGCCGGCATTCCAGGGGCCGGCCACCAGCCGCACATTGCCCGCCTCGGCCTGGGCGGCAAACGGCTCGGCCCGCGTCTCCTTATCGCCGCTCACCCGATCCAGAAAAACCGGGTACCCGGCCAAATTCCGCACCGTGTCATAGGCGCTGTCCTTGCCGCCGCTGCCCGGCTCCTGCTCCAGCCACGTTACCACCGGCCCGCGCCGGCGATCCAGTTCGGCCGTTTGCAGGATGACCTGCTCCCGGTTGTAGGCCGACCACTGCCCCCGCACCACATCTTCGATGTAAAACACGCCATCCGCCCCCAACGCCACCAGCACCCCCACCGTAAACGCGCCGCCGTCTTCCGTGCCGGCCTTGTCCCAGTAGCGGATCCGCTGGGCCACCGCCGGCGCCGCTGCCACAACTGGAAACCACGGCCGCTTGAACCGGTTGCCGTCCGGCCGGCGCGGCGTGCCCTGGTATTCGGCGGCCCAGCCCAACGATCCCACATCGGCTTTCAACGCCAGCAGCGCCGCCAGGCTGAACCGGCGCGGGGTCAGCGGCTCGCCGGGTGGCCGCCCTAATGGATCAGGTTGACCCATCGGCAGCCCCAGCCGTTTATTGTTCTCGTCCCGCTCTGCCTGGGTCTCCGCCAGCGCCGGCAGCCGCACCACCGTCCACTGGCCGGCCTGTTGCGCCAGCAACCGCCCGGCCAGGTCATCCTCGTGCCAGCGGGTCATAATCAGCACAATCGCGCCGCCTTCCCAAATCCGGGTGCGAAAGGTGGTGCGATACCACTCCCACACCTTGTCCCGGATGGTCTGGCTCTGGGCCTGCTCCCAGTTTTCAAACGGGTCGTCAATGATCCCCAGCAAGCCCCCGTGCCCGGTTACCGGCCCGCCTACCCCCACCGCCAGCAGCCCGCCCCGTTCGCCGGCCAATTCCCAATGGCTGACCGAGCGGCTATCCCGCCGGGTGCTCACCTTTGGGAATAACCGGGCAAATTCCTGGCTCTCAACTATCGCCCGGGCCTGCCGGCTTTTGCTTTCGGCCAGGCTGGCCGCGTAGCTGGTTAACAGCACCGGATCACCGGGCCGGGTTCCCAACCAATACGCCGGCAGCCGCACCGAGGTCAGCTCCGATTTGCCGTGTTGCGGCGGGGCAAACACCATCAGCCGGGTAATCTCGCCCGCCACCACTTTATCCAGCGTGGCGGCCATCAATTCGTGCGCCGGCTCGGCCACATACCCCGGATAGGTGTACCGGGTGAAATCAATTAAAAAAGAACGCGCCTTTCGGCGCGTTAGCAGCTCACTGGCCGCCGCCTGTTGCGATGGCGAGCAACTCTTCGTCACTTAAATCTCTCACGTCCTTTACCTCTATCACCCCGGACAGTTCCAGCCGCTGCGCCCGCTTGAACAACTCTTCGTAAAACAGTTTCCGGGCTTGCACCCCCGGCGCGCCGTCCAACGTTTTGGCCTCGCTGATGGTGCGCGAATCCACATCGGCCAGGTTATCCAGCAAAATCGACTCGCGCAGGTGGTCAATCCCCAGCTCAAAAAACCACGGCTGGCGACGCCATTTATGGAACACCTGCCCCGAGGCGTACCCCAACAGTGAATCCAACCCGGCTTCGATGATCCGCCCGGCGTCATCCCGTTTGGCTTCCAGCCGTTTGGGTTCCCGCGCCGATTTGGGCGCGCTGAACCAGGCCGCATACGCCGCTTTTTTCCAGGGTAAGCCGGCGGCTTTGAGATCGAGATAGGCCGACAGCCAGCCGCCTGTTTCCGCAATTTGTTCAACCGTTTTGTTCGTTAGGCCCATAAAACTAGAAAAACTTTGTGGCTTTCAGGTTGTTTTTGTGGTGGGGTGAAACAATGATTATACGCAATTTATTTACAGGTTGATTTATCCCAACAATTTTGCGACCAGCGCCGGCGCCCCGGCAATATGATCTTGCACCTCGGCTTTGAGCGCCGCGATTTTCTGCTCCAGCCACGCCAGCCCATCC
>CAZFCE010000007.1:140078-198356 GCA_964517605.1 uncultured Caldilineaceae bacterium | reverse complement strand
CAGGCGCGGGGGCATTACGAAGCCGCCCTGCCCCTGTACGAAGCCGAGCAAGACCCCACCGGTAAAATGAACACATGGATTAGCCTGGCCCGGTTGGAAACCGCTTTAGAACACTTGCCGGAAGCGGACCGGTATTATCAGCAGGTATTTACCCTGGCTGAACAAATCGGCTTTGCCGATCACCCGGTGGTGCAGGGTTGGCGGCAGGAATATGCCGGGCTGGGACAAACAGTACAACTACCGCCTGATAAACCAAACCCCCAGCATTTGGCTGATCTGCTGATAAACTGGATCAAAACGCCCGATTGGGCGCAATCGGAGGCGTACCTGCAAACCAGCGCCGCCGAATTATTGACGGATGAGGCGGAAGCAGTGCTGGCACTATTACAAAGCGGCAACCCGGATAACCGCGCCATCCCGCAGCACCTTATCCTGTTGGCTCGCTGCCGGTCACAAGGTATTGCTGCGGGGTACCAGGAGCTTCGGTCGGTTCTGGCTGAAGGGGAGCCTGCCACCCAAAACCCAACCGCCCTGGCCCTGGCGGCGCTGCTTCAGGTAAACAGCATGGAGTCATTCCAGGCAGTGCTGGCGCAGCACCCGGTTTTATTGCAACTCCCTACCCTAACGGAACTGGCCGGTATGTTTGCCGCCGCGCACCAAGCCGGCCAACCAGACGCAGCCCAACATTTACTGGCCCGGCTAGCGATTTTACTGGAACAATACAATCACACCCACGCCGAACAGGTTGACCCGGCAGAACAGGCGCAATTTGTGGCGCTACACCAGGCGTTGTTGCCGTTGGCTGAAACGCTGGAGGCTGATTTGGCCGCCCAGTTGCGGCAGTCGCTCGGTTGGGCGCTCAATACGCTGGGCAACACCTATTCTGAGCAGGGTAATCACGCTGCCGCCATTACAGCCTACAGCCAGGCCATCGGTTACACCCCAGAAAATGCTATGTTTTACCGCAATCGCGCCGGGGAATACCTGGAATTAAAACAATGGGCGCAGGCCGAAACAGACATTGACCAGGCCGCCGCCCTGGAACCGGATGCCCCGCGTTTATCCAATTTACGGCAGGCGTTAGCCCAACAGTCGGCTGAATAACCTATCCTTCCTTAATATAACCGGTTTTTTACAACCATTATGGAGAAAGTATGAGCGACCAACCCAATCAGCCCAAATATGCAGTTACCAATGCCTACAACAGCGCCATCGGCGATCACGCTATGGTCAACAATTACCTTTCGGCGCAGGCGGCGGAGAATGATCCTGGCGCGGCAGAATTGCGCCGTCTGTTTGAAGACATCAACAAACGGCTGGATGCCCTCCAAACCGCTGACCGCGACCTGATAGCCCCAGCCGTTCAACAAACCACCAAAGCCACCGCCGAAGTCCAACAAGGGGATACCAGCCCGGAAAAACAGCAGTTTTTAGAAACCCGGCTAAAACACCTGTACACTATGGCCCCGGACATTGGCGCGGTTATTATTGCCACCCTGGCCAATCCGGCGACAGGCATTGCGCTCACCCTGCAAAAAATCGCCCAAAAAGCGCAGGCGGAGTTGGGTGTAGCCTAACCGCGCCGGTTTTATTATTTTAGAATAAAAGCCTTATGCTCCGGCAGCACGGTCAGTTCCGCCGTGCGGTCGGGCTGGCCGTGGATGTGGTCACATTGACCGTGGCCGTCATGCCTGTGCCCATCGCCTACCGTCGATTTGTTGGTGGTTGGTTGGGTTGCTCATAGGGAGTGCCGCCTTATTCGTTCAAAATACGGCTCAAACGGGGCGGGCGGGGCGGCGTTTCGGTATCGAACCAGCGGAATAACAAGGCCAATTGCTCCATCATCGCCTGAATAGCCTGGCCCATCAGCGAGTCAGCGCTGAGGGTGGCCAGGGCATGGTCGAACTCGGCTGGGTCGATAAGCTGGATGACCTCTGTGTGTATCTCCAACGTGGGGAATATATCAAAATCAAGGATGGGAGCCTCATCCTCAGCCGGTTCATAAATGATTTCGCCGGCAAGGTTCATGTGCCACTGAAAGGAGGTGACAAACAGATTGGCCGCTTCAGCCGGGCAGGATTTGGTGAAATCCATAATCCGATCCAGTACATCTTCAATGACAATCATCGGATATACGGATTCATCACCAGTGACCATAGCCAGGTTAAATTCGGTTTCAAACACCAGGGTCAGTTCGTCTTCCTCACCGAGTTCACTTGCGGTCACCGGCCTGATGCCCATTCGCGTCCAGGAAGGGCGAAAATTGCGCTGATATTCTTCGATGGAGCGCAGGGTGAAGAATATCTGGTCGGTGAGGTCATTGGTAGATTTTCTGCCTTCCGGCTGGCAGTTTTTGATTGATTTGTAATCAACATGCAATCCGGCCTGCTCGCCGGCGGTAATGATTTGGCCGAAAAGGAGGTCGTTTTTGGGCATGGTTGGTTCCTTTTATTTCCAAAATAGCGGTTGGATTATCAATGGCCGCGCAGTGCGGTGGGCGTCACTCGCAGCGCCACCGAGTAGGCGGCGGCAAACTGCGCGGCGGTCATTCCGATGCGCTCGAAGCCGGGCCGGTACTTCTCGACGTACTGCGGCACCTGGTGGGCCGGCGGCGCGGCAGGATCGAGCCTCGCCTCGCCGGTGAAGGTGATGATGTTGCCGCCCTGACCGTCACCGTCGAAATTGAGGGCCACGTAGGGATTAGCCTCGATGTGCGCCAGCTTGAAGGTGTCCGGCTGGCTGTAAATGAGAAACGTCTCGCCGTCCCACCAGAACCAGACCGGGCGGGGGTGGGGCGTTCCGTTGGGGCTGACGGTGGTCAGCCAGATGATGCGTTCTTCGGCCAGGCGTCGCTCGACGCGCTGGCCGAAGGGGGTGGATGGGATGAGCACAAAAATCACCTATTCTGGAATTATTTGAATTCTATTCTTCAGGTTGGTTAATGTTGACTGTGGCGGTGCCGCCGTAACTGGCCTGAGCAATGTTGCTGCCAGTGGCGGTCTGTTTTACGCCAGTTACAATGTCGCCACTTACGATAATATTCCCCCCGGCGATGACGGTATCCACAACCCCGCCCACCACATCGCCAATGGCGACGCCGCAGGTGTGCGGCGCTTGCTCGCTGCGGTCGCGGATAATGACTAGCAGCGGGCGCAGTTGTTCACGCCAGGCGGCTTCGGCCAGTGTGCCGGCGATGGCCTGCTCGGTGATGGCGATAGCCTGCTCGTGATCGGTGATCTGGTTGAGCAGGTCGAGCGGTGCGTTGCCAGCGTATTTGGCTTCGCGCTTGCGGAGGGTGGCGAGGTTCTGGTGGAGTTGCGTCAAAGGAAATCTATTTGTGATTTCTACTTGGCGTTTCTTGAGAATAACGCTCAGACTGCTACGTAAACTTTGCGTATGCGGATGATTTGTCCCCAACTTGCGTTCTTGGATGTCCACAGCCCGGCGCATATAATCTATGGCAGTAAGCAAATCATTTTGATTAACGCAAAGGACTGCCAGATTATTAAGACTGGTGGCGGTGTCGGGATGCTCCGGCCCCAACACCTGTTCACGGATGGCCAGCGCCCGCTCATAGTAGGGGCGGGCCGCCTCATAATCGCCCAGAGTGGCCAGCAAGAAGCCCAGGTTGTTCAGACTGCTGGCGGTGTCGGGATGCTCCGGCCCCAACATCTTTTCATAGATGGCCAGCGCCCGCTCATAGTAGGGCAGCGCCGCCTCATAATCGCCCAGACGGGCCAGCAAGAAGCCCAGGTTGTTCAGGCTGCTGGCGGTGTCGGGATGCTCCGGCCCCAACGCCTTTTCATAGATGGCCAGCGCCCGCTCATAGTAGGGCAGCGCCGCCTCATAATCGCCCAGACGGGCCAGCAAGAAGCCCAGGTTGTTCAGGCTGCTGGCGGTGTCGGGATGCTCCGGCCCCAACACCTGTTCACGGATGGCCAGCGCCCGCTCATAGTAGGGGCGCGCTCCGGCGTAATCGCCCTGGGCTTGGAGCAGTCCGCCCAGGTTATTCAGGCTGCGGGCGGTGTCGGGGTGATCAGGCCCCAACACCTGTTCGCTGATGGCCAGCGCCCGCTCATAGTACGGCAACGCCCCGGCGTAATCGCCAATCATCTGTAAATGATAGCCCATTTCTGTGCATAAATTGGCCCCAATTTCATCCTCTCGCTGTTTGGCAGCATCGGTGATTTGGCGCAAGTGAAGCTGCCAGGCCAGCAGTGGGCCGGGGATACCGGCCTGGTTCAATCGCTCGGCCTCAGCCAGCAGGGCATGTTCCACGGCGGGTTGGGTGGCGGGGTCGGGGTTGGTTTGCTGCACAAAAGCGGCCAGTAGCCGGTGCAGGGTCACTGTCTCGTTCTCGACGGCAGTCAGCAAGCCCAAGTCGGTCAGGCGGCGCAGAGCGTCATCAAGGTCAAATGACGAGTGAGGGGTGATAAGTGACGAAGGGCCGTCCTCAGTCTCAACCTCAAACCTAGACTTCACCTCAATCGTGGACAACAGCAGGGCGGTGGGGATCGGTTCACCAGGGGCAAAGCAGGCGGCGCGGGCCAGTAGTTGGCGGGCCAAGGCGTCGGTCTCAGCGGCGGGATTGAGTCGCTCATAACTCAGGGCAAAGGTTTGGGCCACGTGCATGCCGTGGCCGGTGGGGGAGTAATCTGCCCCCCTGCCTTGCAGGGCCGGGTGCGCCAGCGGATTGACGGCTCTCAATTGGATCAGGTAGTCAGCAAGCGTCACCCGCGGGTAACGGGCCAAAAAGTTGCCAGCCAGGTGCAGGGCCAGCGGCAAGTCGCCCAATTCGGCAGCAATCGGATTGACCTCACTATCTGTGAGTTTGGGCCTAAACTTGCGTAGAAGGTTGATACTATTTTCACGGGGGAGAGTATCCAACGCAAGAACCTGCGTCCCCAGCGAGGCATTCCAAAGTTGGCGACGGCTGGTGACTACTACCCGGCTCTGACCAGTGGAGGGGCACCACTTAGCTAAGAGTTGCTCATCTTCGCAGTTATCAAAAATGAGTAAGCGAGGCAGGTCATTTTGCCAGTCGCTCAACACTCGACGCACTTGGGTTTCCAAATCTAGCCCCTCACTGCCAGGGGGAGCGCAGGCGGCTATCTCGGCGGCAATTGCGGTAGGATCGGAAAAACTCAACCAATAAACGCCGCCGGCAAAATATTGGCCGTATCGGTGAGCAAATGTTACCGCCAGTTGGCTCTTGCCGATGCCTCCCAGACCGGTGACTGCCGCAGCCTGGCCGATGGTAGCAGTCTGACCAACTTTGAGCAGCTGTGCTAGCTCGCGCAGTTCGGCCTCTCGGCCTACAAAATGGGGGTTAGGAGCATAGGGCAGCCGTGAGCCGGGGGGGAGTGTGGCAATATTCGGGATGTGGTCTATCGGCATCTCAGCAAGCCGTTTGTGGGCGGCTGCCAAGGTCTTGGTGTCTATAGGGACAGGGCTGGTCGGTTGATAAGAATTTACAACGGCTATACCACCCGGCCCAGCTTGGACAACGTTAAGTCTACGGCGTTTAACCCTAACTAATATCGAAGGCCCCAAGATTTCCTTGAATTGAATACTATCTGAGCCATTTTTGTTAATGTATTCTTTGATGACATCAAATCCTCGTCCCATACCCTCAAATGCAAGCAACCTAGACATATAATGCGCGATTGCACCATTAACAGGAGCTGAAACTAATGTGTCGGGATTCTCTAAAAAACTATTCCAATCCAATCCCTTGGGAAATCTTCCAGGGCTTTGAATCTCTAACATATCAGGCTTTAACGTAATCTTTACAATGCTATTATGTTCATAATCTCTGTGAACAAGTGCGTTTGAAACTAATTCCCGAACAACAGCCTCATCAATTTCGAGACTCTCAGAGCGAAGGCCGCCGCCGCCTTCAAATTCGGAAATCCTTGTAAATTCTTTTATTATTCGTTTTACAAGATGATCAACTTGAACACTTAGAGGCCCCGTAAAGTCTTCTCTTTCAGATTTTTTATCCCGTGGATTCCCAATAACAAATATTGACTTGGCTTGAGGATACATTGTTTCTGGTCGTTCTGCGAAACAGAGAACGGCTGATTTATGTAATGCTTCTTGTCCCTGATATGGTATGGCCGAGTAGAATTTTATGACCGAAAGCAATTGCTCCCTAGATGGGAATCTGTCTACTTGATAACCAAGTGCCTCGGCATAGAATTTGACCAAGTCCCAGTCTAAATCAGCTACAGTAGCGTTAGGGCAAGGATGTTCAGTGTGAATTGTCCTGTCATACAACAACTGAAGCTCTTCCATGGATGTAACTAACTTGATTGAGGGATATTTCTCTTTTAACTGATCGGCAACTCGTCCACTTATATTGCGGGCAAGCCAAATATCGCGTTCAGAGGCATTAACACTGAAAACAGGCCTTTGGGTAAATGGTGCATACCTTTCCTCTGACTCAAGCTTTTTGGTAATATAATCAACAATGTCGCCTACAGTTATATATCCATCTCTCGTGGGTTCTCCATCTAACCCGCTTTCGATCCCTTGGCAGAGTAGTTCAGTAAAGATACTTGCTTTTCCGACTGAACTTTCTTGGCTAACCTCGGATGCCCGTGAAGATGCGATGATAGCTCTACCTTTGGGTAGTCCACGTTGTGAACCTTCAGGGCCACTTGAACCTTTGTCGCCTATAGCGGCTCCACTATGACAAGTATCTAAAATAATAATGGCCCGGCTTACCCCATTTGAGTCCAAGCTATTTAAGATGTTATCGAATGGGTAGAAATCAGTTTGCGCAGGGCCAAATATTAAACCATAGACACCTCGTCGAATTTCTCCATGCCCGGAGAAATAGAAGATTAGTTGATCTCTTATACTCCAACCGTTTAGCAAGTTGGTAAACTTGATAATGAAATCCCCTATGTTTGGGCATTCGTGGACTGGCGCAGGCCCCTCACATTCACCGAGAGTGGGTTTTTGGAGAAGTGTATAGATTGCTGAAACATCATAATTGCCACCCTTGAGTTCTCCTTTTGTTAAGGCATTGAGCACAAAGGCTATCCTTTTTGGTGCATTAGTATCCTGCGACATTTGACCACCTCATCTTACCGAAAACGGGACAAGCTGCGTATTTCAGCCAGTTTAATCTTCTTCCGTTATTATCTCGACATCGATTGTTTCAGGAAGCTGTGGGATTTCAAGTTGAGCAATTAAATCTTGAATTTTCGCAGGGGAAACATTTTCTACGGTTACAGTTACTTCCCCTCTTTTCAGGGTAAATGAGGCTTTTGTTCGAGTAGATTGCCAATATGATAAGACTGAGACTAAAGTGCTGATGGCTGACAAGGTTAATGTTAAGGCTATGACCAAGCCTCCATCTTTATAGCCTTCTGTAGTGGGTAATTTTTTCCTATCGACAGGTATCCCATAATCATCTTCAATCAGATTGGCGATTTTCTCAAGCTGAAAGGAATTAGTCTGATTTTGTACATTTGGTTTGATATTAATGTTAACCATCTGAAAAGTCTCCTTTTGTTGATTGTTTATCCGTTAAAACATAAACCCACGTATACGGCGATAAAGGTCATTGTTTTTTCCCTGTTTTGAGTGTCATTCACTTGTTTTACCCCCAACACATTACTCTACTACCTTATCACCGCCATTTACGTTTAATCACATTTCAGTAAGTATTTTATTGAGGTCTATCATCAGCACTTCGCTGTTGGCCACAAGCCACTGCCTGGCACGATCCATGTCTGGGCAGAGGCTCTGTAAGGTTAACCAGAAACGAGGTGAGTGATCTGGTACTTCCAAATGTACAACCTCGTGAATGACAATGTATTTCAAGACAAAATCCGGTGCTAAAATGAGCCGCCAGTTGAATGATAGGTTCTGCAACGATGAGCAATTACCCCACTTGGTTTTTTGCTCCATGATATAGACCTTGTTGGGATGTCTGCCCCATTTTTCCGTAACCACGTTTAAGTGGCGAAAGATTTCACGCCTGGCCTCCTGACGCAGCCAGTTCTCAAGACTTTTTGCCAGGGGAGTATCTGAATTTATCCCACGTACAATGACAATTTTCCCGTCCTCAAAAAAAACCTTGTTGGTATTTTTGCGGCGAGCGATATCTTCAACATAGACGGGTGTCGGAATTCCCCGAAAGAGTAACTCATTCTTTGGTTGCAGCTTTGGTTTCCGAATGGAACGCAGCCGCTCGACACGGGCCAGTTGGTCAAAAATCCAAGCCTGATTCGCTTCGAGAAATGTTCTAATTTCTTCTGCATTTCGCTCAACCGGCTGCACAACTTCTACACCACCTGGCCCGATCCGAACCCGGATTTTCTGGGCAGCTTTGGATTTCACCAGCCGGTAATTAATCTTTCGCCCGCTTAAGTTGATAGTTTGTTGGGATGTTTGCCCCTTCAATACCATCTTAATTATCGACTCCGGCAAGTGCTTCAACAGCAGGCTTCAAAAAAGTTGGGTCAGAACTATCCGGGTCAAATCCCAAGGCGATGTAACGCAAATTCCAAGACTCAGTCAATAGGGATTGCTCCACCCGCATACGTCCCCCTTTTGAATTGCTCCACCCAGGTGATAGGAGTTGTTTTTCACTAAGGAAGGCGACCATATTCCGTGCACATTCTGCCAGATACTCCTCGTTGTCTGAGGTGGAATAGGTTCGCAACACGGTGAACAATTCGTATTCACCTGGCACGGTGAGATTCAACTTTTCCCGCTCTGATTTGGTTTGCACCACTTCGTCGGCAACAGCCTGCAATTCGCGCAGGCGCTGGGCGGCAGCTTCATCGCTGGCGTCTTTGTGTTCTTTGATTCGTTTGAGCCGTTCGCCAAGTTGTTGATAGGTAAAGTTGGTTTCACCCTCGGCCAACTCGCGGGTCAGGCTAGACTCCAGGGCGGCAGCTTTGTCAGCAGCGGTGGGGAGATCATCAAGTTTGGTCAAATAGTTGTCGTCAATTTTGTAAACAGGCAACGACTCGGCAATATTCAGGAAATGGGTATTATCCCGGATTAGTTCGCGGGTTTTTGCCGCCAGTTCGTTAAAAGTATCTATAGTGCCATGTTTCCGCCGTCGGTAGGCCACATAAATGGTGCAAAGCCAGTTGTAACTAGAACGGTAAGGATACAAAACGGGGTCAGGTGAAATGGCTTCCCACAGCCGTTCCAGGCTTTTGAAGTTGTGTTCAAATAGTTTGGCCGCTTCAGGATCGCTCAGGCGACGCAAGGCTGCCAATAGGCAAGCACGTGTGTCTTCTATTTTGATTCCCTCGAAGGTTTTTAAACAGCGCTCAACCTCACCGGGTACTGTGGCTTTGAGGTTCTCCCAGTTAATCAGAGCTTCTTCGCGGACGGTTTCATCAAAATTTAGCGCCTTTTCCAGGTCTTGAAACACACCAAAATAATCAACAACCACCCCGGTGCGTTTGTTCATACTGGGCAAAGGTCGGTTGGTACGGGCGATAGCTTGCAGCAAGTTGTGATCGCGCAACGGTTTATCCAGATACATTACCTGTTCAGTGGGCGCATCGAAGCCGGTCAACAGCCGGTCACATACAATCAAAATTTTTAGAGGTGGACGCCAGTGACTGCGATCATCACCGTAACGATCCTGGTTCCAGCGTTCCCATTCTGAGGGAGTGAGCTTAAAGTAGTCGATTAGTTCATCAGACTTTTGTTTAGAATAGTGAAAACGGGTCAATTCCGCATCATCGTTTTGGGCGGACGATATGATTACATCTGACCACTCCGGGGGCAGACCGCGCTCTTTGAGTTTGGTGTCCAGCGCGTCTTTGTAGCACACACAGGCAGTTCGATCCACAGTTACAAGTTGAGCCTTAAAGCCATTGGGATCAGGATAGTCCAGAAAGTGATTGAGCATTTTGTTTAACACAATGTCTACCCGTTTCGGAAGGCGGGCCAGTTTTTTCCACTGCGACTCTTTGCGCTGGATAAAATCTTTAGCCTGTTCATCCTCCAGTTCCATTTCAATACACATATCTTCAAAGCCAACACTCAATGCCTTTTCATCTATCTTAAAGGGTACTTTGTCCCGTATAAAATGCACTTCCAGCGTGGCTCCATCTTTGATGGCCCGTTTGATACCGTAATAACTGAGATAGCGTTCCTGTTCTCCATCAGTGATGGGGCCGAAATCACGGTGAGTGTTAACCATTGTTCGGTCTATAGGGGTACCGGTTAACCCAAAGCGAAAGGCGTTGGGTAGTTTGACCCGCATGGTCATCGCATAACTTTCGTTGCCTTTGCCTTTTTGAGAGCGGTGGGCTTCATCTACCAGGCTGATAATATTATCCCGCTGGCGGGGTGGGAGATCGTTCATTCGTTGAAACGACTGGATGGTAGTGATGATCGTACCTCGCCAGTCGGTGCGAAGTTTCTTTTTTAGGTCGCGCGCGCCCAGCGCCTTTTCCACGTTGGGATAGTCACAGGCGTCAAAATCATCGGAGAGCTGGGTTTTTAAATCACGCCGGTCAACGACAATTAATACCGTTGGGTTTTGCATAGCAGGATGTCGCCGCATTTTGTTAGCGGCAAAAATCATAGTGAGTGATTTACCGGAACCCTGAGTATGCCAGATCAGGCCGGTGCGCTCTTGGGCCTCAACTGGCTGGTCGATATGTTTTACGGTTCGATCTACCATATCGTTGACAGCTTCAAATTGTTGGTAGCGGGCAATCTTTTTTGTGATTCGGCCTTTTTTGGTTTCAAAGACTACGAAATGCTGCAAGAAATCGAGGATGTGGCAGGGTTTGAGACGCAGCAGACCTTTGACCGGCGCTTCCAGTGGGTCAATCGGGCTATCTGCTTCCGGGGTGTTCCAGTAACCTTTCTGATCAGGGTAGAGGCTGAGCCAACGGCTCCACAAATCCAGATGGCGCTCAATGTCATCTTTATTGGCCTCATGGAATAGAACGGTGCCGAAACGAAATTCATCTTCATCGGCGGCGACGCAAAAGATATTGGGGGCCAGCATGAGCGGAGCCTGGCGCTGGTAGCGATGCAGTTGATGCACGGCCTCGGTCCAATCTTTGCCGCTGGTAAGGTAACTTTTGTATTCGGCGATGACCAGCGGGATGCCGTTGACCAACAATACCGTGTCGTCACGGCACTGTTTTACACCCTGTACCCGATACTGGTTGGTGGCGGTGTAGTCGTTAAGATGTTCTTTGGCCGGGTCAAATTCAATAAAGTAAACAGTCTTGGCCGGTTGCCCCGGCGACAGTTCTACCGTGGCTCCGTCCCGCAGCAGATCGAGCGTGTCGCGATTGGCGATGAGCTTATCGGGCTGGCTCATTGCTTTTCGCAGCGCGTTGACCGCCAGTTGTGCCTGAGCTGCGGTGGTAACATCCGGGTTGATGCGAACAATCGCCTCCAGTAATAATTTCTCGACCAGTGGATCGGTCAGAGGGCGCTCAAAGGCGGCCATTTCTGCTTCGTCGCGGTAGGTCCAGCCCAGCCCATGGTTGTCGGCGACCGACGAACCGTTACCGGATAGCCATTGAATGACGGGGAGTTCAACATAGCCAAGTTCGGTCATCGGGGTTCCTCCAGAATAACATTGAGGTCGGTGTTATTGACCCGCACCTTACCGGTTAATAGATCGTGCATTAGAGATTGTTTTAGTTTGAGGAGTTGATCAATTTTATCTATCAAAGCAGTAATGTGTTTTTTCTGAGTGCGAATAATCGTTGATATTATTTCTTGCTCCTGAACAGAGGGTACAGGAATAATCATCCGTTTTAACATTCTTTGATTAATGGTGTTCAGTCCTGAACTGGTAGCGCATTTTGCGTTCCAGTATCTTTGTGCATATTCGGAATTCAACCACAAACAACCGAAATAAGGCGTAACCTTTTTATCGGCGCGTAACCGGTAAAGGTGATTTTGGAACGTCAAGCCGGCGGCTTCTGGGGTCACTCTCGCACAACGACCAATTTCCATGCGATTCGCATGCCCTTCAACAATCAACAAGTCATCAACTTTTAGTTTTCTTGGAATATATTCTGTATCTTTTGCTTCGAGTTCTTTAATTTCTTCCAGGTCTAATTCATCTCGGCGAACGTTTGCAACGCGCAAATATCCTCTTTTATTGAGACGTGGTTGACGGTCTTGATTAAGTGTAAAACCTGTTTGGATGGCAAATTGCTCTTCTAGCGTATTTATTTCCCAATCTAATGGCAGCCAGCCCACTGACGTTCTTGTAAACTCTTTGGGAGCATCTTGCCGGCTCCTTATGCACCCATTTTTTTCTACCCCTTTGCTCAATAAATCAGCAATAAGGCTTGTCCGCAGTTCTTTCGCCCGCTCGACGGCCTCGCGAGTGCGCTCGATGGCGGCGTCCACGGTATCGAGGATGCGGGCAATGACGGCTTGTTCGTCGAGGGGGGGAATAGTAAGGTGCAGGTTTGATAGCAAATTCTGATCAAGATGTGGTATTGCCGTACCAGTAGTTGTTGATGCAAGCAAGGGAAATAAAGATGACAGTAAATGGTAAAGAAAGCTTGCATTAACCCCTTCTGTGGCGTAAAAACCAAGCAAAGTGGAACCAAGTACGCCGGCTACGCCTCTAACAGCATAACCTGACTGAGAACCATCCGCGATGATGAGAGTATCGGATGGTGTAACAGAAGGCAGGTTGGTGTCTTCTGTAAAAACGTGTTTACCACCACGCAACCCATCCATAAGCAAATATGGCATTGAGTTAGGTGTCGGTTCTGTCAACACTCTTGAGGGTAATTTCCCCTTGATATTGAAGGATATTTCTCTGATTACTCTTTTTGACCATTCTTTGGGCGGCAGTGTTCGGCTATCCACCCAATAGACGGGGTGAGCACCAACTGGGCGTTGTTTAGATGCCATACCCAATACCCTTCAGTAGTATCTCAAGTTCTGTTTCCACTTCCTCAACCTGTTTCTCAGCTTCCCGCAATCTCTGTAGTGACTCGTTTACCTCCAACCTTGGCTCTGGCTCAAAGGTATCTACATAGCGGGGGATGTTCAAATTAAACTCGTTCTCCTCAATTTCGGTCAGTTCTACCACGCGGGCGTGTTTCAACAGTTCGTCCGGGTCGGCGTACATGGCCAATAATTCCTGACCGACGGCGGTTACATCGTCGCGGTCGTCCTCGGCCCGGCGGCGGGTTTCGGTCATTTTTTCATCCCGCTCTGCCACTTTGGCAGCGTACCTGGCCTGACGTTGTTTCAATTTCTTGATTTTTGCATCCAGCTTTTTTTGTTCGGTTTTGTCGGTTTGGTCGGCCCGTTGCGCGCGGGCAGCGGTGATTTCAGCGTCAAGCTGGGCCAGTTTGTCGGCATACTCCTGATATTCGGCGGTCAGGCGTTCCAGTTCGGCCTGCTCATGCTGGTCAATCAGGTCGTGCAGGCGCTGTTTATGTTGTTCAACCAGGGCTGGCACTTTGCTGGCATCACCGTAGGCGTGGTAATGCACCAACATGCGCATGACATCCTGGGGGCGCAGTTCATTCTGGTTGGAAAGTTTGCGAAAATGGCGGTCTGCGTAAATCATCAAGGTTTGGTCAAGTCGTTCAGCGGGGCGTTGTTTCCGTACAATCAGTAAGCAGGCCGGTACACCGGCCCCGTAAAACACATTGAGGGGCAGCGAAATAATGGCGTCAATCAGGTGGGACTCCAGCAGCGCCTGGCGGATCAGATGCTCATCATCCGCTTTACGGCGTCTAAATTTGGGGTTGCCTTTGCGGTCAAACTCACCGGTTTCTTCCTCAACTTCCGGCTGCCCCCGGAACAACACCCCTTGCGGACAAACAATCCCGGCCCGGCCTGTCCCGTTGAGCGAAGCCAGAATATGGAGGATAAAAGCGTAGTCGCCATAGTTTGCCGGCGGAGACCTAAACGCTGTGCCGCGCCCAAACCGGCCATAGGGGTCTTTATAGCCCTCTTTACCAAAAACCTCATTTTTTAATTTGGCCTTTTTCTTTTTATCGTCCGTTTGTTGTTCGGGACGCAGCCACCAAAAGTCATCAGAAAAGGGGAAATTGGCCATCACCAGCGAGAAATCTTGAACTCTCCCCTTCGTATTCAGAAAATGGGGGTTGGTAATGGTGCTGGCACCGCCGTGAATGTCGGCCTCCAGGCCGTGCAGCACGGAGTTAATTTTGGCAATGGCGAAGTTGCCCCAGTTCATTTCCTGGCCAAAGTATCGGGCGGCGTTGGGGCGATGCCCATTTTCAATGAGGAAATCGGCAGAATGAATGAGCATACCACCACTGCCACAGGTGGGATCATAGATGGTATCGCCAGGCTGGGGTTCCAGGATACGCACCAGGGTATCCACCACTTCGGGTGGCGTGAAAAACTCACCAGCTTTGGCTCCGGCGTCATCGGCAAACTGTTTAATGAGGTACTCATAAGCGCGGCCCAATATATCGGCGGGAACGCTTTTGTTGGATAGGTCAATTTCATCAAAATGCTGAATTAGCGCATGAACCACTTCATTGGGGATGAGCTTTCTACCGGCTCCGGTTGGGGCGGGTTGATTCCAGTCAACGGTAAAAACCCCGTGCAATTCTTCGTTGGCATTCGCCACCGCTTTCATCGCCTCGGTCAGTTTTTGGCCGATATTTGTAGATTCAGCCAAGACATCCCCCCAACGTGAACCTTCAGGAATTTTGAAACGATGTTCATCACGGGCACGAAAAGCAGCCTTTTGAGCCTCAGTGAATTTCCGACCTTGTAGCTGTTCCTGTTCGGCAATGGCATCATCAGCCTCATTCTCCCACTGGTCGCACAAGCGTTTGTAGAACATCAGCGATAGAATGTAATTTTTGTAATCCTGACCGGCTGTTTTGCCCCGCAGGATGTTGGCCGCACCCCACAGATGGGCCTCAAGTTGTTGTTGGGTTAGTTTCATAACCTAATCGTAAATACCTTTCATCGGCGCTGGACTGAGTTTTAGGGTAGGGGATCGAAAAGTTCTGCCGGGATATGTTCTATAAATCTGGATGGCCGAGTGGTTTGTACATCACCCCAGGGCGCTACTCGCTGCTGGGCATGGGTTAAGTAGGCGGCTTTTTTGGCTCTGGTAAGGCTTACGTAAAAAATACGTCTTTCCTCATTAATATCTTCCGGGTTAGTATGGGCACGGCGATTCGGCAAGACATCATCCTCTAACCCAACTATAAAAACGTAATTAAATTCCTTGCCTTTTGAGCCATGACCTGACATCACCTGTACCGCACCATATCCGGCCAGGCGATTGATAATTTGTAGCATATCCAAACCAAGCGTATCTGCTTCTCGAATAATGTCCGTTGTCATCACTTCCAGGTTCTCGGTTAACCTTCTGGCTTCGGTGACACTCCAAGAATAATTCCGAATGATATTATGAATACCGGCAAATTCCAGAATTTGCGTAGCGTTGGTTGGAACTGGAGCAACTGGTTCATTTTGGATAAGCTGCTGGCGGATTTTAAGCGCCGTATCATACGCATCATCATCGCGCATTACAAAGGCCAACCCACCATCTTCCACGGCAGTTAAGACCCGATGGAGTCCTTCAGTAGAATTTGGATTAATTGCCAGCATAAGGATAGCTAACCCCAAGTTGGTTTCCCAAGAGTCCTGAAAGTTAAGTCTAGCCCGATCAAACCAGGGAATAGGGATGGCATTTAGAGCCGCCAAAATTTGCTCGGCCCGCCAGCGGTCACGGGTAATCACGGCAATTTGGCCCCAATCCTCAATTTTTCCTGTTTCTTTCAGGGTGTTAATCCAGGTCGCAATCTGGCCAGCTTCCGCCTCTGGCGTGGCAAAATCAGCCTTAAAAATATGTCCACGTCCGGGTGAAGTGATAGTTATAGGTTTGTGAGGACGATTTTTCTCACGATTAATTACCGCTTGGGCTGCTTCAACAATCACCTGATCGGAACGGAAGTTTGCCCCCAGAATAATTCGTCGCGCCCCTAAACGGCCTTCAATTTCGTACACATTGGCCCGGTTCGCACCACGAAAGCGGTATATGGATTGATCATCATCGGCTACCATTAGGCCACCTACCGCAGCCGTCTCGGCCAACAGATGGGTCAAATCCAGTTGTTGAATATCGGTATCTTGAAATTCATCCACAATAACGTAATGGAAAAAGTTGGTGAATAATTTTTTGGGTAAGGCAGACTCACGGAGCAGCTTGACGGCAAGGGCAACCAGGTCTCCAAAATCAAGCAGATTTCTGTCGGTTAGGTTTTGCTGGTAATGTGTATAGACGTTTCTCAAGCCGGTTGCAAGCCCGTTGTCCTGTTGATCAGGATAGATACCGCGCCTTTTGAGGTTCTCAAAATTTCGGAGTAGATCACCTGGACGCATACCATTCAGTCCAGCACTCTGGATGGCCTGGATACAGAGTTCAGCTTGGTCATCACGGCTAATTATTTCAAAGTCCTCACGAACGCCAACATCGCTCCCGTAGCATCTGAGCAAATAATTGCCAAAACTGTGAAACGTGCTGATCAATATACGGTCCCACTGAGTAAACCCTTTCGTCCTCAACCGTGACCGCATTTCGTTGGCGGCAGCATTAGTAAAGGTGATTGCCAAGAGACCGTAAGGTTCAGGGATCATGTCAGTGGCAAACAAATATAATATTCTTTCGATGATGACGTGCGTTTTGCCGCTGCCAGGGCCAGCCAAGACCACCAAATGCCTGTCTGTCGTAAGAACAACCTCACGTTGTTCCACTGTCAAATGTTCGTATGGCATGGACAGGCTCACTCCTCTACAGGTTGAGGGAAAGGTTGATTGCGGATTGCTTGAGCGTATTGAGGTAGGCCAGCCTGATCAACTGCGTCGGCTACAGTATCTTTAACTGCCTCACGAATATTCCGCCCAGACTCAGTTTGGGAGAGAAACTGGTTCACACCTCTGGCATCTTTTTGAAACGATTGTTCCAATTCCGCAGTCAATCCTTCTTCGTCGATCTTTCGCAGGATGGTTCTCAAAAAACCGGCGGAGCAGGCATTTAGTTCAAAATGGTCATCCACCTTAATGCCGCCCAAACTCAAGAGAGTGGCCCGCTGAATGGCGTGGGCATAACAGTCAGGTACTTGTTGGATGGTTGGCGCAGATTCGGCAACAGTACGTGCGATTGGGATTTTGAGACTAACCTTTCTTCTCCCACTTGCTTTATGGTTAATGAAGGAGATTATGCCTTCTGTATCCCTGTTAAGACCCTCCTGCATTAGATAGTTTGACAATTCTTGTGGAGAAGTAATAGCCTCGATGGTCTGAATAACCTTATTGAGGTATCCATTTTGGCAAATTTCTTTTTCAAAACAGTCATCTGCACCAATCCAACCAATTCCAGTAAGTAAAATTTTTCGTGCAGAAGCAGTGCAGGTTATATGTGATTTATGGGCTTGAAAATCGGCTTCCGTAATTAGATTGAGATTACGGATAGGACGCAAAAAATCAGATGCACTATCCCCAGCTAATACGTCAGTATCATAAGTAACCACGGTGGGAATTTCAAATTGGCCCGGCAAACACGCCCTTAGGATAAAGGAGTAATTATTATTCCCATCTACTGAAACCAAAGAAATTCCATCCCGATCTAAATCACAACCAAGTATCTTGGCAAAAATCGGCACGGTAATTAATTCACTCTGTCCCTCAACGATGATAATTGACCTGGCAAAGAAAATCTCTGCCCACCCACCACGCATCAATTGTTCTAAATCTTTGCGATCCTGATCTGAAATTGCTGCCCCTAACTGATAAGCGTTTGTTTCATCGGGTGCCGTTGAGCGAAACAGTACCAAACTCGTTGGGTCGGAGTATTTGACGATTTCCGGTGAGTGGGTGGTAATAATTACAGGGGCGTCTATTGCTAATAAATCCTTAAATAGACGCCGTTGAGCGTGGGGGTGGAGGTGTGCTTCTGGTTCCTCGAAAGCCAGGATGGGTTTTCCGGTCTGTTGTGCATTCACGCTATGCCTGAACATTGCCACTAAAGCCAGGTTCTGAAGCCCCGTGCCGTGCCGTGACAAGTCAGTTTGTGGGGAGTTTGAGTTTTTCCTGATACTCAACCGAAAATTACGCGTCAGGTGTGCAATGTTCTCATCCGCGACGGCAACAGCGATTTCACTTTGCCCACCCGGAACCAAAGAAGTGAGTTGTTGAGTCAGGCCAGTTGCAAGACTGGACACCTGCTGACCTCTGTTCAATGCCGCGTTGGCCTGTTGAAGAAAAGACTGAACGTCGGCTTCAACATCTGAGTAATTGACATCGCCAAGAAGTTGGGAGAGCAACCCTCGTCCTGTTGCCCTGGTATCCCTGGCTGCGTCCCGAACGGCGTCCAGAAAGAAAAGGGGAAGCACTCTGGCCATGCGACGAGACATTTGAATGGGTTCATTATACCGTCCGTTTGCCGGAAAAACATTGCTTTGCCATGCGTAAACCCCATCTGCATCAGGTGCAAATTTGCCTTCAAGTGTTACAAAGGTTTCGGTGCCATCACTGGCAATACGTTCTCGAAAGCACACTTCTATATCGGGATGGTGCTGTAAATCACCAATTTCAACTGTTACCGAAAAAAAGTTTTCACCGGCACTACGAGCGGCATCGTTAATATCGTCAGTGGATAAATCTAATCGTAGTCGCTCTGCTTGGGTATCGAGTAAAAGGCGCAAAGCATGTAACAGGTTCGATTTGCCGGCATTGTTCTCACCTATGATCACGGTCAATTTGGATGGCCGAATGTCGATATTGCGGAGATTACGGAAGTTTCTGATTGAAATTTTGCGAAGTCTCATTTTTTGACGGGCCTTTTTATTTTTAGAGGTTAGTTTCTTGAGTGTTTGGTCATATGAGAAGTGTTAAATCCAAAATGGGATATTCCCATCCAGTTCGGCGGGTCTAATCCCTTTTGAGGCCATTTTGGAGATTTTGTCTGCGTAAAATGTTGTCACTGGCAGGCGAGGTGGGCGCACCGAACCATAATGCAATAGGGTTAACGATAAGACCGAGTGTAACCCTTGCTCCAGAGTAAACGGCGGGTGAACGCGCACCCTTACCGGTTGAGGTGTGGCTTCAAGCGTGTCTGGAAATTCAGAAGATACCAATAATGCTTCTGTATCACTCAGTTTGAAGATGCTGCCTTTGGGTGCTTTGAGTGTTTTCTTGCCCTGTTGGTCATAGATACGGGGACTTCCGCTTTTGATAACTTCCACAAAATAAAACTCTGCGCTAATTTCCTTACCCCAAGCCAGCAAATCCGTTTCTTCTGACTCCTGCAAATTTCCGTCACGGTGAATGATAACCCGTTTACCTTGAAAGGTTTCCACCGGGAATATCCCTTGTAATACATTACGCGGGATCGTCTCGCCCTCAACCGTGGCATCCCGGATATTGTAATGCAGAAATTGGCCGTCGGTTAGATAAATCTTGGCAATTGCTGCTGTATTGATTGAACCGGTGTTGTTCTTTTTTCTACGCCTGGAGACATCCAATCCTACAATCAGATCGGCATAGGTGATGGGGTTAGCCAACACAAACGGGATATTGCCGGTTTTGGCCAGAATACCCAGCATAATATTATTCACTGCCCATTCATTACCAATGGTTGAGGGTTGGATAACTTGGCTTTGCAGGCGTTTGTTTAGGGCGTAATATTTAAAATCATCGTAGGTTGTCCAATCGCCTTCGTCATCGCCACTACCGTACTCTCGCGGTATGATTGCCAATACGATGTCGGGGTTTTGTTCGGCTAGTTGGTTGACGGCTCTTTCGATCTTGGCTCTATTTGGACTGGGGACATTAATCTGTCCATTTGGTGTGGTAGTAAGTTCATAACCAAGCTTGTCGCCCAGGATTTCTCTCAAGTTGGCTTTGAGTGGGTCAAGTGTAACTTGTGGTTTTGTATTCAGAATGGCAACCTTGATTTTTTTGTTGTTGGCTGGACTGTAGAGACCATGTTTTAATACAGAGGGAAAAACATCCTTAAAACTTCGAGGAGTAGCGATTTGGTTGCCGCCGAAACGTAATGCAGCGTTGAAACCGATGTCTGTTTTTTCAAGAAACACGGCAGTGTTGGAGTGGGAATTGTAGGCCCCCTCAATAATACCTGTTTCTTGAGCAACTTTTGCCACCGGCAGTACATAATCCTTACGTTGGGCCGAGGGAATTTGTAGTTTTTCGCTAATCCCAAACCGTTCGTAATGTTTATTCAGGACTCGTAGCCCAAGGGCTGAAACTACATAATGATACTTGCCGCTTGTTTCAACTATCAACTCATCATCAGGTGCAGTTTCTACTAACCGCCGCATTTCAGTATTAAGGTCGTAAGAAAGTAATCTTGCACGATGAGTACTATCGCCCAATTTGCCGATGATTTTTGTGATTTCCATTGCTGAGTTGTAGGGTTTAGTTTTGTCAGTGGCATATAGCCCAATAATGTCATCGTTGGGGTGCTGCGCCATGAATGTTTTAAGATCGTCTTTATAATCAATGTTTGATCGGATTGATAGCGAAACAGCCGGTTGACCGTTTACCACCCAACCAAAACGGTTGCAGATCAGGTTGATATAATAGGTGCCTTTATCCTGTCGGTAAGTAGCTAAGGTAGCATCAATTTTGCGCTCTACATCTCCCAATAAAGCATGAGCTACAAAATTGGCTACACCTTGCAAGGAGGGATGAAGATCGGGGGCGTGGTTAATTCTTTCAAGGTTTTGCTGAAAAACTTTGTCGGTTTCTGACCAGAGAGATTGCAGCGTTTGACCTATCTGGTCATCACTGACAAATTTATCGGTCAATAAACACTTTTGTTCGTTATCCCAATACCAGTGACCGCCAAATTTATTCTGCAATCGGTATCTCAACTTGCCGCCGATTTCTTTGGCCCTCGATGAACCCGTGAGTGTAAGTTGGTAGGCTGTGAGCGAGGGAAGAGTATCAATATTTACGGGAAAAATTTCTGCGAATAGAGTCATTTATTTATGTCCGATCGGCTAAATTAATCTTGTAGGGTTTTGACGATCAAGTTTGAGGCTATACTGATTGGCGACGAGTACCCGATACATCATCGGCAACGCCCTAAATGAAGTTGACAATCTGGTTGTGGACTTTTAGTCTCCGGGGTGGCAGATTGGATGGATTGGTCATTCTTGATGGTAAACTCCGCCAGCAGCGCCGTAAAGCGTGGGTCGTTGCGGATGAGATTGAAGGCGGGGTCATCGCGCATCGAGGCTAAGCTTAAGTAATGTTCTCGATTAAGTTCCAACGCCCGACGCAGCGGCGGTAAAGCTTCAGTTACCTTTTCCTGCAAGGCATAGACGCGGGCGATGTTGAAAAAGGCGGCGGCGAATTCGGGGTTGAGGTCGATAGCTTTATTATAATTGGTTATCGCCGCCGCTAGGTTGTCTTGGTCAGTCAAGGCATTACCCAGATTGTTGTAGGCGGCGGCAACCCTCGGGTCAAGTTCGATGGCTTTGGTGTAATTTACAATAGCCGCAGTTAGGTTGCCTTGGTTTCTAAAGGCAATACCCCGGTTGTAGTAGGCATCGGCATATTTTGGGTCAAGTTCGATGGCTTTGGTGTAATCGACAATTGCCGCCACTGAGTCGCCTTGGCGATAAAGAATAATGCCCCGGTTGTTGTAAGCCTGGGCATCCTGCGAGTCAAGTTCGATAGCTTTATTGTAATCAGCTATGGCCCCTGAATCACCCTCGTCAGCCAGAGCAATACCCCGATTGTTGTAGGCATAGGTGTAATTCGAATCAAGTTCAATGGCTTTGTTGTAACCGGCGATGGCGGAGGTTGTATTACCTAATGGAACTTGATATAACCAGCCCAGTCTGAAATAAGCGTTGGGTAGTCCATCAGGTTTTGCCTTGTCATTAAGGGCTGCGACCCCAGCCTCAATTACGTTAATGGCTTGGTTATACTGTTTTCTGCTGTAATAGGATTGTCCAACCGCAAAAAAAGCCAAAAAAGTCATTTGCTCTGGCAAATCTCGTAAAATAAATTCAGCATAGGCGCTGGGGTTCACAATCTGAGTGCGCTGTTCTTCGCTAATTTTTACATCGGCGGCGTCAAAATCCGGCTGTTTGCGGTTATAAAAGTTAACCAACACCTGCACCCCGGTATCTTCACCCCAAATGACCATTTCGGCGTCGTACAATTTGCCCAATGCTTCCGCCTCCTCCCGCTGGTCGGCGGTAAGGATGGTCGGTTCAATTTCCACGCGTAGAGTATTCAAGCCCACTTCGGCGGCGGCGTCTTGAATGGCCCGTTTGATTTTGACGTGCGGCTCGGTTTTGGTTGCGCCGGTTTCGTGGAAAGTGGCTATCAAAATGAGGCTTTCGCCCTCGGCGGCGGGGGCAAAAGCCAGCGGAGTCGGTGAAGGGAATGGGGTGGGGGTTATTGTGGGTTCGGGGAACACCCAGCTATTGAATTGCGGCACCGTAAACAGCGCAATGATAACGCCAATGATGGTGACAATCCCCAAGAACACCGTCCAAACACGCCAGGCCGATGACTCAGGCGCGGTTTGGTCAATATTAATATCACCATCGGCGTTGTATTGTGTCTCGACCTGCTGACCGCGTTGATCAAACGTGCTGACATTGACCGTGGCCGTCCCCCCGTGCGTGGCCTGGGCGATGTTGCTGCCTTCGGCGTGTTGCTGCACCTGGTCGCCGATGACAACATCACCGATTTCCACCCGGCAATCAACCAGAGTCTCGCCCCGCTCACGGATGTTGACCAGCAGCGGCCGCAGTTGCTCGCGCCAGGCGGCTTCGGTGAGTTCGCCAACGATGGCCTGCTCAGTGAGTTCGATGGCCTGCCGGTGGTCGGCGATCTGGTTGATTAGCTCGACCGGCGCGTTGCCGGCGTATTTGGCTTCGCGCTCGCGCAGAATTTGCAGGTTGCGATGCAGTTGGCTGAGACTGAATTTTAGGTTGGTCATGGGTTAGCCTGACAATAAAAACGCCGCACAGGTTGACCAGGCGGCGTGGGTAGGCTACAATAACAGCCAACGGTTAGGCGATCCGCCGCCTGACCAATATCACAGCTCCGCTGCAATCGGGGCTGTTTTTATTTTGTCCAATTGTAACACATAAGATATTTAAGGACAAAGCCCCGGTGGTGATTACCGTTGGTAATAAAAGAGGCTCCCACCGGCAGGGAGCCTCTTTTACTGGTTACTGGATGCGCCGGACAAGACGATCCAATAGGGCAATAATTGCCAAACGCATGGCGTTGGCCGGGTCGAGGGTTCCTTCAACCTGTACCAGATGGCTTGATTGCCCATCCGGGTCGGTAAAAAGGGTTACGACCACTTTTCCTACGGGATAAATTGTGGCAATGGTGCGCCCCATGGCTTCTCCTTTGAGTGAAAGTGTGGTAACGCACAAAAGCGCACCCCGCCCGTAGTAGAGGGTGCGCTTTGAACTCGCAGGCCGGTTGGCATACAAATACCCTGTGAGTATAATAAAACGCAGGCCCACTACCTGCTGATCCAGGTGAGGGTTTAGTAACGCCGTTGGTGTTCCAGCACCAGCGGCGTTGCGTTTTTATGCGTTTGTGAATTGTGCAATATTAGACAATAACTCGTTTTAACGCAAGTTTGTTTAGTATTAGACATAACGAAAAAAGGTTGTTTAACACTGGACAAAGCTTAAAATTTTTGTGTAATAGTAGACAATTTTCAGAGACAAAAAAAGCCCATTCCGGGCTTTTTTATTATTCTTCAAAGATTACAAAGTTTTTTCTGGCGCAGTCAGCGACCTGCTTGGGTGGGGTGGTTGGAGCGAGGCGCACTCCCCCCCTGATTAGGGGCAAGAGTGCGCCAGGTGGCCATGTTGCCCGGTATGGGTCCCATCAGGCCATCGCTTCGGCTACCTACGCGAGCGGCGTAAAGTGCCGCTCAAGGGGTGATGACGCGCCCAGGTCGCGCTTTACCGCGTGGCCGGAGAAAATTCTCCGGCACTCCCCCTTACTCCCCTTGAATTTCGGTCAAAATCTCATTCAACGCGGACGGAAACAAACTACCTTCACACCCACCCGTCTGGGAGTCTCCCTCACGCCGAAGGCAGCGCCGGCGTGTGGAGCGTCTGGCGGCGGCCAGCGTTGTGACTCTGCCGGCGTTTAAGGCTGCCGGCTGAAATCGGTAATAGCCTGTTATTCAATTCCCGGTCAACGCCGCCGCGCCGGTCGGGTGGTGCTGTCACTTTAACCGCTGTTGTCCTCGTCCCGTTCAGGCGTATCCGGCCCAAACGTGCTATCGTCAAACACCTGTTGGGGTTGGCTGGCTTCAATGCCGTCAATCTCGGCCCGGATGATGGCCTGGCGTTGGTGCAGAGAACTCAACGCGGCAGTGTGTTCAAATGGTTTGTTCAGTTCGGCCTGATGGCCGTTTATGGTGCGTTCCAGTTCGGTGATCAACCGATCCTGCTCACTGATGCGCCGCTCCAAATCCGGCCCGAACAAATCTTGCAGCTTGGCCACATTGCGTTTGTCCTGGCTGGTAATCTTAAAGCCCAACTCTACCCCTTTGGCCACAGTCACCACCAACTGCGGCCCCTCCTGGCCAATCCGCACCCGCGCGGGGCGGTTAAACAGATTTCCCACCGAAACCGGCCCGGCAGCAGCCTGTTCACCCAGCGCCGCTAACCCGGCCCCAATGGGTTCTAGCAAGGCCAAGCCTTCGCGGTTGCGGGTGGCCAGCAATTCACGGTAGCTATCGGCCAGTTGTTGAGCCTGGTCAACCTGCCGGGGCAGGTCTTGGAGTTCACGCTGCAATTCGTAACGGCGATTTTGCCAGGCGTTAAACAAGCCTTCGTACTTGCGCACGTCAGCCTCAACTTTAATTTTTTCCAGCATGACCGGGTTGCCGCTGGCAATGGCTTTCATCTCGGCGTAGCCGATAACGGCGGCGTCAACATCTTCAATGCTGCGAGTGCTCATGTCGCCATTATTGATTTGCGAGATAAATTTGGCCTTGGTTTCCAGCGTTTGCCACTTAAACACATCAAAACTGCCGGCGGTTACATAGCGATAAATCTCAATGTTGGGGTTGAGGTTGCCCTGCCGCAAAATACGGCCTTCACGTTGCTCAATATCCGCCGGTCGCCAGGGGGCGTCGAGGTGGTGTAAGGCATAGAGCAACCGCTGCACGTTAACGCCGGTGCCGGCTTTTTCAGTAGACCCCAATAGCACTCTAATTTCGCCGGCGTTCATACGCTCAAACAAAGCCAGCCGTTGTTCATCGGTTTTGGCATCATGAATAAAGGCAATTTCGGCTTCTGGGATATTGGCCTTGACCAGCTTTCCTTTAATATCCTGGTACACGTTAAACCCATCCTTGTCACCAGGGGTGGATGTGTCCAGAAAAATCATTTGGGTGAGGTTTTGCGGCCCGGTCACGCCAGGCAGTTCTACGCCACTGGTGCGCTGGTAAATGTCCGCCACGCGGTCTACCAGGGCGTTAACCTTGCTATTGGGGTCGTCGGGGAGTTCCACATCAATCAGGCGCATATCCAGCGCCGCTTTGCCGGCATCGGACACAATTTTGAGCATGTTGTCATCGCGGGGATCAACGCGGCTCAGGTTGTCGGCGCGAGCCTCGGCTTCTTTGATGAACGCCTGCAACCGCTCCGAGGGTTCCACCGAAACCGGATGGGGGCCAGCCAGCTTGGGCCGGACGATGCCCAGCGTATCCAAATCCATTTGCACATCGGCGGTTTGATGGTACATGCGTAGCAATTCCGGCACGTTGTTAAATTTGGCAAAGCGGGTAAATTGGCGGTAGCCACTGCCGGTTGGCTTCATTTCGATGGCGGTTACGGTGTCACCGAACATATTGGCCCAGGCGTCAAAGTGGCCCAAGCCCTGCGCTTTGAGTTGGTTATATTGCAAATAGCGCTGCATGGTATACATTTCGGACACGCTGTTGGCAATGGGAGTGCCGGTAGCCAGCGTTAGCCCGCCCTGTTTGGCAATGGCGCGAGTTTTGATAAACAGGTCAAAAGCCCGGCCACTTTCGCTGCCGCCAATGCCGGCCACCCGGCCACGTTTGGTGGGGAAGTACAGGTTTTTGAATTTATGGGCTTCATCAACAAACAAATGGTCAACGCCTAATTCTTCCCAAGTCAGGGCGTTGTCCTTTTCCTTGGCGTCTCGTTTGTCGCGGAGTTTGGCCTCTAACCGTTTTTTGGCTTTTTCCAGTTCCTTGATGGTTTTGCGGTTTTCTTTTTCATCTTCCTGCCTGAGTTCGGCCATGTAATCCTCTAGCACCGTAATTTGCTCACGCAAGAAGCCGTTAAAGGTTTCATCCTGCACCGGCAGCTTTTCAAAACTGGTGTGGCTGGTAATAATGGCATCCCAATCTTCGGTGGCAATGCGGCTCATAGTCTCTTTGCGGCGGGCCGGTGAAACCGATTCGGCGTCCAAAACCAGCACCCGCGCCCCAGGATACAGGCGTTGAAAGTCGGCGGCGTACTGATCGAGCGTACTGTTGAGGACAATGTGCATCACCTTTTTACGCAGTCCTAACCGGCGTAACTCCATGCCGGCGGCAATCATGGTAAAGGTTTTGCCGGCTCCTACCTGGTGGGCCAGCAGAGTGTTTCCGCCCTGTAAAATGCGCCAGATTGCGTTTTTCTGGTGCGAACGCAGGCTGATGTCGGCGGCGGTGCCGGGTAAACTCAGGTGTGAGCCGTCAAATTGTTGGGGAGCCAGGGCATTAAACTGTTCATTATAAATGGCGGCCAGTTCGGCGGCGCGGGGTTCATCTTCCCACACCCACTGGGCAAAACGATCCTTGATTTTGCCTTGCATAGCTCTGGCGGCCAGGGTTTCATCCTGGTTAATAACTGATTTACGATTTCCGTCGGCGTCTTTGACGGTATCGTAGATGGTAATAGTGCGGGCGTTAAGCGCCGCCTCGATCAATTCCAGCACCGAGGCGCGAGCCGTGGCCCACTCGCCGTTGTTGTTGTCATAACCGTCTTTGATCCATTTGTCAGCTTCAACCGTCCATTGGGCCAATTCCTCAATATACTGCACCTTGATCCCCCGCGATCTCAACAGGCCGCTGACAAACTGTTGCACCACGGTATCCGGTATCCACCCCGCGCCCAGGTTGGCCCAAATTTCGGTGGGGGCTAACTCGCGGGGCAGTTTGTTCCGCAGCGCCGCCACGTTGCGTTGGTAGAGCGGCTCAATGGCGGCGGCAGCTTCGGCGGCGGCCAATTTCTGGCGAATGTTGCCGGACAGGTAGGTTTCGGCGGTTTCCCAGCTACCTTCGGGGTTCAAATAGAGGATGTCGCCCAGTTCGGCAGCCAGGTCATCCTGCGGCTGGCCGGTGAGTTCTTCCATTCGCGCCCAGTTTAACTCGCCGTACTCATTCAGGCTGATGAGTAGCGCATCTTTGGCGCTACTGGCGTGGGTGGGGCGTTCCGTCCGACCAATCACCCGCTCCCGGAAAATCGCCGCTTTTTGGGCGGTTTTGGTGGTGCGGTCGTACCGTTCCAGGGCTAACATTACCGGCAAGTCGGGGTCATCGGCAATGGCTTTGCTGTTAACCGGCAGATGAATGGGGCCAAACTGGGTGGTAAAGGCATCATACACGGCGTTGAGGCTGGCCTGGCCTGTTTCCAGTTCCGCATCGCTGGCTCCGGCCAGGTTCAAATCAAGCAGATCGCGGGCCGCCGCCCGGACGGCCGTTAAACGGCGGACTCGTTCTACGTGTTTGGCGGTAGTTTGGGCCGATTTTGTGCCGGGTTCAACCCCAACATCAAAGCCATTTTGCCGGCGATATACCCGGTTGTCAGCTCCCACAAAATAGGAGCCTTCCCGGATACGGGGCACCGCATTGCTGTGGCGACGCTCGTAGAAGGGCGGTGGCTGGCTGATGGTATCGGCGGATGGAGTAACAACTGGCGGTTTTAAAAGGTCTGCCGGCAATGTATTCATGGCCTCGGCCAGCGCATCGGTCAGGTTGCGGCCATCCGGCACCAGGTCGGCGCTATCGCGGTACATATTCCCGCTGACTTCCATTTTGCCCAATAGCATGGCCGGGTTACGCCTAAAATATTCATTTAGCCGGTAGCTTTTGCCGTTGTCATCGGTGGTTTCCACGGTGTCAACCCAGCCGGTATCCGTTGCGGGGTCGCCTTCGGCTCGTTTACGCAAAAAGATGATGTCGGTGGTGACATCGGTCATAGCGTTTTCTTTGAAGGCGGTATTGGGCAGCCGAATAGCCCCCACCAGGTCGGCTTTGCCAGCCAGGTATTCGCGCACCTGGGCGTCTTTGCTATCCAGGGTAAAGCGGCTGGTGACAAAAGCCACCACTCCCCCCGGTTTTACTTTGTCCAGGGCTTTGGCAAAGAAGTAGTTGTGGATGGAGCGGGTGAGGAATTTGCGCTCCCGTTTGAACTCCGGGTCATGGATACCGTAATTACCAAACGGCACGTTGCTAATCGCCAGGTCAATAAAATTGTTGGGGAGATTGCTGTTTTCAAAGCCGGTCACACGGACATCGGCGTTGGGGTAAAGTTGCCGGGCAATCCGTCCGGTCAGAGAGTCAAGTTCAGTGGCAATCCGGTGGGAGTTGGCCGCCAACTCCGAGGGCATCAGGCCAAAAAAGTGGCCCACCCCCGCCGCCGGTTCCAGCACCCGCCCGCCCGTAAAACCCAGCCGGTGCAGCCCCTGCCACATGGCGCTGATGACGCCGGGGGCGGTGTAGTGGGCGTTGGTGGTGGAGCCTCTGGCGGCGGTGTATTCTTCGTCGGTGAGCAGGTCGCGCAGTTCGTAATATTCATCTTTCCATTGGGCGTTCTTGTTATACGAGTAGGTTTCGTAGGGGTCAAAGACTTTGGGCAAGCCGCCCCACCCTACATACTTAACCAAAATGGCTTGTTCAGCCGGGGTAGCCTGACGGCCTTCGGCTTCAAGCTGTTTCAATAGGCGAATGGCCGCCACATTGTCGCGGTATTTCTGTTTTGCGCCGCCAACACCAAGTTGATCGGCGGCGGTGATGCGGTAATCGCCGGTTAGTCCTCGTCCTCCTCGGTCTCCGGCGGTAGCACCCACTCGGTCGGGTTCGTTCCCAATTCCGGTTGTTCCTCCTCCGAGGGCAGGATCACCCACTCGTGGCGCACGACCATCCATGCCTCGTACATGGTCAGTTCCGGTTGTTGTTCCAATAGCTGGAAAACTGCTTCCTGGGTCAGCGCGACGGCGGTCTGGATCGCCCGTTCCAGTTGGTTCGCTTGTTCCAGTTGGCGGCACATCCGGGGCCGGTGCTGCTGCCAATGCTGGCGAGTGGTCTGCGCCAGGTTGGTCAGCGGGTTGCCCTGGTTCAGCACGTTCAGGTAATAGTCCAAGGTTTGGTCGTTGGTCATCGGTTACTTCCTTTCCGGGTTCAGCCAGGATGGTTAGGGGTTCAGCGCCACCACCAATGCCAGCTTCGGCGGCCATGGCCGGCGCTTCATTTTCGGATTTATCAGGTTCACTTTTTTCGGTAACGGGCTGGGCCGCGCCCAGCAGCCGGTCGAGCCACTGTTCATCAATCCGGCGTTTAAAATACCATGCTTGCCGCTTTTTGCCCCAGCGCGCTCCGCCGGATTTTAGCGCAGTCAGAACATCGGCAGCAGGCTTTTGCTCAAATTGTACCCAACTCCAATCCCCTTCAAAAGAGAGCCGGTAGTCTTTATTGTTGGTTTCTTGGGCCAGGATGGCCTCACCACCCGGGCTATCCTGCTTGACTGAAACCGTGCCATTCACCAGTTCGGCCATGGAAGCGGGGCGGATTGAGGCAAAATCTGCTTCAATATGAGAAGTTTGCTTCTCCTGGATTGGCCCATCGCCGACAGCCAAATCGTCCTTGTTCATCATTTCGATGGCGGGATCGCTGCCTAAGGGGGTATCGGGCAAGGCTGGCACTTCATCAAATAGATTGACCTGACCACTGGGCGGGGCAAGGCGGACCCCGCGAGATTGGCCGGAATAACCCAGGCTGTCAGGATCGGTTTCATCAACCCACACATCCCAGGCATGTTCCACGCTATTAAATTGGGCGGCAGCGGTCAGGGTGCGCCCGCTACGGTAAGCATTTTCCAGCCACGTCACAAACTCCGCTTTGCGCGAGTTGAGGGTATCGTAATCATGGGAAGCCACCCAACCGGCCAGTTGGGGATACCCCAGGTTTAAGGCCGCTTCAAAAATTTTGGCCTGGCTGGGGTCTTTAAAACTCAATGGTGGGGGAGCCGGCAAGATGGCGGGCAATAACGGGCGCGGCGGGCCGGCGGGCGTGTCGTACATCAACCGAAGATCGGGTTCCGGGCCGATGGGTGCATCGTATTGAAATGTAGGGCCAGCCGTAGCCTCAATCTGGCCCACCGGCTCAGGCTTCAGTTTGGGCGGTTTGATTTTAGGGGTTTTAGGTTGAGTTGGCTGCGCCGGTTTTCGCTTTTGCGAGCGTTTTTTAACCTGGCTCCGATGAAACTGTTCCCCACAAGCGGGGCACGCCATATCCTCCCCACCATTTCCATACACCTGACGACTGTTACAAAATGGGCAATGTAAAATCGGCGGTTGTTCGCTGAGGTACAAATCAATTAAATCTGCGCCGGTGGCCAGGGGTGGCGGTGCGGGTTCCGGGCCGATAGGTTCATCATATTGTAAGTGCCAAGCGGGTTTTAGGTTGGCCGGGTGGCGCTCTCCCGCTTTGATTTTGGGTTTTGAGTCAGATTTTTGGGGAGCGGGGGCTGCCTTGGGAGGCGCAGTTGGTGTTTTGGGCTGTCTTTCCACCTTGAATAGGGGTAGCCCAAATGCAGGGCGAATGTCCTGCTGTAATTCCTGAGCCAACCGGTCGGTTTCCAATTCGGCTTGCTGTTTTTGGTGGTCAAGTTCGTCCAATTCATCCAATACCGCCGCCAAGTCAAATTTTGGCCGGGGTAATCCAAAAGCAAGGCGTGGGGCCGGTGCGTCCGTTCCGGGTTTGGTAGATGATTGACCAGAACTTCCAGGTGTTGATTGCGCCATTGCTTGGTCTAAGACCGGTTTTTTGTCAGGTTGCCGGGGTGGTGGTGGGGACGACAATTTTTTATTTTTGGGCGTTTTGGATCGCGTTGATGACGCCGCCGCCTGGGTGTTTTCGCCGTTAATCGGGATCACAACTCTTTTTTGCGATGGGCGCTGAAACCGTTGGCGGGCCAATTTGGCGCGAAAACCAGGGAATAACAAGCAAGCAATTTGCTGCCACAACGTTAATTGGGGCGGATGCTGATATTTTTTGGTGATGAAATTACGTCCAGACTGGCTTTTTGGGCGGCGCGATGTTGTTTGCTGGCGTTGGGTCTTAAGATCATGGCCCAACACCAATAACACCGTTCCCAAAGCCAAACTTACCCCCAACAACAACGCCAGGGTAGGGTTGAGTAACCGGATTAGCGCGTTAAATGCGCCCATAAGACTATTCCAATCAACAAGTGAAGTAAACCCGGTGGCGGTTGGCATGGTCGGTTCCCCTTATTTTTTGTTTTTTCGCCGGGCGCGGCGAGAACGCCTGGATTGAAATCGCGGCTGATCGGGCGGAGGTGGGGCCACCGGTGGGACGGGCATCGGTTGCGGCTCAGGTTTGGGCGTAACCAGTTGGGATAGATAATGACGAATTTTCTTCAGTAGCATAGTTTCTCTCCTATGGGGTTAGAACATCGGTTGGAACTACAACCAGCGGTGTGGCTGTTAGTAGTGGCGTTTCGGTTGGGGTTGGCGTAGCAGTTGGCGTAACCGTAAGGGTTGGCGTTGGGGTAGCGGTCAATGTTGGCGATGGCGTTGGAGTAGGAAGCAATGTGGGCGAAGGGTAAGGTGTATAAGTAGGCGCAGCCGTTAAGGTAGGATAGGGCGTATAAGTGGGCAATGGGGCCAGGGTTGACCAGGGAGCAGGGACATAGGTTGTAATTGGATAAGGAGTGTAGGTGGGATATGGGGTGGCCGTGATCAGCCGGGTGGAAACAACCGGCGGCGCATAATGGCTGATAGCAGCAGTGGGTCTTGTTGAATTACGCCAGATCATATCGGTAATAGTAGTGGTATTCGTCAACAGTGGGGACGGAGTGGCCACCTCATTGAGCCATACCAACGAAAGTACCTGGATAATCGGGTAGATGCAGGAAGGCAGGGTTGTTATTGCGCCGCGCACCTCGGCGAGTTGCTCGGTAGGGTTAGTGGCCATAACCATACTGGGGGGCAAGTACAAATAATATCGGCTGCCGGACGCATTAAAAGCCAGATTGGTGGTGTTACAGCCGGGTTGTAACAAAACCGATCCCACCAGAATGCGGTAATTGTCGCTGGGGGCAGCCGCAGCGGGCCGGTTAATGGCCGCCACAAAAGTGGCGGTGCGCTCAACGTTGGGCGTATCGGTGGGCCGGGGTGTGGTTGCCGAAGGCAGAATAGCCGCAAATTGCAGCGTTGGTGGCACAAAGGGAGTAGGAGGGGGTTCAGATCGGGCCTGAATGCGTATTACCATAAAAACTACCAGGGCCACACAACCTATCACCAGCCCCACCCCACCGGCGATGCGTACCATTATGTTGCCTTTACTCTTGGCGGTATTTTTCTCACCTTCTGGGGGCTGAATACCCTCCGGGGCGACAGCGGGATCAATTTTGACTACATCGTAGACTCTCATAACTATAACCAGTTAGCGACAATGTTTTTAACGTACAGCACAACCGCTAAAATGAGTTTGACCACCATCACCGCCAAGTAGGCCAGTAATAACAGCCGAAATGATACCAGGGCCGGCTCCAGTTTTTGGCCGTAATCCAAATAAGCCCACAATACCGACACATCAGCGGTAATGGTATGGGCGTAGATCACGGGGTCAGTATCAACCAGACCGGTAGCCCGATTTAGCACCGTTTCTAATGGGTTTAATAGGTTTCCTGTTCCCTCAACCAACCCTTTATAGGTGTCGCCAGGTTTGTAGGCGGGAACGCTAACGGTGATGGCCGTTGTTACGGCCAGCGGTTCGGCCATGAATTACCTCACGTCAGGTTGGAAAACTGGGCAATGGCCCAGCGGATGAACACAAACCACAACAACGCATTGACCAGATAAACCACCACGGCAAACGGGGTTGAAGCCAATAACTCGCGGGCAAAATTGTATCCTGTGCCAAAATCACCCAACTCCAGCGGCGCAACCGCTGGGGTGGCCTCAATATCGGCTTGGATGCCCAACAGTAAGGTCAGGATAAAATCAAAAGCCCACCACAAAGGCCGTAACAAGGCTGTGATTAACTCCACAATTTTGGTAATGAGCCACATCAAAAAGTAGATCACATCAATGATGGGGGTGAGTAGGGCCATAAAAAAATCAAATAGGCGGTTCACGATTAGGGCAATAACATCCCATACCCCTAATCCGCTGCCCCAGTCTTCGGGCGGATCGGTAACACCACTGGTACCGGAAACCACCACCGTAACGCTGACGCTGATATGGGTTGAGGTAACAATCGGCGTCCAGGTCGGTACTGGTGTCCAGGTTGGCACGGGTGTCCAGGTGGGCACGGGGGTGGCGGTGTTGGGACAATCATCCAGGCAAACAGTGGGCGAAGGCAGGATTACCGGCGTCCATGTGGGTGCGGGTGTCCACGTGGGGACTGGCGTCCAGGTGGCATGGGGCGGAGTTGCTGTGGGGCAATTATCCCAGCAGGCTGTTGGCTCTGGGGGTGGTATCGGCGTCCATGTTGGCGCGGGTGTCCAAGTGGGCACTGGCGTCCAGGTTGGAGCCGGATTGGTAGCGGTGGGTTCAAGGGTCGGTGTCCAGGTAGGGGCCGGCGTCCACGTTGGGCCGGGCGTCCAGGTGGGGGCCGGGGTGCAGGTGGTCGGGCAACCACAGGTTGGGCAAGCAGTTGAACATGGGGCCGGTGTCCAGGTTGAGACTGGCGTCCAGGTGGGCGCGGGTGTCCACGTTGGGCCGGGTGTCCAGGTTGCCCCCGGAACTGCGGTAGCGGGGGTGGTAGGTGTGGCCGTGGCGTATGTAATCGGCGTTTTGGTGGGGGTTGGTGGGGTAGTGGTGGCGGTTGCGATAGGAGTAGATGGGGTGGCGGTAGCGGTGGGGGTTGGATTACTACAGCCGTTATTTACACTGACCCACATCGGGCTGAGAATATCATAACCACTATAGACACTCGCACTAAAATGAGCCGCGTCACAGCTACTGGTTGCCACAAATGAGTTTACGTTGGGATTATTACCATTCGATGCCCCAACCCGATAATAATTGGCAATTGTCCCGCTGGGGTCATCACACACAAATTCAACACTGCCGCCCTCCAGCCACGGGTAATTATTAGTGTAGATATTTAGCCCATATTCAACCGTATCGCCTATATTCCAACCGTTTGTACTGATAGCATGTGATGCCCCCCACGGCGGGGAGCTATAACTATCTGTCCATTGCCAATAAACACACCGATCTGTGGCCTGGGGCGTTGGAGCCACCGTAGGCGTGGCAGTTGGGATCGGCGTGGGAGTTGGTAACACACCTACTCCCCGAATGCCCAGGTTGTCAATATAGAAATAATAGGGGTGAGGTGTAAATTTTTGGGATGAGTGCGAACAGACTGACCGGTTAAACCGAAAAACAAAACGGGCGCGGGTGGCGTTGGCAGCAGGAAAAACAGTCTCGGATAGGCCATACCCATTTCCTGGGGTGTGCCACTCGTTAGCTAACAAAGGGGGATATTTGTAATCTAAACCGGAGTTTGGATCAGGCTTTGGCAATCCATAACCACCGATATATCGAACTGACCAATCCGTATGTTCCGTGCCATCAGCCGTATACTGTAATCCGACATC
Organism: uncultured Caldilineaceae bacterium; assembly: GCA_964517605.1. Taxonomy (GTDB): domain Bacteria; phylum Chloroflexota; class Anaerolineae; order 4572-78; family J111; genus J095. The sequence goes on along the minus strand of CAZFCE010000007.1, from coordinate 163,479 downwards.
AAAACAAAATAGATCGGCGTTGTCGCCGGGAAAAATCCAGCCGCTTTCAGTGTTCATCCGGTACGAGGCCGCAAATTGAATAACCGAAACAGGTTGAGAAAATTCCATCCAGGGGGATTGGAATTCAAAAAATTCATCAAAATTACCGTTATCATAATCGGTTGAACCAATGGCCCATGAACAGCCAGCCGCATCGCCGTTGATATCCGGGCCAGTGAACATTTCACCATCGCCGGTAAAACCATCGGCTTGAACCCCATTATTACAAATCAATTGCCAGGTGGTGTTTTCCTGCCCAAACTGGGCGGAAGCTTTGGCTGTAAACAGGATGGTGGTTAACAGGATCAAAAACGCCAGCCTTTTAGTTTTGTAAAAACCCATTCGGCAAAACCCTTAATCAAATCAATTATTCGCTTAATGCCTTCAATATCCTGGTCGGAAAATAGGACATGCCGCATATCAGGTTTCATTGTGACCCCCGCCGCACACAAAAAAAGCACGTGCGACAAAAAAATCGTCACGTACTCCTTATCAACAAAAATTAAATTGTTCGATTGGTTAGATTACCACCAGTTTTTGGTCGAACCCCCCTGAAAAATGGGGGGTTAATTTTTATGTCAACAATCTGGCTGTCTGATACCTGAATTTTGGTAACAGCCGCTACCAACAGACTGCGTTTCTCCGGTTGAGGCAGGTGTTCAAGCACCCGTCCCACCGAAGCCACGCGCAACGCCAAAACGACAGCCTCATTGATTGTAGATGGGGCTGTTTGACTCTGGTCGAGGTACACCTCAGACAACGCATCGGTAAGTTGGTTTTCAAGGTCATCCGCCAACACGTAATGCTTTTTGTTAGCGTCCGGGATTTCCTCCTTGCTACGGTAATAACGGTAGTTTTTGCCCACTGCGCCCACCATGCCGGAGCGGGTCTCAACTGACCAGAGCAAGTTCCTTAACAAATAAAAACGCTGCTGTGAACCAATCTGATTATTGCGATTTTCGTCCAGAATCAGTTGCACCCGAAACCAGAATTTCGGTAAATTTACCGGTAAGGGCATCCCGGATCATTTTTTGAAATTCGGGGCGGCGGTCAATTGATGAACCTCTGGAACGACGCTAGGGCCGGAAGATTAACAAGCGCGGTCACTGGCGAGATAGTCTGGCTTCCAGCAAAGGGATGAATGTCAGTACGGCTGGTGTTAGCAGTCGTGGTCAAATCACCGTGGAGCGGCGACTACTGGGCCTTGCCCTGTTTGAGCGTGTTGTTGACGACGCCCAAGGTCAGTCAACAGTTAGGCCAAAGACACAAAACCGTGGCACGGGTCAGCGGTCAGATGGTCCAATCGGCGATGGGGCTTACAGCGTGATTGAACCGAGTTTGACCTGTCGCGCCAGTGGGGTCAGCCTGATTGCCCCCTTACGCTTGGAGGCTCGCCTATTTGAGCCACCGCCGCTGGGAACTGGTAAACGGGTGGGCCGTCCGGCGCTGGTGGGTCAGAGACTGCCAAATTTAGAGCAGGTGATCCGCCAATCCAGTGCCCTGTGGCAGCGTAGCCAGGTCGTTTGGTATGATGGTCAACGCCTGGTCTTAGATTGGACAAGCGGAATTGCCCTGTGGTACTCCACTGGCACGGCGCCTCTCCCCATCTGCTGGGTTCTGGTCCGTGATCCTGCCGGGAAGTTGTCAACTCGTGCTTACTTCTCTACCGACCTGGAGCAATCCGCTCCGACCATCGTTGCTGATGTCGTCAAGCTTTGGTCCATCAAGGTCACTTTTGAAGAAAGTCGGGCTCATCCGGGTGTCGAGACCCAGCGTCAGTGGAACGACTTGGCGATTGAACGAACCACCCCGGCCCTGTTCGGCCTGTTCAGTTTGGTCGTTTTGCTGGGGCAAGCGCTCTGTCCGCACGCTCAACTGCCGTTGCCGCAGAGTGCTTGGTATCACAAAACCGAACCCGGTTTTAGCGATGTCCTGGCCTTGGTGCGGCGGGCTTTATGGGGTAACTTTAATTATCAGACAAGTGCCGTTGACCCCGACATGCTCTTAATTCCTCGTTCTGACCTGCAACGGCTCGCCTTTGCCGTCTGTTATTAACTTGGTAATGTACAAAGTCGAACTAAGCTAGGGGGTGGCCGCCTGGCTTTGAAAACGATCCGCAGGCAGCTACCCCGGAGCGACTCTATCATTGGGTTATCGGAGGATCAAGGGCAGGTAGACCCACCGGATACTGTTGTCGCCGATCCCTTCGATGGCGAAATCGTAGGGATTCTCGTTGCTGTCGCTATTGGCGATGGTAACGGTGGCGACCCGCGTGCCGGTAACAGACGGGGTAAAACGCACCTGGAAGGCGGCGGTGGCGTTAGGGCTAATGGCGGTGGTGGGTTGGACCACCACGCTAAAACTGCCCGCGCCCGCACCGGTCAGGCTGACCACCGGCGAACCGGTCAGGCTCAAAGCCATCCCGCCGCTGTTGCTAATGGTAAAGGTGCGGGTGAGCGTTCCCCCCACCGCCACGCTGCCAAAATGGGTGTGGTCGGCGGTAGAGGGAGAGGTGTTGCCGACGGTGATAACCTGGCTGTTGCCTACCACAGCCATTTCCGGGAGAAGTAGTTCAAACGCGCCGATGTCGCAACGTGCGCCCTGGGGCCGGGTCACGCCGCGCTGATCCGGGGACAGGCAAGCCGCATCATCGCCGGCGTCAATGGCCGGTGAGCCGGACAGCAGCCCATAGGTGGATGTCTCCCCGCCGTTGTCGGCCAGCGGGCCGAGCAGGGGATCTCCGGACAGCATTGTGCCGCACGAGCCATCCGCCGCCAGGTTGTTGACGTTGGCCTGAATGGTGCCGGGGAGGGTGAAATTACCGCAATCGCCGCCGGAATTGTGCGCCATGAGCGTGTTGTAAGCCCACAGACCGCCGCCCATGTTAATCAGGCCGCCGCCGGTGATCGCCGTATTGGCCGCGATGGTGACGTGGCGCAAGGTGAGATCGCCCAGGTTATTGGTCAGGCCGCCGCCGCTCAACGTGGCCGCGCTGCCGTTGCCAGCCAGGGTGCTATTGGCTATTTGCAGCACTCCGTCCTCTGCGTACAAGCCGGCGCCGCTGCCGCTGGCGGTGTTGCTGGCCAAGAGGCTGGCGGTAATCCCAACCGTCCCCGCGGCCAGGTTTAGCCCGCCGCCGTTAACATTGGCCGTGTTGCTGTAAAACGTGCTGTGCGTTACCCGCAGCGTCCCTGACTGGCTGTACAGACCGCCCCCATAACTGCCGCTGTTGCCGGTGAAGCGGCTGTACCGCACCGTAAGCGGGCTGCCAACGTTGAAAATACCGCCGCCTTTGCCGTCTTTACCGCCGGCCTGGTTGCCGGTTACCGTGCTGTAATCCAGGGTCAGGTCATTCCCCTGGCTGCTGTATAGGGCGCCGCCCGAGCCGGCCGGGCAGCGGTTGTCGCGCAGCGTACTGTAGCTGATGGTAGTAACGCCATTACGGAGGGCAAGCCCGCCAGCGAAATTGTTGGCGGTATTGCCCGCAATGACGCTGTGGCTCACGGTCAAATAACCCATCTCACCATACAAAACGCCGCCATACTCTGCGGCGGTGTTGCTGAGGATTTGGGTGTTGGTGATGAGGAGTTGGCCGTAATAGTGGGATAACCCTGCCCCAAAGTCGGCCTGGTTGTTGGCGATGGTGCAACCGGCCAGCGTTACCACGCCGGAGTCGAGGTTCAGTCCGCCGCCGTTGTTGTTACTCCGGTTCCCGGCAACGAGGCTGTTGGTGATGGTTAACGTGGCTTCCTGGTTGTGAATCGCCCCGCCGCTGGAGGAGGCGGTGTTGGTCATAAAAACGCTGCCTGTCACTTCGGCCACGGTGTTGTTTTCGTAAACATAAAGCGCGCCGCCGATAGACGCCTGATTGCGGTAGAATTCGCTGTTAGAGACCTTCAGGCGGGTGCCGTAATAGCTGTAGACGGCGCCGCCCAGTTGTGTGGCCTGATTGTCGGTAAAAGTCATCCCCTGGAGGGTGAGGGTACCGGCGTTGTAAATTGCGCCGCCGTAGCCGGATGCATACCCTCTTGTCAGGATAAGCTGCGTCATCGTTACGGCAGCCGTATCCTGGATAAAAAACAACCGGGTAGCGCCGCCGCCGTCAATCCGTACCGACGCGCCGAGGCCGCTGCCGTCGAGCGTCAGCGACTTGTTAAGGTTAATAACCCGGGTCAGGGTGATGGTTTTGTCCGCCAGGGCGGGGGCAAAATTGACCACCCCGCCAGGGCAGACGCCCGCCAGCGCGTAACGCAGGCTGCCGGGGCCATCCTCAGCCGTGTTTTGCACCGTAATCAGCGGCCCGCAGGCCACGCTAAAATCGGCGCTGCCACTGCTGCCGCCGGCCGTTCCGATGCCAGAGGCTGTGTTATGCACCACGTCGCCGGAGTTGCCGGTGTGGGTAGCCTGGAAGGTGAAGGTGAGGGCCGCGCCGGCCGCCAGGGGCGCGTTCCAGGTGATCTCGTCGTTGAGGACAGTTGCGCCGGGGTTAACCAGCCAGCGGGCAAAATCCACCTCGACCGGCAGGGTATCGGTCAACATGGCCGCCGGGTCATCGGCCAGGCCCTCGTTCTTAACGCTGATGGTGTAGGTGACGACGCCGTGATTAGGCACATTGGCGGCAGGCGTAACGGTTTTGGAAACGGCGATGAAGGGCGCAGCGGTGATGAAACCGGCCGCCGCGCTGCCGCGTTCGTCCGCGCCGCTAAACCGGGCGGTGTTGGTTACAACCTCGCCGTAGTCGCCGGTGTGTGTAACCTGGAAGGTAAAAGTGAGCGCGGTTGCCGCCGTGAGCGGGCCGTTCCAGGTGATTTCATCGGCAGCAACGCCGGCGCCAGGATTAACCAGCCAGCCTGCAAAGTCCACCGAGGCGGGCAGCGTGTCAGTCAACCGAAGGCCGGCGGCGTCCAGCGCGCCGTTGTTGCTTAACACCAGAGTATACGTGACCAGGCCGTGATAGGGCGCATTGACGGCCGGCGTCGCCGTTTTGGCCAGGCGCAGCGGCCCCTGCTCAAACGCACCGATGTCGGGTGCCGCGCCCTGGGGCCGCAGCACCCCGCGCTGGTCGGTAGTCAGAGAAACGGCCGGATTCCCTGCATCCAACGCCGGAGAGCCGGGCAGCAAGGCGTGGGTGAGGATAGCCTGCCCTGAGCCTGTCGAAGGGCCATTATTGGCCAGCGCGTCGAGCAGGGGATCGCCAGTCAGGTCGCCGGTGGTGGGTGTGGCTGCACCACTCCACGCATCAACCAGGTTGTAGCCCAGCGAGGTGAAGATGGTGCTTGTCTCGTTCCAAAGATAAAAGTTGCGACCGCCATTATCCGCGATGATGCTATTGGTGAAAGTAATCAGGCCGTTTTCCAACTCGAGGGCCGCCTGGTGCGATCCGGCGGTGGTGTTGTTGGCGATGGTGCAGTGCTGGATCGCGGTCCAGTAACTGCTGTTGCCCCATTGATAGAGCGCACTGCCGCTGTACGTGCCGTGGGTGGCAGCGTTGCCGCTGAAAGTGCAGTTGGCGAGGGTCAAGTTCCCCAAATTGGCGATGCCGCCGCCATAAGCTGCCGTATTGCCGGAGATCGTGCTGGCATTGATGGTCAAGTTTCCCTGATTGCGGATGCCGCCGCCGGCTATTGCCCTGTTGCCGGAGAGGGTGCTGCTCAATACGGTCATTGTTCCCCAGTTGAACAGGCCGCCGCCCACCGATCCGCCGCTGGAGGCGACATTATCGCGGATGACGCTCTGGTCGATGGTCACTATGCTGCCGGTGTTGCTGAAAAGGCCGCCGCCGTTGCCCGCCGTCACATTGTTGGCAAGGACGCAGTGGGTGAGCGTCACTACGCGTCCGCTCGTTACCCAAAGCCCGCTGCCGAAATCCGCCGTCTGTCCGTCGCGGATGTCCAGATGGGCCAGCGTGACATTGGCGTTCACCACAAACACGCGCGTCGCGCCGCCGCCGCTGATTTTGACAGGGTCGGCCAGCGCCGAACCGTCAAGCGTGAGGTTCTGGTTAATCTGTAACTGGCTGGACACGGTGATGGTCTGCCCGGCCAGGGCGGGGGCAAACAGAATGGTGTCGCCGGATGCGGCCAGGGCGATGGCGTCGCGCAGCGAACAATCACTGTCGCTGCAACTGCCGTCGTTTTCATCGGCGATGGTGTTAACTACCGGCCCGTCCGCCAGGGCCGGGTGGGGCCAGAGCAGTTGGGTGGTTAAAGCCAGCAGGCTGATCAACAGCAGACCGGCCAGGGAATAACGTTTCGTTTTCTGTTGGGGGTAGCTGGAAAAAATTTTTCTGAGTGACATATAATCTCCTAAAATCAATTAAAAGTGGTAAATTATTCATTTTCGCCAATCAGTATGGCCCTACAATACACTATCCTCATTGAAGAAGCCCCGCGCTTGGATACCATTACCGGTGATATTATCCAGTTCCATCCATAAACAGAAGCCCTTCAAAACCACCGATTTTTGTCTATATTAGACAGCGTTGCCTCACCGCCCGCTAACACCAGATATTGTTTTTTTCTGCCGCAAATATTTCGTCATTTTCAGGTAGTTATAACAGGGCATTTGTAACGCTGCTCATCTTGTATCATTCACAAGCGCGATATTTTTATTTCATTCTATCTATATTTAGCTCGTGGTCTAGTTTTTGGGTTAAGTATACCGCCAGGATTGTAAAGGGGTTGGTTGTCAGGGCAAGTGGCCTGTGTTATACTGGACGCATCAAATTATTTTTGCCACAAACCAATGACGCTGCCCACCATCTTTTGCCCCCAATGTGATACGTTAATTCTGGACGCTAAACAATGCCCCACGTGCCAGTGGCTACGTCCGGGAACTGCCGGCTCAGTTGGCCAGCCCGTTTGGGCGGTGGCCCTTGAAGCAAAGTTGCCGCGCCGCGAAAGCCGACCTACGGCAGCCGCCGGATTGGTATACCTGCCCACCGAAAACGGCCAGATTGTGGCCCTAAACCCCGCAGCCCCAACCCCCGCCGAAGTTATCACCTGGCGGTATCAATTGCCCGGTCGCTATCGCTGCCAGGCAGTGGCCGCCTGGAATGACCATTTACTGCTGGGTAACGAATACACCGGCGGTTTTCCCGCGCCTGAAGGCGAATTGTTATTGCTTTCGGCCCAAACCGGCAGCGAGGTTTGGCGATTGCCGGTGGAGGGATCATCACTATCCACCCCCGCCATCCACCAAGATGTAGCCTATTTTACCGTTAACACCGGCTGGCTGTATGGGGTTGATGTGGCCAACCGGCGGCAATTACAACGCCAACGGCTTGCCTCGCCCTGGTCCTGGGCGCCGGCAGCGCCGCTGCTAACCCCCACCGGCTTACTGGTGCTATCCAGCCGGAGCAATCAATTGCTGGCAATTGAGGCCGAAACGGGCCAGGTAGCCTGGGTTTTTCCAACCGAGGGTTGGTTTCCCTACACTCCGGTGTGGCAGGATGGCCTGGTTTACGCCCGCTGCTGGGATCGGCGGATTTACGCCCTGGATGGAGCCAATGGCCAGGAAGTGTGGCGTTATCAAGCCCCGCGCGATTTTTCCTCTGATATTTGGGTGGGGCCGGAATATTTATACGTTGGCGTTAAAGATTATCAGGACGGAGCCGCTACCGGCCCGCGTGCCTATGCCCTGCACACGCTTGACCGGCGCACCGGCCAGCCAGTGGGGCGATACCAGGTGCCGGGGCATATTTACGCCCGCCCGGTGGCCACCGAAACCGCCGTCTTTTTTGCTACCGATGAACGGGAGCTTGAGCAAGACCAGCGCGGTGCGCTCTACGCCCTCGATCCGGCGGGGCAAAACTTGTTGTACCCGCCCTTTACCGCCGCGCAAGAGTTTCAAAGTGACTTGCTGTTACAGGCTGACTTGGTGCTGGCCGGCACCCGCCCCGGCGCGGTGTATGCCATTCGCTGGCGGGCGGCGGAAACTACGGTTGAAGCCCCGGAGCTTTACCTGGAACGGGAAGATTGGGAACAGGCGGCCATCGCGCTGGCCGGGCAGGGCCAATGGGAGCAGGCCGCCCGGCTTTACGCCCAACAGTTGGCGCAGCCGCTCCGGGCCGGACAACTGTATTTACACGCCGGCAAATATCGCCGGGTGATTGACCTACTGGGGCCGTTACCGGGCCAGGCCGAACACGCGCTGGCCATTAAAGCCGCCCAGGCCATGCCCAAAGCCACGCAGCGCGCCAAAGCCTTGCGCCATTTAGGCGAGTACCGGGCCGCCGCCGAGGCTTATCTGGCCGCCGCCGCCTGGGTTCAGGCCGGAGAATGTTACGAAGCCGCCCATGCCTGGGGCGAAGCCCGCGCCGTTTATGTCCGAGCCAATGCCTGGGATAGATGGGACAACCTGACCCGGCAACTGGAATTGTGGGATGAATTGGTTGAACGGCGGCTGAAAGTGGGCGATTACGCGCAAGCCGCCCGGATTTATCTGGAGCGGAGCCAGTTTGCCAAAGCCGCCCAATGTTACGACCGAGCCGGGCTGCCCGGCGAAGCCCTGGCGGCTTACAAACGGGTGCCGTTGGAATTGCTGCCCGAAGAGGCTCGCCAACGCCTGGCCGAACTGGCCAATGCCGCCAGTGAATGCGAAACGGCGCTCCATGCCTATGAAGCCCTGCGTAACTGGGCTGAAGCCGCCGGCATGGCCGAAGCCTGCGGCCAATACGAGCGGGCGCTCGCCCTGTACCGGCAGGCCGGGCAACCTTTCCGGGCGGCTGAATTGTTGGCCAAAATGGCCCGGTTCGCCGAGGCCGCCGACCTTTTTGCCCAATTGCGCCATTGGGGCCATGCCGCCATCAGTTTGGAACAACAGGTTGACCAAACCATCGAACAGGCCGGCGGCCCCCGCACTGTCAGAAAAGACCCCCAAATTGAAGCCTGGCTTACCCAGGCCGTGGGCTGGTTTGAGGACGGGGCGAATGTGGCCGAAGAAGCGACCAAAATTGATGCCTACAACCGGGCCGCCGAACGGTGCCGGCTCAAACTGCGGCAAATCCGGGGCGAACCGCTGCTCAGTTGGAGCGTGCAAGCTGAGGGCGTTCTGGTGGTGGATGAAGGCAACACCCTGCATTATACCGTAGAAAATGTAGGGTGGGGGGTGGCGCAAGAGGTAATCCTCTCGATTGGCGGAAATTTTTTACACAACTCCGAAGAAGTGAAGCTGGGCACCCTGAAGCGTAACGAGAAAGCAGAAGGGACGCTGACGATTGCCCCCAAAATTCCGGGCCAGATCACGCTCCGGGTGGAATTACGCGGGCGTTCAACCGGCGGCGACTGGCGCGAAGAAGTGCCGCAAACCATTACGGTGGCCCGGCGGGGGGCGGCGCAAGACACAACCGCCACCGTCAACATTCAACAAACGGTCAATCGGGCCGCCGGCCAGAGCAGCCTGTGGGATGAAGGCAGCGGCTCCCGCCCGCCCAGGTCTGATTCCGTGGTTCTTTCTACGGCCCAACTCAAACAGCAACGGATTGAGTCGCTGCGCCGCCAACTGGCCCAGCAAGAGGCCAACCGGGGCAAACTGCTGGAACAGGCCGCCATTTACGGCGGCAAAGAAATGGCCCCCCTGGAATTGCAGAACCGGCTTGAAATCATTGAAACTTCCATTGCCGACATCAACGCGGAATTAAAAAAACTATTGGCTGAAATTAACGCCGGAGACTCTCAGGCAATGTAAAGCAACCGTTCACGCTTTTGGCGTAGGGGCGACCGCAAGGGTCGCCCACCTCGCGCCCGCCTAACGTGGGCCGGGTCATTTGGGCCGGGGCAAGCCCGGCCCCTACAATGTATCGGTAGGGGCGGGCCTCGCGCCCGCCCAACGTGGTTTGGGTCACTTGGGCCGGGGCAAGCCCGGCCCCTACATCCATCCGTTCATGTTCAAGGGGAAATTGGCAATGCTAGACAAACTTGGGAAATACCAGCTTGAAGAGTTGTTGGGCGAGGGAGCCTTTGCCTGGGTGTATCGGGCCACCGACGCCGACCTGGGCCGGGCCGTGGCCCTGAAAGTGCTCAAACCGGCCTGGCTGAACGATGCGCAGGCCCTCAGCCGCTTTAAGCAGGAGGCCCGCACCATGGCCAACCTGCATCACCCCAACATTGCCGTAATTTACGAGGTAGGCGAAGCCGACGGGCAGGTTTACCTGGCCCAATTTCTGGTCGATGGCGAATCCCTGGCCGCCCGGCTGCGGCGCGGCGGGCTGGCCTGGGCCGAGATGCTGCGCATCCTTCAGCCGGTAGCCGCCGCCCTGGATTACGCCCACAGCCAGGGTGTCATCCACCGCGATATTAAGCCGCCCAACATTTTGCTGGCCAAAAACGGCCAGCCCTATCTGGGCGATTTTGGCCTGGTGCGGGCCGCCGAAGGTTCGGCCAGCCTGAGCGCCAGCGCCGGCGGCTTGATTGGCACCCCGGCCTACATGGCCCCGGAGCAGTGGGAAGGCCAGCCGGCCACCCCCGCCACCGATGTATACGCCTTAAGTTGCGTGGCCGTGGAGATGCTGACCGGGCGCATGCTGTTTGACGGCTCCACCCCGGCGGTGGTGATGAAACAACATTTAATAGAAGGGCCGCGCCTGCCGGAACAGTGGCCCGCCGGTATCCCCGCCGAAACGACGGCAGTGCTGCAACGCGGCCTGACCGAAAAACCGGGCGAGCGGATTCAAAGCGCCGACGAATTGGTAACGGCGCTGGCGGGGTTGACAAATCAGACCTCAAACACCGTTGGGTTTTCATCTTCCCCCCCGCCGCCGGCCCCCAAAGCCGGGCCAAACAAGGCGCTCTGGGGTGGTGTGGCGGCGGTGGGGTTAGTTCTGCTGGGAATAATTGCCTTTTTTGCCCTTAACCCCCCCGCAACCGACGACATCGCTGCCGTCAGTTCAACGGCGACGATGAGTGCTCCCAATCCCACCAACACCCCCACACTAACTGAAACGCCTACACCTACCCCCATTACCCCCACTCCCACTCATACGCCAACATCAACTAATACGCCCGCGCCCACAGTTAACACCGAGGCAACAATTGTTGCCGCCGTTGAAGCCACCCGGCAAGCCGAACCGACCGAGACCCTTACGCCACCCCCTACTCATACGCCAACACCAACACCAACTGATACGCCTACCTATACCCCGACGCCAACTAACACGCCCCTACCCACAAAAAAACCCTCTGCAAAGGTTATCCCTAAAAACAGCAAAAAAATTAAGATTGGTTTTTTGGCCGGCGTGCAACACCCCTTCTACTCTAATATACAACGCGGCGCAGAACAGGCCGCGACCAACCTGGGGGTTGAACTGGTGGCACAAATCCCCGAAAGCTGGGACGCCACCGTGCAAACCCCCATGCTGAATGCAATGGTGGCCCGGGGTGATTTAGATGCCCTATTCCTGGCCCCGGTGGACAAAGACGCAATGATTGTCCCCCTGCGTAAAGCCTACGATGCCGGCCTGCCCATCATCACCGTGGACACCTTCATTGGCGACGGCGATTATGCCAACGGCCCGGTGATGTTTCCGCTCTCCTTCATTGCCTCCGACAACGAACTGGGCGGCAAACTGGCCTGCGAAGCCCTGGCCGACGCCATTGGCAAAAAAGGTAAAGTGTACATCCAAAACGTAAAACCCGGCATCAGCAGCACCGACGCCCGCGAAGTGGGTTGTAAAGCCGCCCTGGCCGAGTACCCCGACATCACCCTGGTCGGTGTGGATTACAACGATGGCGATCCCTCCAAAGCTCAGGCTCAGGTTGAGGCTACGCTTCAGAAAAACCCCGACCTTGGTGGTATTTTTAGCATCAACGATTCTAGCTCTCAAGGCGTGGGTCAGGCTGTGGAAAATAAGGGACTTAGCGGCAAAGTAAAAATTGTTGCCTTTGACGCCACCGAAACTGCTATTGAATTACTCAGAAAGGGTACAGTTGATATAGTCATCGCCCAAAAACCTTCTGAAATGGGGTCTAACGCGGTTGAAATGGCCGTAACTTATTTAAATGGCGAAACTAATGTTCCTAAACGCATCGTCACCGGCTACCAAATTATCAACCGTGATAATATGAACGACCCCAACGTGGCTAAATTCTTTTATTGATTTGTCAACCGTAATTTGACAGATATGGACGCCCAAATGAAACGACACCGGAAGGGTTTATCCGTATATCAAGAAATACGATTATCGTTTCATCGGGGCCTGCTTTTTACTCTTTATCAGGAGAATTGGCAATGCTAAACAATCTTGGCAAATACCGGATTGAAGACCTGCTGGGCGAAGGCTCTTTTGCCCGGGTGTACCGGGCCACCGACACCGACCTGGATCGGGCGGTAGCCCTGAAGGTGCTCAAACCGGCCTGGCTCAGCGATGCGCAAGCTCTCAACCGTTTTAAGCAAGAGGCCAAAACGATGGCCCGGCTGCACCACCCCCACATTGCCACCATTTTTGAGGTGGGTCAGGTTGAAGGGCAGGTTTACCTGGCCCAATTTCTGGTTGAAGGGGAATCCCTGGCCGCCCGGTTGGCTCGCGCCGGGGCGCTGCCCTGGCCCCAAATGCTGGCTATTCTGCAACCGGTGGCCTCGGCGCTGGATTACGCCCACGGGCAGGGGTTAGTGCACCGGGATATTAAGCCCTCCAACATTCTGCTGGATAAAGCTGACCGGCCCTACCTGAGCGACTTTGGCCTGGTGCGGGCCGCCGCCGGCTCAACGGCGTTGAGCAGCAGTTCGGGCGGCATGATTGGCACGCCCGGCTATATGGCCCCGGAGCAATGGCGCGGCCAACCGGTAACATCCGCTACCGATGTGTATGCCTTAAGTTGCGTCACAGTTGAGATGCTCACCGGCCAGATATTATTTAGCGGCTCGTCCGCGCCAGAAGTTATGACCAAACACGTGCTGGATGAGCCGAATTTTCCGACGCAATGGCCGCCCGGCGTCCCCGGCGAGGTAAACCCGGCGCTTTGGCGCGGTTTGGCCAAAGACCCAACCCAGCGCCATCAACACGCCGGGGAGTTGGCGGCGGCGCTGGCGGGGTTGAGCGTTGCAGAGCCAAAACCGGAACCGCCGCCGGTTTCTGTGCCGGAACCCGCCCCGCCCCCTGAACCTGAAGCGAAACCGGAGCCAACCCCACTGGTGGTGGTTCAGCCACCACCGACTCCCCGACCACCGGTTAAAAAACCGCCGTTAACTCTAACATGGCGGCTATCCCGGCGTAACGCAATCAGGCTGGGAGTGGTCTTGTTGGTGGCGGCGCTGGCGGTGGCGGCGTTCTGGTTAACTCCCGGCCCAACGCCGTTGTTGCCGCTCCACACATCCGATAGCGGCCTATGGGCGGTGGTCATGTCCAACAAATCCGATTTGGGGCAGCAGGTGTGGCGCTCCTCGCCCGAATTCCCAACTGATTTTATAGATACCAACTGGAACAAGGGCGCTAACATCACCAGCGTGGCTTATGGCAATGACCTGTGGACGGTGGTCATGTCCAATAAATCCGATTTGGGGCAGCAGGTGTGGCGCACTTCGGCTGAATTCCCGGCGGATTTTGTGACTACCAACTGGAAGAATGGGGCCAACATCACCAGCGTGGCTTACGGCAATGGCCTGTGGGCCGTGGTTATGTCCAGTAAATCCAACCTGGGGCAGCAGGTGTGGCGCACTTCGGCTGAATTCCCGGCGGATTTTGTGACTACCAACTGGAAGAATGGGGCCAACATCACCAGCGTGGCTTACGGCAATGGCCTGTGGGCCGTGGTTATGTCCAGTAAATCCAACCTGGGGCAGCAGGTGTGGCGCACTTCGGCTGAATTCCCGGCGGATTTTGTGACTACCAACTGGAAGAATGGGGCCAACATCACCAGCGTGGCTTACGGCAATGGCCTGTGGGCCGTGGTTATGTCCAGTAAATCCAACCTGGGGCAGCAGGTGTGGCGCACTTCGGCTGAATTCCCGGCGGATTTTGTGACTACCAACTGGAAGAATGGGGCCAACATCACCAGCGTGGCTTACGGCAATGGCCTGTGGGCCGTGGTCATGTCCAGCAAATCCAATCTGGGACAGCAGGTGTGGCGCACTTCGGCTGAATTCCCGGCGGATTTTGTGAGCGCCAACTGGGACAAGGGAGCCAACATCACCAGCGTGGCAAGATAGCCGGCCAAAGTGTGGCGGCACGAAAAAAACATCTTCTTTGAGAAAACAAAACAGAGGCGCGGGATGCCGCGCCTCTGTTTTGTTTGATGCGATGGTTTTATTTAGGCGGATTGAATTTTGGCCAACTTATCAAAAGCGCCGCTGCCGGCTAACCCTTCGTAGGCGGCTACGTAAGCCTGGTACATCTCCTCATAAACCTGGTGGTTGGCCATGTTCGGCTCAACTTCACCGGTCACTTGCACCATGGTTTCTACCCCCTCCGCAATGGATTTGAAGAGGCCGGCCCCTACGCCGCCGAGCAGCGCCGCGCCCAACACCGTCGACTCGCCCACCTTTAACGTTTGCACCGGGTGGCCGTACACATCGGCCTGGATTTGATTCCACAGGGCCGATTTGGTGGCCCCACCGCCGAGGCGCAGCAGGTCAATTTCTACTTTGGCTTGCAGCCAGCTTTCCATAATATCGCGCACTTCCAGCACCGTGCCTTCCAGCACGGCCCGGGCCATATCGCCCCGGGTGTGGGCAAAGGACATGCCAACAAACGAGGCCCGCGCATTGGCGTTCCAGCGCGGGGTGGCGGCGGTGCCCAGGTAGGGCAGGTAGAGCAACCCCCGGCTGCCGGCCGGTGAGGCCGCAGCCAGATCATTCAGGTATTCAAAGGCGCTGCGGCCATTTTTGGCTTCCAGTTCCTTTTCCAGAGTACCCACGGTATCGCGGAACCAGCGGTAAGAGCTGGCGGCGGCGTTGGTTAGCCCTTCGGCTTCCCACAGGCCGGGCACGGCGTGGTTGGTAATCATCAGCCCGCCGGTGCCTTCGATGGGTTGGCCGAGCGTCACAATTGCCAAACCGGCGGTGCCCAAAGTAACGGTAGCCATGCCCGGTTTGATAGACCCCATACCCACGACGCCGCAGTTTTGGTCACCGGCACCCACGCAGAAGGGCGTGCCCACGGCAAAGCCGGTCTTTTCGGCAATTTTGGCGGAGATGACGCCCACCTGCGTGCCGGGCGGCGTGGGTTTGCCAAACAGGTCGGGGCTAACCTGGAACAGGTCGCATAGCTCCTGGCTCCATTTAACGTTGGGCATGTCCCACACCCCGTAAAAGGCCATATCAGAGACATCGGTATAAAAATCATCCGCGCCGAATGCCTTCAACACCAAATCCTGGTTTTGCACTACCTTGTAAATTTTGGCAAAGGTTTCCGGTTCGTTTTTGCGCAGCCACAACACTTTGGTAATAATCCAGGTGGTGCCCATTGGCATGCCGCTGGTGTTGTAATATTTTTGCGGGTCAATAAGCTGGCACATCTCGGCCACTTCGGCCCCGGTGCGGGCATCCTGCCAGCCGATCATGGGGCGAACCGGTTGGCCCGCTTTATCCACCGGCGTGGTGACAGAGCGCTGGGTAGAGAACCCAATCGAGGCGATTTCTTTGGGGTTAACCCCCGACTTGGCAATGGCGGCCTTGCAGGCGTCCATGGTTTGGGCTACCAGTTCCAGCATATCCTGCTCTACCCAGCCAGGTTTGGGGTAGGTGGCCCCGTATTCACGGTAGTCGCCATCAATCACATTGCCCTGGGTGTCAAAAATAACGCACCGGGCGCCTGTCGTGCCAACATCAATACCAGCCAAATATTTTGCCATGTTTTATATCTCCTTTGATATGTAGTTATGCCAAGTAATTAATTGGGGTAAAGCCATTGTTGAACTTCGGGCAGAGCCTCCACAATCTGGGCCGCGCTGCGAGTGCCAATCAGCGCCGCGCCCATCCGAATAAAGGCGTAGGCGTTGATGGTGCGCGGTTCGATCACCCCCGAAACCTTGAGTTGGGTCGAACTCTTTAATTCGGCCAGGGTATCGAGCATCAGCCGGGCATCGTGAAAGTTGGGCCGCCCCGCCGGGCCGGTGCCGGTAGCCGTTTTTACGTACTCGGCCCCGGCTTGGCTGACCATTTTGGTGGCGGCCACAATTTCCTCATCGCTCAGGCAGCCCACCTGAATGATGACTTTGGCCACCAGCCCGGCCGCATGGCACAGTTCTACAAACCGGCTGCATTCCTGCTGGTACAGGTTGTACTTGCGGTCTTTAAGCCAGGCGATGTTGGCTACCATATCCAGCACCGTGCAGCCAATTTTGATTTGATCTTCGGATTCCGCCAGCTTGGCGGCGGTAGTGGCCGAGCCATACGGAAAGGCAATACCGGTGCCAATCAGTACCCGGTGTTCGCGGGCAAAATTGCCGATCTCGCTCACCACCAGTGGCGTCCAATGCGGCAAAATATAGTAGGCGGCAAATTTGTATTTTTCCACTTCCCGGCAGCCGTCAAGTTGATGTTTGTCCTGCCATTCCGGGGTGAGAATGGCCAAATCCATCATCCGGGCCACGTCTGCTTTGGTTAGTTTGCTAATATCAACAGGCATCATTGCACCTCTAGGCGGCTAACCTGGGAATCATCCCCACTTCACGGAGTTGATCCAGGGCGTTGATAATTTCCGGCGCGGCGCGCGTGCCAATCCGGTCGGCTCCGGCCAGCAGGAACACAAAGGCATTTTGCGGGCGAGGGAATTTTACCCCGGCCACTTTCAGTTTGATGTCGGTGCCTTTGAGCGTGTCGCGCATCACCAAAAATTGCTCCAGGCTTGGCCCTTCAAACTGGCCCGACGAGGTTTTGGCGTACTGCACCCCGGCCTCGGCAATAAGCTGGCAGCCGGCGGCAATTTCGGCATCGGTTAAATAGCACACTTCCAAAATGCACTTGGTCACGGCGGGGCCGGCGGCCTTGACAAAGGCGTCCAGTTCCTCGCGCACGGCCTTGTAGTTGCCATCCTTCAGCGCCCCGATGTTCATTACCACGTCCACGGCGGTGCAGCCCCGTTTAACGGCGTCCTCGGTTTCAAACGCCTTAACCGCCGCCGGGGCGCTGCCAAAGGGAAACGCAATGCCGGTGCCAATTTCGATGTCGGGATAGCCGGCCAGTTCTTCGGCCACAATCGGGGTCCAGTAGGCGCTGCTGCTGTAAAACGCCGCAAATTGATACTGCCGGGTCAGCGCGCACCCCTGCCGAATGGCCGCCTCCCGCGTTTCTTTGGGCAGCACCGAGTAATCAAACACTTTAGCCAGCGCCGCCTTATCCATCCTGGATAAATCTACTGCCATAGTAAGACTCCTTTCATATTTGATTTGTCTGCTTATTGAATATGGTTTTTCAACTCGGTAATCCGGCCAATGATAAAATCGGGCCGGGCCTGTTCAACTTCTGCCGCCGAGCCGTACCCGTAAGTAACCCCGGCGGTAACAGTGCCGGCAGCCTGCCCGGCCAGAATATCCGCCCCGGTATCGCCAATCATCACCGTTCTGGCCGGAAGAGCGCCCACCTGGGCGATAATCCGGTTGAGCGCCTCCGGGTGCGGTTTGCGGTGGGTAACTGAATCGGGGCCAACAATCACCTGAAAATAATCCGCCAGGTTTAGCCCCGCCAGAATTTTGCGGGTGGCGGCTTCGGTTTTGTTGGTGGCAATGGTCATTATTTTGCCGGCGGCGCGGTAATGCTCCAGCACGTCTACCACGCCCGGATAGGCCACCGTGTCCACGCAGGGGTAATCGTTGTAGCGCTTTTTAAACAGCGCCAGGGCTTCGTCAAATAACTCGCCGGCGCGCTGGCCCAAACACAGGCGGATTAACGGCTCGGCCCCGCCGCCAATAAAGCTCATAATGGTTTCGGGCGGCAACTGGGGCAGGTTAAGCTGCTGCAACACGTAGTTGGCGGCGTTAACAATATCCGGCCCGGTATCGGCCAGCACGCCGTCAAAATCAAAGATAATTAAATCGGTGCTCCACGTCATGGCTGGTTTCCTTTCTGGTTGATCCAGCCGGCCCCGGCGACGCGGCTGGGCTTGGTTTGGTTAAAAGCGAATTGGCCGGCGGCGGATTAGCCCGACTGGCGGCTGGGAGGAAACCCGCGCCGGGAATCGCCGGGGGTAAGCCGGTTGGCGGCAAAAATGCTGCCGATAATATCACCAGCCACGGCATCAACTTCAACACGGCAGGCGGCCTCGGCCTGGCTGCGGCGGTCAATCTCTACCAGTAGCGGGCGCAACGCCTCGCGCCAGTCGGCCTCGCCGAGTTCGCCGGTGATGGCCTGCCCGGTTAAAGTGATGGCCCGCTGGTGGTCGGCAATCTGGTTAACCAGTTCTGCCGGGGCGCTGCCGCAGTATTCGGCTTCGCGCTCGCGCAGAATTTTCAGGTTTCTGTTGAGTTGGGTAAGGCTGGGGGTTAGGTTGGGCATTGGTTGGCCTGCCTGATTACAAAAAACGCCGCAGGGATTGGCCCGGCGGCGCGTTAGGCTATAAATAGCCGTTGGTTAGGCGATCGCCGCCCGACCAAAACCACGGCCCAAACAGCAACAGGGCCGTTTTTATTCCGCTCTATTGTAACACAGCGGCGGCTTTACAACAAAGTTTCGCACCACCGCCGGTAACGCCACCGGCCCCAATTGGCCATCACTTTGCGCTTTTTTGATACGGGGTAAGCTGTTCGCTCTAGCCCAAACTTTGTGCTATACTGGAAACCTCATTGCCATTATACCCCGCCTTAGCAACAGCTTTATATTGCGAGAGAGCCAATGACAGAAACGCTAGAAGCCAAACTACAAGAACTGGAAACAGCGCAGCACGAGGCCCAGCTTTTTTACCAGATTAGTCAGCGGTTAAACTCGGTGCAAAATGAAACCGAGCTACTGGCAATGCTGGCCAATCCCGGTGTAACCACTCAACCCACCTGGGTGGCGTTGTATCGCGTCATTGATGCCGATAGCAACGGGCTGCCAACCTGGGGCGAAGTGGCCGCTATGTGGGCCGCCAACGACGCGCCGCCGCTACCCGCGGGCATGCGCTTTTTTGTGCCGCAGTTTCCGTTTACCACCACCTGGGCGCAACACCCCCACCAGCCGCTGTTTGTCACCGATATTCTGCGGGATGACCGTTTTGCCAAAGACATCCGCGCCACGCTCACGCAAAGCCTCAGCCGGGCGCTGGTTATTATTCCGCTGGCGCAGGCCGGGCGCTGGGTTGGCTTTTTCTCGCTCAGTTGGGATAAACCGCACGAATTTTCCGCGCCGGAGCTGGCCGCCTATCACGCCATTGGGCAAATGGCCGCGCCGATTGTAGAAAGCCAACACCTGCGCCATCAGCAGCAGGATACGCATGCCAACACCCTGTTTCAAATTAGCAGCCGCCTCAACGCCGCCGCCGATGCCGAAGAACTGCTCAAGGCGCTGACCCCGCCGGGCCAAACCGGTGGCGTGGCGCTATCGGCTTTGGCTTACATTGATGCCGATGCCGCCGACCAGCCCGCCTGGACGGAGCTGGTGTCAACCTGGCAGCAAGAGGGCAACCGCACCACCACCGATCTGGTAGCCGCCATCTGGTCGCAAATCATTGCCAATAGCCAAAAAGAAGGCAAACTGCCCGTTTCTACCGGCGCTCGCTACCACTTAAGCGAGTTCCCCTTTACCCCGCTGTGGTTAACCAGCCAAACCGAACCCCAACTGATTGCCAACGCCGCCACCGACTTTCGGCTGAGTCCCACCATTAAACAAGTGCTGGCGCAGGTGGGCATTCAGGCCACCGCCGTAATTCCGCTGGCCTTAAACGGGCGCTGGCTGGGCGTAATCAGCCTGTTCTGGCAGCAGGCGCACGCCTTCAACGAAACCGAAATCGCCCTGTACCGGGCCTTTACCACCCTGGCCGCGCCCACGGTGTACAAACAGCGCCAAATCCAGCAGCTATCCAAACTGGCCACCGAACAAACCTCGCAGGCCAACCGCTTCCGCACCCTCACCCAAAACACCACCGAGGCCATTGCCGTGTGCAACCTGGCCGGCCACTACATTTTTGCCAACGAAGCCTACAGCCGCCTGCTGGCCGCCCCCCTGGCCGATTTACCGGGCGCTCACCTGGCCGGCTTTTTGCCCGAAGCCGCCGGCATTACCAACCCCGCCGATTTTTCGCCGGAACTCACCGACACCGTGCAGGAAATTCTGGCCGGCTTTTCCGGCGAAAAAATCTTGCAGCAACAGGATGGCCGCACCTTTCAGGCGCACCTCACCACCTTCATTTTAAAGAACGAGGCCAACCAGCCGGAAAACCTGGCTGTTTTGCTGCAAAACCTTACCCACGCCAAACAGGTAGATGCCTGGCCCGGCATTCAGCGCCAATTGGTGCAGGATTTGGCCGCCGGCCCGGACAACCCGCTGGAATTATGCCTGCAAGCCGCCGCGCAAGCCTCAACGCTGGAACGGGGCCGGCTGTACCTGGCCGATGACTCCGGCGCGCTCGTTTTGGCCGCCCACTGCGGGCTACCCGCCGATCAGCTAGAAACGCTGCGCCAATTTGAGGCCGACACGGCGGTGGTATCCACCCTTGCCGCCGGCCAACCCCAATATTGCGGCCTGGCCGAGTTGGCCGCCGCGCCCGGCCTGCCCGCCGGCGACCCCGCCGCGCAGGCGGTGGCGGTAACGCCCGTTTTTCAGCACCAAAAACTGCGCGGCGTGTTGCACCTGGCTTCGGCTAACCTGGAACAAACGCCGCCCTTTGCCCCCATTCCGCTCGAAACCATTGCCGCCTACATTGCCAACACGCTGGCCCGGCAACAGGCCCAAACCGAACTGACCGCCGCCCAAACAGCCGTCGAACTAAAACTAAAAGATTCGCAGGCCCAAATTTTAGCGGCGCTGGCCGCGGCCAGCCAACAACTGGGTGATAACCTGCGCGCCGGCCAAACCCAAATGGGGCTTAACTTGCAGGCCACCCGCACCCAACTAGAGGCCGAACTCCAAACCACCCGCGCCCAGGCCGAAGCCGCGCTGCATACCCTACAACAACGTTTGGCCGCCGCCGGGCAAGAACTTGAGGCCACCCGCGCCCGGTTGGAAACCGAACTGGAGCAAACCCGCGCCAGCGCCCAAACCGAACTGGAAAGCACCAGCGCCACCACGCTGGCGGCGCTGGCCGCCGTTGAAACCAAAACCCGCGCCGATTTAGCCGAGAAAAACGCTCAGGCCGAGGCCCAGTTAAACCAAACCCGGCGCAACCTGGCTGACCAACTTCAGGAATTGACCGGCCAAACCCAAACTCAACTCCAGGCCACCCAAACCCAAGCCGAAGCCGCCTTGCGCCAGGTTATCAGCGCCGCGCAAACCCAACTCCAGGCCACCCGCCACCAATTCCAAACCGAGCTAACCCAGGCCCAAACCGAGGCCGGCAACCAACTGGCGGCCAGCCAAACCCAACTGGAGGCGGCCCTGCAACAAATCTCTGAACAGGCCCAGGCCGAACTGGAGCAAACCCGCGCCCAGGCCGAAACCGACCTGCTGGCGTTGCGCCGGGCCAAAGCCCAGGCCGAAGCCAACCTGGCCGCCGAACTGGAGCAAACCCGCGCCCAGGCCGAAGCCGACCTGCTGGCGCTACAACAAGCCAAAACCCAATCCGAAGCCAACTATACCGCCGAACTGGAGCAAACCTGGGCCGAAGCCGAATCGGCGTTGCTGGCGCTACGCCAGGCCAAAGCCCAATCCGAAGCCAACCTGGCCGCCGAACTGGAACAAACCCGCCGGCAGGCGCAGGCCGCGCTGCAAACCGCCCAAAACCAGGCTCAGGTTGACCTGCAAGTAGCCCGCAAACAAGCCGAAGTTGAACTGCAAGCCACCCAAAACCAGGCCAAAACCAACCTGGAAACCGCCCGCCAGCAGGCTCAACTGCAATTGCAGGCCGCTCAAAATCAGGCCCAGGCCGATTTGCTGTCGCTCGGCGCTCAGGCCAAAAATCAACTGGATGCCAGCCAAAACCAGGCCCAATCCGAACTCCAGGCCGTCCGGTTAAACACCGAACAAATGTTGCGCCAACAACAGGCGGTGCTGGGCGGCTACCTGCAAAACATGCGCGTTCAGTTTGAAACAGTGCTGGACCAAACCCGACAACACACCGAAACCGAATTGGCCGCCACCCGCTCCGAAGCCGAAATCAGCCTGCGCTACAGCGAAGCCCGCTACCGCACCCTGCTCAACAGTATTTCCAACTGGATTTTTACGGTTGACCTGAACGGTTACATCACCGGGGCCAACCTTGCCACCGAAACCCTGTTAGGCTATTCGCCCGCTCAACTGGGCGGGCAATCATTTTTAACGCTGGTTGCGCCCGCCCAGCGCCACCAGCTTCAGGCGCGTTTTCAACAGGCGCTCAAAGAACAGGGCGGCTGGGCCGAAACCATCACCTGGCTGCGGCCCGATGAAGCCGCCATAACCTGCCAGTGCCAGTTTAGCCCGG
Organism: uncultured Caldilineaceae bacterium; assembly: GCA_964517605.1. GTDB lineage: Bacteria > Chloroflexota > Anaerolineae > 4572-78 > J111 > J095. The sequence continues at coordinate 140,978 of CAZFCE010000007.1, read as the reverse complement.
TGCGCAATCAGCAGGGGCAACTGGTGGGCTTTAACGCCATCAACCACAACCTTACCCACCGCCAGCAGGCCCAAACCTGGCTCACCGAACAGCGCCGCCTGGCCCAACTGCTGGCCGCCACCCCGCCGCTGGGCGAAGCCCTGGTTCACAGTTTGGCCGCCGCCGTGCAGGCCACCGGGCTAAACCGGGGCCGGCTTTACTTTATTGATCAGGAAAGCGGCCAGATCAAACTGGTGGCCCAGCAAAACATGCCTGGCGAACTGGATGGCCAGATTGCCGCTTTTTCACCCGCTCAACCCGAAGCCCGCTACCTGCGCTCCGAAAACCCAATTTATGCCAACGCCGCCGAAACAGCCGACAACCCGGCCTTTGCCGCCGGCGATTCCGCCGCCCGCAGCGTGGCCATTGTGCCGGTATTTAACCAGGAACGGCAAATTGCCGCCCTGCACCTGGCCTCAACCACGCTTGAGCAGGTGCCGGAACTGGCCCCGGTGGCGCTTGAAACCATTGCCGCGCACATAGCCGGCCTGGTGGCCCGCAACCAGCTTGATGCCGACCTGCACCAAACCAAAATCATCGCCGAAGTGCAGCTAGAAGAAACTGGCCAACAGGCGCAGGCTCAACTCGATGCCCTGCGCCAGCACATTACGCACAATATGGCCGCCCTGCAAGCCGATGCCGACGCCGCGCTGCAAGCCACCCGCGCCCACACCACCGAACACCTGGCTGCCGCCGCCATTGCCGCCGCCGCCGAACTCCGCCAAACCAGGCTTGAAGCCGAAGCCAAACTTCAACACGCCGAAGACGAGCTTCGCCAGACCAAAGCCGAGGCCGAGGACGAACTCCGCCAAACCAGGGCCGACGCCATTGCCGAACTGCAACAAACCAGAGCCGAAGCCG
>CAZFCE010000007.1:81540-139978 GCA_964517605.1 uncultured Caldilineaceae bacterium | reverse complement strand
ACGCCAAACTCCAACACGCCCAAGACGAACTCCGCCAGACCAAAGCCGAAGCCGAAGACGAACTCCGCCAGGCCAAAGCCGAGGCCGACGCCAAACTCCAACACGCCCAAGACGAACTCCGCCAGACCAAAGCCGAAGCCGATGCCGCGCTGCAAACCGCCAACGCCGTGGCCGCCGCCGAGTTACAACAGGCCAAAACCGCCGCCGAGTCCTTGCTCCGGCAAACCAAAGCCGATGCCGACACCGCGCTGCAAAGCGCCAACGCCGTAGCCGCCGCCCAACTGCAACAAACCAAAACCGCTGCCGAAGAAGAACTGCAACAAACCAAAGCTGCCGCCGATGCCGCGCTGCAAAGCGCCAACGCTGTGGCCGCCGCCGAACTGGATTACAGCCAGAGCCAACTCCGCCAACTGTTCACCTCGGTTTCAGACTGGGTGTGGAGCGTGGATACCGACGGCAAACTCATCGCCTCAAACCCGGTGGTAAGCCGGCTGCTGGGGTACGCCCCCGCCGAACTGGTGGACGTATCCATTTTTGATTTAATCCAGCCCGACAGCCGCACCCAAATCCAGTCAAAATTTGTGCAACTCATTGTTGAACAGGTAAACGAAAACTCCGGCTGGCGCGAACTGACCATTCCGTGGCGGCACAAAGACGGCTCGGTGCGTTACGGCCAAAGCACGCTACGCCCTATGCTCGATGCCAAAGGCTTTTTGCGCGGCTTTCAGGGCATTGACCAGGATATTACCAACCTGTGCCATGTAGAAGCCGAGCGCAGCGCCCTCACCGAACAACTCAAAATTGCCAACGCCGTGGCCGAACAGGTTAACGCCATCCATGCCCCCGCCAAACTGCAAAGCGAAGTAACGGCGCTGTTGCAAAACCAGCTCAACCTGTACCACGTGCAATTTTTCCGGTTTGATCCCACCGGCGGCGATTTGGCGCTGCAAGCCGTGGCCGGCGAAGCCGCCGAATTTTTACAGGCCGAAGGCCAGCGCCTCCCGCTGGATTTGAAGCGCAGTTTAACCGCCCGCGCCGCCCGCACCTGGGAAATTGCCCTGAGCAACGACGTAAAGCACGATCCCAATTTTAACCCGCACCCGCTGCTGCCCGATACCCGCGCCGCGCTCAACGTGCCGTTAATTGCCCAAAAAACGCTGTGGGGCGTGCTGGATTTTCAACACAACCAGCCCAACCGCTTTAAAGAAAGCGATGTTAACCTGCTCAACACCGTGGCCGGTTATCTGGCGGCGGCGTTGGCCAACCTGCATCTGCAAGAAAAACAAAAAGAAGCCGAGCAACAGCGCGTGGCTCTGGAAAAACGCATCATTGAGGTGCAGGAAGAAGCCATTCAAACCCTGCCCACGCCCATTATCCCCATGATGGGGCAAATGATTGCCGTGCCGCTCATTGGCAAAATTGATGCCGTTCGCGCCAAACGCATTACCCAAACCCTGCTCAACGGCATTAACGAGCACCGGGCCAAAATTGTCATGCTCGATGTCTCCGGCATTCCCGCCATTGACAGCCAGGTAACTGACCATTTGAACAAAATTGTCCAGGCGGCCCAGCTTAAAGGCGTGCAAACCATGCTTACCGGCATGCCCGACACGCTGGCCGAAACCGTTGGCAGTTAACCGTCAATTTAATTACGTTCAACCATGTCCGCAAAGGCTGCGCCCATGATGTTCTTCAACGCCCAGCAAAATCCCATTCAATTGGGGGCCAAACTAAAAAAAGATGCCCAAACCTCGATTTTTGCGGTGAACGGGCAGCCGGGGCTGGCCGCCGTAATTTACAACACGTCGCCCAACCTGGCCACGCAACAAAAACTGGCCTGGATGAAAGAACATCCCCCCTTTGATGCCGCCGGCGGCCAACCGCCCTTCATCGCCTGGCCGCTGGATTTGCTCTACACCGAGCCGGGCCAATTTATGGGCTACCTGGCTCCGGTGGTGGCCGGTACCGCCGTGCCGCTGGCCATTGCCATTAACCCCGCCCATCGCGCCGAATATTTGCCCCACTTCACCGAGCAGCATCTGTACCAGATTGCCCAAAACCTGGCCAGGGTGATGGGCGCGCTGCACACCCACGGCTACATGGTGGGCAATATCAATGAAGATAACTTTAGCGTTACGCCCGCCGGCACCGTGTTTTTTAATCCCGCCGACCAACTCCAGGTTAAACTTTCTAAAGCCGGGCAGGTTATTTTTTACCCCAGCCCGCCCTGCACCCCGGAGTACACGCCCCCGGAGTTGCAGGGGCAACTCACCGAAGCCACCACCTACCTGCCGGAACACGACCGGTTTGGGCTGGCCGTGCTGCTGTTTAAGCTGTTAACGCACGGCTATCACCCGTTTCAATTTGAATGGCTGGGGCGCGGCGACCCGCCGGCCATCGGCGAGGCCATCCGGCTGGGCTATTTTGCCTTTCAGCAGCCCAACGAAAACCCGATTGTGCCGCCGCCCGGCGCGCCACCGCTTGATTCGTTGCCCGCCGCCGACCTGTTCCGCAACTGTTTTTTGGCCGGCTACCACTCGCCGCAGTTGCGGCCCCGCCCCGAAGCGTGGCAGGCGGCGCTGGCCAAAACCGAACCGGCCCGGCCCGGACACGCCACCGTGCCCACCCGCCCGCTGCCGCCGCCAATTCCCGGCACGCGGCCCGTTCCGGCGGTAACGTTCACGCCCAAAGCCGCCGGCCCGGCTAAAAGCAAAAAACGCCGCTCCCAACCGGCCCCGCAGCGACCGCTGTGGCTGTGGGCGCTATTAATTTTTGTGGCGGGCATTTTGTGCAGCGGCGCGCTGCTTATGCTGGATGAGTTGGAGCAGCGGCCCGGGCCGGGCGTCGCGCAACAGGCCGGCGTTCCCACCGCCACCGGCACCGCCGTTAGCGCCGAACCGGCCTCGGTTGAAACGCCAGCCAGCCAGGCTGATATGCCCGCCACGCCCGCAGCGGACAGTGCCACGCCGCCCGTAGAAGCCACGGTGGAGGCCACGGCTACCTTCACCCCACCGCCCGCCACGGAACCGACCACCAGCGAACCGACCGTTGAAGCCACGGCCACCGCCACGCCGTTGCCATCGGCTACCGCCACACCCCAACCCACCGCCACGCCGTTGCCGGCATCGGCTACGCCCAAACCGGCCACCGCCACGCCCAAACCAACGGCCCAACCCACCACCACACCATCCCCGGCCAGCACTCCCGGCAAAGGCATCCAGGTAAACCTGCCCACCGCCACTAATGCCGGCAGCCCGATAAAATTTTCAGCCACCATTACCGACCCCGCCGGGGTAGCCACGGTTTTGGTGTGGGTTATTCGCGCCGAAAATACAAACCGGCAGATGGTGGCTAACAACAATCACGCCTGCCGCAACCTGGCTACCTGCGTGATCGAAGACGAATTTAGCAACCTGTCTGCCGGTTCGTACACTATTCAGATTTTGGCGCAAAACACGCGGGGCGAATCAAACCAAACGCAAACGCCCCTGACCGTGCCGTAGTTATTGCCCGCTTACCTCGCCAACGCTCACCAAATTTTTACCGCCTTCGCCGCCTTTGGCCACAAAGGTTAAAAAGGCGTAGCCCCCGTTGAGTGACCAGGCGTTGATTACCTCGCCCTGAATCATCGGCTTAAAGTGATCCCAGCCTTTGCCTACAAAATAGGCATCGTACAGCTTGTTGATTTCATCCTGGCTTTTGGCCGTGGAGTAAGTGGTAAAACCGGCCATGCTCACGCAGCCGGCTTTGTCGTCGGGCATAGGCACGGTCACGTTCTCACAGCCCATATCCATATCCATAGCCTTGCCGCCATCTTTGCCAAGTTGTTGCAACAACGACTCAACCATTTTTTCGGTATCTTGCGGCGTTCCCGCGGCGGCTCCGTTGCCGGTGGACCCCACAATAGCCTGAGCGGTGGCCACCGCGGCGGCGGCTTCGTCACCGCCAACGGCCCCGGCGACGGCGGTAGCGGCATCGCTGCCGGCAGCGCCCACAGCGGCCTGAGCGGTAGCGGCGGCTTCATTGCCGGCGGCTCCGGCCACAGCCTGAGCCGTAGCCACAGCGGCAGCGGCTTCGCTACCGGCGGCTCCGGCTACAGCTTCGGCGGCGGCAGTGGCGGCCTTGCCCGCGGCGGCGTCGCTTTCGCTGCCGGCGGCCCCGGCCACGGCCTGAGCGGTGGCTATGGCCGCAGCGGCCTCACCACTGGCGGCGGTGGCCGCCGGCGCGGCTTCCGGCGTGGTGGTGGTTAGGATTTTTTCTAAATCTACTTTAGCTGACCCCTCCAAAATAGATCGAAATCTGCCGCCGAGCAGTTCTCGCAATTGCCCATTGCCGCCACAACAACACAGCGCGGCCAGCACAACAACGGTTACGGCCAAAATTGTTTTCATTATAAAACTCCCCCTGTAAAAAGTTTGGTAGTGTGTACGGTATTATCCCCGGAAAACCGTTTTTTTCAAGAAGTACCTATTGACGAAAATCCAAATTGGGCGTAAACTACATTTGTATTACAACCATACCACCATACGTTTTATAAATGATCAAACGCGCCCCCTCTTTAACCGAACAAGCCAAAGCCCTGATCAAACAACGCATTCTCAACGAAGAATTTGACGAAGGCCGCATTCCCTCCGAAACCGACCTGGCCGCCGCGTTGGGCGTGAGCCGCACCACCATCCGCGATGCGCTCAGCCGGCTGGAACTGGAAGGCGTTATCATCCGGCGGCAGGGAGCCGGCACTTTTGTAAACCGGGCCAGCCTGCAAATTCACATTCGGCTGGAAGAAATCTGGGCCTACGAAGCCATGCTCGAAGCCCACGGTTACACGCCCTCTAACCAGATTATTGGCGTTGAGGCGCAGCCGGTTGAGCCGGCCATTGCCGCCGAATTAAACCTTGCTCCCGGCGAAACCGCGCTGGTGATTAAAAAATTATTTCTGGCCGATGGCGCGCCGGTTATTTTTACCGTTAACCACATTCCCACCAAATTTATCCAGCAACCCTACACCGCCGACGCCTTTCACCAGCCCATTTTTCAATTTTTGGCCGCCCATTGCCAGCAAGAACTGGCCCACTACCTCAGCGAAATTGTGCCGCTGGTTGCGCCCGGCTGGTTGGCCGATATTTTGCACCTGTCGCCGGCACCCACCGCGCTGATTTCGTTTGAAGAAATTGGTTTTAACCTGGACAACACGCCCATTTTAAAGGCAACCTCCTACTTTAAAGATGATATGCTACGGCTGCGGCTAATCCGGCGCGGGAGTAATGCGTAGTTTGAAGGGCGTAATCCACCGATTGCGCCTTACAAATTACGAATTAATCCAAACATAAATCGAGGTAAAAAATGGTAGACTCAACCCTTGCACAAAAAATTCATGAAGAAGTCGAAGCCCGGCGCGAAACCCTGATTCAGTTTTTGCGCGAAATTGTGGCCATCCCCAGCATGGACAGCCAACTGGGCGCGGTGGGCCAACGCATTGCCGCAGAAATGAACAAACTCGGCTTTGAAGAAGTGCGCTTTGACAAAATGGGCAACATTATGGGCCGCATGGGCCAAGGCCCCAAAGTGATGGTGTACGATAGCCACGTAGACACCGTAGGCATTGGCGACCCCAGCGCCTGGCAATGGGACCCCTTCACCGGCAAAATTGATGAAAATGGCCGCTTTTTTGCCCGCGGCGCGTGCGATGAAAAAGGCTCAACCCCCGGCATGATTTACGGCATTGCCCTGGCCAACCAACTGGGCCTGCTCGATGGCCTGACCGTGTGGTATTTTGGCAACATGGAAGAATGGTGCGACGGCATTGCCCCCAACACGTTTGTGGAAGTTGACCCCGCCATCAAACCCGATTTTGTGGTCATCGGCGAACCGACCAAAATGAAGGTGTACCGCGGCCACAAAGGGCGGCTGGAAATGAAAATTACGGCCAAAGGCAAAAGCGCCCACGCCGCCAGCAACCACCTGGGCGACAACGCCATTTACAAAATGCTACCGGTCATTGAGGCCATCAGCAAGCTGGAGCCGCAACTGGGCGACCACGAATTTTTGGGCCACGGCAAAATCACCGTGAGCGACATGAAAGTGAGCACCCCCAGCATCAACGCCGTGCCGGATGAATGCACCATTTTCATTGACCGGCGCATGACCTTTGGCGAAACCAAAGCCGGCGTGCTGGCCCAGATTGAGGCGCTCATCCCCGCCGAACACAAAGCCACCATTAAACTGGAAGAGCTGTTTTACGATGAACCCAGCTACACCGGCTTTGTCTTCCCGGTAGATAAATACTTCCCGGCCTGGGCCTACGAAGAAGAACACCCCCTGGTACAGGCCGCGCAAGCCACCCGCGACGCCATCGGCTTTGAGCACGAACCGGCGGGCAAATGGAACTTTAGCACCAACGGCATCTACTGGGCCGGCAAAGCGGGCATTCCCTCCATTGGCTTTGGCCCCGGCGAAGAAGAAACCGCCCACACCACCGAAGACAGCGTAATTTTGGATGATGTGGTGAAAGCCACCGAATTTTACGCCCTGCTGCCGGCGATGCTCAAGTAGGAATCAGGAATTAGGGGCCGGGAATCAGAGCAAAAAAACGGCCCCTTCAACCTTATTTAAATTTAGCACAAACAAGAGGAGACTCAATCAATGCAAACTTACCTGCGCGGTAAAGACATGATCACCACCCAGGAGTGGACCAAAGACGAAATTGACACCGTTTTAGAAGTGGCGTTTGAGCTAAAACGGGCGCGGGCCATGGGCAAACCGCACGCCCACCTGCGCGATAAAGTGCTGGCCCTGCTCTTTTTCTTTAGCAGCACCCGCACCCGCTCCAGCTTTGAAGCCGGCATTGCCCAACTGGGCGGCCACGGCGCTTTTATTGACAGCAAAACCACCCAGATTAGCCACGGCGACACCGCCAAAGAAATTGGTGAAATTTACGGGCGCTATTACGATGGCATCGCCATTCGCCACTGCGACTGGCCGGTGGGCAACCAGTACATCCGCGAAGTAGCCGCCGCCAGCCGCGTGCCGGTGCTTAACATGCAGTGCGAAGTGTACCACCCCTTCCAGATTTTGGCCGACCTGATGACCATTATCGAGAAAAAAGGCGATCCGCGCGGCAAAACCATCACCGTAAGCTGGGCCTACGCCAGCAGCTACCTCAAACCCATCAGCGTGCCGCAAAGCCTTATTTTGTTGATGCCGCGCTTTGGCATGAACGTGCGCCTGGTTCATCCCCCGGAATTTAACCTGATGCCCGAAATTGTGGCCCAGGGGCAAGAAAACGCCCGCAAAGCCAAAACCAGCTTTGAAATTATGGACAACTTTGAAGCCGGCATTAAAGACAGCGATATTATCTACGCCAAAAGCTGGGGGCCGCTGCTCACCACCACCGACCAAACCGAAGGCAAACGGATTACCGATAAATACCAGGACTGGATTACCGACGAACGCCGCATGGCCATGGCCGCCGACGACGCCATTTTTATGCACCCCCTGCCCGCCGACCGCAACATTGAAGTGACCGACGGCGTAATTGACGGCCCGCAATCCGTAGTGTACGACGAAGCCGAAAACCGCCTGCACGTGCAAAAAGCCGTGATGGCGCTCACCATGAGCTAATTCAAGAAGTACGGAATAAGGCGTAGGGAGTAAGAAATAAGGGGAAACCCCGTTCCCTACTCCTTACTCCCTACTTCCTACTCCCAGTTTTTTGGAGGACTAATGCCCAACCATATCGCCGTTATTGCTATTGGCGGTAACTCACTCATCAAAGACAAAAAACACCAATCCGTTGAGGATCAATACCTGGCCGCCCACGAAACCTGCCGGCACATTGCCGGGCTAATCGAACAGGGCTGGAACGTGGTCATCAGCCACGGCAACGGCCCGCAGGTTGGCTTTATTTTGCGCCGCTCCGAACTGTCGCGTCACGAACTGCACGAAGTGCCGCTGGATGCCTGCGGCGCGGATACGCAGGGCGCTATTGGTTACGCCTTGCAGCAAAATCTATACAACCAGTTTAAACAGCGCGGCATTAAAAAAAATGCGGTAACGGTAGTAACCCAGGTTGAGGTTGCCCCCTCCGATCCTTCGTTTCAAAACCCCAGCAAGCCCATCGGCTCGTTTATGGACGAAGAAACCGCCCGCCAACGCGCCGCCGATGGCTGGGACGTGGTAGAAGATGCCGGGCGCGGCTGGCGGCGGGTAGTGGCCTCGCCGCAACCGGTGCGGATTGTGGAACAGGAAACCATCAAACGCCTCATTGAGGCCGATACCGTGGTGATTGCCGTGGGCGGCGGCGGCGTGCCGGTAGTGGCCGATGCCGCCGGCAACCTGCGCGGCGTGGCCGCGGTGATTGACAAGGATTACGCCTCGGCGCTGCTGGCTGGCGAAATTAACGCCGACCTGTTCATCATCAGCACCGCCGTAGAAAAAGTGGCGCTCAATTACGGCCAGCCCAACCAGCAATGGCTCGATCACCTCACCGTGGCCCAGGCCAAAAGCTACCTGGCCGCAGGCGGCCATTTTGCCAAAGGCAGCATGGCCCCCAAAATTCAGGCGTGCATCAACTTTTTAGAGCGCGGCGGCCAGCGCGCCATCATCACCAACCCGGAAAACATTGCGCGGGCCGTGGCCGGCCAAACCGGCACGCACATTACGCCGTAACCATCCGGCTCCGGCAAAGGACAATCACTATGGAACATATCACCCATTTAAAATGTCTGGTGTGCGGCAAAACCTATCAACCTGACCAGGTGGATTACGTTTGCCCCGACCACGGCCACGAAGGTATTCTGGATGTGCAGTATGATTACGACCGGATTGGCCGCCGGCTGAGCAAAGGCGACCTGTTTCACAGCACCAACCACACCATCTGGCGCTACAAAGCCCTGCTGCCGGTACGCCCCGACGCCAAAACGCCGCCGCTCACCGTGGGCTGGACGCCGCTCTACCGCACCGACCGGCTGGCAAGTGAAATCGGCCTGAAATATTTGTGGGTAAAAGACGATGGCCGGCTGCCCACCGCCAGTTTTAAAGACCGGGCCAGCGCCATTGCCGTGGTTAAAGCGCAAGAAAAAGGCGCGGCCATCATTACCACGGCCAGCACCGGCAACGCCGCCGCCGCGCTCAGCGGCATTTGCGCCAGCGTAAAACAACCCAACGTTATTTTTGTGCCGCAAAGCGCCCCGCCGGCCAAAATTGCCCAACTGCTCACCTTTGGTTCGCGGGTAATGCTGGTGCAAGGCACGTATGACGATGCCTTTGACCTGTGCCTGGCCGCCGCCGACGAGTTTGGCTGGTACAACCGCAACACCGGCTTTAACCCCTACATGACCGAGGGCAAAAAGACCGTCAGCTTTGAAATTTGTGAGCAACTGGGCTGGCAAGCGCCCGACCGCATTTTTGTGAGCGTGGGCGATGGCTGCATCATCGGCGGGGTGCACAAGGGGCTAAAGGATTTGCTGGCTCTGGGCTGGATTGACCGCATGCCCAAAATTATGGGCGTGCAGGCCGAAGGCAGCAACTACATGTACCAGGCCTGGCAAAACGGCGAGGATATTCTCACCAAACCGGCCATTAACGCTCACACCGCCGCCGATAGCATCAGCGCCGGCCTGCCCCGCGACCGCATCAAGGCGCTGGCCGCCGTTACCGAAACCGGCGGCGCGTACATCTCCGTTTCGGATGATGAAATATTGGCGGCGATTCCGGCGCTGGCCCGTGGCAGCGGCGTTTTTGCCGAACCGGCGGGCGCGGCGGCGTATGCCGGGCTGCTCAAAGCCATCGAGTTGGGGCAGGTTAGCCCGGATGAACGGATTGTGGTCATCAACACCGGTAACGGCCTTAAAGATGTGGCCGGGGCGCTGAAAGGCGTCGAGCTGGTCGGCACCAGGGCGCACCACGTTGCGCCCAACCTTGAGGCGTTAAAACAAATAATCTCGGAGTAGGGAGCCAGGAGTAGGAAATGAGCAGTTTTTGCCCCTACTCCGTACTCCCTGCTCTCTACTCTCCAAAAGGATAACATCATGATTGATTTAACCATTCACGCAGAAGCCTTAAACCGGGCCGTAGAACGCGCCCGCGAGCGCCGCATTATTATTCCCACCTTTAAACAGCAGCAAAACCCGGCCCTTATTCCGCCGGCCATTGTGAACGGCCTTAAAAATGTGGGCCTGTGGGATTTAAACCCGCTCAACCTGTTCCGCATTACCTGGCACAACCAGCCGGTAGCCCACGGCGGCGGCTTTGGCCCGGTTAACTTCATCGAGTTCCCCAGCCGGCTAACCGGCGTGCCGGCCCGCATTCTGGCCCCCGTGGGCAAATGGTTTCCCACCGGCGCGCACAAAGTGGGCGCGGCCTTTGGCTGCCTGGTGCCCCGGCTGGTAACGGGCCAGTTTGACCCCTCTACCCAAAAAGCGGTGTGGCCCAGCACCGGCAACTACTGCCGGGGCGGCGCGTATGACAGCGCCCTGCTCGGCTGCCAATCCATTGCCATTTTGCCGCAGGGCATGAGCCGGGAACGGTTTGACTGGCTCAAAACCGTGGCCGGTGAAATTATTGCCACGCCCGGCAGCGAAAGCAACGTTAAAGAAATTTTTGATAAATGCTGGGAACTGCGCCGCTCCGGCGAAGATTTGGTAATTTTTAACCAGTTTGATGAGTTTGGCAACCACATGTGGCACTACCACGTTACCGGCTCGGCGCTGCTGGAAATTTTACAGCAAGTGATGGGGCCGCGCGACCGCTACGCCGGGTTTATCTCCGCCACCGGCTCGGCGGGCACCATTGCCGCCGGCGACCGGCTAAAAGACACCTTCCCGGCCAGCAAAATTGTGGCGCTCGAAGCCCGACAGTGCCCCACCCTGCTCAACAACGGCTTTGGTGAGCACCGCATCGAAGGCATTGGCGACAAGCACATCCCCTGGATTCACAACGCCAAAAACACCGACGTGGTGGCTGCCATTGATGACGAAGCCACCATCAGCCTGATTCGCCTGTTCAACGAGCCGGCGGGCAAGCAATACCTGGCGCAGCAGGGCGTAGCGCCGGAATTGGTAGATCAATTAAACCTGCTGGGCATTAGCGGCGTGGGCAACCTGCTGGGGGCCATTAAATTTGCCAAATGGTTTGAACTGGGCGAAAACGATGTGGTGCTGACCGTGCTGACCGACTCGATGGAAATGTACGGCAGCCGCCTGCGCGAACTGACCGCCGAGCGCGGCGAGTTTTCCGCCACCGATGCCGCCGTGGCCTACCACCGCTACCTGCTGGGCGAATCCACCGACACGATGCAGGAACTCACCTTCCCGGACAAAAAACGGGTGCACAACCTTAAGTATTACACCTGGGTTGAGCAGCAGGGCAAAACCTACCAGGAAATCCAGGCCCAATGGAACGACCCGGACTACTGGCCCAGCGCCCGCAGCAAAGTTGATGAAATTGACGCGCTGATTGAGGAATTTAACGCCCGCACCGGGCTGCTCAAGCAGCTAAGCTAACCGCAAAACCGGGGTTGCTCCCCGGTTGGGGTTGGGGGCCATGCGAGCATCACCCGGATGGCCCGCCGGAAATTTATCCTTGCGCGCAAAATAAATATGACCCGGTCATAAATAATTATGACCGGGTCAAAAAAAGCAACGCCCGGCGCTGATGACCGGGCGTTTTAAGGCCGCCGGGTTTGGGCTTGCTCGCATTAACCGCGCCGGCAGGCCGACTTTGTTGTTGCAAGAGAAAAAATCAATCGCCGATAATCGCTTGCAAGGCAATTTCCAGCGGCGGCAAATCCTGAATGATGATTTGCCACAAAATATCTACGTCTACCGAATCGTATCCGTGTATTAGCCGGTTTCGCAAACTGACAACCTGCACCCAAGGAATAGCCGGGTGTTGCGCTTGCGTTTCCGCCGGAACCCGGTTGGCTGCCTCGCCGATGATCTCCAGCAGGCGGGTTAGAGCCAGTTCCAGCAGACGATCCGAATCCAAATCCGCCCGTGTCTTTCCATCGCTCAAAGCAATTGCTTCGCGGGTATAATCCAGCATTTGACGTAGCGTTAAATCAACATCACGCCGCGTCATACAACACCTCGGCTTGACGGATAACGTGATGTCGAAACGCGGAACTCAAAAAACGGGGGGTATTCAAATCTACCCGTCGCTGCAACAAAGCCGAAAGTTCATCCTGCATCGCAAAAAACGCCAGCCCCGGAATGTGATCCGGCTCAAATTCAACCAACACATCCAGGTCGCTGACCGGGGAGAAATCATCACGCAACGCCGAGCCGAACAGGGACAGGCGGTGAATATGGTTTCGGCGGCAGAAGTCCGCCAATTCCCGTTGCGACAGTGGATTTAATGAAAACTGAGCCATAAGTACACCTCTCAGCCTTCATTATACCATCAATTGCCACGGACAATAAAAAAAGGGCCACCGCCACCGACGTGGCCACATAGCGATTGAGGCTTTGCGGCACGGCGGGCGGGCCAATGGTGAATGGTGAACCGGGTGTGTTTACGCCATTCGGGTTAAAAACCGTCGGGTAGCCAATGTCCACGGTCATTAAAGAGCCGGGCCAACGGCCTCAACCAGCCAATCCTTAATTTCATCCGTGGTAGGGATGCGCCCGGCGCTGATCAGTTTTTCATTGAACTCATTTAGACTTTTTTCGAGGAAAAGTCTAAATGAGTTCTAACTCAACAGCAGATAAGCCCGCTGTACGGCCAGCAGAACCAGAGCCAGGGCAAACAACCGGCTAAGCGTGCGTGACTTGACCCGGCTGGCCATAAACTTGGCTCCCATTTCAGCCCCCAACACAGCGCCCACCGAGGTGACGCCAATCATTAGCCAGTCAAACTGCGCGGTGCCCAGGTGGGTAAAAAATGCAGAAAAGGAGGGGAGGGTAACGATAACACTATTGGTTGCGGCGGCTAACCGGGCCGTGTAGCCCAGCAACACCAGCGTTGGCATTAACAGAAAGCCCGGCCCCACCCCCAAAAAACCGGCAAAAATACCAATGGCTGCACTCAACAGGCCGCCTTTAGCTCGCGTTTGGTCGGTGATTTGAGGGGCTGCGCTATCATCCTGCTTCGGCGGAAAGGCCATGCGATAAGCCAGAAAAACGAGCACACCCACATAAAGCCACCAGACCAACGTGGTTGAAGCAAATTGTAATAACCAAACCCCAATTGGCGCAACAGCCGTGGTAATTAATAGCAAAGGGATGGCCGTGCGCCAATCCACCATTTTCTTTTGGGCAAACACAATTGCCCCAGAAATGGCTGTCAATCCGTTTAACCAGAGTGACCAAGGCATAATCACGTGTTTTAATTCAAAACCAAACAGCCCCAACACCGGCGTGGCAATGAACGCCACCCCCAACCCCATCATTCCGGCCACAAACGACAGGGCAAAAAGAACAAAGGTAAGAATAACGTATAACACCCTACCCTCCAATTTTCATTTAAACTCACTGAATGACCAGATTAAACATGTAACCGGTTAGTACAATAGCCACGCCAACAATGCCAACAAAGGCGGCAATCAAGCGGGGTTTGAGTACCCGGCGCAAAATAAGCATTTCCGGCAGGCTCAAGGCAATGACCGACATCATAAAAGCCAGCACCGTGCCCATCGCTGCGCCTTTTTCCATCAAGGCGTAAACCACTGGCATAATACCCGCCGCATTGGCATACAAAGGGATGCCAATGGCTACAGCCACCGGCACCGACCACCATGCATGGCGGCCCATAATCTCAACAAGAAAATCCTCCGGCACGTAGCCGTGAATCCCGGCTCCAACAGCAATACCGATAACCACAAACAACCACACCCGCCCGACAATCTCTTTTGTAGCGCGAGCGGCGTCGCGCAGCCGGTCATCCCAGGTGGGCTTGTAAAGCACACCCGGCCCAGCCTGGCCCAGTTTTATTTGCCACACAAAATCTTCCACGTATTTTTCCATTTTCAGGCGGCCAATCACCATTCCGCTGACAATCGCCACCACCAAGCCCGTTGCCAGGTACAACCCGGCAATTTTCCAGCCAAATGTGCCAAATAACATGGCCAGAGCTACCTCGTTAACCATTGGCGCAGCCACCAGAAAAGAAAAGGTTACGCCCAATGGAATACCGCTTTCAACAAAACCAATAAAAAGAGGCACGGCAGAACAAGAACAAAACGGAGTTAGCACCCCCAACCCGGCGGCCAAAATATTACCCAAGCCCTCACGTTTACCGCCCAATAAAGCACGAGTCTGTTCAGGGCTAAAGAAAGAGCGAAGCAGCGTAACCAGAAAAATCATTCCGCTCAGCAACATGAGAATTTTTGGCACGTCATATAAAAAGAAGCTCATCGAGTCGGCCAGATGGGTGCCGGGTATCAGCCCAAACAGGGTGAAGGTCAGCCAGTTGGCAGCAGTTTGTAGTTGGCCATACAGCAGATACCACACCACTGCCGCAACGAGCGTTAAGGCCGAAAGTTGCCAGGAAAATTTTATTGACGAGGGGGTTGTCTTGTAAGTTGACATACAAATCCTTTATCAAAAATATCAAATGGATACAGGCAAAAATAATAGGCTGGCAGGCTACGGAATATCTACCAACCTACTATTTTTTGGTTATCTTTACATCCAATTCAGGCTAAATCAGGTTAAAGAGCCGGGCCAACAGCCTCAACCAGCCAATCCTTAATTTCATCCGTGGTAGGGATGCGCCCGGCGCTGACCAGCTTTTCATTAATCACCAAACCGGGGGTATACAGGATTGGGTATTTCATAATATCCTGCATATCCGTTACCTTCACAATAGTGCCTTCGTAATTTTCCGGTTGAGTTGCCGCCAGCGCCTCCAGAGCTTCGGCGGCTTTTTCGGCCAATACCTGGCAGTTACGGCAGCCCGGCCCCAATACTTTGATGGTTAACATATTCATCTCCCTTGATAGCGTTAAATTTTATCCAAATACCTTTTTCAAGGCTCCGTGCATGGCCTCAACCGGCGCTTGCACCCCGGTCCACATAGTAAAACCGATGGCTCCCTGGTAAACCAGCATCCCCAGCCCATCCAACGTGATGGCTCCCCGCGCCTGCGCCTCTTTCAAAAAGAGGGTTTGGGGCGGGTTGGGGATGACATCGCACACAACCAAGCCGGGGGTAATGGTATCAAAATCAAGGTTGGGTTTGGCCTCAACATCCGGGTACAGGCCAATGGAGGTGGCGTTCACCAGAATATCCGTGCCGGCCGGCACTTTGTAGGCGGCGGCCCATTCTACCAGTTGCGCCTGCGCCGAGGTTTTATCGTTGAGCACGTTAACCAACTCCGCGCCGCGCTGCGCCGAGCGGTTGACAATGGTCAGGTGGCTAACGCCCGCCAGGGCCAGCTCCACGCCAATGGCCCGCGCCGCGCCGCCGGCCCCCAAAATAACCGCCCGTTTGCCCGCCGGGTCAACTTTGGCGTCATCGCGCAGGGCGCGCAAAAAGCCTTTGCCGTCGGTATTTTCACCGATGAGCCTGTCTTTTTCGCGGCGCACCGTGTTCACCGCGCCAATCAGGGCGGCGTCGGGGGCAATTTCATCCAGATATTGCAAAACGGCCACTTTATGCGGAATGGTCAGGTTAATCCCGCGCATGTTCATAGCCCGCAGCCCCGCCATCGCCGCGGCTAAATCCTGGGGGTAAACCTCAATGGTCAGGTAGCGCCAGTTCAGGCCGGCGGCCTGAAAGGCGGCCTCTTGCATAACAATGGTGGGGTTTTCGGCCACCGGATGGCCAAAAACGCCGACTAATTCGGCTTTGTAATTTGCCGGCATCGGTTTTTTATCCTTTCCTGATAAAATTTAGCCTACAGCCGTAATGATTACGGCAACACCTCAATGTTGGGTTCAATAATAATTTCTGATTTTACCGAGTTGGCCACCAGACTGTATTTTTGAGCCGCTGCCAGCGCCCGGCTCACCTGTTTGAGAACCCACTCAACGGCAGCCCCGTTGGCGTTAACCACAATCCGGGGCTTAAAAACCAGGCGGGTAAAAATTTCCGTCCGATCCAACTCAACCAATTTTTTGCCTTCGGCGTAGCACTCGTAGCTGTGCAAATCCAGCTTAAAGCGCTCCGCCGCCCAAATGAACATCATCATAATACAGGTGTTGGCGGCGGCCACAAAAGCATCTTCCGGGGTGAGCACCCCGGCATGGCCGTGGGCGTCGGGCGGGGCCGAAAAGTCCATTTCCGGGCCGTTGCCCATTTTTACGCGGCCCCGGTGCGCCCCCTGCCAGGTAACGGTGGTGTGGTAAGTTGCCGTGCGCGCCATTTATTCCCCCTGTTTTTTGCAGTAGGTTTCAAATTCGCGCAGCAGCGCCGCCCGGTAGGCCGCCACAAAATTTTCGGCGATGGTGTTGTACAGGCCGGTGGTTTGCACCAGTTCGGCGGCCACGCCGGCGGTATCGGGGCGTTTGCCCTGCTGGTAAAACTGCTCAAAAATGGCCGGCACCGCCAGCAGCGTTTCCCGCCGATCTTCAACCGTGAGCGTTAGCACCGGGATGCCGGAGCCGCAGGCGCAGGTGGCCTCCACCGCTGCTTCCGGCTGAGCCGGGGTTTGCCCAAGGGCCGTTCCGCTCCGGCGGTTCCAGTTGATGCCCAACAGTCCATCCACCAGCGGGGCAACGGCCTCGGCCACGGTTTCTGCCGCCTGCCGGCCCGTTTCGTTCAAGCGGCGCGGCGTGCCCAGGTTGGCGGTAGCTCCCACCAGATCGGTCACAACCACGCTGGCCGCCGGTTTGCCGCTGTACTGCTCGGTGGCGCGGGCGGCGCAGCGTTTATCGCAGCCATCTATAGCGATGGTGGGATAAAAGCGGGCAAAAGCGCGGTCGCCCTCGCCGCCGGCCAAAAACAGTGGCAGGCAAATGGTTACGGTTTGGGCCGGGCGGAGTTGCTCCAGCACCTTCAGCGCCGCCAGCCGGGTAACGGTGCCGGCGGCCAGTTCCTCGCCGCTGCACGCCACAATTCCCACTTTTTTGGAAGGTAAATCAGGCATCGGCGGCCTCCTCTCCGGTGATTTTGTCGGCGACGGCGGCCAATTCTTCGGCCATGCGGCAGGCCAACTCCAGCCCCTCGTCGTTCAATTCGGCAATGCCTTTGGGTTTAAGGTGGCGGTGGCGGCGGAAAGTATCCAGCACGTTGGCTTCGCAGGCTACCCGCCCGCCGCTTTCTGTCACCATTTTGCTGGCGCAGGCCAGCTTGCAGCCATCAATGGTAATGGCCGGAGCGGCCTGCACCCGCGCCCGCGTGGCCGCATCGCCCAGCACCAGCAGCGACAGGGCCACCACTTCGGTGCTGCCGGGGCGCAATTCTTCGGCCAGTTGATAGGCGGCTTCGCGCCCCACCGAGCCGTAGGTTTTGCCAATGCCGCTACACGGCACCACAACTATTTGTTTAGTTTGGCTCATCCGTTTTTTGCCTCCGCTTCGGCTTCGGCCTTCATTGTTTCAAAATAAACGGCGGCTTCCAGCAAGCCGGTTTTGGCGGCGGGCCAATTATCGGCTTCAACTTCGACGAGCCAGCCCGCGCCGTAGGGGTCCTGGTTAACCAGTTCCGGCTCGTCGGCCAGGCGCGGATTAACGGCGCGGACCACGCCGCTCACCGGCGCGGGCAAATCCAGCGTGGTTTTCATGGTTTCAATGGCGGCCAGTTCGTCTGCCGCCGCCAAAAGCGTTCCCGCCGGTTTTGGCTCGACAAAGGCCACATCGCCGGAGATTTGCTGCAAATAGTCGCTCAAACCGATTCGCACCTGCCCCGCCTCTTCTTTCAACCAGAGGTGGTCGGCGGTGTAGAGCCGGTCGGCGGCCACTTTGAAAGTGAATTTATCTACCGTTGCAACTAAAAATTCGGTCATCAATGTTTCTTTCCGCATAAATGCCCCCGGTTGCCGTCGTGGATTGCAGGCAACAACCGGGGGCCAAAACAATTTACGGGTTAACCGGCCAATTGCGCCGCCGTTTCGGCCAGCCGGGTGGAGTAGCCCATTTCGTTATCGTACCAGGCGGCCACGGAGAGCATAACGCCTTCCTGTACGGCGGTTAACGGCAGGTCAATAATCGAAGAGTGCGGGTCGCCGACAATGCGCGACGAAGCCCATTCGCCCTCCAGTACATCCATCACCCCTTTAAGCGGCGCGGTGGCGGCGGCCTGCCGGAAAGCGTTGTTCACATCATCCCGCGTTACCGGGCGCTCGGTAATCAGGTTCAGTTCGGCAATGCTGCCGGTGCGGGTAGGCACGCGGTAGGCCTTGCCGGTGATTTTTAAGCCCGGCCAGATAAATTGCAGCGCCCGCGCCGCGCCCGACGAGGAGGGAATGATGTTTTCGGCGGCGGCCCACGAGTCGCGCCGGTCTTTCATGGGCTGGTCGGTGAGCGATTGGGTATTGGTGTAGGCGTGCACGGTAGAAAACAGGCCGTATTTGATGCCAAAGTTTTCGATGACCACTTTAACCACCGGGGCCAGGGCGTTGGTGGTGCAACTGGCCATGCTGATGATTTTGTGCTTCTCCGGGTCAAACTGATCCAGGTTGATGCCCGGCAGCAGCACGGCATCGCAATCTTGCAACGATTTACTCGGTGCGCTAACCAGCACCCGCTTGGCGCCGCGATCCAGGTGCGCCTGCGCGCCGGAACGCACGGTGGCCCGGCCGGTGCAGTCAATCACCAGGTCAACGCCAAGCGCCGCCCAATCCGGCAGCGCCTTCATGGCGTCAAAATAAGCAATCTCCCGCCCACCGATGACAAAGCCGGTATCGGTGGCTTGCACGGCTTCGGGCCAGCGCCCATAGTTGGTATCAACCTCAAACAGCGCCGCCAGGGTGGGAATATCCTTAATATCGGAGATTGAAACCGGGGTGAACAGGTTGTTTTTGAGCGCCACCTTCATTAATGACCGCCCAATGCGACCAAAACCGTGAATAGCAATTTTAGACATGAGAGTTTTCCTTTCTGATTGAAAATTATATATGAAATTTTAGTTTTTTAATTTTTAAAAAGAGTTTCCGGCCCGGTTTGTTAGCAATTACATTTTTCCGGCAGGGATGACTGTTGCCCTTCGGGGCCGCACAAACACTGCCGCGCCTGAATGCGCTC
The DNA here is from genome assembly GCA_964517605.1 of uncultured Caldilineaceae bacterium. Lineage (GTDB taxonomy): Bacteria > Chloroflexota > Anaerolineae > 4572-78 > J111 > J095. The sequence continues at coordinate 120,858 of CAZFCE010000007.1, read as the reverse complement.
CGGGTTGAGCAGGTGGCTCAACCAGAGTTGCCAACGCTGAACAACTTCTCTGTTCACAGCGTAATAAATCCAGCGGGCATCCACGGCATCGTGGCGGCTTTGCACCAGGCCGGTTTCGCGCAGCACCCGCAAATGGTGCGATAACAGGTTGGGCGGCAGGCCCAGCCGCCCGTTCAATTCGCCATTGCAGGAATCGCCCTGCATTAGCAGGTTAAAAATACGCAGACGGTTGGGGTCGGCCAAAGCTTTCAGTACCGCCGCCGCTTCGACTAAAGTTGGCTCATCCATTTCGGGAGAATCGGTCATTAGTGTCGCTCACTTTATTTCAATACTCACTGAAATAAAGTGTATCCCCTTTTGAACCGGGTGAATAGTGACATTTGTCATAAAACGGGGTGACAAATGTCACTAATTTCAACCATAGTTGAAATAAAACAGCGCAGGCCACGTTAAAAACGTAGCCTGCGCTTGTTGTAATACTGCGATTTTTTCTGGAATTTCAGGGCGCGGTGGATGGATTGGTTTTGTGGTCTTTGAGGTAATCGGCCACCACTTGTTGCACGGCGGTCACTTCAAAACCATCCATCTGTTTTTCTATGTCGCGGATGGGCGTGGTGGGCGCAACTGCGGCGGGAATGTCCAGTTGTTGGTACAGCACCTCAACCGGTATGCCAAACTGCCCGGATACCTGCTCAAAACTCATCCAGCCCCTGATTTCCTGCGGCGAACTCATTTTGGTAACGTCCACGCCGGTTATCCACCACCCTGCGGCCCAGGCCACCGCCACACTTCCCCCCAAAATTACCAATGCAATGAGCGGCATCATCAATTTAGGCAGTCTCATGAGCTTTGTCCTCCAGCGGATATAATTTGCCCCAACTCACATTCAACGCTCCCGGTTTGGGGCAGCGTTCCACACATTCCAGGCAGGCAATGCAATCGCCGCTAACCGCCGCCACGGTAGCCACTTCCAGCTTCATGGGGCAGGCCCGGTTGCACAGGTTGCAATCAATGCACACCTCGGCATCACGCCGAATTTTGATGGGGCTGAGGTATTGGATCAGCCCCAAAATACCGCCCAGCGGGCACAAATACCGGCACCAAAAGCGTGGAATAACCAGCCCGCCGGCGATAACCACCACCGCCAGCGCGTAAGTTAACCAGGCCGCCGCGCTAAAATCGAACAGCCAGTGCAAACTAAAAATCGTGCGGTAGGGATCGTAAGCGGCAAACCACAGGGTGGCGGTGGCGGCGCTCATATACACCACCACGGCCAAAACCACAAAACGCCCGTAAGTGAGGATTTTGTCCCAGCGTTCCGGCACGTTAATTTGGGGCAAATGCAATTTTTGTTGCAGCCAGGTTAGCAACTGCTGGAGCGCCCCCAGCGGGCACATCCACCCGCAGAACGCGCCGCCCACCACAAACGTGCCCACAAAAACCGCCCCGCCAAGAATCAGGTTTGAAACGGCTATTTTTTGCAAAAAATTCCCGGTGGTCAGCAGCGTCCAGGCGGTTTCTACCAGCCCAAAGGGGCACAACGCATCTACCGATGGATACCGCCCCTGGTTGGTAAAATGCAGCGCCGCCGAAACCAGAATAAAGCCGGCAAACCCGGCCTGCACGCCCCGGCGCGCCCAGATGGTCATTGAAACAGGTTTTTTTCTTGATTTGGCCATAAGTTACCTCGCTAAAAAATTTATGCTTTTAAGCGAGGATAGCATTAAATTGTGTAGAAGTTATGGAGAAAATTGGTTAAGCCGCTGATGTAACCTTTGCCCCGCCAGCGCATCTAACTGAATGAAACTTAATTTTTCTGGAGGTTTTTATGAATCCAACCACAACTCAACTGGGTATAACGGTTCATCTTGATACCACATACGAGGCGGCGCTGGCCCGCGTAACCGGCGCGCTCAAAGCCGAAGGGTTTGGCGTGCTCACCGAGATTGACGTGCAAGCCACGCTCAAACAAAAATTGGGGGTAGATTTTCATCCTTATAAAATTTTGGGCGCGTGCAACCCGCCGTTGGCTCACCGCGCCCTCACCCTGGCCCCCGAAATTGGCCTGTTTTTGCCCTGCAATATCACCGTGGCCGAGGCCGCAGCCGGCGGCGTTGAAATATCGCTGATAGACCCGCTGGGGATGATGAGCATTCTGGGCAACCCGGCGCTGGAACCCATCGCCACCGAAGCCCGCGCCCGGCTTGAGCGCGTGGCCGCCGCGTTGCAGGAGGCCTAAACCGATGCCGTTATACGAATTTGATTGCCTGGAGTGCGGCCAATCGTTTGAAAAACTGGTGCGCAGCGCCGCCGCCGTTACCGCAGTAACCTGCCCAACCTGCGGCCAACCGCGCATTCAGAAAAAACTGTCCGTTTTTGCCTCCACCGGCAAAGAAGGGCGTTCGGTTTCTGCCGGCGCGGCAGCCTGTGCGCCCGGCGGAACCTGAGGCCTCCGCCATTAAATGGGGCCGTGCGCCCAACCATTCCCCAAAAGGTTAACTCCTGGGGCAGATCTATCTCCCCCGGCCTTGCCTCTGCGCCCGCCGGGGTTATAATTGAGACTGATCTGCCCCAACTTTTATGGCATGGAGTAACCATTTGTCTGGCGATTTAACCCTGCTTGAACGCGCCCAGCACGGCGACCGGGCGGCTCTGGCCGAAATAGTAACCACCCACCAGGCCCGGGTTTACAATGTGGCCCTGCGCATGTGCGGCAACGTAGAAGATGCCGAAGAAACGTTGCAGGAAACGTTTCTCAACGCCCTCAAAGCCTTGCCCCACTTTGAAGGGCGCTCTCAATTGGCCACCTGGCTGTACCGGATTGCCTCTAACGCCTGCCTCAGCCGGCGGCGGCGCGATGCCACTCAGCCGGAAACCGTTTCGGTGGATGACGACGACGAGGCCGAAACCAACAGCGATTTTACCCCCAAATATTTTGTGGATTGGTCGCACGCGCCGGAAGATGAGTTGCTCACCGCCGAAACCCGCGCCGTAATGGCCGAAGCCATCACCCAACTGCCGCCATCGCTGCGGATTGTTTTTATCTGGCGTGATCTGGAAGGCTTATCCGCGCAAGAAACCGCCGAGGTGCTGGGGCTATCCGAAGGCGCGGTAAAAGTGCGGCTGCATCGCGCCCGGCTCAAACTGCGCGAGTTATTATCGGGCTATTTTGCCACTCAGTCTACCCACGAGGCTCACCATGCATGAACCCGGTTGTGTGGAATTTTTTAATCAGCTTTCTGATTATATTGATGGCAAACTGGCCGCCCCACTTTGCGCCGAGTTGGAACGCCACCTGACCGGCTGCCCGGATTGCCGGATAGTGGTAGACACTACCCGCAAAACGGTAAACCTGTACCGCCACTCCGGCCCCGCCGAGTTGCCGCCGGCGGTAAAGGAACGGTTGTGGCAGGCGCTGGAACAGGCCGGTTGCTGGCCAGGCGAAATCGCCTGACCAGCCCGTAGCCGTTTTGCCGGTTACGCCGCCACCGCTGTTTTAATTTTTGAGAGCAACATCGTTTCCGGGGCCGCGCCTTCCAGATAGGTGCTTTCGTTAATCACGGTGCGTGGAACGCCCTGCACCTGGTATTTGTGCGACAAATGCGGAAACTCAATCGCTTCCACCATATCCGCCCTGACCAGATCACTTTCCATGGCCAGTTGGTGCGCCAAATGAACCGCCGGCGGGCAGTAGGGGCAGGTGGGCGTTACAAACACCTGCAAGTGCAACGGTTGGGTTAACGCCGCCAGATAAGCCTTTGTTTCAGCCGCCAGCCCGGAATCGCCCCGCGAAACCATCATAATATCGCCAATGAGGGTGCTAAACTCGTAGCCCGCCGGGATGCCGTAATAACGAATGCCGTAATCTTTGGGCGTTTCACCCCCGCGCATCACCACCAGCGCCGGAATTTTATCAATCTGGTGTTGCCGGGCTACCGCCTGGTCGGCCACAAAATCGTACACTTCCAGCGAAATCTGGTCGGACAAACCGGCCACTTCTTCGGCAATCATGCGCGTATCGCTGCAATACTGGCACTCCATCTCTTGCGTAAAGAGCAAAAGTTTAACCGGCTGGTTAAGCGCCGCAAATTCCTTTAACAAATGTTGACGATCTTTTTCCTTTAACAAGGCCACGGTAATACCTCCATAAATTTGGGTTAAGCGAGGACACGCCCCGGCGCGGGCGTTATCAGGTAAAAACGCCTTTTTTGGAGTAGCCGCAAGCCAGACACCACAAAATTCCGGCGGGGTCAACCGCCGCTTGGGCAAAGCCGCAATTGGGGCAATTGCCGGTGGTCCAGCGGTTGGGCACGGACGGCGTTGGCGTAACCGGCGCGCCCCGGCCCGGAGTTGCATCCTCTGGGTTGGAATGGGTTTCTTTGTTTTCCATCAAGCGATGTACTTTCTACAAGATTAGATGCGGGTTGCGGCAAAAAGTTACAAAACGGCCTATGTAAAAAATAACAAGCCGCACTGTGTGCGGCTTGTGGCGGTTGTGGTTAACTGGGGGGGTTGAGGTTAATCGGCGTAGCCGTTGGGGTCAAGCCGGGCCAGATAGTCCTCCAGGCCGGTGGTGGTAACAATTTTTGAGTTGGCCGTGTAAATCAGCCCCTCTATGCCATCAATTTGATTCAAATAGTCCAGCCCGCGCTCAACGCCTAAAATGAGCGCCACTTTGGCGTACACCTCGGCCAGCACGGTGCGGTCGGCCACCACCGTCACCGATACGGCATCGGTTTGGGCCGGTTCGCCGGTGCGAGGATCAAGCAGATGGTGCATTATGCGCCCGTGCTGCTGCCAGCGCCGCCGGGCAATGGTTGAGGTGGCCAGCGCCCGGTGATTGATAAACAGCCGGGCCATTGATTCATCCGGTTTGTACGGATGCACCAGGTCAATCTGCCAGCCGCGTTCGCCGGGCGGGGTTTGGTAGGCAAAAATATCGCCGCCGGCATTCACCAAAAACGGCCCCAACCCCTGCAAACGGTCTGCCGCGCGGTCAACCGTCCAGCCTTTGCCCATGCCGCCCAAATCCAGCTTTAGCCCCACCGGTTTGTAAACTTCCTGAGTGGCCCGGTTCAGTTCCACCGAGCGAAAGGTGAGCGCCCGCTTCAACACCGATTTATCAACCGGAGCCGGTGCGGCTTCCTGCCCGGAAAGCGGCAGGGGCGTGTCAATCTGCTCAAAACTGCGGTTGTAACCGGCCCGCTCCAATTGGCTCAACATGGTGGGGTCGTACAGGCCGCCGGTAACGTGCGCGGCCCACAGCGCCACTTCCAGGGCGCTGAACAGCGTTGGGCTGGCCTTAAACGCCTCGCGCGGCGAGTTGTTTAATTGGCAAAGCTCGCTGGCGGGCAAAAAACGCGATAACCGCCGCTCAAAGCTGGCAAACAGCCGCTCCACATCGTGCAATACGGCGGCATCGGTTTGGCTGAACAGCGTGGTGTAAACATTGGTGTTCATCGCCCTAAAGGCGTGGCGGTTCCACTGCCAGCGGACGGTGGTGGTTAGTTGAGGCATTGTTTGGGCCATTTGTCTCTCCTGCGGTTGAACTATTTTTATGATAGTCCGCCACCGTGACAACCGGATGAATTATAAATGACGAATTTTTCATAAATGGCCCGTTCTCGATTTTTTAGCGGCGAACAGCAATCTTTTCGGCAGCCATCTCCCAGGAAATATCATATTCGCAGAACGGATCGCCGTTGTACATGCACCGGGTTTTTTTAATGTGGGGCACGCCGCCGGCTTCAATGATGACGCCTTCCATCCAGCCCACGTGGTTGTAGGTGCAACGCTCGCGGGGTTGTTTTTTGCCCATATCAACCTGCTGCCGCACGTGGTTTTGGCCCAGTTCAATGGTGCGCACCATTACGCCTTCGCCCCAGTTGTGGCGCAGGCACAAATCCATCCGCCGGATGGTAAAGCCGGGATCGCCGGGTTTAAAGTGCTGGACCAGCGTGCCGCCCGGCAGCACATCAAACTTGGCGCGATAGGCCGTCATTTCACGCAGAATATCGTTACTGCCGTCGGCCAGTTCGTGGCGAATGGCATCGGTTAAAGCGCCCAGCAACGCCGGCGGATATTCACCGGCGGGATCAATCCGGCTTTTTAAAATTTGCTGGTCAGCCGGGGGCAACCGGCGCAACACCTGCGCCAAAGCCGCCGGGCCGTAGCGGTCGGTTACAAATTCAAGCCGGCCCAACAGTGCCGTGCCGCGCGATACCTTGCCGGAGATTTTGGTGGTGGTCAGCTTTAACACCTTTTGTTGCAGCGTCACCGTTACATCATTTAACGATTGCATGGCCCGGTTAACGGCCTCTACCCGCAGGCTCATCTGCTCGGAGGTGGCGTTCACCTCCTCAATGGCGGCCGTATTTTCCTCGCTAATCTGGGCAATGTTTTCAATGGCGTCGGTTACTTCTACCGCGTGCATGGCCATTTTCTCGGTGACGGTGGTGTTTTCGGTAGCCACCACGGCCACGGTGTCCATCATTTCCACCAGCCGGTGCGACGAGGCGCTCATGTCCTGCGCCGCTACCGCGATGTCGTTGGCCTGCCGGTTGATGGTTTCTACCGCCGTTAAAATGCTGCTCAACGCCTGAGTGGTATTGTTGCTCAACGTTACGCCGGCTTCAACCTCGGTGGATTCGGCCTCAATGGCGGTCACGGTTTCGGCCACGGTTTGCTGGATGCCTTTAATCAGCCCGGCGATTTTTTTGGTGGCCACAGCGGATTTTTCGGCCAGTTGACGCACCTCGTTGGCCACCACCGCAAAGCCCCGGCCATGTTCGCCGGCGCGGGCGGCTTCGATGGCGGCGTTCAACGCCAGCAAATTGGTTTGCGAGGCGATGTCCTCGATGGTTTCAATAATCGAGCCGATTTGCTCCGAATGCTGGCCCATCAGCCTTACTTTTTCATTGACCTTTTGGGCCGAGGTTTTGATGCGTTCCATGCCCTGCACGCTGGCCTCAATGGTCACAGCGCCGGTGCGGGCCGATTGCGCCGCCCTGGCCGAACCGGCTGCCCCGGCCTGGGCGTTATCCGACACGCGGGCAATCATGGCAACCAGTTGGTCGGTAACGGTGGCGGCCTGGTTTACCGCCGCCGCCTGTTTGTGCGCCCCTTGCGCCACGCCGGTAATGGCGTGCGAAACCTGTTCGGTGGCCAAAACGGTTTTGGCCACGCTATCGGCCTGTTGCGCGGTGCCAATTGTTACCTGATGAATGCTGGTGGTAATCTGGTTGGCCGCCAGGTTGGTATCGCGGGTGGAGTTGGCTATCTCGCTGGAAATTTTGTTAACCGTGTCGGCGCTGGTGACAACCTCGCCAATTTGCCGGCGCAGCGCGTTGACCATGTTGGCCAGGGCCGCGCCCAAAACATCCCGTTCTGACCGGATTGGCACATCGGCGGCCAGGTTTCCGGCGGCAAATTTTTGGGCAATGTCGGCAATATTCTGCAAATAGGTGATGGTTCCGTTCAAGGCCTCGGCCATCTGGCCAACCTCGTCGCTTGAGGTAACGGCCAGCGGCTGGCTCAAATCGCCGGTAGCCAGGTTGGCGGCGGCCTCGGTGATGTGGCGCAATGGGCAGATGATTTGTCGGAGTAAAGCCGTAACCAGCCCAACCCCAAACACGCCCACCACCACCAGCGCCAGCGTTACGCCTGTTACCGAAAACCCCATTTTGCCCAAAATAAACCCGCCCAGCGCCGCCGCCACCGTGCCGCTGATCACCACCAGGTTTAGCCGTAACGCTATCCCCTGCCGGTAGAGCAGGTAAACAATCAACATTGACACGCTTGCCGTCAGGATTAGTGCGCCACCAAACAACAGGTAATCGGTTTCCATGGGATGATACTCCTTGTCAGTAAAACGGGGCCGGGCTGTGGATAATCTTTGTTCGCCACTGGTTATTATAAGCCAGGCCGGAGCGGTTTTTCCATAAAGGAGAGGTAAAGGTTTTGATGACTTTTGGAATGCAAAAAATCCACCCTGCCGGCGGGACAGGGTGGATTACAATGAGATTGGCTAAAATTGAGCGCGGGCTTTGATTACGATCCCCCGGAGCGACCACCGCCGCCGCCACCACCGCCAGCGACTGCGCCGCCACCGCCCCCACCACCGCCGCTACCTTGCCATTTAATGACAAACGGCTGGCTGGCATGCCCGGTATCTTCAATAAAATGCTTGGCGTCGCCTTCTTTGTAGCCTTTAATAATGCCGATTTGCCAGGTGTACACGCCGGGCTGCCACCCCGACCACGTATTTAAGTTGTACTCCTTTGATTTGGTCCAATCAACAAACACGGAATTCTGGCTGCCCGCCGGTTTGATTCTGATGTCAAACCACTCGTCGTCGGCCAGCGCGCTGCCGTATTCCCAGCGCAGGGTGGTGCCGCCAAACACATCCACGCCATTGGGCGGCGAGTAGCTCACCGGCAAAAGGCCGGCAGCCACTACCGCCGGTGTTGACACCACCGGAACCGGCTGCAACACCGGCAACGTTAGCGCCGCCGGTTTCCAGGCAACCGGCTGCGCCCAGGGGGTAGCCGTAGGGGCCGGCGTGGCGGTGGGCCACGGTGTTGGCAGCGGCGTAGCGGTGAAAGTTGGCGTAAGGGTGGGCAACACCGGGCTGGGTGTGGCGGTGGGCGGATTAACGGCTTCCTGAGCGTTGGCCGGTTCTACCAGCGGATTTTGCGCGCCGCACCCGGCCACAAATCCGGTTAGCCCCAACGCCGCCAGCACCAGCGATATATTTTCTTTGTTCAAACCGGTAACGGCGTATTTTTGGTTTTTCATAAAAGTTCTCTCCTGAAGATAACAAACTACGAGTGACGAGCTACGAATTACGAGTGACGAATGACGAACTACGAACTTTCATCCTTTATGGCGCGTGAAAACTAATCGTCGCCGCCGTCATGTTCACTCTCGTGGTGTTCCCGTTCTTGCTCGTGGTGTTCGCTGCTGCCGCCACCGCCACCACTACTGCTGCCGCCGCCGCTGCTGTAAACGGCCTGCTGAGCCGCTGCCGCCGCCTGGCGTTGGGCAATTTCGTTGTAAGCCGCCGTCAATTGCGAGTTGAGGTCATCGGCTTGCTGGCGCATTTGGGTTTCGGTGGCGGCCATGCGCTCTACTTCGTGCTGATAGGCGGCGTTATCGGCCTGCATAGCCTGTTGCAACGCCTCCGCATGGGCCTGGAGCGATTGCAGGTTGGCCGTAGTGTGGTCGGTTTCGGTTTGCAACTCGGTTAGCTGGTGCTGGAGGCGGGTAATCTGGGACTGCGCCGTGTCATCCAGGCCGCTGATTTCCCGCTGAAGCTGCTCCACCTGATCCTTTAATTCAGTTTCGCGTTCTTTGGCTACGCGCTCAAAATCATCCGTTGCTGAGGTTGCCGTTGGCACGGGCGACGATGTGACCGGCGCGGGCGTGGATTGGCTGGCCTCGGTGGGGGTGGCAAACGCGGCCAACACGCCTACCAAAATCACAATCGCTAAAATCATGGTTACACTGCCAGATGCCATCAAAACCAGATTACGTTTCATGGTAAAAGTATCTCCCTTCTAAAATAAAACGGATTGGTGAATAAAATTTTTTAACGACCAAGCTGAGCGTTGGCTTCGGCCAGTTTGCTTTGCAAACCGGCAATCAGGGTTTGGATTTCTTCAAAACGGGCTTTGTATTGCGGCTGCGTTTTATCCAGTTGAGCCTGGTACTGGGCAATGCGCCCGGCGCGGGTGGATTCTAGCTGCTGCACCTGCGTTTGCAGCGTTTGTTCCTGAGTTTTTAGCTGATTAGCTTGCTCTTGCACGGTGGCAAGCTGGCCTTGCAGGGTTTGAATTTGGGTTTGGTAGGTTGATTGTCGCGTTTGCAGCGCCTGCTGAAGCTGGGCAATCTGCCCCTGATACACGGCTTCGCGTTGAGCCAGCGCGGCCTGAAGTTGCGCCGTATCCGGGGCGGCGGGCAATGCCGCCGCAACCGCCGCCGAAGCGGCCTGTTCTACCGGCGGTTGCGCGGGTTGCGGCGTAGCGGGGTGCGACGGCAAAAAGCTAAAAACGGCCACACCCAGCATGGTTATAAAAATAAAACTTGTGGCAAAAATTGCTAGCAAATATTTCATCGTTGCAATCCTTTCTAAAATAATGATGTCTGTTGTTTTTAGTTTAGGGGGTCGCCATGAAAATCCGGTGAAGGGTTGATGAGTAATTTTTAATCTTTTGGTAAAAATAAAAAACTCTCCGGGGGAGCGGAGAGTTTTTGAGGCCGGCGGGTTAAATTAGCCGTTAATCATCGCTACTTTTGTTGGTATGGCTGCTATCGTCGCTTTTGTTATCGTTGCTTTGGCTATCATCGGAACCTTGCTGGCTGCTCTGGCCGGGGCTGCTGCCGCCAGCCGACCGGCCCAGCACCGGCGTGGCCGGTACGGGCGTAGCGGTGGCGCGTTCACCCCGTTGAGCCTGCGCCGTTTGCAACTGGTCAGAAACCGCCCGGAACTCGGCTTGCGCCGCCGCGATGGATTGTTCCATTTCGGTTTGCAGTTTGATTAATTGCAGCTTGTGGTTGGTTTCGTCCTGTTCAACCGCCTGCTGCAAAAATGTGGCCGTGGCGCTAAGGTTATCAATGGCCTGTTGCTTTTCTGTTGTTTGCGTTTGCAGGTTGGTTCGCTGCAAATTTTGCTGGCTGGTTTGGGTGGCCACAATCCGGGTTAAATCATCCAGCGATTGCTGAGCCTGGTCAATTTGGTTTTGAATAGCCTGCTGCCGGGTTTGCGCCGCTGTTTCAAGCCGGCTTTCATGGTTTTTTAGCTGGATGGCGCGCGCCGTGGCTTGCACATCAATTTGGGGCGCTAATAAATTTACGCGACCGGCTTTGGTGGCGGCAAACACCGTTGACAACCCTACCAGCCCCAAAACAATGATGGTGGTGGCAATAATCAGGCCGGTACCGGCCATAAAAGTGCGCTTCATACCAAAATTTCTCCTTCTCAATCTTCGGGGTGGGGCGGCTGGGGTTGGCCGTTAAGCTGCGCCAACTGGCGCTGCATGTCCGCAAGCTGGGTGTAAAGCTGGTCTAGCTGCGTTTGGTATTTCTGGCGGGTTTGCGCCAACTCGGTTTGATAATTGGCCAGCCGGGTGGTGCGGGTAATCTCCAGTTGAGCCACCTGCGCCTGCACCGCCTGCACCTGCGCCTCAAGGTTGGTGAGCCGGTTTTGCGCCGCGGCCATATCTTTAAGCCAGGTTTCGGTTTGGGCATCAAACGCGGCCCGTTGTTGTTGCAAGGCGCGGGTGGTTGCTTCTAGCTGCGCCAACTGCTCGGCTTCGCGGTTGGCCAGCCGGGCTTTAACCGGAGCCAGGTCGGCATCAATGGCGATTACCACCGCCGGTTGAGGCGGCTGTTGCGGCGGCCACAACAGGTAGCCGCCCACCAATAGCAAAATCGGCACGGTAACGGCGCTCACCAAAATAACGCCCAGGTTTTTCATGGACTAATCCTCGGTTTTTGGCGGATTTTGCTTTTGCGGCAGCCACACCGTAAAAGTAGCGCCCTGGTTAACCACGCTGGCTACCTCAACCCGCCCGTGGTGAACTTCGGCCAGCCATTGCACAATCGAAAGGCCCAGCCCCGCGCCGCTGGTTTGGCCATCGGCCAAAATTCTGGCCCGCGCCTGATCCACCCGAAAGAAGCGGTCAAACAAATAGGGCAGGTGCTCCGGGGCAATGCCGGGGCCGGTATCGGTTACGGTAACGCAAATTTGCTCGGCCCGCGCCTCGGCCCGCACGGTTACGGATGCGCCGGGCGGGCAATATTTAAGGGCGTTATCCACCAGGTTCATAAACAACCGGCTCAGTTTGGATTCATCCGCCTCGATGGGCAGCACGTCCGGCGCGTCCAGGTTGAGAGCGATTTGCTTTTGCACCGCCCGGCCCATCAAACTTGAAACCTGATCGGTGAGCAGTTGAGCCAGGTTAAACGACGCTATTTTCAGGGCGGCCTGCCGGCTATCGGCCCGGGCCAACAGCAGCAATTCCTGCACCAGCGCAATCAGGCGGTCGGTGGTTTCGTTAACGTTTTCCAGGGTTTGCCGGTACGCCTCGGCGCTGCGAGGCCGGGCCAGCGCCACCTCCACATCGCCTTTGAGGATGGTGAGCGGCGTTTTCATCTCGTGCGAGGCATCGGCAATGAAGCGCCGCTGCTGGTTAAAGGCGTTGTCCAGCCGGGCCAGCATTTGGTCAAACGTGGCGGCCAGCCGGCCTACTTCATCGTTGGGCAGGTTAAGGTTAAGCCGCTGGTGCAAATCGTGGGCGCTAATCTGGCGGGCGGCGCGGGTAATGCGATCAATGGGGGCCAGCGCGCTGGAGGCCAAAAACCAGCCGCCCGCGCCCGAGGCCAGCAGCGTTAACGGAATGCCAATAGCCAGCAGCGCCACCAACTGGCGCTGCACATCTTGCACGTGGCTGGTGCTTTCGGCCACCTGAACCACGCCCGCGCCCTGGCGCTCAATGATAAACGGCGCGGTGTACAGGCGCACCGCCGCGCCATCGCCCATGGTGGCGTTTTCAAGTTGCGCATATTTTAAATTGACCAGCGCGGTGTTAAAGGTGGCTCCGGCAAACTGGCCGGGGTCAATCAGCGGGCGGCCCTGGTCATTTAGCAGCCGCCAGTACACGCCCTCTTCCGGGGTGTAGCCCAGTTGAAAGCTGCCGCCGGTGTGGTCGTCGTCATCGCCAAATTTCAGGTTGCCCAAAATTTCGCTCACTTCGCGCTGCAAGTGGGTGTCAATGCTGTTGAGCAAACTGCGGGTAAGCCCCACCCCCACCACCAGGCTAAAAATTATCAATATCAGCGAAAAGATGGCCGTATACCACAGCGTCAGGCGCAGCCGGATGTTCATTCGACATCATCAATTTTATAGCCAATGCCCCGCACCGTGTGCAGCAGCGGCGGCTCGCCGTTGAGTTCCAGTTTTTGGCGCAGATGGCGCATGTACACGTCCACCACGTTCGACGCGCCGTAGTAATCGTAGCCCCACACCGCCTCGCGGATGAGGGTGCGGCCCAGCGGGCGGCGCGGGTGGCGCATTAAATATTCCAGCAGGGCGTACTCTTTTGAAGTGAGTTCAATTTCGCGGCTGCCGCGCCGGGCCACGTGCGTTACCACGTCCAGTTGCAGGTTGCCCATTTCCAGTACCATGCCAACCTTGCTGCCGTTGCTGCTGCCGCGCCGCAACAACGCCCGAATCCGCGCCAACAGTTCTTTAAAGGCAAACGGTTTGGGCAAATAGTCGTCCGCGCCGGCATCCAGCCCGCGCACCCGGTCATCAATTTCATCGCGGGCGGTGAGCATTAAAATGGGCGTGGTCACGCCGCGCTCGCGCAAAATGCGGGTCACTTCAAACCCGTTGAGGCCGGGCAGCATCACATCGAGCAAAATCAAATCGTAGCTGGTGGTCGCTACCCAATCCAGCGCCGAAGGGCCGTCGGGCACCGCGTCTACGGCGTAGCTTTCTTCTTCCAGGCCGGTTTTTACAAACCGGGCAATTCTTTGTTCGTCTTCTACTACCAGGATGCGCATGCGTTACCTGCCGGGGATGTGAATTGATTAAATTATAGCACAAACGTAAAATCGGGTTGCGCTGCTGGTTATTATGGTACGCCGCTTCAATGAATCCGCAATGAACTTTTAATGAAAATTTTTTCATTGTTTTACGTTTGGCGGATTTTTGGCTATAATCAGCCTCGGTTGGCGCAAAAAATTATTTTGCCCGCCCGTTACCCAAACTTGCGCCCTAATTTTGGAGGAAGCCATGCCCATTTACGAATATTACTGCGCCGATTGCCACACCAAATTTGAAGCCCGCCGCCCCATGAGCCAGGCCGATGCCGAAATCGCGTGCAAACAGTGCGCCGGCCAGCACACCAGCCGGGTGTTATCGCTGTTTGCGGTGGGCGGTGGCGTTAGCGCCAACCGCGCCGGCAGCCCGGCTCCGGCGGCTGCCGGTGGCTGTTGCGGCGGCGCGTGCGGCTGCCATCATCACCACCATTAGCCCAATCTGTAAATCCGGTTTAAAATCGAGGCTGGCGGCAGTCCATCGCCTCGATTTTTTATTTTTAAAGGAAAAACCGATGCCGTTGAACCGGGCCAAACAATTGCTGGTGGGGTTATTTTGGGGATTGTTGCTGGCCGGCTGCGTTCCGTTGACGGCCCCGGCCACGCCCACCGCGCCGCCGTTAAGCCAGCTTGAAACGCTGCTGGCTAACAAACAGTACGCCGCCGCCGTTACCCTGCTCGAAGCCGCCGCCCAAAACCGCGCCACCGACCCCGCGCCGCTGGCGCAAACGGGGCAAATCTATTTGCAGCAGCATCGCTGGCTGCTGGCCGAAGATGCCTTTAACCGGGCGCTGGCCCGCCAGCCGGCCAACGCGCTGGCCGTAGCCGGGCTGGCCGAAGTCCGGCTGAACCAGGGCAACTGGCCGCAGGCAGAAGAACTGTGGCAGCAAGCTGCCGCGCTTAACCCCGATTTGCCCGGCGTGTTTACCGGCCTGGGCCGCACGCACCTGTTCCGGCTGGACTTTGAGGCCGCCCGCGCCGCCTTTTCAAAACAGCAAACGCGCCAACCCGACCCCGAAGCGCAGTGGTATCTGGCGGCGCTGGTCGCTCCGCTGGATGTGGCGCAGGCCGGCCAATACCTGGCGGCCATTCCGGCCACCGCCGCCGCCGATGTGCTGGCCCGCCGCGATTATTTGCTGGCCGCGCTGGCTCCGCTTGATCCCCAATCGCCGCCGGAGAAAACGGCGCAGGCGGTGGGCGTGGCGCTGGCGCAGGCCAAACTCTGGCCGCTGGCCATTAACGCGCTAGAAACGGCGCGCGTCCAAACCCAGGATAAACGCGGGGCCGATTACGCCCGCACGCTGGCTTTTTTGGCGCACGCACTGGCGCAGGCAGGCCGCCCGGCGCTGGATATGTTCGAGGAGGCCCACCGGCTTGACCCCGCCTCGGCGCTGCCGCTCTATTTTTACGGGCTGTACCTGCGGCAAAAAAACGCGCTCAAATCCGCTGAATTGATGTTTGCCGAGGCCATCAAACTTGACCCCAACAATGCCGCGTTTTACGCCGAACTGGCGCAAACCAAAGTTGAACAGGGAAATTTTGTGGCCGCCGAAGCGCAATTTGAGGCGGCAATGGGCGCGGACAGCCGCAACCCGGAAATTCAAATGCTGCGGGTGCGGTTTTACGGCGGGCGCGGCTACCGGCTGGTTGAGGCCGGTATTCCGGCGGCGCAGGCCATCATCCAAACCAACCCGGCCAACGCCGAGGCTCACGCCTGGCTGGGCTGGATGTATTTTTTAACCGGCCAGCCGGATAAAGCCACTGCCAGCCTGCGCAAAGCCATCGCGCTTAACCCGGAGCTGGTGAACGCCCGCTACTGGTTAGGGCGGGTGCTGGAAGCCAGCGCCCCGGAGGATGCCGCCGAACAGTACCGGCGGGTAGTTGATTTGGACACGCCAGGGGATTACCGCAACGAAGCGCTACGGAGCTTGCAGCGGCTTAATCAGGCCGGGGTAAAATAAGCAACGGGCGGGAATGGTTGCTTTACCCCACGTACTGCCGGAGCGCGGCATCAACCCCGCCGCCGTAACCCTCGCCAAACAGGTTGAGGTGGTTGAGCAAGTGGTACAGGTTGTACAACGCCACCCGCTCGCGGTAGCCGCCATCCGGCGGCCAGGCTTCGTGGTAGGCGGCGTAAAACGCGCCGGGAAAGCCGCCAAACAATTCGGTAAAAGCTAATTCGGCTTCACGATGGCCGTAGTACACCGCCGGGTCAATCAACGCCGGCTGGCCATCGGCTGTTGCCAGCCAGTTGCCGCCCCACAAATCGCCGTGCAACAACGAGGCCGGCGGATATGGCGGCAGCCAATCGCCCAGCCGGGCCAGTAATTTTTCCAGCCGTTGCCGCCGCGCCGGGTTGAGGTAGCCGTGGCGGGCGGCCAACTCCATTTGAAAAACCAGGCGGCGCTCGCCAAAAAATGTAACCCAATCGGTTGCCGGCGGGTTGGGCTGCGGATTAACCCCGATAAAATTATCGTGGTCAAGGCCGTAGGTGGCGGCGGTAACGCGATGCAATTGCGCCAGCCCCCGGCCCAACGCCTCGGCAACGGCGGGAGTAGCCGGGCCGCGCTCCAGCCATTCAATGGCCAAAAACGCCGGGGATTGGGCACCGGCTTCTTGCTGCGCCATCACCTGCGGAATGCGCAACGCGCCGGCGGCGCTCAGTAACTCCAGACCGCGCCGCTCGGCGGTGAACATGCCGGGCGCTCCGGCATGCCATTTTACCAGCGCCGCCCGGCCATCCCCCAGCGATACTTTAACGGCGCGGCAAATGCTGCCACCGTTCACCGGAATTTGGCCGGTGACGGGCGCGTTCAACTGGCCAGCCAGCGCGGCCACAAGTTGAGGCGGCAACATTTAAATGCCGTGATCGGTGCGGATTTGCTGCAACAACCCCCGGCAGCCGGCTTCGACCAGGCTGAACACCTCTTCAAAATTGCCGCTGTAGTAGGGGTCCGGCACATCTTTAAACCCCACCTGTGGCGCAAAATCCAGCAGCAGATGGATGCGGTGTTCGGCGGGCGTGCCCTGAGCGCGGCTGAGCAGGTTTGATTCGTTGGAGCGATCCATTGCAATAATGTAGTTGGCTTCTTCCATATCGGCGGCGGAAATTTGCCGGGCCACCGAATGCGATTCGATGGCGTGGTTGGCCAGCACCCGCCGGGTGCCGGGGTGCGGGCGGTCGCCCACGTGATAGTTGGCGGTGCCCACCGATTCAATATTGAATTTGTCGCTTAACCCCTGCTTTTTGACCATATCCGTAAACACCGCCTCGGCCATAGGCGACCGGCAGATGTTGCCCAAACACACAAATAGCACGTTGATCATAAATTCCCCTCCTTGGAAATAACGAATTACGAGCGACGAATTACGAATGTCACCTTGAGCGTAGGGGCAGGCCTTGCGCCTGCCCTCGTTGGGCAACCGCGAGGGTTGTCCCTACTCCGGTAAAAATATACCGGGGCAGCCGCAAGGGTTGCCCGTTACGATTATCTGGCAAAATCAGGCCAGGTGCCGGCGCACCGCCTCGGCTACAGCCTGCGTGCCGGTTTGGGCCGAACCATCCGGGTTGAGCACAATCTCGCGGTGCAACAATGCCTGCTCTACGGCCCGCTCAATTTTGGCCGCCGCCGCCGGCCAGCCCAAATAATCGAGCATCATTTTGCCGGCCAAAATAGCCGAAAGCGGATTAGCCACGCCGCGCCCGGCCAGCGCCGGCGCCGAGCCGTGGATTGGCTCAAAATAGGCGTAATTATCGCCAATATTGGCCCCGGCGCACACGCCCACGCCGCCCACGGTAGCGCCGCCCAAATCGCTTAAAATATCGCCAAACAGGTTTTCGGTGACAATCACATCAAAACGGTTGGGTTCCAGCACCAACGCCTGGGCGGCGGCATCAACATACAAAAAATCGGTTTCAATGTCCGGGTATTCCACCGCGATTTCTTTGAAAATTTGGCGGAAAAAGGCAAACGAGCGCAGCACGTTGCTTTTATCCACGCATGTAACCCGCTTTTTGCCGTTACGCCGCCGCGCTTCGGCAAAGGCGTAGCGCACAATGCGCTCGGTGCCCAGCCGGGTAATCATCAGCGTATCGGTGGCGGCCTGGCCGGTGTTGGCTACCACGCCGTTGCCCCGGCTGGCATACAAGCCTTCGGTGTTTTCGCGCACCATCACCCAGTCAATATCGCCGGGTTGGCGGTTGGCCAGCGCCGATGGCACGTTGGGGTAAAGTTTGATGGGCCGCAGGTTTACGTACAAATCCAGCCCGTTGCGAAACCGCCCGCCCAGCACGCCGGCTTCGGTGCCATCGGGCAGGCGCACGCCGGGCAAGCCGGTTGGCCCTTTAAAAATGGCCGCGGCTTCGCGGCAGCCCTGCATGGCTTCCGGCGGCAGGGCATTGCCGTATTTTTGGTAGGCCGCCGCGCCGGCCTCGTATTCAACCAGGTTGAGTAAAAAACCATCCTGCGCGGCCACCTGCTTGAGCACAGCCAGCGCCGCCGGCACAATCTCCGGGCCGATGCCGTCACCAGGAATCACTGCGATGGTGTATTCTTCTTGAGACATGTTTTCCCCCCCGAATTTTTTGGCTATTGTACCTACAATTATACCACCTGTCACCTTTACTCCGAACCACTGCCGGATTTCTTAAATCACTTTGCCCCTGCCGGACGATAATGCTATACTACGCGGCCTATGCAAAAAAAATATCTGGCAATCATCGCAGCCGGGGGGGTGATTGTAGTTGCGCTGGCCATCACCCTCGGCTTGTTCTATTTTTTTAATACCGATAACCAACCCAAACCTGCCATGTACGCCTTTGCCTCGGATCGCGCCGGGGCCGGCAATATTTTTGTTTTAAACGATGCCGGCAAGCTGGTAAACCTTACCAACAGCGCCGGCTCCTCCGATTGGTCGCCCATGTGGTCGCCCGATGGCAAAAAGCTGGCCTTTACCAGCAACCGCAGCGGCAACAGCGATATCTGGCTGCTGGACATGCCCACCGCCGCCAACCCAACGCCGCAACCCAAAAACCTTACCAACAACCCGGCCTGGGATTACAGCCCCACCTGGTCGCCCAGTTGCCAAACCGTGGCCTTTGTTTCGGAGCGCGACGGCGACCCGGAACTGTTTGTGCAAAGCCTGGAAAGCGACACCGCCATTCAGCTTACGTTCAACGAGGAGATGGATCGCCTGCCGGCCTGGTCGCCCGATGGCAAATTGATTGCTTTTGCCGCCGTGCGCGATGGCGTTGAGCAAATTCACCTCATCCGCCCCGATGGCACCGACGAGAAAATTGCCACCTCCGCCCAACTGCAAGGCACCGCGCCAACCTGGGCGCCCGATAGCCAACGGCTGGCGTTTGTGGGTTGGGACGCCGCCGGGCAAGCCGGGATTTATGTACTCGGCCCCAATCTGGAAAACTTAACTCAAATTTACCAGGGTTCCGGCTGGCTGGGGTCGCTCAACTGGTCGGCGGATGGCCAGTGGATTACCTTTACCGCGTGGGCCAACGGCAACCACGAAGTGTTCGCTTTGCCGGCAGCCGGCGGCCAACCCATCCAGATTACCACCAACGAGGCCTGGGACGATTTTTTGGTGTTTAATCCCACCGCCAATTTTACGCCCACCGCCGTCGGCAATGTGGCGCAGGCCGCCACCGGCAATTTACCCGCCGCAACTACCCGGCTAAAAACCGGCGTAAACCTGGCCGACCTGAGCATGGCCTATCTTATTAACGATATGGGTTTTGGCTGGGGCAAGGGCTACGTCAACTGGGGCACGGTAGAGCCGGAACGCGGCAAGTTTCGCTGGGTTGACCCCGATAACGTGGTCAAGGCGCTGGGTGACCAGGATGTAAAAATTTTGTTGCGCGTGCATAGCTCACCGGAGTGGGCCAGACCCAACAACAGCATGTTCACCAATCCGCCCAATAACGCGGCCAACTTTGCCAACTTTCTCACCGAACTGGCTACCCGCTACAAAGGCAAAGTAGCCGCCTACGAAATCTGGAACGAACCCAACCTGAACTACGAGTGGGGCAACCAGCACCCCGACCCCGCCGCCTACACCGAGTTACTCAAGGCCGCCTACACCGCCATCAAAACCGCCGATCCCGCCGCGCTGGTCATCAGCGGGGGGCTGGCAACCACCGGCAACGGCTCGCCCACCGCCTACGGCGATCTGGCCTTTATTGAAGGCATGTACAAAGCCGGGGCCAAAGGCTATTTTGATGCGCTGGGCAGCCACCCCTACACCTTTGGCCATCCCCCGGATCAGGTTGACCCGGACGGGTTATCGCTTTCGCGGGTGGCCGACCAGCACGCCATTATGGAAAAATACGGCGATGGCGCTACGCCCATCTGGATTACCGAATTTGGCTGGGTGCTGCAATCCAACTGGGATTTGGGCGAACACCAAAAGGCCGCCGTATCCGAAGCGCAGCAGGCTCAATATTTGGTTGAGGCGTACCGCAAAATTCAACGCGATTGGCCGTTTGTAGAAGCGGCGTTTCTGTTTAACCTGGATTTCAGCACCGTGGCCTGGTATCCATCCGCCGAGCCAATGCGCTGGTACGCCATTCTCAACCCCAACCACACGCCACGGCTGGCTTACACCACTCTCCGGCAGGAAATGCGTAACCGGTAAAAAATATGAGAATCGTTGTAAAAGTTGGCACAAACGTTTTGCGCGCCGGCACGCCGCGCATCCACCGCCCGCGCCTCATCGAGTTGGCCCGCCAGTTAGCGCGGCTCAAAGAGCTAAACCACCAGCCTCTTTTGGTAACATCCGGGGCAATTTTTGCGGGCCGCGAGCTAATGGGCATGAGCGCGCCCACCCACAAACGCGATATTCCCTACAAACAAATGTTGGCGGCGGTGGGCCAGGGGCATTTGCTGGCCCTGTACCAAAAAATTTTTGAGATGTACGGCCTCACCGTGGCCCAGGCGCTACTCACCCGCGCCGACCTGGCCAACCGCACCCGCTACCTGAACGCCCGCAACACCTTTCAGGTTTTGCTCAACCAAAAAACGGTCATCCCGATTATTAACGAAAACGACGTGGTGGCCATTGACGAAATAAAATTTGGCGATAACGATAACCTGTCGGCGATGGTGGCCAACCTGGTTGAAGCCGATTTGCTTATTATTTTAACCGATCAGCGCGGCCTGTACACCGCCGACCCCAACGCCAACCCCGAAGCCCGGTTAATTCCGCTGGTCACCACCATCACCGACGACATTCGGGCGATGGCCGGCGGCAGCAGCGGCAACGTGGGCACCGGCGGCATGACCACCAAAATCGAGGCCGCCGAACTGGCCACCCGCTCCGGCGTTGAAGTGGTGATTGCTCCCGGCAGCGAACCCGACGCCATTCTGCGCGTGCTCAACGGCGAAGCGCTGGGCACGCGGTTTGCCACTCAATTTAGCCGGGTAGAAAGCCGCAAACGCTGGATTTTAGCCGAGCCGGTGCATGGCCGCGTTACCGCCGACCAGGGCGCGGTGAATGCGCTGGTCAACGCCGGCAAAAGTTTGCTGGTGGTGGGCGTTACCCAGGTTGAAGGCGATTTTGAACGCGGCGCAACCATCGCCGTGGTTAACCCCGCCGGCCACGAAGTTGGGCGCGGCCTGGCCCACTACAAATCCAGCGACCTGCGGGTAATTTGCGGGCAGCAATCCAGCCAGATTAACCAGATTTTGGGTTTTGATTACGGCCCCACCGCCATCCACCGGGATAACCTGGTAGTTTTATAAACCCGTCGGCTCAATGGTACTACTTGACGACACAGAACACCCGTGCTAATCTTTAAGCATGAAACCCGCGCCTGTTTTGCTCACCCCGGCCAATGTTGCCGCGCTCATGGAATGTTTGCTGCACTACCACTTTTTGCAGCAATCTCCCAACCTGCCCGCGCCCCAATCCGACTCCGCCGATCTTGACAGCCGGGTGCGCAAAGTGCTGGCCCGGCTCCATGCGGCGGGCGGCCCGGCCCGGCTGTCGCTGGCCAAATATCTTGAGCCGGTGCAGCATTATCCCACTGCCAAAAAAATGGCCGAAAACTACTACCACCGCCTGCGCCGCGACTGGCCGCGCGTTATGGCCACCAACGAGGCGTTATCGCTTAAAATTTCGCTGGCCGGAGTGCCGCTGCAACTCAACGGCGTGGTTGACCGGCTAGACCAAACCAACGATGGCGGCATTCTGGCCATTCTGTTCAGCACCGGCCCGGAGCCGCCGCCCACCCCCGACCAACTGCGCCTCCTTCCGGCCAGCGCCGTTTACCACGCGCTGGTAGCGGCGGCGTACCCGCTCAAACGGCCGGTGCGCTTGCAACAACTGTGGCTGCACCCCAACCAGGAAATCACCGTTGAACTGAGCGAGGACGAATACCGGGCCAATTTTAGCCGCCTGCGTGATCCGGTACGGGCGCTGGCGCAACAAAAAATCAGCGCCCGGCCCGGCCTGCACTGCGAGACCTGCCAGTTTAAAGCCAACGGCTGCCCGGTGTACCGCCCGCCCGCCGAAACCGCCGCTGATGATTTTGACCCCGCCCCGCCGGATGGTAAGATTGACTCTCGGCGTTGGATTTATACGGACTAATCCATCGCTGCCGGGTGTTCCCCGTAGAGGCGGCAACCTTGTGGTTGCCTCAACGCCGGGAAAATAATTGATGACTACCCGAAAGAGAAAAGAAATGGACCGACGACATTTTCTACGAGGCGCGGGCTACCTGAGCCTGCTAACCTTTTTGCAGGCTTGCGGCCTGACCAATTTACTCAACCGCAATCCCAATGAGCCTGCCGCCCGGCTGTCAACCTCGATGCCCGGCACCTCGCTGCCAACCTTTACGCCCACCGCCACCAGCACCCCGTGGAGCACGCCCACCCAGGCCGCGCCCACGGCTATCGGCACCGCCACGCCCACCGAAACCGCCACCACCGAACCCACGCCCGAACCTACCGCCACCAGCAGCACCATCGAACCCACGCCCTACCCGCCCGGCCCGCCCAGCAAACTGGGGCTGTTTCTCACCCAATACGAGGCGGCTGTATTTGAAATGCTCAACCAGGCCAAACCGGCGCTGATTAAAACGCTGGAAATTGACGCCAACTTTGCTCAGGGCATTAAAGATGCCTCGCCCAACACCATTCTGGTGGGGCGCATCCATTTAGACCAGATCAATCTGGACATTGATCCCCTGCCCCAGGCGCAAAGTTTTGTAAATCAACTCCTGCCGCTGGCCACCACCCCCGGACGGCTGGCCGCCTTTACCGCTTGGGAAGCCTACAACGAGCCTCTGGCCGACACCGTGGAAAAAATGCAACGCCTGGCCGATTTTGAAGCCGAACGCACTCGCCTGTTGGCCGAAAACGGCCTGCGCTCCGTGGTGGGTAACTTTGCCGCCGGCCATCCTCCGCTGGAATTGTGGCCCCACTTCAAACCCGCGCTGGCGGCCATTCGGCAGTACAACGGCTACCTGGGCCTGCACGAATATTCCGCGCCGGTCATGCAATTTCGGGCCGGCTCGCTCCAGCTTAATGGCGAACCGGCGCAGGGCGACGAAGGCTGGCTAACGCTGCGCTACCGCAAAGCCTACCGCAACTACCTAACGCCGATGGGCTTTGGCGACACGCCCTGTTTAATAACCGAATGCGGCGTAGATGGCCTGGTGCGCCCCCGGCCCGGCCCTGAAAAAGCCAAAGGCTGGCAGGATTTCATTGATACCTGGCTGGCCAACGGCCTGCGCAACGACCCGCCCGGCGTGTACATGGATCAGCTCATCTGGTACGATGAAAACCTGCAACAGGATGACTATATAAAAGGCGCGGCCATCTTTTTGGCCGGCACCAACGACAGCCAGTGGAACTCTTACAACATTTTGGGGCCAAACGCCGGGCGCATGCTCGATTTGCTCACCCAATACCTCAAAGTGCACCCGCCACGCTAACTATGTCGCGCCGTTTTCCCTAAAAATTTGGCGAAAATTCGCCAAAAACAAAAATTTTCATCTTGAAAGAAAACGGGGTTTGTGCTAGAATCCCGTACTAAGCCGTCCCTCCCCCCTTTATTTCAGCCTCACGTCGTTCAAATCAACAAAAATTTTGATGCGCCGGTTAGTCCGGCGGCAAAATCAAATTAAATAAAGGAGCCACCGATAAGTAAAGATATGGTCACTATCACTGAGAATCGCACCGGCAAAAATTTTACCCAGTCTATGGGTGGCAGGCGTTGATGCAAACACCCCGCCCAATTTACTTTGGCCTTTAGCAGCGGATTACGCGCCTGCCGCTGGTTTCAAAAACAGAGGCGCATTCTTGTCCAATAAAACACTAGTGATATAATTCACCAACTTTATTTTAAGAAAAGGAGTCGTACCCATGAGCGAAGTAAATGCCGGATTAGAAGGTGTTGTTGTTGGCCAACAGGACATCTGTTTTATTGACGGCGATCTAGGCGAGTTAATCTATCGTGGTTATAACATAGATGAACTGGCCCCCAATGTATCGTTTGAAGAAACAGTGTACCTGCTCTGGCATGGGAAGCTGCCCAACCACGAAGAGCTGGGCCTGCTCACCGAACGTATAACCACCCGCCGCGACCTGAACAAAGATCACCTCAATCTTATTCAGTCTATGCCTCGGAACGCCCGCCCAATGTCGGTGTGCCGCACCGGGGTATCGCAAATTGGTTTGTACGACCCGGAAAAACTTACGTTTGACCGCGAAACCAGCCTGCTCAAAGCCGATGACATTCTGGCCAAAATGCCCACCGTTATGGCCGCCTTTGCCCGCTACCGCAAAGGGCTGCGCCCCATTCCGCCCCGCGAGGATTTAAACCACGCCGGCAATTTTTTGTGGATGCTGAATGGCCGCGAACCTTCGCAAGAGGCGATTGACGCGCTGGATATGTACCTGGTGCTGCTGGCCGAACACGATTTTAACGCCTCAACCTTTGCCTGCCGCGTTACCGCCGCCACCTGGGCGGGCATGTACTCCGCCGTAGTCAGCGGTATTGGCGCGCTCAGCGGCCACGCCCACGGCGGCGCGGTGCAAGAAGCAATGTCCCAGTTCAAAGAAATCGGCAATATTGAAAACGTAGAACCCTGGTTTTACGGCCACGTCAACACCAAAAAACGGGTTATGGGCATTGGCCACCGTGTGTACAAAGCCTTGGATCCGCGCGCGCCGCACCTGCGCGCCCGCGTAGAAAAACTGGCCGAAACCTCGGAGCACCGCAAATGGTTTGACATTGCCGTAAAACTGGAAGAACTGGCCGCCGCTCACCCCTACTTCCAGGAACGCAAACTCTACCCCAATGTTGATTACTATTCGGCGCCGTTGCTGTTCATGCTGGGACTGGAAATGGACATGTTCACCCCCATGTTCGCGCTCAGCCGGATTGCCGGTTGGGTGGCCCATATTATGGACCAGTATGATAACAACCGACTCATCCGGCCCCGCGCCGATTATACCGGCCCCAAAGGGCTAAAATGGACGCCCATTGAAGAGCGCTAATCCGCTTGTGCCGTAAACTAAAAAGAGATGGGGCTAAACAACCCATCTCTTTTTTATTCTCCGTTAGAAAAACCGGCAGCCTTATGCTTCTCGGCCCACCGCCGCCGCCATCGCCCGGATTTGCGGCATCAACGCGGCAAACTGCTCCAGCGTCAGGCTCTGCGGCCCATCAGATACCGCTTTATCCGGGTTGGGATGAATTTCAATAATCAGGCCATCGGCTCCGGCGGCTACCCCCGCCAGCGCCATCGCTTTAACATACCGCCGCACCCCAATGGCATGGCTAGGGTCGGCAATGATGGGCAGGTGAGTTAGCTCTTTGAGCAGCGGAATGGCGTTTACGTCAAAGGTGTTGCGGGCGTATTTGTTATCAAAGGTGCGAATGCCGCGTTCGCACAACATCACCTGGGTGTTGCCGTGGCGCAAAATATACTCGGCGGCCATGAGCAAGTCCTCAATGGTGGCCGACATGCCGCGTTTGAGCAGCACCGGGCGCTGGGCCTGCCCCACCGCGTTGAGCAGATCGTAGTTTTGCATGTTACGCGCCCCAATTTGCAGCACGTCGGCGTACACCGATACCAGCTTCACCTTGTCGGGCGACATCACTTCGGTGACAACCGGCAGGCCGGTGGCTTCGCGGGCTTCGGCCAGCAGACGCAGGCCGTCTTCGCCCATCCCCTGAAAATCATACGGCGAGGTGCGCGGTTTGTAGGCCCCGCCCCGCAAAAAGTGACCGCCGGCGGCTTTTACCGCCCAAGCCGATTCCATAACCTGTTCGCGGCTCTCTACGCTGCACGGGCCGGCCATAATTACTAGTTGCGGGCCGCCCACGGTAACGCCGCCAATTTTAAAGGTAGTGTCTTCGGGCCGAAAGGCGCGGCTGGCCACTTTAAACTTTTTGGTGATGGCCATGCTATCGAGCACGCCCGGCATTTGCCCCAACTGAAACTGGTCGAGCGGCTGGCCGTGGCCCTGCAAGCCAATCACGGTTTGGCCGTGGTCGCTGGAGCGATGCGTTTGCCAGCCTTTGGCCTCAACTTCGGCCACCACATTATCAATCTCCGAGGGCGTGGCCTCGGGGTGCATAATTATAATCATAGGCCGCCCCCTTCGGCGCTATCCTGCATTACCGCCGCGCCCAGGTCGTCGGGGGTGGGGGTGGTGGCCATGGGGTACGAGCCGAGCATTTTGACCATGCCGGCCCGGCGCAACAACCCCAACAGGGCGGCCTCGGCCACGGGGTCTTGCCAGTGGCCTTCAAAATCCAGGTAAAACAGGTATTGCCAGGGCCGGTTGCGGCGCGGGCGGCTTTCGATTTTGGTCAGGTTGATGTTGCGCTCGGCAAATTCGCCCAGGCAGTGGTACAACGAGCCGGGCAGGTGCCGGGCCGAAAAGATGAGCGAGGTTTTGCTGCGTTGCGCCCGGGGCGGGTCGTCGTTGCCCAGCACAAAAAAGCGGGTGTAATTAAACGAAGCGTCCTCGATTTCTTCTTTTAAAATTTCAAGCTGATAGATTTCGGCGGCCAGTTTGCTGGCAATCACGCCCAAATCCGGCTCCGGTTTTTGGGCCAGGTCGCGGGCGCTGCTGGCCGTATCAAAGCTGGGCACCGGCTCCAGTTTGTGGCGGCTGATAAATTTTTCGCACTGATTGAGCGATTGCAGCGTAGAGCGCACGCGCTTTAAGCCATCAATTTTAACGCCGGGTAGAGCCATGAGCGTGTGCTGAATGCGCATGATTACCTCGGCCTGAATCCGCAGGTCGTGCTCCATGAGCAGCTCATAGGCGCTGGGCTGCGAACCGGCCAGCGCGTTTTCTACCGGCAGCATGCCCAAATCGGCGCGGCCAGATTTTACGGCCTCAAAAATCCCTTCCAGCGACGGGCACGAGAGCGTGGCCGTGCTGGGGCCAAAAAATTGAAAGATGGCGGTTTGAGAATGAGCGCCATTAATTCCATGAAAAGCTACGGTTGGCATGTTTTTTCTCCTCAAATTTGAGGCGCAGTGTATCACGAAGAATTTGGGGAGTCAAAGCCAATCCAAAAAATGTAAAAATTTACGTCAAACCGTCTTGACAGCATTTCGCAGGTGTGCTAAGATAGCCCCTGAACTTTGATTAACCTTTCAAAAGGATTATCAATCAGATGATTAGTTTGTTGGCTGTGGTAGTAGTAGTACTTGGCGTCCTCCTTATCAGCGGTAAGGAGGCGTTTGTCGTTGGCAGTGCTACCTGAACCACAGGCCACACCACTCAGTTAACAAACGCCTCCCACACCGGGAGGCGTTTTTTTTAGCAAAAATTTTTCAAATTTATTGCACAAGGAGTAAAAGAGATGGCAGAAATGAAGACCGGTGCTGAAATAGTGTGGGAAAGTTTACTGTGCGAAGGGGTAGAAGTGGTGTTTGGCTACCCCGGCGGCCAGATATTGCCCACCTACGATGCCCTCAGCAAGTACCAGGATAGAATCCATCACGTGTTACCCCGCCACGAGCAAGGCGCTACCCACATGGCCGATGGCTACGCCCGCGCCAGCGGCAAAGTGGGCGTAGCGGTAGCCACCTCCGGCCCCGGCGCCACCAACATGGTTACCGGCCTGGCCACCGCCATGATGGACTCGGTGCCCCTGGTGTGCATTACCGGCCAGGTGCCCAACCCCTACATTGGCAGCGACGCCTTTCAGGAAATTGATATTACCGGGATTACCCTGCCTGTTACCAAACACAACTATCTGGTTGCCGATGTTACCGAGCTGGCCGCCACCATCCGCGAAGCCTTTTACATTGCCCGCACCGGCCGGCCCGGCCCCGTGTTGGTTGATATTCCCAAAGACGTGCAAAACGCCAAAACCGAATTTATTTACCCCACCGAACCCATCGAGTTGTTGGGGTACCATCCCCCGGCCCAGGCCGGTGAAGACCAGGTGGCGGCTGCCCTCGAACTGATTAACAGCGCCCAGCGGCCGGTTATTTTTGCCGGTCACGGCGTGTTACTCTCCGGGGCTATGGCCGAACTGCGCGAACTGGCCGAAAAAGGCTCCATCCCCGTGGCCATGACCCTGCTGGGCATTAGCAGCATGCCGGCCAGCCACCCGCTAAATATGGGCATGATGGGCATGCACGGCGAAGCCTGCTCTAACCACGCCGTGCAAGAAGCCGATTTGCTCATTGCCTGCGGTATGCGTTTTGATGACCGCGTTACCGGCAACCTCAAAACCTATTCCCCCAATTCCAAAAAAATCCACATTGATATTGACGCCTCCGAACTCAACAAGAACGTGCGCGTTAACGTGGGCATTCAAGCCGATTTAGGCACGGTGCTGCGCCAAATCAACCCCGGCGTCAAACGGATGGATCGCTCGGCCTGGCTGGGCAAAATCAAAGATTGGCAAGAAGATTCCAGCCAGCGCGACATTGTGCAGCATAAAACCCCCAATTTAATGGCCGCTCAGGCCATCAACGCCATCTGGAAAAACACCAACGGCCAGGCCCTGATTGTGTCTGATGTGGGCCAGCACCAAATGATTGAGGCCCAGTATTACAAACACGACGACCCCTACACCCTGCTCACCTCGGGCGGGTTGGGCACTATGGGCTTTAGCCTGCCGGCCTCGATTGGGGCCAGCTTTGCCAACAAAGACCGGGAAATCTGGGTAATTGTGGGCGACGGCTCCATTCAAATGACCGTCACCGAATTGGCTACCGCCGTGCAGGAAAACGCCAACATCAAAATTGCCATCATTAACAACGGCTACCTGGGCATGGTGCGCCAATGGCAGGAACTTTTCTACGAATCCCGCTACACCCAAACGCCCATCTACAGCCCCGATTTTGTAAAACTGGCCGAAGCCTACCGTATGCCCGGCTATCGGGTTGAAAAGCTGGAAGACATTGAGGCCACCATGAAAAAAGCCAGCGACCACACCGGCCCGGTGCTGATTGAATTTGTGGTTGAACAGCACGATCTGGTTTACCCCATGGTGCCCGCCGGCGCGGACCTGCACGCCATGCTGCGACGACCCTATCCGCAACAATTTAAAGACAACGAGATTTAAGGAGAAGTTCCCAATGAAGCAAACCCTGATTGCCAAAGTAGAAGATAAACCCGGCGTGCTCAACCGGGTGGCCAGCCTGTTCCGCCGCCGCAACTTCAACATCGAAAGCCTGGCCGTGGGCCACAGCGAAACCCCCGGCATTAGCCGCATGACCATTGTCACCGACGAAAAAGAAACGCTGCGCCGCAACGTCATCAAGGCCAACCTGCTCAAACTCATCAACGTGATTGAAGTGGAAGACGTTACCGATACCCCGGCGGTTATCCGCGAAACCGCGCTGGTAAAAGTAAACGCCAACGCC
The DNA here is from genome assembly GCA_964517605.1 of uncultured Caldilineaceae bacterium. Lineage (GTDB taxonomy): Bacteria > Chloroflexota > Anaerolineae > 4572-78 > J111 > J095. Next base: position 91,391 of record CAZFCE010000007.1, on the reverse strand, counting down.
TCGCAGCGCGGTCAGGTAATGGATGTGGCCGAAATGTACCGCGCCCGCATTGTGGATGTGGCCACCGATACCCTGATTGTGGAAGTTACCGGCGAGTCTAGCAAAATCGAAGCAATGATAGCGGTGCTGGAACCGTTTGGCATTTTAGAAATTATGCGAACCGGCAAAATTGCCATGACCCGCGGGCAAATTGTGCCGCGCAACGGCTCGGTCTGAGCCGGCGGCAAATTACCGGTAGCCGATTGCCTGTTACTTGCTGCCAATCGGCTTGTCTACTAAAATACACTTAACTATCCACCTATCAATAAAAAGGAGACTTATTGTGGCAACCATTTATTATGATAACGATGCCGACCTGTCTTTACTGGCGGGCAAAAAAGTAGCAATTATTGGGTACGGTAGCCAGGGCCACGCCCACGCCCTCAACCTGCGCGATAGCGGCGTAGACGTGCGCGTGAGCGATTTGGAAGGCAGCGCTAACTGGCAACAGGCCGTGGCCGATGGCGTGCCGGTAAAATCTACCGCCGAAGCCGCCAAAGAAGCCGATATTATTATGATGACCGTGCCCGATACCATGCAGCGCGCCATCTACGACAAATTCATTGCCCCCAACCTGCAACCCGGCAATATGCTTATGTTTGCGCACGGCTTCAACATTCGCTTTGGCCAGATTGTGCCTCCCAAAGATATTGATGTGACCATGATTGCGCCCAAAGCCCCCGGCCACCGGGTGCGCGAAGTATTTGTTGAAGGCGTTGGCACTCCGGCCCTGGTTGCGGTTGAACAAGATGCCACCGGCCAGGCCAAAGCCCTGGCGCTGGCCTACGCCAAAGGCATGGGTTGCACCCGCGCCGGCGTTATTGAAACCACCTTCACCGAAGAAACCGAAACCGACCTGTTTGGCGAACAAGCCGTTCTGTGCGGCGGCGTCAGCGCCCTCATCGAAACCGGGTTTAACACCCTGGTTGAAGCCGGCTACCAACCGGAAATTGCCTACTTTGAATGCATGCACGAAATGAAGCTGATTGTTGACCTGATGTACCAGGGCGGCCTCAGCTACATGCGCTACAGCATCAGCGATACCGCCGAACACGGCGATTACACCGCCGGCCCCAAAATTGTTACCGATGAAACCCGGGCCGCCATGAAGAAAATTCTGGCCGATATTCAATCCGGCGCTTACGCCGAAGGCTGGATTGAAGAAAACGCCACCGGCGCGGCCTGGTTCAAAGCCCAACGCGAATCGCACCGCAACAGCAAAATCGAGCAGGTGGGCAAACAACTCCGCAAAATGATGCCCTGGCTCAAAGCCAAAGAAGTTTAAGGTTTACCGCTCCCGGTAATAAAAAGAGGCGTGGGTTGCGGTCGCCGCAACCCACGCCTCCAACGGAAACACCCGGAACGCCGGTAAACCGCCGTTCCAAAAAACCCAATTTTTTGCCAGTTTTGCCGGATTAGTTGTTTTGGAATTTAACTGCACCTTTAAATTAAGATAATTTTAACCACCGCCGGTTATGGTTGATAATAACGTCAACCCCAGTTTACAGGGAAAAAATTATGGCAGACCCGCACAATGCAAAACAGGTTCAGGAAAAAATCCGGCAAACGTTAGAAAATTTGGGGAATATGTTAAATGAATGGCTCAACCGGGGCCGGCCCACGTTTAACCCTGTTCCCGTACCCGTAGACCGGCCAATTCGCCGTAAATAATTTATGCCAGGGAGGTGGTAGCCTGTGACAGATGACCTTAGTGACCTTAGTAGCTCAAGCCCAAATTTTTCTATCGCCTTTAAACTAATACCATTCAATCTGGGTTGAGGGCCGGTGCTTGCCGATAATGCCGATTATCGGCAAGCACCGGCCCTCAACCCTCATAACACCATTGAGGGAGATTTTTTATTATGAGTACCGATGTTGACGTACCTGTAGCGGCAGCCAAACAAAACCTGGTTATTTTTGACACCACCCTGCGCGACGGCGAACAATCCCCCGGCGCAACCCTCAACATAGAAGAAAAACTGGAAATTGCCCGCCAGTTATCGCGGTTGGGCGTTGATGTGTGCGAAGCCGGCTTTCCCATTGCCTCGCCCGGCGATTTTGAGGCCGTGCGCCGCATTGCCGAAGAAGTTGGCCCGCTCACCGAAGGCCGCCCCAACCACCAACCTATGGTTATTGCCGGGCTGGCCCGCGCCAACAATGTTGATATTGACCGCGCCTTTGAGGCCGTTAAAGCCGCGCCCCGCCACCGCATTCACACCTTTTTGGCCACCAGCGACATCCATTTAAAATACAAACTCAAAATTGACCGCGAAGAGTGCATTGACCAGGTGATTAAGGCCGTTACCTACGCCCGCAACCTGTGCAACGACGTGGAATTTTCGCCGGAAGATGCCGGCCGCAGCGACCCGGAGTTTCTCACCGTGGTGCTGGGCGAGGCCATTAAAGCCGGGGCCACCACCCTGAACATTCCCGACACGGTGGGCTACACCACCCCCGAAGAATTTGGCTGGCTGATCAAATATCTCATTAAAAATACCGCCGGCAGCGATAAAGTGGTGTGGTCTACCCACTGCCACAACGATCTGGGCCTGGCCACCGCCAACACCCTGGCCGGGGTGCACAACGGCGCGCGCCAAGTAGAAGTCACCATCAACGGCATTGGCGAGCGAGCCGGCAACACCAGCCTGGAAGAAGTGATTATGGCCATCCACACCCGCCCGCAAAACTTTAACGTTGCCACCAATATTGATACCACCCAAATCATTCGCACCAGCCGCATGGTAAGCGCCTACACCGGCATGCCCATTCAGCCCAACAAAGCCATTGTGGGGGCCAACGCTTTTGCCCACGAAGCCGGGATTCACCAGGATGGCATGCTCAAACACCACACCACCTACGAAATTATGCGCCCGGAAACCGTGGGGCTGTCGGCCAGCGCGCTGGTGCTGGGCAAACACTCCGGGCGGCACGCCTTCCGCAAGCGGCTCGAAGAGCTGGGCTACGGCGACCTGTCCAAAGAGGATTTAAACCAGGCGTTTAACCGCTTCAAACGCATCGCCGATAAAAAGAAGGTTGTCACCGATGCCGATATTGAAGCCATCATCACCGATGAGTTTTACCAGCCGCGCGAAATCTGGAAACTGAACAGCGTGCACGTTTCCTCCGGCGACCACATTCAGGCCACGGCTACGGTTAGCCTCACCGCCCCCAATGGCGAAGAAGTGATGGACGCCGCCATTGGCACCGGCCCGGTGGATGCCGTGTACAAAGCCATCAACCGGATTGTGCAAGTGCCCAACATTCTTATTGAGTTTGTGGTGCAGGCCGTTACCGAAGGCATTGACGCCATTGGCGAAGTGACCATCCGCATTCAGCCGGAAAACGGCGATAGCACCTACCGCGCTCATCCGCAAACCGGCAAACAAATGATAGACACCTTCAGTGGCCACGGGGCCAGCACCGATATTATTGTGGCCAGCGCGCGGGCCTACATGAGCGCCCTCAACAAAATGCTCTCCACCCGCGAGGCCCAGGCCTCGCCCGCTGCCCAAACTACCGTAAACTCCTAAACCTCCCGGTTAACGTTTACTCCAAAAAGACGCTGCCAAAAACAGCGTCTTTTTTATTGCCGCCCGTTTTCCAGGCAATTTGGCCCAACTCTTTACCAAAAATTTATGGAGTTTTTTTGAGTTTTGCCGATAACCTCCAATACCGAATGGAATAAAAATGCAATTCTCCAAAAACAATTATTTACAACCCGGCAAAATAAGGGGGCAACGATGCAACAAAATCCTCTCCAAAAAGTAATCTCACTGGGCGGCATTACCCATTGGAAGATCAGAAGCAAAATTGTGGGGTTGGTAATTACCGTAATCTTGCTATCAGTAGCCGGATTAACGGTGTTCACCTACTTCACCATTTCAAAAAATTCCATCCAAACCACCGGCGAAGATTTGGTTATACTGGGGCACGAAACCCTGAACCGTTCCGCCGATGTCATTACGGCGCAAGTGGATAACCTGCAAACGCTGGCGCTGTCTCCCGCCGTGATCGAACTGGTGAAAACCGCCAACAAAACCTACGATGGCCGCGACCCGAAGGAAATCCAGGCCAAAATTGCGGAACTGGACCAAAGCTGGAAGGACAAATCGCCCGCAGTTGAAGAGTTGGTGGGCCAAATTAATAACAACCCCGTAAGCGATCAATTCATGGCGTTTATGCAAACCTTTCCCAACCAGGTTGAGGTTTTTGCCACCGATATTCAGGGGTTAACCGTGGCCATGACCAACCGCACCGGCGATTATTTACAGGCCGATGAGGATTGGTGGCAAAACGCCTACAACAAAGGGCAGGGTACGCCCTCCATTTCAGAAGTTGAATACGATGAAAGCACCAAAACCTGGGCCGTTAATATTGGCGTTCCCATTCGCGATAAAGTGGGCGGGGCCACCATCGGTATTTTGCGCGGCACGGTCAATGTGTCATCGGTGTTTAATGCGTTAAGCCAGGTTACGGTGGGCGAAACCGGCCATGCGGTTCTGCTAGACCGCACCGGGCGGGTGCTGTACGCGCCAAACTCGGACATGTTGATGAAACCCGCGCCCGAACAATTAATAGCGGTGACGCAAAAGAATGACCAGGGCTGGCGCGACGACCTGGCCGATCTGGATCAGCAGCCGGCGGTGATTGCTTATCACCGCCTGGAAGGCAACCGCGGGCAGGCTTTGGGCTGGGTTATCTTGATTGATCAGGATATTGCCGAAATTAACGTGCCGGTAGTGCGGGCGCTTACCAACAACCTGTTTGTGGCCGGGGTAATCACTTTAATTTTGGGGCTGATTGGCTTTATGGTGGCGCGTTCGCTATCCACCCCGCTGATGATTGCCACCCGTCAGGCTCAACAACTGGCTCAGGGCGACCTTGCCGCCGATGACGCCGCCGCCAAATATATGCAGCGCAACGATGAAACCGGCGACTTGCTCCGGGCTTTTCACAACCTGCGGATTTATGTGCAAGAAATGGCCGGCACCGCCGGACGGCTGGCCGAAGGCGATTTAACGGTTCAGGTTGCGCCGCATTCTAAACAGGATGTGCTAGGCAACGCTTTTGCGCAAATGGTCATCAACCTGCGCAACCTGATTACCGCCGTTACCGACAACGCCGGCAAAGTTAACGCCGCCTCCGGCGAACTGGCCACCTTTTCGGCCCAGGCCGGCGAGGCGTCATCGCAAATCAGCGCCACCATTCAACAACTGGCTTTGGGCGCTACCCAACAAGCCGAAAGCGTAACCACCGCCGTGGAACTGGTAGAGCAGGTAGCGCGCACCATTGATACCGTGGCCAACGGCGCGCAAGAACAGGCCACCGCCGTGGGCCGCTCCAACGAAGCCACCGCGCACATTACCCAATCCATTCAGCAAGTTACCACCACCATCAACAAAATAGAGATTGTGCGCGAGAAGGTGGGGCAATCCGCCCGCAAAGTGCAGGAAATGGGCAAACATAGCCGTCAAATCGGCTCGATTATCCAGACAATTGACGATATTGCCAGCCAAACCAACCTGCTGGCGCTCAACGCCGCCATCGAGGCCGCCCGCGCTGGCGACCAGGGCAAAGGCTTTGCCGTAGTGGCCGATGAGGTGCGCAAACTGGCCGAACGCTCCAGCACCGCCACCAAAGAAATCCAAACGCTGATTGAAACCGTGCAATACGTGGCGCAGGATGCCGTTAAAGCCATGGAAGAAGCGGCGCTGGAAGTGGATACCCAGGTAGAGCAGGTATCGGCTGCCGCCCGCGAAATGAAAGAAGCCTCCGCCGAACTGGTGGAAGTGATGGAAACCGTGTCGGCGGTGGTTGAGGAGAACAGCGCCTCCGCCGCAGAAATGGCGTCCAGTTCCGGCTCGGTGCGTGAAACCATAGAAAACATTGCCAGCATTAGCCAGGAAAACAACGCCGCTGTAGAAGAAGTAAACGCCAGCACCCAGGAAATGAGCGCCCAGGTGATTGAGGTGAACAACTCGGCGCGAGAATTATCGCACATGGCTACCGCCCTGCAACAACTGGTGGCCCGCTTCAGGGTAACGCACACCGGTTGATAAATTGATGCCCGCCGCCCGGGCCGCATCAACTTTGCCCATTGATTTTTGGCGTGGGCCTGTGCTATAATAACGCCTGTTGTTAACCGGTTAGCCTGGTAGCAAACAACCACAAACTATCTTTCAAGGTGTGAAGTCGCTTGGACCCGGTGGGCCGAGACGGCGCTCAGGCATCGAGAAAGAGCTGCGTACAAACGGGCGCTTTTCTTGCTGATTGAGCCTCGCGGCTTCCGCTGCGGGGCTTTTTGTTGCCTCGCCTTTTAGCAAGAAAGCGAAAAAGTAATGGCTCCCAAAATATCTATTCTGGATTTACAAAAAAAGAAAGAAACCGGCCAGCCCATCAGCATGCTCACCGCCTACGATTACCCCGGCGCCAAAATGGTTGACGAAGCCGGGGTAGACATCATTCTGGTGGGTGATTCGCTGGCCATGACGGTGCTGGGCCACCCCAACACCGTATCGGTAACTATGGATGAAATGCTGCACCACTGCCGGGCTGTGGCCCGGGGCACGCAGCGCGCCTTTTTGGTCGGCGATATGCCCTTTATGAGCTACCAGATTGACCGGGCCGAGGCGGTGCGGAACGCCGGGCGCTTTTTAAAAGAGGCCGGCATGGAAGCCGTCAAACTGGAAGGCGGCGAAGAAGTGCTGGACACCGTGTATGCCATTACGCGGGCCGGCATTCCGGTAATGGGCCATTTGGGGTTAACGCCGCAAACCGCCATCAAACTGGGCGGCTTTAAAGTGCAGGCCAAAACCGCCGAAACGGCTCAACGGCTGCAAGAAGATGCGCTGGCCCTGCAAGCCGCCGGCTGCTTTGCGCTGGTGCTTGAGGCCGTGCCGGCTCCGGTGGCGGCGCAAGTTTCGCGCCGGCTCAACATCCCTACCATTGGCATTGGGGCCGGCCCCGGCTGCAATGGCCAGGTGCTGGTTTTTCACGATGTGCTGGGGCTGTTTGATGAATTTGTGCCCAAATTTGTAAAACAATACGCCAACCTGCGCCAGCCCATCATTGATGCCTTTAAAGCCTACATTGCCGATGTTGAAGCCGGAGCGTTTCCCTCTGCCGACCACAGCTTTAAAATCAACGAAGAGGAATTACACCTGTTTTTATACGGTGATAAATAAATGCCGCTAACTATTACCATTTTTGGCGTGGGCGCGCTGGGCACGTTATTTGGCAGCCGCCTGCACGGGCTGGCCAACGTGGTGTTATTTGGCCACTGGCCGGAGCAAATCCAGGCGCTAAACCAAACCGGGCTAACCGTTATCTCGGCCAATGGCCGGGAGGCAACCTTTAAATTGCAGGCCACCAGCCAGCCCGATGCCCTCCCCCCCACCGACATTGCCCTGATTTTAGTTAAAAGCCCCCAAACCGAGGCCACCGCCCGGCTGGTTGCCCAAATTTTGCAACCGCACGGCCTGGCCATTACCCTGCAAAACGGCCTGGGCAACCTGGATATTCTGGCTGCCGCCATGGGCCAGGCGCGCGCCGCGCAGGGCATTACCGCCCAGGCCGCCACCATGTTAGCGCCGGGCCGGCTGCGCCATGCCGGTTTTGGGCCAACCTATCTGGCCGGAACCGCCGCCCAGCGCCCCATGCTGGCGCAGGTGGCCGCGCTGTTCAACCGGGCCGGGCTGGAAACCAGCCTGGCCGATAACGCCGATAGCCTGGTGTGGGGCAAACTGGCCGTTAACGCCGGCATCAACCCGCTCACCGCCCTGCTGAACGTGCCCAACGGCGCGCTGGTAGAAAACGAATTTTTGCGCCAGGTGATGGCCGCCGCCGCCGCCGAAGTGGCGCAGGTAGCTGCCGCGCTGGGCATTCAACTGCCCTACCCCGATGCCGCCGCCCACGCCGCCGCCGTAAGCCGGGCCACCGCCGCCAACCGCTCCTCCATGCTGCAAGACCTCAGCCGCGCCGCCCCCACCGAAATTGACGCCATTTCCGGGGCGGTGGTGAACGCCGGCCAAAAAGTGGGCGTGCCCACGCCGGTTAATCAACTGCTGCTCAAACTCATCAAACTCAAAGAAACTGAATCAGACCAGAAAGGTAAACCATGAACGTAACCCAAACCATTGACCAAACCCGGGCCATTCGCTGGGCCAACCCCGCCGCTGCCTGGGGGCTGGTGCCAACTATGGGCTTTTTGCACCAGGGCCATTTAAGCCTGGTTGAACGGGCCAAACAGGAAAACGATCACGTGGCGGTGAGCATTTTTATTAACCCCACCCAGTTTAACAACCCCAACGATTTAACAACCTATCCCCGCAACCTGGAACGCGACCTGGACTTGCTGGCGCGGGCCGGAGCCGATTTGGTGTGGACGCCCACGCCGGAGCTGGTGTATCCCCCCGATTACCAAACCTACGTTTCGGTAGAAGCCATCACCCAGCCGCTCGAAGGGGCGCACCGGCCCGGCCATTTTAAAGGTGTGGCCACGGTGGTGGCCAAATTGTTCAACGTGTTCCAGCCGCAGCGCGCCTATTTTGGCCAAAAGGATGCCCAACAGGTGGCCGTTATCCGCCAAATGGTTAAAGACCTCAACTTTAACCTGGACGTGGTGGTGTGCCCGATTGTGCGCGAAGCCGACGGGCTGGCCATGAGTTCGCGCAACGCCAACCTGTCGCCGGAGGCGCGGGCGCAGGCTGCCTGCCTGTTCCGGGCGCTATCGGCGGCGCAGCACGCCTTTAACCAGGGCGAGCGCCACGCCGAGCGCCTGCGCCAGGCCATGCTGGCCGTGCTAACCGCCACGCCGCTGGCCCAGGTAGATTACGTGAGCGTGGCGCACCCGGCCACGCTGGCCGAACTGGACACCGTTACCACCGGGGCGCTGCTGTCAATGGCTGTGGCCGTGGGCGGCGTGCGGTTAATTGATAATCTCGTTCTTTCAACCCATCAGGCAGGCTGATTATGCTCTTGTTAACCATTGATATTGGCAACACCAACGTTACGCTGGGCGTGTTCGATGCCGCCACCAAAACGCTCAAGTACCACTGGCGCATTAAAACCGATTACGGGCGCATGGCCGACGAATACGGCATCATCATTTTAGGCTTAATGCGCCACGAGCGCTTTAGCTACGAACAAATCGAAGGGGTGGTGCTGGCCAGCGTGGTGCCGCCGCTCACCTCCGTGTTTGTGGAATTATCGGAGCGGTTTATCAAACAGACGCCGCTGGTGGTGGAAGCCGGCGTAAAAACCGGGGTAAAAATTCGGTATGATAGCCCCCGCGATGTGGGCGCTGACCGCATTGTAGATGCCGTGGCCGCCTATCACCTGTACGGCGGGCCAACCTGCCTGATTGATTTTGGCACCGCCACCACCTTTAACGCCATTTCGCGCCACGGCGATTATCTGGGCGGGGCCATTGCGCCCGGCATTGGCATTGCCGCCGAAGCGTTGGCCAGCCGCACCTCAAAACTGCCCCGCGTAGATTTGGTGCGCCCGCCCAAAGCCATTGGCACCAACACGGTGCACGCCATGCAAAGCGGGCTGGTGTTTGGCTACGTGGGGCTGGTTGAGGGCATGGTAGCCCGCTTTAGGGCCGAGTTGGGCCACGATATGCGGGTGATTGGCACCGGCGGGCTGGCTCAAACCATTGCCCAGGAAACCGCCATCATCGAGGTGGTGAATCCGTGGCTTACACTGGAAGGGCTGCGGCTTATCTGGGAAATGAATCAATAGATTCATTTCATGAATCAGGTGATTCAAAGCATGAATCAGGTGATTCAAAGCATGAATCAGGTGATTCA
>CAZFCE010000007.1:0-81440 GCA_964517605.1 uncultured Caldilineaceae bacterium | reverse complement strand
AAGCATGAATCAGATGATTCAAAGCATGAATCAGATGATTCAAAGCATGAATCAGATGATTCAAAGCATGAATCAGGTGATTCAAAATGTAAATCGAAATTATTAATAAATAAATGAAAATATTCAAAAGTATAATAAGCTAATTATACTTGTTTTTAACCTGAGCAATGGGTTTTATTTTGTAGCACACCCATAAGGAAAATTTGATGACCATTAAAGTTTTAAACCACAAAACCATTATTCTGGGCGTAACCGGCGGAATTGCGGCCTACAAAAGCGCCGTGGTGTGCAGCCGACTGGTGCAGGCCGGGGCGCAGGTTGAGGTAATTATGACCGCGGCGGCGCAAAAGTTTATCACCCCGCTCACGTTTCAGGCGCTTACCCACCGGCCCGTTCACACCGATATGTTTGCCATCCCCGGCGGGCAGAATATTCCCCACATTACCCTGGCCGATAGCGCCGCTTTGCTGCTAATTGCGCCGGCTACGGCCAACACCATTGGCAAGCTGGCCAACGGCCTGGCCGATAACCTGCTCACGGCGGTGGCTATGGCCACGCCCGCCCCCATATTGCTGGCCCCGGCTATGGAAACCGATATGTGGCAGCACCGGGCCACCCAGGCCAACATGCAAAAGCTCCGCGATTGGGGCGTGGCGGTGGTGGGGCCGGCAGCCGGGCGGCTGGCTTCGGGGGCAATGGGGCCGGGGCGCATGGTTGAACCGGACGAAATTGTAGACGCGGTGCGGCTGGTGCTGGGGCAGCGCGGTGATCTGGCCGGGCAGCGGGTGGTGGTGACTGCCGGCGGCACCCGCGAAGCCATTGACCCGGTGCGTTTTGTTTCTAATCATTCCAGCGGCAAAATGGGCTACGCCGTGGCCGAAACCGCCCGCGACCGGGGCGCTAATGTTACGCTGATTACCAGCGCGGCGCTGCCCGCGCCCGGCGGGGTAAAAATCATCCGGGTGGATTCGGCGGAGGAGATGCTGCAAGCCGTGTTGCAAACCGCGCCGCAAGCCGAGGCGCTGGTAATGGCCGCCGCTGTGGCCGATTTTAAACCGGCGGCGCAGGCGGCCCAAAAAATAAAAAAACAGGGCGATGCCGGCGGCCTCACCCTGGAGATGGCGCGCACGGTGGATGTTCTGGCCGCGCTGGCGGCCCAAAAAAGCGCCGGCGGCGGTCCAACCGTTACGGTAGGCTTTGCCGCCGAAACCGAAAACCTGCTGGCTAACGCGCAAAGCAAACTTGAGCGCAAAAAGCTCAACCTGATTGTAGCCAACGATGTAACTGCCGCCGATGCCGGGTTTGGCGTGGATACCAACCGGGTAACGCTGCTAGGCGCAAACGGCCAGGTAGAGGCGCTGCCCTTAATGAGCAAAAGCGAAGTGGCCGAAGCCATTCTGGATCGGGTGGTGGCGCTGCTGGACCAAAAATCATCCGCAGGCCGGGTTTAAAAAACACGTGACCGGCACTATGTAGTGCCGGTCACGTTGCGTTTGTGTTAATCGGTGGGATTAATTGGCCGCGCCGCTCATGTAGCGCATATCATCCATTGCGGCCATAATATCGCGCAAACCGGCCAGGTTATCCTGCAAATTCTCATCCAGCCGTTGAAAACGACTCTCGCTGAAATCACCCCGCGCGGTAATCAGCAGCATTTCGGCGTGGGTTGCCCCCAAATCGCTGGCAATCCGGCGTATTTTTAACTCGGCCTGGTTTTGAAACCCCTGCAACTCCTCAAGCACGCTGTGGTGCTTTTTTTTGCTCTTCATCAGCGCCCGCAACGAGTCAACCTGGGCGGCGGACGTGGCCGTGACAAGCTGGCGGCGCAACTGCTCAAGTTCGGTGTTGGCTTTGCGCATTTCCCGATTTAAATCACGCTGGGCGTACAGTTTGGCCAGGGCCAACTCCAATCGCTTTAAATTTTCCAGCCATTCATCCACCGGTTTTACGGTGCGGCCCAGGCGGTCGCGGATGAGGCCGGGCGGGCATTGCTGGGCCGTGGTTTTAATGAGCCGGGCGTAATGTTTGGCGTCGCGCAGGGCGTCGCGGGTGGCGGTGGGGATGCGGGTAGCGCCAGCCCCGCCGGTTAACCATCGAACTAATTTAAACGTGGCCACTCCGGCCAGGCACACCACCCCCAGAATAATCACAACAATAATTAAAAACCACAAAAGGATAACAACCGGCATTAAGAAGTCCTTTCAGTTGAAACCGTTGTTACGGTGAGCTAAATTATAGCACAGAATAACCGGCGGTTGAAAAGGATTTGTAGAAACGGGCATACAATAAATATACGGCAGACCTGGTAAAAAGTTGCGCGCCGGATTGTTGTTAATCGGGCCGGCCTGGTTAGCGGAATAAAAGATTTTGGCTACAATGACCGTTTGTATTTAAATTTTTTGAAGATGGCACAAGGATAGATTTATGCAACAAAAGTTCAGAACAGAAATACAATTAATTTTCGTGCTGGTTTTGGCCGCAGCCAGCATGGTAGCGTTGTCGTTGGCGCTGGGCGGGGCAACCACCTCGCTGGCGCAGGGGTTGCCCACCAGCACGCCGCCCCAAATGGTATTAACCAAAGAAGATTTGGCCGCGTTTGGCCTGGCTGATAATAATGTTGTCCAGGCTGCGGGGGTAACAACGTTTGACCTGGAAGTGGCCAAAACCGCCAACGTAACCACGGTGGCTTCGGGCGGGCTGGTAACGTTTACGGTGACTATTACCAACCACGGGCCTTACACCGCCAGCGGCATTATCTTTCAGGATTTAATGCCCAAAGAAATGCTCACCCCCACTTATACCTTTGCTCCGGGGATTGATGCGGTTGATAACGGAGCCACTACCGCCAGCACCCAGAAATGGCTTATTTTAAACAGCGTTCCGGCCAATAACAGCGTGGTCATTACCGTTACCGCCCAACTTACTTCAACATTTAACGCTACCGTAACCAACACCGCCGCCGTTACCACGTTTATGACCTACGCCGAAAGCGGCCCTTACGCCAATTCTGGCACAAAGAACGTGGGCATTACCGGCTCAGGGTCGGGGTATCTGGTTTACCTGCCGTATACCAGCAAATACCCAACCCCAACTCCAACCCCAACTCCGGTGGCGTCGTTGGTTTACCACGAGGATTTTGAGAGCGGTAGCCCCTGGTATGAATTTAGCAGCGACGGCTGCACCAGCGACACCACCGGCGGCCTTTACAAAGTAACTGTAGAATCAAGCAGCCGGGAATGCCTGCCTTTTGCCCCCAGCGGTAACGCCAACCGGGCTTACGGCGAATTTGAAGTAACCGGCTATATCAGTGGTGATTACGAGGATTCAAACCATTCTTACGGTATCTGGCTAAACGGCGCCGGTGGCGATACCCAGTATGTCTTTCGGATTTACCCCAACATCAGCGGGTGCAGCGGCGGTGGCAAATGGGATCTTCGGCGCAAAAAAGATGGCAACTCCTCTACCCTGGCCTACAACAATTGTGATACCAACATCAAACGGGGCTATGGCAGCAGTTACAAACAAACCCTCAAGGTGGCCCACAAGAGCGATGGCACAATTAGCCTTTACATTGATGGCGTACAGGTTGGCAGCACTATTACCGATAGCAGCCAGCTCACCGGTACGTCTACCGGCGTTTACGCTCGCGCCGCCGACCATAACATTGTGGCCAAGTTTGACGATTTCAAAGTGTACAAATATTAATCCGTTTGCAACCAACGCATCAAAAAAGCCGGAGGGTATTCCTCCGGCTTTTTTGTGCGATTTTACCCAACCACTACTCCGGCGAGGCCGCGCAGCGAAAACCAACGTTGTTGTAAAACAGAAAATCGCCATCAAGCCGGGCCATACCGTGCGCCACGTTGGCATCGTTTACCCACGAGGCTCCCCGCAGCACCCTAAAGCCGTCGGCGTCGCGGCTTTCGCGGCCATCATCGGGGGTGTACGGATAGGGGCGGAACAGGGTGTTAGTCCATTCCCACACGTTGCCCACCAGGTCAATCACCCCTTCCGGCGAGTCGCCGTTGGGCGAAAAATAGCCCACGGCGCTGGTGCCGTTTACCCCGGTTTCGCGGCAGTTGCAAAATTCGGCTTCAAAATCATTGCCCCAGGGGTAGCGCCGGCCATTAAAGCCGCGCGCGGCCCGCTCCCATTCGGCTTCGGTGAGCAGGCGTTTGCCGGCCCAGGCGGCGTAGGCCATAGCATCGGCCCACGTAACCAGCACCACCGGATGGTGAATTTTGTCGAGAGGATACAGCCGGGTGGCCGGGTCCCAGTTGTAGGCAGCGGTATCGCACCAGCTTACGTGATAATTGGGCACCGGATAGCCGGTGGCATCAATAAATTTTTTGTATTCGTAGTTGGTAATGGGCCAGCGGTCAATATAAAAATCGGCTACGGCCACTTTGTGTTCGGGCCGATAGGTGGGGTCGCCGCTGTTGCTGCCCATAATGGTAATGCCACCTGGAATAAACACCATTTCTTTTCTGTCTTTGGGCCAGATGATTACTTTTGGAGTTTGGTCTAGTTCTGGAACTGGGTTCTGCTTCATCTTTGTATCTCCCTTAAAAATAGCGCCGCCGGATGGGGCCAAAATTCGCCTTTATTTTTGGCGTCAAGCCCCGGTTCCGCCGGACTCCTTACGCTTCGATGTCATAGGCCAGCACGCACCCGGCCAACCAGATGTGGTCGCCCGGCACCAGTGGCAACGATTGGCCCAACGCCAGCAACTCGCCCCGCACGCGGGTGCCAAACCCGCTGCCCAAATCCTCAATGTAGGGCTGCCCATGCCGCCACTGAATCAGGGCGTGGCGGCGCGAAATCAGCCGGGTTACTTCCCCATCGTGGCTTAAATCAACATCGGGCACAAAGTTTACGCGGGGGTCAATCCGGCCAATCACCAGGCTGTTGGGCGGTTTGATGACGATTTTTCGGCCGGTTGGCGTTACAAACAACACGTGCTGCGCCATCGAACTCCGCGCTTTTTGCAGCACGCCCGGCGGAACCCGGTCGTAACGCAAACCGATATTGCCAATCCGCAACGCATCACCGGGTTCCAGTATCCGCGACGGGCCGTAATCTATTTTGACTCCGTTGAGGTAGATGCCGGTTTTGCTGCCTAAATCTTCGATGGTGTGCCGGCCATTTTTGGCCAGCACCGAGGCGTGCCGCCGCGAAATATAGCGCGATTCGGTATCTTCAAACGACAGGTCAATATCCGGCGGAATGCCAACGTTGGGGTCAAACCGGCCAAAAATCAGGCCACCGTTAACCGGCAGCGTAATCCGCCGTTTGTTGCTTTCGATGATGAGCCAGTAGAGTTCGGGTAAATCAACGGCTCCAGCCGGCGTTAGCGGGCCGGTTAACCGTTTTAACGGCTTGAGGGGCCGCTTGGGTTGAGATGAAACCGGCTGCAAATAATCGGGCGGTTGGGGCGGTTGTTTGGGCGAGTCTTTGAGCGGGCGAATCCGCCGCGCCCCGGTTTTGGCGTCGGGCGCTTCGCTACCGGGTTCTTCGGGCGTAGCGGCCTCATCCTGGTTGGCCCGGATTTGCTGCAAACGCAGCGTTAACGGTGATGTTTTGGTTTTCTTTTCCTGCTCGGCTTTTACCAGCAGGCAGTTGGCTTGCAACCGGCCCCAGGTAGCCAGAGTGTCAGTTCGCGCTTCAAACGCCCGCCGAATCATCACCTTGATACTGTCGGCGTTGCTGCTTTCGTCAATACAGCGGTTTCTAATCGGGCATTTACGGCAACTGTATTTGTACATGGCCCCCGTCTTTCCAACTTTTGTTTACAAGTTTGGGCGGCGTTCAAACCGGCTATACTAAATTCTGGGGTTAAAACTGGCACTATATTCTAGTATAGTGGGTTAGCCATGCCATGTCAACGGAGCAATAAGTACCGCCAGCCTCAGCATAATTGCCGATATTGGGCATCATTTAACGCGGAGTCGCCACCGTTTAACGTGGAGTCGCCACCGTTTAACGCGGAGTTGCCACCGTTTAACGCGGAGTCGCCACCGTTTAACGCGGAGTCGTCGCCGTTTAACGCGGAGTCGTCGCCGTTTAACGTGGAGTCGCCGCCGTTTAACGTGGAGTCGCCATCATTTAACGTGGAGTCGCCTCCGTTTAACCTAACCAATAAAAACTCGTAATTCGTAGTTCGTCAGTCGCGGCCATTCCCGATGTTTACAAGTTACCCGGCAACTGCTATACTACCCCCCACAATTTTTGCAACAGTCTTCCAAAAAGGAGAACTCCATGCCCAACCGGCTTATCCACGAAAGCAGCCCCTACCTGCTTCAACACGCCCACAACCCGGTTAACTGGTACCCCTGGGGCAAAGAGGCCCTCAATCTGGCCCAAACTCAGGATAAACCCATCTTTTTAAGCATTGGCTATTCGGCCTGCCACTGGTGCCACGTTATGGCGCACGAAAGCTTTGAAAACGAGGCGACCGCCGCCATTATGAACGAGCATTTTATCAACATTAAAGTTGACCGCGAAGAGCGGCCCGATCTCGACTCGATTTACATGGATGCGGTGCTGGCCATTACCGGCGGCCACGGCGGCTGGCCCATGAGCTTGTTTTTAACGCCCGCCGGCGTGCCGTTTTACGGCGGCACTTATTACCCACCCACGCCGCGCCCCGGCAGTCCCGCGTTTGAGCAGGTGTTGCTTGGCATTGCCCACGCCTACCGCGCCCAACCGGAGCAGGTAAACCAAAACGGCGAGGCGCTCACGGCCCGGATTCAGGGCGGCTTCTCGCTCAAGGAAGCCACCGGTTTTGAGCCGGCCATCCGCGATTTGGCCATTCAGGCGCTCAGTTACAACTTTGATAAAGTTAACGGCGGTTTTGGCGACGCGCCTAAATTTCCCCAGCCCACCATTTACGATTTTCTGCTCCGCGCCCACCACCGCAACCGGCAGCCCGGCCTGCTGCAAATGATTGAGCTTTCGCTGCAAAAAATGGCCGACGGCGGCATGTACGATCAGCTTGGCGGCGGTTTTCATCGTTACTCGGTTGATGCCGTGTGGCTAACGCCTCACTTTGAAAAAATGTTATACGATAACGCCCTGCTGGCCCGGCTGTATTTGCACGCCTACCAGCTTACCGGCAACCCGTTTTACCGTAACATTGTTGAAGAAACGCTGGATTATGTGATCCGCGGAATGACCGACCCCGCCGGCGGTTTTTACTCCAGCCAGGATGCCGACAGCGAAGGCGAGGAAGGCAAATTTTTCCTGTGGACACCCGCCGAAATCAACTCGGTTTTGGGCCAGGCCGATGGCCAACTGTTTTGCGCCGCCTACAATGTTCAACCGGGCGGCAACTTTGAGGGCAAATCAATCCTCAACCGCCCCGTTCCGCTCCACCAACTGGCCGATCAATTGGGGCTGACCGAAGCCGAACTCGCCCAATCGCTCCGGGGCAGCCGGGCCAAACTGTTTGCCACCCGCGAACAGCGCCCCAAACCCGCCCGCGATGAAAAAGTGCTCACCGCCTGGAACGGGCTGATGCTGGCGGCCTTGGCCGAAGCCGCCCGCGTGCTCAACCGCCCCGATTATCTGGAGGTGGCCCACCGCAACGCCGAATTCACCCTTTTGACCATGCTGCGTAATGGCCGGTTGTTCCGCACCTGGACGCCTCAAACCGGCGTTCCCAAATTGATGGGCTATCTGGAAGACTACGCCTTTTACGCCGACGGCCTGCTGGCGTTGTATCAAACCACCTTTGCACCGCGCTGGTTTCAACATGCCCGGCAATTGATGGATGTGGTGCTTGAGCAGTTTGCCGATAGCGAAGACGGCGGCTTTTTTGACACCGCCGCCGACCACGAAACGCTCATCGCCCGGCCCAAAAATATGCAGGATAACGCCATTCCCTGCGGCAACAGCATGACCGCGCGCGTGCTGCTGTTGCTGGCGGCCTACACCGGCAACTCACGCTACGAGCAGCCGGCCATCGAAGCGTTGGCGGCGCTGCAACAACCCATGCGCCAGTATCCCGCCGCCTTTACCACCTGGCTGGGCAATTTTGAGTTTGCGCTGGCCCGACCCAAAGAAGTGGCTATCATCGGCTTACCAGACCAGGATGATACCCGGCAATTGTTGGCCGTGGCGCAACAACCCTACCGGCCCAATCAGATAGTGACCGTTACCGCCCCCACTGACACCACCAGCCACCCGGAACTGGCGCATAACCGGCCAACCTTAAATGGGCAAGCCACAGCGTATGTATGCCATAATTTTACCTGCCAGCAGCCGGTTGTTACCCCGTTGGAATTGGAACAACTGCTAAACCGCTAATCAATTTGCCGCCAAAATGAATACTCCCCGCAGCAAGCTGCGGGGTATCAAACCAATAAGGTATTAATGAAAAAACCCCCAGGCGTCTGGGGGTTTTTAAATGAATTAGATAAATAACGTAATAAAAATAAAGGTAATATTTAGAGTTGACCAACAATGTTGCTGAACACGTTACCAACAACCGGGCCAAGCAGCAGCAGAATGGCGATTACGACAATGGCGACGAGTACCAGGATCAGAGCGTATTCAACCAAGCCTTGACCTTCTTCACGCGGGAGAAATAACATTGGTATGTACCTCCTTTCTTCAGAACTTAGTTAACAACTATATAGAAAATATCACATTCTCTTAATTTTGTCAATGCCAACAAAATTACATTTCCGTTACGATTCCGTTAAAATTTCGTTACGTTAATATTTTCCGGTCATCACCCCTTCGATGACTTTGGCAAAATCATCATAGGGATAAGCGCCGGCCAACGGCACACCGTTCACCAAAAAAGCGGGCGTGCCGCGCACCCCCATCACTTGCGCCAGCCGGATGTCATCTTCTAACGAGGCCCGGTTGGGGAAGTTGTCAAGGCAGCTTTCAAACTTGGGGGTATCCAGCTTCATGCTGCTGGCCAGATTGGTTAAATTTTCTTTGGTAAAGCCAATCCCCTGTTTGGCGTACAACAGGTTGTGATACTCCCAAAACTTGCTTTCATCAACGCTGGCCACGCATTCGCTGGCTTCGGCGGCGGTCATCGAATCAGCGCCCAAAATGGGGTAATGCACGTAGGCCATCCGCACCTTGCCGGTTTTGATGTAGTTTTGGTCAATTTGAGGGAAGGTTTCTTTGGCCCATTTGCCGCAATAACCACAGTTGAAATCACCAAACTCCACCAGCGTAACCGGCGCATTGGGGTCGCCGTAAAAATGGCGGGCGTTGGCAATAACCGCCATCATCACCTGTTGATGCGGCTGGCCTTCGTTGATTTCGGCGGAGCTTTTTACAGCGGCCAACGGCGCGGCGGTAGCCACCGGCTGAGGCGCGGGCGCGAGCAGTGGCCGGATGGAATAACCGGCCAACCCACCCACCAACAGGCCAATCACCAGCAGCAGCCACGGGTTGGGGACAGTCTGTTTGGGAGTAACCGTTGCTGCCGGAGCCGGTTCATCTTTTACCGGAGGGATTGGTTCCGGGGCTGGAGTTGGAGCCGGCGTTGGGCCGGTTTCTTCGCGCACTTCGTCCGTCATGCTTTTTTCCTTTTTGGCTAAATGTTTACTCAAATTACTGCCCGGCCCCCCGGTTGCCCTTCTCTAACGTGAGAAGGGCAACCGGAGGCCGGCGCGGGCTTACTCGTCGGTTTTCTTCTGGATTTTGGCCCAGGTATCGCGCAGGGTCACGGTGCGATTAAATATCGGGGTGGCGGCGGTTGAATCGGGATCAGCTACAAAGTAACCGTTGCGCAAAAACTGAAAACGGTCGCCGGGGCGAGCCTGGCCCAGGCCGGGTTCAACTTTTACGCCGGTTAGCACCTGAAGCGAATTGGGGTTGATGAAATCGGTAAAATCGCGGCCTTCGGGCACGTCGTCGGGATCGGGTTGGGTGAACAGGTGGTCGTACAGGCGCACTTCGGCGTTGAGCGCGTGCCGGGCCGAAACCCAATGCAGCGTGCTTTTGATTTTGCGGCCATCGGGCGAATCGCCGCCACGGGTGGCGGGGTCGTAGGTGCAGCGCAATTCGGTAATGTTGCCGGCATCGTCCTTAACCACTTCGGTGCAGGTGATGTAGTAGGCGTGCATTAACCGCACTTCGCGGCCAGGGGCCAACCGGAAGAACTTTTTGGGCGGGTCCTCCATAAAATCTTCGCGCTCAATATAAATTTCGCGCGAAAACGGCACAGCGCGGGAACCGGAGGCCGGGTCTTCGGGGTTATTCACGGCGGTCATTTCTTCCACAAGGTCGGCGGGATAGTTGGTGATGACCACCTTGAGCGGATCAAGCACCGCCATTACCCGTTGGGCGGTTTTGTTCAAATCCTGGCGCACGTGGTATTCCAGCAGCGCGTAATCAATGGTGCTATCGGCTTTGGCCACGCCGATGCGCTCGGCAAAATCGCGGATGGCGGCGGGAGTAAACCCGCGCCGGCGCAGGCCAGAAAGCGTGGGCATCCGTGGGTCATCCCAGCCGCGCACCAGGCCATCACGCACCAGCCGCAACAGTTTGCGCTTGCTCATAACCGTGTTGGTGAGGTTGAGGCGGGCAAACTCAATTTGTTGCGGGGCGTAAATGCCAAGCTGCTCCACAAACCAATCGTACAGCGGGCGATGGGCCTCAAATTCCAGAGTGCAAATGGAATGGGTAACGCCTTCAATGGAATCGCTTTGGCCGTGCGCCCAATCGTACATGGGGTAAATGCACCATTTGCCGCCGGTGCGCGGGTGGTCGGCGTGCAGAATGCGGTACAGCACCGGGTCGCGCATGTTAAGGTTGCCAGAGGCCATATCAACTTTGGCCCGCAGCACGTAGCTGCCATCGGGAAACTCGCCGTTTTTCATGCGTTCAAACAAATCCAGGTTTTCTTCGATGGGCCGGTTGCGGTCGGGGCTTTCGCGGCCCGCTTCGGTGAGGGTGCCGCGGTACTGGCGGATTTCTTCGGCGCTGAGGCTGTCTACGTAGGCTTTTCCAGATTTAATGAGCTGCACTGCCCAATTATAAAGTTGGTCAAAATAATCACTGGCGTAAAATTCGCGGTCTTCCCAATCAAACCCCAACCAGCGCACATCAGCTTTGATGGCGTCAATATACTCTTGCTCTTCTTTTACGGGATTGGTGTCGTCAAACCGCAGGTTGCACTTGCCGCCGTACTCTTCGGCCAGGCCAAAATTCAGGCAGATGGATTTGGCGTGACCAATGTGCAGGTAGCCGTTGGGTTCCGGGGGGAACCGGGTGTGAACGCGCCCGCCAAATCGGCCAGAGTTGTTGTGCTCTTCGATGATTTTTTTGATAAAGTTGGTGGGCAATCCGACTTCGGTGGTGTCGGCTTCGGCTGGAACATTATTTGGGTCGCTCATTACATCTTCTCCTCTGTTGAGGCGTAAAATTAGCCGCTATTGTAGCACGTTCCCGTTTTCTGTGCCAGAACTTTGGCGGTGGGGCTGCTATCAATCGGCTAATCGGGCCAGCGCGGCGTCAATCCGGTTGAGCGTTTTCTCCCGGCCCATCACTTCGAGCGTATCAAACAGCGGCGGGGCCACCATTTTGCCGCACACGGCCACCCGGATGGGTTGGAAAAACTGGGCCGGCTTTAGTCCGGCGGCTTTAGCGCCATCGCGCAGCGCGGCATCAAGCGCGGCGTGGGTAAATTCGGTGTGGGCCAGCAGTTGGCGAGCCTGCTGCAAAATGGCCGGCATTTCGGCCAGCGCCATATTTTTGGGCACCAGCAGGTTTAAATCAAACTCCGGCAGGTGATCGGCAAAAATAAAGTCAACCCACGCCACGGCATCGGTGAGGGTGGTTAGCCGCTCCTGAATAGCCGGAGCCAGCCGCAACATGGCGACGCGATCAGCCTTGACGCCGGTAGCGTGCAAATGCGGCAACAGCCGGTCGGTGAGGTCGGCGGCGGTGAGGCTGCGAATGTAAATTCCATTGAAATGATCCAGCTTGTCGTAGTTCCAGGCGGCGGGCGAGGCGTTGACCCGATCCAGGCTAAACCGCTCAATCAGTTCGGCGCGGCTCATAATTTCGGTTTGGCCGTCAAAATTCCAGCCCACCAGTGCCATGTAGTTAATCATGGCTTCGGGCAGGTAGCCCATTTCCTGAAACACGCGCACAAACACCGGCAACAGCCGGCCATCGGGAGCGCGGCCTTCGCGTTTGCTCATTTTGCCTTTGCCGGCGGGGTTCAAAATTACGGGCAGATGAGCAAACACCGGCGGCTCCCAGTCCAGCGCGCGATACAGGTGAATGTGTAGCGGCAGGCTATTAACCCACTCGTCGCCGCGCAGCACGTGGCTGATTTCCATCAGGTGGTCATCCACCACCACGGCCAGGTGATAGGTGGGGATGCCATCGGATTTCATAATCACGGTATCCTGCAAACTGTCATTTTTAAACGTGATGTCGCCGCGAATGTCGTCATGCACGGTGATATCGCCATCCAGCGGCAATTTGATGCGCACGGTGCAGCTTTCGCCGGCAGCAACACGGGCCGCCGCCTCGGCGGGGTCCAGAGCGCGGCAGTGGCGATCGTAGCCGGATAAGCCCTGCTCCTGGCGTTGCAGGCGCACGGTTTCCAGCCGCTCGGCGGTGCAAAAGCAGCGGTAGGCCAGGCCGTCATCCAAAAGTTGCTGGCAATATTTTTGGTAGATGTCCAGCCGCTCGGTTTGGGTATAGGGGCCGTAGGGGCCGCCCACTTCGGGGCCTTCGTCCCAATCCAACCCCAGATAACGCAGACCGTTGAGCAGCCAGGTAAGAGCATCGGCGTTGTACCGTTTTTGGTCGGTGTCTTCAATCCGCAAAATAAATTTGCCGCCGTGGTGGTGGGCAAACAGGTAGTTAAAAAGCGCGGTGCGCGCGCCGCCCACGTGAAAATCACCCGTGGGGCTGGGGGCGTAGCGCACCCGGACGGGTTTTGAGGGTGTTGACATAAGTTTAATCTTCCTTGTTAGAGAGTTTCGGGGGTTTGATCACAAAAACACGCTTTGATTTGCGGCAGGTTCAGGTAAAGCAGGGGCACCACCAACGCCACAACGTAGCGCAGCAGATTAACCACAAACAGAAGCGGCGGCTGTTGCGCCGAGCTTAAAGACAGGGTGGGGAAGAACGTTCCCACCAGATTGATGCCTGTCCAGACAACAATCAAGCCCAAAAAAGTGAGGCGGCCCCAATTTTGGTATTGCCACAGGCCGTAAGTGGCGGCGGCAAAACCTACCGTAAAGGCCACATTAAAAACAAAAATCAGCCAAACCTGGAGTTGGTTGCCAAACTGATTGCTGTACAACTCAACCGATTTAGACAGGATGAGCAAATAACTGGCCGCCAGCAGCGCCAAAACCAGCGACCACCCGGCCAAAATCCGAATGCCCCACCGGGACGGAATGGAAAATTTCACGCCGAGGCCCCGCTACACCTGCTCAAAATCAAGGGATTTGCGCCGCATGAGCACGCTCTGCACCAGCCCCAACGCAATCATAAAGGCAATCAGCGAGCTGCCGCCGTAGCTAACAAACGGCAGCGGCGTGCCGGTAACCGGCAGCAACCCCAAATTTACCCCCAAATTAACAAACGATTGGAAAAAGATGAGCGTGGCCACGCCCACACAAATAAAGCGGCCAAATGGATCGCCGGCAAGGTCGGCGGCGCGCATAATCCGCCAGACAAGCAGCAGAATAAGGCCAAACAACAACAACGACCCCAGCAGCCCCAACTCCTCGCCAATCACCGAGAAGATAAAATCGGTGTGGCGCACCCGCAAAAAGTGAAGCTGGTTTTGGGTGCCAATGCTAAAACCTTTGCCCAACATGCCGCCCGAACCAATGCTGATGAGCGCCTGCTGGATGTTAAAATACGAAGGGTCGGTTTGATCCGGGTATAAAAAAAGCATCATCCGCTGGCGCTGGTACTCGGCCATAGTCAGCCAGAGTACGGGGGTAAGGGCCAGGCCGCTCAACCCCAACAGCCCCACATGCACCAGGTTTACGCCGCCCATCAACAACATCACCATCCACACCACGGCGGTGATCACCGTAGTGCCCAAATCCGGCTGAAAATACACCAGCAGCAACGGCGGCGCAACCACCAACCCGGCAAACATCAGGTTGCCAAATTTGTCCATTTCGCCGTCGCGGTCGGCCAGGATTTTGGCGGTAACAATAATCACCACAATTTTGGCAATTTCGCTGGGCTGCACCGGGAATAGTTGAAAATCCAGCCACCGCAACGTGCCGGCGGTTAGCTCGGCGGCAATAAACAGCACCGCCAGTAAAGACAACGTTACAAAATACAAAAATTTGTACAGCGAGGTGTACCAGCGGTAATCAAAAGCGGCTACCGCCAGCATTGCCACCAAGCCAGCCGCCGCCCGGGTAAGCTGGGTTTTCCACAACCCCTGCAAATCTTCCTGGTTTTGGTTGGCGCTGTAAATCATAATTACGCCATATAAAATTAAAAGGGCGGCAATTCCAACAAGAACCCAATCAAATTGCCGCCAAACACGTCTATCCATATTTCTTTTAACGGGTCTTTCAGATTTTGCAATCCGAAATTGTAGATTCGGACGAGCGTCTCGTCAAATTTGCGCCTATTTCTGCCGAACGCTGAGCAAGGGGATTTGCGCCGTAAGCCGGTTTTGGTTGTTGTTGCGGGTAAGGGCTATGTCAATCCCGTCCTGGTCAATCTCAACATATTTGGAGATCACCTGAATCAACTCATCCTTCATCAATTCCAGGCGGCCCGGCGATAAATCCACCCGGTCGTGGACCAAAACCAATTGCAAACGACTTTTGGCAACGCTACTACTCTTTTCTTTTTGGCCAAATAACCGGCTGAATATGCTCATTTAACAACTCCTTCTGGTGGCAGGTTCTGATCTGATTGAGAGGACGAAGGGTTTTCTAACCCAGAAATCAGGCCCCCATAAAAAATTTTGAGAGCTTTTTAAAGATGGATTTTTCCTCGTTGAGGTTAACAAATGGCACGATTTGCCCGGTTAACCGCAAGGCAATATTGTTAAACGCCTGCGAAGCCACCGAACCGTTTTCAATAACCACCGGGCGGCCCTGGTTGGTTGAGACAATAATGCTTTCGTCATCGGGCACAATGCCAATCAGGTTGATGCCCAAAATGTCAATCACGTCATCGGTGGCCAGCATATCGCCGCGCCGCACCATGTCCATGCGCAAGCGGTTAACAATCAAATCGGCGGGGCCTTTTTCGGCGGCTTCAATCAGCCCAATGATGCGGTCGGCATCGCGCACCGCCGAAACTTCGGGCGTGGTCACAATCAGCACCCGGTCAGCGGGGGCGAGCGCGTTTTTAAAGCCCTGCTCAATCCCCGCCGGCGAATCAATGAGGATGAAATCAAACTCGTCGCGCATCTGGTTGGTCAGTTCAATCATATCGCCGGGGGTAACGGCTGTTTTATCCCGCGATTGCGCCGCCGGAATCAGGTACAGGTTTTCCAGCCGTTTGTCCCGGATCATGGCCTGCCGCAGCCGGCACGTGCCTTCAACCACATCCACCAAATCATACACAATGCGGTTTTCCAGCCCCATTACCACATCAAGGTTGCGCAAACCGATGTCGGCATCAATGGCGACAACTTTTTTGCCCTGAGCTGCCAGAGCTGCGCTCAAATTTGCAGTGGTGGTGGTTTTGCCCACCCCTCCTTTACCAGACGTTATGGTTATTATGGTTGCGCTCATGGGTTATTCGCTATCCTAACTACTAAATATTGATTAGCCGCGCCACGGTTCGGCCACAATTTGTCCATTTTGAACGGAAGCCATTTCGGGAACAAGCGCCGATTGATGCGCCCCGTCTTCGGCTGGGGCAAACGCCATATACTCGCCAATTCGCAGTTGCATGGGCGATAACTGAAGCGCGCACACCACCGCCGATTCATGGAAATCGGCGGCAGCCCCGGCGATAACGCTGCCCCGCAGCCGCCCCCACACCATCACACTGCCTCCGGCTTTTATTTCGGCTCCGGGATTAACATCGCCAATGATCACAATATTGCCGGGGTGTTGCACCACCTGCCCGGAACGGAGCGTGCGCTGGATTAAAAGTGAATTGCCCGCCGGTTGATCGGCCTCGGTTTTGGGTTTGGCGGCAAGTTGTGTTTCCAGCCCAAGTTGCCGCGCCGCCTCGCAAGTGCCCGGCGCGTCGCTTTCAACGGCCCACAGGGTAACGTTGTGCTGGTCAAGGATTTGGCCCACCGCCTCCAGTTGCGACCGGGTTAACTGGCGCGGCCCTACCCGCAACGCCACCCGACCGCCCTTAAAAAAGGCGGCTTTTGCAGCCAGGTGCTGGTCCAGCTCATCCATTAAGCCTTGCCACACCCCGGATCCAATGTTAATGATCAGACCATTACTGGTCCCTTTTATGGTTATTCGATCGTTTGACATAAGCTGCCAACAAAACAGCCTAATAAAGCTGTTAACTACTATATATTGTACTAGAAAATCAAATAAACCACAATATATAGTGGTTCTATTTTAAGGTTGTTATGTTTAGTTACTGGTGAGAATTACCTAATTTGAGCCGGTTGAGGCGGCGGCTGCCTCTTGGGGGGCGGGTTGAGCATCAAATTCTACCAGATAGCGCCGCCCGTTGGCAATTTCTAGCTGCAACAATGGCGCGGTGGAGTAATCGGCCAGGCGCAGTTCCCAATTGGTAAATTGCTTGGCGGGCGGCGCGGTAAAGTCAAATTGGCCGGTGGGGCTGGTGGTAACGGTAATTACCTGGCCATCGGCCAGCGCGCTTACGGTGAGGCCGCTCAACCCCTGCCCGGCGGAATCAAGCACATAGCCGGAAATATTGGCCCCTTCCTGGCTCCCGGTATCGGTGCCCAGCAGCCGGCCCGCAAAAACGGTTTCGGGAGCCAGTTCAACCGGCGTTTGATCGGGCTTGGTTTTGTCTTTATCCTGATCGTCGGCAATTTTAAAGTAGTAACGCAGCATTTTATTGGTAACCGGAACCGCCACCATCGAGCCTTCACCCCCACCGTACACAAACGCCACGGTTACAATTTCCGGGGTGTTGGTGGGCGCATACGAGGCAAACCAGCCGTGGCTGGTTTTTACCCGCCCCTCCCGGTCGAGGCAGGCCGGGTAATTATCGCAAAATTCGGCGGTGCCGGTTTTACCCGAAGCGTCAATACCGGGTACATCAAACGTATCGTGCGCCGTGCCGGTGTCCCATTCAACCACCGCCCGCAGGCCGGCCCGCACATAGCCCAAATATTCGGGATCCAGGTTGAGTTTGCCAATCACTTCCGGCTCAATTTGTTTAACCACATTGCCATCGGCATCTAAAACTTCTTTAACCAGATGCGGGCGATACAACGTGCCGCCGTTGGCCAGCGCAGCGTAAACGTTAACCATTTGCAGCGGCGTAACCAGCACAAACCCCTGCCCAATGGCCATATTGTAGGTATCGCCGGTTAACCACGATTCGGCGTAGTTGATGCGCTTCCATTTGGCGTTGGGAATCAGGCCCGAAAGCTCGCCGGGCAGGTCAATGCCGGTGAGTTTGCCCAGGCCAAATCGCTCGGCCCATTTGGCCATGCGCTCCAGCCCCAGCCCCTCGTAATTGGTTGGCTCGTAGCCGCCGCCAATCTGGTGAAAATAAACGTTGCAGCTCCAGGCCAGCCCGGAAATCAAGCTGACTTCGCCGTGACCGGTGCGCAGCCAGCAATAAAACGGCTGGGCCAAATCGCGGTTGTCGGGTTCAAACCGATTGGGCAGGTACAGCACGCCGGAGTCAAAGAAAGTGGTATTTACATCAACGGTGCGCTCCTGCAACGCGCCCGCCGCCGGCACAACTTTAAAAATAGAACCGGGCGGGTACAACCCGGCGGTGGCGTGGTTAACCAGCGGCGTTGACGGGTTTTCGCTGAGCAGCGATAACTCGCGGGGTGAAATACCCCGCGCAAACAGGTTGTTATCAAAACTGGGCAAAGTAACCATGGCCAAAATTTCGCCGTTCTGCGGATTCATGGCAATGGCCACGCCCTGTTTGGATTTTACTTTGTCCATTTCTTCTTGCAGGGCGGCGGCGGTGGCTTTTTGCAGCCCAATATCCAGCGAGAGCCGCAAATTGTGGCCGGGGTGAGCTTCAACGTTTTGGCTAACGGTTCTCACTTTTTGGCCGGTCACATCCACTTCGATGCTTTCCAACCCTTTGATGCCCCGCAGCCAATCTTCGTACTGAGATTCCAGCCCGGCCAGGCCAATCACATCGGTGAGTTCATAATTTTTGGTTTTGTACTGGTCAAATTGCTCCGCCGGAATGGGGCCGGTGTAGCCCAAAATATGGCTGGTTAACGGGCCATCCATGTACTCGCGGCTAGGCGAAATTTCAATCAGCACGCCAGGCATGTTAATCCGCTCTTCTTCCAGTTGAGCCACAATCGCCGGAGGCACATCTTTGGCAATTGTTACCGATAAAAACGGGGCATACGTTCTGTTTTGGTTAACCGCATCGCGGATGCCCAGCGGCTCGTTTTTGTATTGGCGGCTGCGCGGATTGATAATTTGGTTTTGGATTTGGCGGCTAAACTGGTGGTGGTTAATGGCGTGAAAATAACCGTTGTTTTTGCCGGCGGCGGCTTCAAGCTGAGTGGTGATGGGCAAATCGAGCAGTTCCGAAAGCCGGGCAAAAATTTTGGCCTCGGCGGTGGCATCTTTGGGCAGGTAAGCCGGAATCACAATAACGTTGTACACCGGACGGTTGCGTACCAGCAATTCGCCGTTGCGGTCGTATATTACGCCGCGCGAGGCCGGAATCTGGGCCAATCGAAACCGGTTGGCGTCGGCCAGTTCGCGGTAGTGAGCGCCCTGCGCCACCTGCAAACTCCACAGCCGGGCCGAAAGCACCACAAAGGCAATCAGCACGCCCACAAAAAACAGGTAATTCCGAATTTTGTTTTGAAACTCAGTCATAAGCCAAAATTATACTCAAATTGCCGGAAAAGCCGAAGTGACGCCTAAAAAGTGATGGGCTGCGGGTAGAGCCAGCGGTTGAGCAGGTGCAACAGGGGGAAAGCCGCCACCATCAACACGGTGTTGAATATGGCCAGCGGCAGCAAAATAAAGGTAACGGCGCTGTTCCAGTTAACAGGGTGCCCTAAAAAGCTTAACAACAGTAACGCCCCGCCGTTAAACAGAAAACTCAGCGGAAAAGTAAGAAACACCGGCAGCACAATACTGCTGCCAAACATGCGCCCGTGAAACAGGCCGGTTACAACCGCCGCCGCCAGCAGCGTTACCGAAAACACGCCAAACGGCGCTCCCGACAAAAAATCAAGGCAAATGCCGCCAATCAGCGCCCACACCGCGCCTTCTTCCAGGCCGCGCAGGGATGTCCAGCCCACCACCAGCAGCAGCACCAAATCGGGGTGAACGCCGTTAACCTTTATATAAGGTGATAACGTTGCCTGCACCAGCGCCGCTACCAACAGCAGCGCCGGGCCAATCAAGTTGCTAATTGCCCTGCTCCTGCGAGTTCAAAATCTCGGATTGAAAATCCACCGGCTTGAACGAAGTCACCACCAGCATGGTTTCGAGTTTGCCAAAATCTACCGTGGGCCGAATGTGGGCCACCTGGAACATATCCTGGTCGCGTTGGGTGACTTCGGTGATTTGCCCAATCACCAGCTTGTTGGGGAAGTTACCGCCCAGCCCGGAGGTAAGCACAATATCGCCGGGGTTTACTTTTTCGGTGGGGGGGATGCGTTCCATAGTAACGGTGCCATCAATGTTGCCTTTAACCACGCCGGTTACGCGGCTGTTCTGGATGATGGCGTTCACCGAGCTGGCGGGGTCAATCAGCATCAACACCTGCGCCGAGTTTGGCCCGGCGGCAGTCACCCGGCCCACCAGCCCGCGGTCGGTGATTACCGGCATGCCTTTGGCCACGCCGTCGCGGGTGCCCACGTCTACGTAAATGTAATACAGCAGGTTGGTGGGGTCTACGCCAATGCTGCGCCCCACCACCGAGGTGGTTTCGTAGGTAAATTGGGGGTTGTTGCGGGTGTAGTTGAGCAGTTGGCGCAAGGCTTCGTTTTCGCGCTCAACCTCTTTGAGCTGCACATTTTCAACCATCAGGTTGCTAACCAGCGTTTCCAACTCCTGGTTTCTGGCCCGGAGCGCCTGCACGTTGGCCGAAACGGCAAAATAATCAGAGAATTGCCGGGTAGTACCAGAAATTTCGCCCTGTAACGGAGCCAGCGCCGCTTGCAACAAACTTTTAACCGGCCCCATATATCCCAGGCGATCCAGCACCGCCCCTAGCCCAATCAAGGCGACAATCAGCCCAATATATAACTTTCTGTTCCTGGAGGCCGTCATTTTAGTTAAAAATTACCAATGAACAGCTTGCCGGTGGGCCAACTGTTCATTATTTAATTACGCAGTGATTACCGGTGGTTGGTGCTGCCGCGTTGCAGCGAGGTGAGTACTTTGGCGTACTTGTCGTAGCTTTCCAGCACTTTGCCGGCGCCTCGGGCCACGCAGGTCAGCGGATCATCGGCAATGTACACCCGCATTTTGGTTTCTTCGGACAAACGCTCGGCCAACCCTTGCAGCAAGCCGCCGCCGCCGGCCAGGGCGATGCCGCTTTCCATGAGGTCGGCAATCAGTTCGGGGGGAGTTTCATCCAAGGTGTCGCGTACGGCATCAACCAACACTTGCACCGCATCGCTGAGCGACTCGCGGATTTCCACGCTCGACACCTCAACCGAATCCGGCAGGCCGGTGATCAGGTTGCGGCCCCGCAAGGTAATGGTTTGTTCTTCGGGCAGGGGATACGCCGAGCCGATGGTGATTTTGGCCCGCTCGGCCATGCGCTGGCCAATGAGCAGATTGTATTTTTGGCGGGCGTAGTTAACAATGGCCTCATCCATTTCGTCGCCGGCCACCCGGATGGAGCGGCTGACCACAATCCCGCCCAGCGAAAACACCGCCACTTCGGTGGTGCCGCCGCCAATATCAATTACCATGCTGCCCAGCGGCTCGGTGATGGGCAGACCCACGCCAATGGCCGCCGCCACCGGCTCTTCGATGATCATGGCTTCGCGGGCGCGGGCGCTGCGAGTGGCATCGTACACGGCCCGTTTTTCCACTTCGGTGACGCCACTGGGAATACCAACCACCACGCGGGGAGCATAAAACGGAGTGGGAATAAGAGTTTGCTCGTGAACTTTTTTAATAAAATACCGGAGCATGGCTTCGGTAATTTCAAATTCAGAAATAACGCCGTCGCGTAACGGCCTTACTGCCACAATATTGGCCGGGGTGCGCCCCACCATTTCTTTGGCATCTACCCCAATGGCCAACGGTTTTTTGGTTTTTTTATCAATTGCTACAACCGAGGGTTCATTAATAACAATCCCTTTTCCTCTAACGTACACCAGCGTATTGGCCGTCCCCAGGTCAATCCCCACGTCAAAGGAAAAAAGCCCTAGCAATGCATCTAATGGGCCTGCCACGTAGAAAATCTCCTTCCAGATAACACAACAATAGGCAGGCTTACTGTTTAGCCAGCGCCTGCCTAGGTGTAGGATTATACCACAATCATTTTTTTTCACAAACGTACTACTAATAGCCAAAAATGGCCGTTGACAGATTACCGGGGCTGTACTATCATCACATGCGTACTCCCAAAAAATCAGGGCCAACGGAAAGCTATCGGGAATGAGCCAGACTATAAAGTGCGACGTTTGCGGATTTGAGAACCCCAACGACCATTCTTATTGTGGCCGTTGCGGCAACGAAGTAGCCGGAGCCAGCCAAGCCGAGGTTTCATCTATTATCAACGCCCCCATTCAGGGCGACCGGCGGCAGGTAACGGTTCTCTTTGCCGACCTGTCGGGCTTTACGGCGCTCAACGACTCGGCCAAAACTCCGGCTGAAGTTGAACGGGTAGTCCGGCTCATCAACGAACTGCTCAAGGAACTTAGCCAGGCCATTTACGAATACGATGGTTATATTGATAAATACATCGGCGATGAAATTATGGCCCTGTTTGGCGCGCCGGTGGCCCACGAAAACGACCCCGAACTGGCGCTACGTGCCGCGCTGGCTATGATGGAACGGCTGGCCAAATTTAACGCCAATCCGCCTTACCCGTTGCCCCAACCGCTCGGTATCCATATGGGCATTAACACCGGCAACGTGATTGCCGGCATGGTCGGCACGGACCGCAAACGCTCGTACACCGTAATGGGCGATGTGGTGAACGTAGCCGCCCGGCTGGAAGGCGCATCGAGCCGGGGCCAGATTTTTGTTAACGAAGACACCTACAACCTTACCAACCGGCTGTTTGTCTTTGAAGAAAAAAATCCCATCAAAGTAAAAGGCAAGCCGGAACCGCTCAAAGTGTACCAGCTTCTCTCCGCCCGTGATCTGAGCCAGACCCAACGTGGTTTGTCGGGCATGGAAGCGCCGCTGGTGGGCCGCGAATACGAAATACAGGTGGTGCAAAACGCCTACCGCAAACTTGCCGGCGGCCAGGGCAATATTGTGATTGTGGCCGGCGATGCCGGGCTGGGCAAATCGCGGCTGGTCATTGAAACAATGAAACTGGTGCAGCAACTGCCCAGCGGCGATAAAAAACCGCTGTGGCTGTTTGGCCGCGGGCTGGCTTACCGCCAATCCTTTGCCAACCGGCTGTTTGTTGATATTTTATACAGCTACCTGCAACTCCCCGAGGATTCCGATGACGCGCTGGTCAAACTCCGGCTTGATGCCATGGGCGAAGAGCTTTTTGGCAGCCGCCACAAAGCCGAAGTTATCCCCTACCTGGCCACTCTGTTGGGCCTCAAACTGGATTCCGACACCGAGTTGCCCATTAACGACCCCCAAATTCTGCGCCAACGCATCTTTTTGGCGATGGGCGAATGGATTGAGGCGCTGGCCGCCCGCCAACCGTTGGTGCTGGTGTTTGAAGACCTGCATTGGTCCGACCCCAGCTCCGTTACCCTGATTGAGTACCTGTTTGCGCTCACCGTGTACAGCCCGATTTTACTTATTTGCGTTACCCGGCCAGAGCGCATATCCAACTTTTGGAAAATCAAGGTGCAGAGCGCCCGCGATTACACCCAAAATTTTACCGAACTCACCCTCTGGCCGCTCACCGATGACGAAAGCCGCCAGCTTATCAAGCACCTGCTTAAAATAGAACCCATGCCCGCCGACCTGGAACGGCTGTTGCTCAACCGGGCCGAAGGCAACCCCCTCTTTTTGGAAGAAGTGCTACGCAGCCTGATTGAAGATGGCACCATTGCCAGCACCAACGGCCACTGGGAAATTACCCGCTCCGTTACCGACATCAACATTCCCAACACCCTGCAAGGCGTACTCACCGCCCGTATTGACCGGCTATCCGAAGCGGTTAAACGGGTGCTCCAGGTAGCCGCCGTGATTGGCCGCGTTTTTCCCCGCTTTGTGCTGGCGCCCATCATCAACGATGAAAAAGTGCTCGCCAAAGCTCTGGAACAACTGGATCAGGCCGATCTTATCAGCATCCACAAGCGTGAGCCGGAGCCGGAATACATTTTTAAACACGTGCTCACCTACGAAACCGCTTACAACAGCATGCTTCATCAGCAGCGACAAGCCATTCACCGCCAGATTGCCGATTTTATGGCCACCCGTTACTGGCTGCTGGGCGAACAATTTGCCCCGATTGTGGCGCATCACTACTACAAAAGCGAAAACTGGCCCCGCGCCATGCGCTATTTGCTGCGCGCCGCCGAAGCCGCCACTCAATCTTTTGCCAACCAGGAAGCCCTTAATTTTTACACCCGCACTCTGGAAGTGGCCAACATCATGGGCGATTCCGCCGACCAGGCCTCGCTGGTGGCCATTTACGAAGGCCGGGCGCGTATTCTTACCCGGCTGGGCGAGCCGTTCCGCGCCATTGAGGACAACCAGGCCATGCTCAGCAAAGCCATTGAACTGGGCGACGACAACGCTCAAATGCGGGCGTTCAACGGCCTGGGGGCGCTGCATGCCAGCCACCACAACTTTACCGAAGCCTCGGACTTTTTTCAGCAGGCGCTTACGGTGGCCCGGCGCATTGGCAACAAACAGGGCATCAGCGAAACGCTCAACCAATTGGGCGCTTTCCACTACAACATGGGCCAGCTTGAACTTGCCACCCAATGTTACCGTGAAGCCTACGACCTGAGCGTGGAACTCCAAAGCGAAGTGGGCCGCATTAACGCCGAAGACGGCCTGGCCAAAATTATGCTGGAACAGGGCGAAATTTTGGCCAGCCTTACCCGTTACCAGGACGAAATTGTTCCCATCCGTCGCCGGCTGGGATATCGCGGCGGGCTGATGAACTCGCTCTCTACCGTGCTGATGGGCCAGGTGTGCCTGGGCGAATACACCGCCGCCGAAAACACCGCCATCGAACTGCTGGAACTGCACCAAAAATCTGGCGATCTTTACCGGGTGCCGCTGATAAAATATTATCGCGGTTTGGGCCAGCTTTATAGTGGGTCATTGAGCCAGGCCGGCGAAAACCTGAGAGACGGGCTAAAGCTATCGCAGGAGCAAGGCCAAAAATCCATGCAGGCGTTGGGGTTGGCCTGGTTGGGCTATTTTTACCTGACGCTGGGCCTTGATACCACCGGCCTGCAACACGCCGAAGCCAGCGTGGCCATTTCTAAAGAACTCGGCTCGCCGCTGTACGAAATGAAGGCCAACGCCGTGCTCGGCACGGCCTACCGCCATTTGGGGCGGCTGGACGAAGCCGTAACCGAACTGGAAGCCGTGCTTCGCATGGCCCACGACATGGGTTTTACCCCCGATGAAGTCTCAATTTTATACCAGCTTACGCGGGCCTACCTGGATAGCAACCTGTGGGACAAAGCCCAAACCACCCTGGCCAAACTCACCGATTTGGCCGTTGCCAGCGAACTGAAAGAATTTGTGGCCCGCAGTTGGTGGCTGCGCGGCCAGGTAGAAACTCACCACCAACGCTACACCGCCGCCATTGAGTCGTTGGCCCATGGCACCAAACTATCCGAAGATATTGATAGCCGGTTGACCCAATTTTTCATCCAAACCCAAAAAGCCGCCACCTACCGGCAAGCCGGCAACAGCGCCGCCGCCCGCGACGCCCTGACTTACGCCAAAAAACTCCAGCGAAAACTGGCCGAAACCAACATCACCGACGAAGCCGAACGCGAGGCTTTTCTCAACAACGCCTACGCCGCGCAACTCCGCGAACTTGGCAACAATTAGCCGGACCGCAGCAAAACTATGGTAACGCCCAACATTGTTGACCAGGTGGCCAACTTTTGCGCCAAACACCACCTGTTGGCTCCCGCCGATAAAATTGTCGTGGGCGTTTCCGGTGGAGCCGACTCGCTGGGGCTGTTGCACCTGCTGCGCGCGCTGGCTCCCCGGTTTAACCTCACGCTCACCGCGGCCCACCTCAACCACCGGCTGCGCGGCGAATTTGCCCAGGCCGACGCCGAGTTTGTGCAAGAAACCTGCCAACGCTGGGGCATCCCGCTGGTGATAGAAGCTCGCCCCATAGCCGAACTGGCCGCCGAGCGCCGGCAATCCCTTGAAGAAGCCGCCCGGCAGGTGCGTTACGCCTTTTTGTGGCAGGTGGCCCACACCACTGGCAGCCCCAAAATTGCGGTGGGCCACAACGCCGATGACCAAACCGAAACCGTGCTGATGCACTTTTTGCGCGGCAGCGGCCTGCTGGGGCTGCGGGGCATGCTGCCCGCCGTAAACATTAGCGGGTTGCGGCTGCACCCCGCCGACCTGCCGCCCGCTGTGGGCCAATCCGCCGGGCCGCTGCTCATCCGGCCCTGGCTGCGCACCCCCCGCGCCGCCATTGAGGCCTATTGCCACAACAACGGGTTGCACCCCCGGCAGGATCACACCAACCTGGATACTACCTACTTTCGCAACCGCCTGCGCCACGAGCTAATCCCCTACCTGGAAACCTTTAACCCCAACATTCGCGCCGCACTGCAACGCACCGCCCAGGTAGCCGCCGCCGAAACCGACCTGCTGGCGCAGCAACTTCAGGCTATTTGGCCGCAGCTTGTCCACTCGGAATCGGCCTGGCATGTTACGTTTAACCTGGCAAGCTGGCGCAGTTTGCCGCCGGCCTTGCAACGCTCGGCCCTGCGCCGGGCCGTTGAACAACTGCGGCGCGGGCTGCGCGACATCAGCTTTGAACACATTGAAAACGCCCTGGAAATTATGGCCGCCGGCGGCGTTGGAGCACAGGCCAGCCTGCCGCAGGGATTGCTGCTGACCGTGGAGTACCGCACTTTTACCGTGGCCGCCGCCGCAACGCCCGGCCAACCCGCGCCGCCCGAAGTGCCGCAAATTCAGGCCGCTATGCCCGTTAACCTGCCCGGCGAAACCCGGCTGCCCCACTCGCGCTGGCGGCTGGTGGCCGGTTTTGGCCCGGCGGCGGGCGCGCCTCGGCCCGCAACGCCGTGGGAAGCCTGTTTAGATGCCGCCGCCGTGAGCCAACCGCTGGTTTTGCGGCCTCGCCAACCCGGTGACATCTTCTGCCCGCTGGGCATGGGAGGTCGGCATCAAAAAATCAACGAATTTATGATCAACGCCAAAATCCCGGCAAACTGGCGGCCCCAAATTCCCCTGCTGGTAGCCGGGGAGCAAGTGGTGTGGGTGTGCGGCTATCGGCCCGCCGAAACCGCCAAAATACAGGCTATCACCCAACAGGTACTCCACCTGAAATTTGAAATTGATTAGATTAGAAGCCGTTTCTCCCCGCACCGGAATGATTGCTAAGATTGCTAAACCCATCAATTTTATATATAATCAGCCTCCGACCGTTTAACGGCGTTTGGGAGGGGTATTTTATGCACGTGCTGCTAATCGAACACCAAAGCCTGGATCAATCCCAATCTTTACGCCAAAGTTTGGAACAACACGGGCATCAAGTAAATATAGCGCATACTCCGGCCACCGCCGCCACCCAAACCAGTGGTTGCTGGCCCAACTTGATTGTGTTTAATATGGCCGGCGGCGTGCTGAGTTTTGCCGATTTTCAACAGGCCATTGATGGTACCCGGCTTAACATCCCCCGGTTGGTGGTGGGCAACCCCAACGAGCTAAATTCTAACATCGGAAAAACCGCACTTGTGGTTTCGACTGAAAGCGTAAAACATTTGAACCAGAGCATTCAAAAAGCAACTGCCCCCCAAAAAGGGCGTTTTTTGCGGTATCCCGGCCTGGTGATTGACCTTGACCAACGCCGGATACTCCGCAACGAACAACAATTCTCGTTAACCCCCAAGGAGTTTAAGCTGCTTCAACTGCTGATAGAAAGCAGCAACCAAATTCTTAGCCGCAAAACCATTATGCAGCAGGTTTGGGAAACCGATTACATGGGCGATACCCGCACGCTGGATGTGCATATTCGCTGGCTGCGCGAGAAAATAGAGGAAAACCCTGGCCGCCCGGAGCGGTTGGTTACAGTTAGGGGCGTTGGCTACCGGTTTGTTGCCCCAACAACTCCCGCCGATTAACGCCGGCCCACCTGATAAAAAATTTTTCATAGCACCGGCCTGGTGCTTTTTTTTACCTATGAACCATACCACTCTCCGTTTGTTGATAGTAACCATTTTAGCCGTGCTAACCGGAGCCGCCGCCTGCGGCCCGGCAACCAACCTGCCCACGCCCATGGCCGCGCCCACCGCCGGCGAGCGCCCCACCGCCACCGCCCAGCCTTCGCCCACGCCCATTACGCTGGGCACGCTAAAAACCTTTACCCACGCCAGCAACCAGTTTCGCATTGATTACCCGCCGGAGTGGACCACCTTTCCGCAGGACAACGGCGTGATTGTGCTGGCTCCCGGCCATCAAATTGGCTACACCGTGGTTTTTAACGCCGCTGACCGCGCCTACACCACCGACGAGTTAAGCCAGTACATGGCCGGGTTTGTGCAACAAAATTTTGCCGGCCCCAACTCTAACTTCAAAGCCCTGCGCTACCAGGAACAAAAAGATGGCTCAATTGTGGGGCGCTTTTCCACCACCGACCCCAAACAGGGGCCAACCATCAGCCAGGTTACGGTGCGGCAGCAGGGCCAAACCATCTATCTGGTGTACCTGAGCGCCCCCCAACCGCAGTGGGATGCCGTTCACACCGCGCTGGAAACATTGGCCGGCAGCTTTACCCCGCTCGCTGCCGCCAAAGCCGCGCCCGGCGCTACGCCCACGCCGCCGGTATGGGCGCTGATTGGCCCCACCGGCAAAGAATTTGGCTTTTTGTACGCCAGCAACTGGCAAGTTATCACCCAAACCGAATCGGAAATCTCTCTCAGTTCGCCGGAAGACGACATGCACTTTTGGGCCGGCAGCCAGCCGTGGCCCGGCGTGGTGAGCAACCCCAATGCCGCCACCGAAGCCGCGCTGGCCCAAATAAAAAAGCTGCAAACCGAACACCCCAATTTGCAGCACCTGCCGCCCGCCGCTTTTCCGCTGGATACCGCCACCGGCGCCACCATTGACTTTATCTACACCACCGGCGCTACCCACACCGTCGCCGGCTCGGTGATTGCCGTCGCCGGCAACGGCAAAATGCACCAGATTGTTTTTACCGCCCCCACCGAATTGTACAACGTGGCGCTAAAATTTTTTAACCCGATGCTCAAAAGCTTTAAGTTCCTCACACCGGAAACCGAGTTGCCGGAGAACAACGCCCAATGACCGGCCCCTCGTTGCGGAATGCGCCGTTGTACCAGCGGATTTACGCCGTGGTGCAACAAATTCCGCCGGGGCAGGTGGCCACTTACGGCCAGATTGCCCGGCTGGTGGGCGGCTGTTCGGCGCAGATGGTGGGGTTTGCTATGGCCGCGCTGCCTCACAATACCGACGTGCCGTGGCAGCGGGTTATCAACCGGCAGGGGCAAATCAGCCTGCGCGACGGCGGCGCGGGCAGCGCCCGCCAGCGCCAACTGCTCGAAGCGGAAGGCATCAGCTT
Source organism: uncultured Caldilineaceae bacterium (assembly GCA_964517605.1). Classification (GTDB taxonomy): domain Bacteria; phylum Chloroflexota; class Anaerolineae; order 4572-78; family J111; genus J095. The sequence continues at coordinate 52,430 of CAZFCE010000007.1, read as the reverse complement.
TAATGCCGATAACGCCGTTAATTTTGAGGCAGTTGGCTGGCCCGGCCCGGATTGGCAATGGGCCACCGAAAACGGCTTTTTTCTGGCCTGACAAAAAAGGCCGGCTGATTGCCGGCCTTTACGTCAGACGCTCACATCAGGCGCTAAAGGTTTGGCAGTGATTAACCAGCCGGCCAAGCCCCTCAATTTCTACAATGGTTTCATCCCCATCCTGCAAAAATAGCGGCGGCTCCCGAAACGCGCCCACGCCGCCGGGCGTGCCGGTGAGAATGATATCGCCGGGCAGCAGGGTAAACACCCGCGACAAAAACGAGATAAGGTAGGCCACGCCAAAAATCATTTTACCGGTGTGGCTTTGCTGCAAAACCTGGCCGTTTACCCGGCAGCTAATTGCCAGGTTTTGCGGATTGGGAATTTCATCGGCAGTAACCAGCCACGGGCCAAGCGGGCAAAACGTATCCAGCGATTTGCTGCGCACCCACTGGCGGTCGCGGGCCTGCAAATCGCGGGCGCTGATGTCGTTGGCGCAGGTGTAGCCAAACACATAGTCCAACGCGCTGGATTCCGACACGTGGCGCGCGGTTTGGCCAATAATCACCGCCAGTTCGGCTTCGTAATCAACCTGGCCGGCGAGCGCCGGGTCCCAGCGCACCGTTTGGCCGGGGCCAATAATCGAGGTGGTGAATTTGGCAAACACAATGGGCTGTTCGGGGATGTCGCTTTTAAATTCGTGCACGTGCTCGGCGTAGTTTTTGCCAATCGCCACAATTTTAGAGGGATAGGTGAGTGGCGCGGCCAGCAGGTTGGGGTTATAAGCAATGGGTTGTCCGGCGGCGCTGGCGGCGGCGCGGCCCGGCTGCCCGGCGCGAATCAGTTCTAACATGCCGCCGGCGTAATCAAACGGCACAATCTGGTCGCCATCTACCCGGCCCAGTTGGTGATTGGTGAGTGTTACCAGTTTCATAGGAATTTTGCTCCTTTTAGTATAACAAACTTCAGCGTGACTTTGGGTTGCAAAAAAATAAACCAGGCTGATGGCCTGGTTTAAATCGGTTTTTAGTTTTTGGGCCGGCGCAACTCAGGCGGCTTTGTGCTGCACATCGGCGTCAATGGGCCGGCCATATTCATCGTACAGTTCAGGCTCGGCTTCACCCCGAATGACCGCGGCGGTGATGACGCACTTTTTAATGTCTTTGCGGGACGGGATTTCGTACATAGTGTCCAGCAGCGCCTCTTCGATGATGGAACGCAGGCCGCGCGCGCCGGTTTTGTGTTTTAGGGCCAGCCCCGCCGCCACCGATAACGCTTCCTGAGAAAAGACCAGTTCCACGCCGTCAATGGCAAACAAATGCTGATACTGTTTGACAATGGCGTTGCGCGGCCCGGTTAAAATTTCCATCAGCGCGGTGTGGCCCAGCGGCTCAACCGTAACCACCACCGGCAAACGCCCGATAAATTCGGGGATGAGGCCGTAGCGCAGCAAATCTTCCGGCGTAACCTGGGTGAGCGCCATTACGGTGTTGGCAATGGCTTCTTCTTCTTTGGCAATAGCCGGGTCCAGTTTGGCCGCCGCCGATTTGACCTCTGGCGCGCGCCCCATTGAAAGGAGTTGCTGGCCGCTCTGGCGGGCTTTGGTTAAGGCTCGCCCGGTGGGCGAACTGCCAAACCCCATCCGGCCTTTTACACCCAGCCGTTCCTGAATGACTTTTTCCAGGTTATCAAACGCGCCGCCGCAGATAAACAAAATGTTCGAGGTGTCAATCTGGATAAATTCCTGGTGGGGATGTTTGCGCCCCCCTTGCGGCGGCACCCGCGCCGAAACGCCCTCAATGATTTTGAGCAGGGCTTGCTGCACCCCTTCGCCCGACACGTCGCGGGTGATGGAGGGGTTGTCGCCGGATTTACGGGCAACCTTGTCAATTTCATCAATGTAGATAATGCCTTGTTCGGCGCGGGCAATATCAAAATCTGCCGCCTGAATTAGCCGTAGCAGAATGTTTTCTACGTCCTCGCCCACATAGCCGGCCTCGGTTAGGGTGGTAGCATCGGCAATGCAAAAAGGCACGTCCAGAATTTTGGCCAAAGTTTGGGCCAACAGCGTTTTTCCACAGCCTGTTGGCCCAATAATCATGATATTGCTTTTTTGAAGTTCAACTTCGTCGCGTTTGCGCCCTTCGGTGCGGCGAGTGGTGCGTTTGTAGTGATTGTACACCGCCACCGACAGCACTTTTTTGGCCTGATCCTGGCCCACGACCCAATCGTTCAGTTGCTCATAAATTTCTTTGGGAGATGGAATCCGGTTGGGATTCACCTCCGGCGGCGCGGCGCTTGACGCATCTTCGGTGAGAATGTCCTGGCACAAGTCAACACATTCATCACAAATGAATACGTTATCAGGCCCGGCGATCAGCCGGTTGACTTCATCCTGTGACCGCTTGCAAAATGAGCAAACTTGAACATCGGATCGAAATCTACTACTACTGGCCATGGATTTCTACTCGTTTGCCGGTTTCTCGGTTGAGTTAGATTCTTTCTTGGCTGAGTCGTCGGTTTCGGCTACCACCGGAGCGCCCAGAATGCCATCCACCAGGCCGTATTCTTTGGCGGTTTGCGCGTCCATCCAGCGATCGCGTTCAAAATCGTCGGCAATCGTTTCGATGGGCTGGCCGGTGTGTTTGCTGATAATGCCAAAGAGTAAATCCTGCTGGCGTTTCATTTCACGGTATTGAATTTCAACATCGGTGGTGTAGCCTTGCGCGCCGCCGCCGGCCTGGTGCATGTGAATGGTGGCGTGCGGCAGGGCGTATCGCTGGCCCGGCGCGCCGGCTGCCAACAGAACGGTGCCCATGCTGGCGGTAACGCCCACGGCAAACGTGCTCACCGGCGCGGTGATTTGCTGCATGGTGTCGTAAATGGCCAAACCGGCATAGATGACACCGCCGGGGCTGTTGATGTACATCTGGATTTCACGTTCCGGGTCTTCGCGGTTCAGGTACAAAAGTTGAGCCACAATTAAATTGGCTACCTGGTCGTTGATGGGTGTGCCCAAAAAAATGATCCGCTCTCTCAGCAGCAGAGAGAAAATGTCGTAGGCCCGTTCGCTGCGCCCGGTGGTTTCAATGACCATCGGAATGACCGATTCGGGAAGGTGGGGGAACATTCTTTTAGCTCCTTTCAAAACATCTGTTAATTGATCCGGCCCGGTAAAGTAAAACCGGCGGGTTATTCTTTAGATTCTTCAGTTTCCGCGGCGACGGGTTCAACGGCTTCGGCAACTTCGGCGTCGGCGGCCTGTTTGGGCTGTGGGTCTTCGCCTTTGGCAATGGCGGCCAGCAAATCTATGGCCTTTTCCGAAAGCAAATCGTTGGCAATCATCTCTTGTTGGGCCGGCGAAGCCAGGATGTTGCGCCAGAATTGTTCACCGCCGCCGGCGTAGTCGGCAATCCGTTTGGCCTGTTGCAAAATTTCGGCCTCGCTAACTTCCAGCTTTTCCAGTTCAACAACTTTGCCCAAAACCAGGCTGCGTTTGAGTTGTTCTACCACCTGGGCGCGAAGTTCTTCGGCAAAATCGGCGCGGGATTTCTTTTGCATTTGCAGGTAGCTTTCCATGGTTAGCCCGTAGGCCCGCATTTGGCGCTCAACCCGATGCACTTCCTGCTCAATGCTTTCATCTTCAAAGGCTGCCGGCCATTCAAGGGTAGACTCGGCAATAATCTTGGTGATGGCTTCATCGCCAAGTTTGTGCGCCTGCTCGTGCTGGCGTTGTTCCAACAGCGAGCGGTGGACATCGGCCCGGAATTCATCGAGCGTTTGGAAATCGCTGTAGGATTTGGCAAATTCGTCGTCAATCGCGTCAACTTCTTTTTTTTTGACGCTGTTGATTTTTACTTCAAAAGTGATGTCTTTGCCGGCGTACCGATCATTGTCATAATCATCGGGGTAAGCCAGTGAAAACGTTTTTTCTTCGCCGGCGCTCAAACCCAGCAACGGAGTGGTGAGATCCGGGTGGTTGTGGCCTTCGTGTTCTTCGGGCGCGTCAAGCGCATATTCAACCGATTCCCGCTTTGAAAGCTCGGTGTCGCCATCTTTTTCTACCACAGCCATATCAACCATGTCATTCAGCGCGGCGGGCCGTTCCACCGGCGTCCAGGTGGCGTTTCGGTTTTGAATATTCTTTAAGGCTTCGTCAACATCGGCCATGGTAACTTCAACAGGGCTAACTTCCAGGCGGATGCTACGATAATCTCCCAACTCAACTTTGGGCCGGGTGGGAACTTTCACTTTAATGGTGAGCGGCTCCCACTCAATGGCTTCCAGCGCAACCCGGGCGTAAGGGATAATGCCGCTTTCGGTTAAAGCGTTCTGGATAAGCTTGTCGGCTGAATGATCCAAAGCTTCTTGCTGAACGGCTTCCAGGCCAAAGCGCCGGATAATAACACTGTAGGGAGCTTTACCCGGCCGAAAACCGGGCACTTTTACTTCACGCGCAATGCGCTGGGCCGCCTGTTTGAGCAAATCCTGCTCTTGTTGGGGCTCAATTTCAACTACTACTAAAGTTTCACAGCGTTCAAGTTCTTCTGTTGTAACCTTCACGGGAACAAACCTCTTCTAAAAGTATAAAGTATCAAGTGTATGATAATAGCATAAAGGAATGCCCCGTGCAAAGATTTGGCTGATTTTTACGAGGTATTTGTGGCATTTACACATCACTTTTCATCTCTTATGATACCGACCTCTTGAGTTTATGTCAAATAGATTTTGGAGTTTAACCTGGGCTTGGGCCGTGGCAATAACCGCCGGGGCGGCCCGGCAAACAATTTGTCAGCGGGGGGTAAATGTGTTACAATGCCATTCCCTGCTGCTCTCGTGATGCTCCACGCGTCTTGAGCCAACATTTCCTTGATCGGGAGCTGCTGTTTTAGATGGAATGCGATAGCCCGCAACGGCAAGGCAAACTTTTCTATCCAGGCACCCACCTGCGGTAACGCAGGTTCAAGGACAACTGGTAGCGCACGGTTCAGCGGGGAAAAAAGCGCGGCGTAAAAAACGCCGCGCTTTTTTATTTTAGCAGCCTTGCATCGTTTCCTCGGCCAGCATGTCCACCACCGCTTCCAGGCTGTGCGTTTCTTCAAACTTGCGAATTTGGCGGTCGGCGCTGGTGCCGTCTTTTAGAATAGTCCGCACGTAATCAATTTCCGGCTGTACCCCCAGCGCCGGCGTCACGTCGTCAATAAATTCCAGCAATTCTTCCATTAAACAACGTATCGGCACTTCTTCCTGTTTGCCAAAATCAATGAGTTTACCGTCCACGCCATCTCTAACGGCCCGCCACTTGTTTTCGGCAATCAGGCCGCGCCGGTAAATGCGCCAGGTTTGATTTTTTTCGCGCAATTGGATGAGCTTGGCCACCACCGCCTGAATCAGCGCCACTATGGCAATGGCCTCGTCAATTTTGGTGGCGCAATCGCACATTCTAAACTCCAGCGTGGGAAACCGGGGATGTGGGCGAATATCCCACCAAATTTTGGTAGGGTCGTCAATGCAGCGGGTTTTGATCAACGTATCCACGTAGCGGCTGTATTCCTGGTTAGACTCAAAATATTCCGGTGGGCCGGTGCGCGGCAATTCCTCAAACACCACGCTGCGGTAAGATTTGAGGCCGGTGTATCGCCCAGACCAAAACGGCGATGACGTGGACAGGGTGAGGATGTGCGGCATAAAATACGCCGCCTGGTTCATCACGTCAATCCGTAAATCCTTATCGGGGATGCCGATATGCACGTGCAGGCCAAACACCAGCAACCGCTGCACCACCAGGTTCATATCCCTGAGCAACGCCTTGTACCGATCCTGGTCGGTGATGATTTGGTCTTGCCAGCGCGAAAACGGGTGCGTGCCGGCAGCCACAATAATGCGGTTGTTCCGGCGGGCAATGTCGTTAACCAAACGGCGCAGCCGGGTTACTTCGTGCCGGGCTTCCTGAACGTTGTGGCAAACGCGGCTGCCAATTTCTATTTGCGATTGCAAAAACTCCGGTTTCACCTGGTCGCGAAAGAGTACCGCCCCCTGGCTCAAAATCTCGGAGATGTACGAAGTTAGCTCCCGTGACTCCGGGTTGATAATCTGATATTCTTCTTCAATGCCAATTGTTAAATCACGCCAATCCACAGTAGCCCCCCTGTTGGCTAATTTAAAAAAATTATAACATAAGCCCCCACAGAACAAGAAGGAACCGCACAATTCGGATTCAGTTTTTGCCAGGCAGTTTAATAGCTTTATAATTACTAAAGTTAGTATATTACTTCATCAAAAGGAGATTTTTTACCATGACCGAACGCGCCGGAGGCGTAACCTTTAAAGGCAACCCGCTCACCGTTATTGGCAATCAGCTCAAAGCAGGCGACCCGGCCCCCAATTTTGCGCTGCCCAACAATTTATTCTCCGCCAACACCGTTTCGCTGGCGGAATCGGCGGGCAAAGCGCGGCTGATTAACGTGGTGCCATCGCTCAACACCGGTATTTGCGATGCCCAAACCCGCCGTTTTAACGAGGCGGTGGGCCAATACGGCGATAAAGTGGCCGCGTACACCATCAGCGTGGATTTGCCGGTGGCCCAAAAACAATGGTGCGAAAGCGCCGGCATTGAGAATATTCAAATGTTGTCGGATTACCGGGAGATGTCATTTGGCGCGGCTTACGGCACTTACATCAAAGAAATCCGCGTTGAACAGCGGGCCGTGTTTGTGGTTGACGCCGCCGGCATGGTTCGCTACGCGGAGTACGTGCCGGAGATTGCCCAGCACCCCAACTACGAGGCCGCGCTGGCGGCGCTGCAACAAGTGGTTGACTGAACAGCGGGCATCCCTTAATATAAAAAGTAATTCTGGCCGCACAAGCGGCTGAAAATAGCGTTTGAGGAGGCAAAAAATGTCGGTTAGAAATGCTGATGCAGTATGGCAAGGAAATTTACGGCAGGGCACAGGCTCTATGAAGCTGGGCAGCGGCGCGTTTGAAGGGCCGTTCTCGTTTGCTACCCGCTTTGAGGAGGAACCCGGCACCAACCCCGAAGAATTGATTGGGGCCGCGCACGCCGGCTGTTTTTCAATGTTTCTCAGCGCGGTGCTTACCAATGCCGGTTTTCCGCCCAACCGCATTGAAACCAGCGCCAAAGTATACCTGGAACAGGTTGACGGCGCGCCCTGGATTACCAAAATTCATTTAACCTGCCGGGCCAATGTGCCGGGCGTGGATGAAGAAACTTTTATGGCCCAGATTGACGCCTCTAAAAAGGGCTGCCCGGTCTCCAAGGCGCTGGCGGGCGTAAAAGAAATCACCGTTGACGCCAAACTGATTTAAACCGCCCGCTATTCCCCGATTTAACCCAAAAGCGCCCGTTGGCAATCAACGGGCGCTTTTTTTACGAGGCAACAAAGATTACTGTTTTCGCCGGGCCGAAAATTGGTACCACACAAAACCGGCAATAATCGCCAGCGCCACCAGCCCCCACGGCAAATCGCTCCAGGCAAATGACGATGCCGGCGCGGCGGTGTCCGATTTGGCCGGCGTGGCTGCCGGGGTGCCCCGGTTGGCCAGCAGCGCCGCCGCCGTCGCCTGATAAACCGAGGTGGGGGTGGGGGCCAGCGTGGGCTGCTCGGTGGGGAAGATGTAGGGCGTGGCGGTTGGCCGCGCGCTGGTGGGGCTGGCGGTGGGCGTAACTGTACCGAGGCCAAAAATCGGCACGGCATTTTTATCGCCGGTAAAGCGCACAAACTCAGCCGCCACCCAGCCCGGCGTACCCTTTAAACTAATTTGCCACCACTTGCCATCCGGGCTGATGGCCAGCACATCGGCGGTTTCGCCCAAATACATCCCGCCCGCCAACTCGCCGGTGGAGGAAGGCTGTGAGCGCACGTTGATGGCGTCCAGCGCCTCCACCGAACCGGCAATTACCGGCACGGTAGGTGTGGGCGAAGGGGTAGCGGAGGGCGTAAGGGTGGGCGTGGGCGTGGCGTTGGCCGCCACCGGGCGCTCCACCGGCACGGCTTCGGCCTGGCCGCTAAACTCAACCACCGCCGCCGCCACCCAGGCCCGGCCATTTTGGCCCGCCGGGTCTTCAATTTGCCACCACTCGCCGGTTTCGTCTTTGCCGGTCACAAGGTGGCTGCTGTTTTCGGGGAGCCGCCCCAGCAAATCAAAATTTAAACCGGGGCCGCTGCGCATATTGGTGCCGCCCGCCGGAATCCGCACGGCTGCCGCCGGTGTGGCAGTAGCCGTGGGCGCGGCGGTAACGGTGGGGGTAACAACCGCCGCTGCCACCACCACCGGCACAGCGGCCCGGTCGCCGTTAAATTCCACCACTTCGGCGGCAACCCAGCCCGGCCCGGTATCAAACGCAATTTGCCACCAATCACCGGCCTCGGTGCGGCCCGTAACCTGCGCCTGGCTGCCGGCGGGCAACCGGCCCATAATCTCGGAGCCGGTGGTGGGGCCGCTGCGCACGTTGGTAATATTGGTATTTTTGATGATTGGCCCAGCCGGCGGAGTTGCCTGCAAAGCCGGAGCGGCGGGCGGGGCCGCCGGTTGCGCCTCTGCCGCCGGAATAGCCGCCGGCGGCGGCGCGCCCTTTAAACCGGTCACTAATTCACGGGTAATATCCAGGTATTGATTGCCGTAGCCGGCGGAGGGTTCAATTTGGGTGCCTTCGGGCCACTCGTTAAAACTGGTGATGATGATCATATCGGGCCGGCTGGCTGCCGCGCCCTGCCACGCGGCCCGGTAATAGTCACCGTTGCGGCGCGGCACGGAAAAGGCATCGGCGCGAGGCAATTTGGTGTCGTCATAGCCGGGCATGGCGGTGGCAATCCACAGGCGGTCAACGCCGTTTTTGGCTTCGTAGGCCCGCACCCGATCGCCCCATTTGGCCAGTTCTGCCGCCGGCGAAGCGGCCCAGGCGATGCTGTACAGGTGATGCCCGTCGAACACGGCCTGGTAGCTCAGGTCGGTGCCTTCGGCAATCCACAGGGTGGTGTGGTTGGGGTCAACCTGGGCGCGAATGGCCTGCCACTGTTCCACCGAAAAACGCTGCTGCCGCCAGAAAAAGATAACCGGCTTGTCCTGATACCTGAAATACCCCGGCTGCGGCACGTGCGTGTTGAGCAGCGTGGTCAGCGCGCCGGTTACGGCCTCGGCGTTGGCAAAAAACGGGCCGCCGGTTTCAAAACTAACGGCGGCATGCAGCCCGTGCGCCGGGGCGGTGGCCAGCAACGTCCGAAAATTGGTTTCGGTCTGGTTGTTTTCTACCTGCGGGCCGTACCAACTCTGCACCAGCACGTCAATGCCCGCGCCGGCGGCCTGCGTCACCTGCCGCTCGATAGTGGCCGGGTCGGCGGAGTTGTAATGCACCGCCGGCAAATCAACCGATTGGCCGGAAGTCCAGGTGTTCTGGTCAAACCAGGCGTAGTAAAAGGCCAGCACCGGCGGCGGCGATTGCGCCCAAACCGATGACGGCAGCGCGGCCCCCAGCACCAGCAGCAACAACAGGATTTTAACCGTTGATTTCATAAAATTTACTCCGTTACCTACAGCAATAAACCGGCGCAATCAGGGCGATTGAGCCGGGAGCACCGTCACCTGGGTCAGTTGAATGGCGTCGTTGGGCCAACGGCGGCCATCGGCCTGTAACGCGGCCAACCGCTCGCCACTGCCGGGCCGGTACAGCCCCACAATCAGCCGGTACGCGCCGGGTGGCACCTCCGCCGCCAGCGGAACTTTAATACTGGCAGCCAACCGTTGGCCGGGCCGCCAACTCCCGGTGGGCAACAACGGCGGGGCATCCTGCTGGGCGTAAAGTTGGCCATCCGGGCCAATGAGTTGGGCAAACACCACATAATCCTCCGGCGGCGCGGCCAACGCCTGCCAGTGCAAAATCGGTTCAACCGTTTGGCCGGGGGTAAACTCCCGCTGCGGCAAATCAAAACCGGTAAAGGTGATGGCGTTGGCCAGCGTGGTTGATGCCGGTTGTTGCGGCGGCGCGTTATCTTCCAGCCGGAACAAATACCAGTTGCCGGGAGATTGCCGCGTTAGCGCCCAATTATCAGGCAGTTGAGCCGGCCAATTGCCGGTAGCACCACCCGGCAGCACCGCCCGGAGCGCGTCGCCGGCCAAAGTTTCGGCATCAAGTAACACAAAATCGGCGGTAGCCAGCGCCGGCTGGCTCAACGGCTCAAACCGGGCCGTGCCCGCCGCATCAGGCACATTGGTAATCCGCGAGAGAATTACCGGCGTGGCAACGGCGCTGTGGGCGGCCCACTGTTCGGCCAGCGCCGGAACCGACAACCACTGGTACACATCAACGCTGGTTTCGCCGCCGGGCCGGAGAAAACCGGTGAGTTTTTGGCCCTGCGCAAACTGCTCCGAATTGGTCCACACTTCGTCCAGCCCTTTTTCGTGCGCCATGTTCAAAATGAGAAACGTGGGGCGCTGCTGAGACCATGCGTTTAAATCCTGTATGGCGTGGCCAGAGCGAGGCGCAAATTTTACAATTTTCACATTGGCCGGTGCATCAAAGTAATATTTTAGCCCTTCAACCACAATAAAGGAATCGGCGTTGAGCGCCAGGTAAATTTTATCGTAGTTCTGCGCTTTTTGGGCCACAAACGCGCCGGCATCGGCCAAACGATAGGTGTTGGCCCAGCCGGTAATGTACTGCCGGGCTTCATCGCGGTGCAGCGCGGCCTGAGATGGATTAACCACCAGCCAAAAATCGGTGACAAGCGCGGGCAGGGCCAACGCCAGCGCCAGCGCGATAACCGCCCACCGCCCCCACCTGAATTTATCCAGCCGTTGCGCCAGCGCATTGAGCGCCCACGCGCCCAACAATAGCAGCGCCGGAGCCGCCGGCATTAAATAGCGGGGATACCAGGTTTTGGAAACCGCAATAAACGCCACCGCCACCGCCACCGGCGCGGCCAGCACGTACACCGCGGCCCGGTCGCGGCGGATGAGCGCCAACGCCACGCCGACCAACCCCAGCAGCAGCAGCGGCGCGGTGAGCAAGCTGCTCAGCCAACTGGCGGCCAGTTGGCTGTTGGTCAGCCAAAGCGCCGGGTCAATCAGGCTGCCGCCGGCAACTTTGGTGGAATACACCAGCATGTTCTGCGAATTTAAAAAGGCCGCCAACACCGCCGCGCCCAGCGCCGCCGGTAAATACATGGTCGCCATCAACTTCCAGCGACCCAACCAGGCGTTGGGCGGGACAAAAAGCAGCAGCGCCGCCACGGGAATCACCAAATAAGCCAGGCCGGACAATTTGGTGAGGCTGGCCGCGCTGATGGCCAACCCGGCGGCCACGGCCCAGCGGTATTGTTCGCGCCGGATGGCCCGCAGGCTAAAAAACATTGTCCAGATGCCAAACGTGGTCAGCAGGCTATCGGGCATGGTGATGCGGTCGTAAAAAAAGACAAAGGGCGTTACCAGGTACAGCCAGGCGGCAATCACGCCCACCGACGCGCGCCGGTACAATTCCAGGGCCAGAGCGTAACAGCCCAAGCCGCCCGCCAGCCCGGTTAAAATTGAGGTGAACCGGCCAATCCAGAGCGGGCTGGCCGGCAGCCACGCTAGCGCCGCCAGCAGCCAAAGCTGAAACCATTTTAAGTTGTCTTCCAGGCCCACAAAAATGTGGCCTTCACCCACAAATTCGGCCAGCCGCCGGAGTTGGGCCATTTCGTCGTAGTGCGCCGGCAACAGCGTGAGGTTGGCCAGCCGCGACAGCAAATAGACCAACGCGTACACGCTTAAAAAAATGAGGGTAAATTTTAATGATGGCCGGGCCGTATTTTCTTGCATCAACCTGAAACCTTTACAGCCAAAACTGTGCTGGTTAACAACATTTTACACACCAAAAGTTGAAATTTTTACCACGGAGACACGGAGAGCGCAGAGAAAAATATAGAAACCATAGCGGCCTCTGCGCCTCGGCGGTGGTTAACATCCGCCTGACCGGTACACCTTTACAGTCAAAATGCTAAAACTCCACCGGAACCCAAGTTCCCCGGTTTACCCGCCGATTTTTACCGGAACCGGCAACGTCACCGCGTCGGTGGTTGTGCCGGAAACGGGCAACCGCTGCCCGGTGATTTGGTTGTACAAACCCACCGCCAGCCGGTACGTGCCGGGCGGCAGGGCAATAGCCTGCGCCGAAAACTGGTAGCCATCGGCCACAACCTCGCCGGGCAGCCAGCCGGTGGTGGGCGCTTGCCCGGCCTGCGGCACCTGATCCTGCTGAGTCACAATCTCGCCGGATTCATTTAATACGTGCACAAACACTTTATAGCCCTGCGGCAGCGAGTTGAGCGCCTGCCAGTACAGCGTCAGGGTTAGCCGGTCTGCCGCCGGAGTCATGTCAAACCCCAACAGCTTGATTTGATCGCCAAACGTGGCCGCCAACGGCTGTTGCATGGCAGCGGGCGGCGCAAACTGCCGGAGGCGTCCGGCGTTGACCTGCACCTGTCCCAGCGCCGCCGTCACTGCGCCATCAGTGGATACAAGCTCAAGTTGATAGCTACCCGGCGGCGTATCCGGCGGCAATTGCGCCGTCACCCACTGTTGCACGGCTTCGGTGGCGCGCCAGTGGCCAGTGGGATAATCGCCGCCCACCGGCACGTTAGCCAGCAACCGCACCGGAGTCGCCGCCCCGACCAGTTGCACATTAAACTGAGCATTGTCGGGCTGCGCCCCATCCGCTTGCCAGGCCAGCTCCAGTTCAAACCGGACGCCCGGCTGAAGAGCCACCGGCAAATTACCGGAACCCGCCAGCCACAGGCCATCGCGCCAGCGGAGATGCAGGAGCTTGGCCGGGGTCAGTTGCGGCGGGGTGACAGCGGGCGCAACCGCAAGCTGCGCCACCGCCGCCGCGCCGGGCGTAAGCTGCGAAGGGCGGTCGGGGGGAATGGTGGCGGCGGTAGCGGGGTTGTACAGCAACACTTCCAGTTGGTAATTGCCGGGCGGCGCGCCGGGTTGCAGCGGCAGCAGGTAATAATCCTGCACTTGCTCGCCGGGTTCCCAAAAACTGGCCGGGCGCTGGCGCACGTTGATTAACGGGCGGTCGGCTTGGGCCACAATATGGCCGCCGGGCGCAACCAGCCGCACGCTGGCCTGATAATCGCCGGCAACCGGGGCGACCACCTGCCAGCGCAGCACCACCCAGGCAGTTTGGCCGGAAGGCACCGGCTGCGCGGCATCGGGTTGGGAGCCGGACGCCGCGCCAAAAGCGGCCTCGGCCAGCTTTAACTGGCCGCCAAAATTAACGCCCACCGGCTGCCACTGCGCGGCGGGTTTAAAATCCGTGGCGTTGAGGCGGTAGTAATCGAGTTGATACGGAAAATCCGGGCTGGCATACGTCCGGTCGAACGTGCCGTACTTTTTCAGCAGAAACGGGAACACGTTTTTCAGATCGGCCTGCCATTCCTGGCCGCTGCCCACCTTGACCAGCACCACTCGCTTAACCGATTGCGCCGCCGCCGCCAACTCCGCGAACATGGCTTGCTCATCTACCGGAATGAAGGCGCGAGGCGGCAGCCCGGCATAGCTGGTAAAACCGTTCAGCCGGTAGTAACGCCGCACAATGTTACGCACATCCAGCGGAAAAAGCCACAACTCGTCGGGGCGGCCTTCGGCCAGCATTTTTGCGCCGATGTCGTGATACATCAGCACATCCTGAAACAGCGGATGCTCCGCCCCCCAGCGTAAAAAATAATCGCGGTACGTCACCGCGCCCACCAACACATACACCACCAGCGGAATGATCACGCCCAGCGCCCCGGCTACTTGCGGGCGACGCCGCCAGGTTTGGCGCAAAAAATCGCCCAGCGCCAGCCAGGCCAGCGCCGGAAACAGGTACAGCACCGGCCCAATGCCGATGGCGCGTTTAAAAGCGGGAATACGGTCGGTTACAAGAAAGGCGGGCAAAAACAGGGTAACCAGCCAGACCAGCGCAAACAGGTACGCCGGCTGGCGAAAGCGGCGCAACGCCGCCCCCACGCCCACCACCACGGCGGCAAACAGCACCGGGTCCAGCATCGGGCGGCCCGGAATGTTGTACAGCGGGTCTTCATCGCCGCGCCACATTAACCCGGCCAGATTGCCGCTCAAACTTTGCCACAGCGCGCCCATCACCCCGCCCTGATTAAGCTGGGGATTAAACACCGACACCTGATTGGCCCGGAACATAAACTGGTCGGGCGCGACAAACACAAAATAACAGGCCAGCGGCGCAAACACCAGCGCCGCCGTTAGCCCCAGCCACAGCAACGATTGGCCATGAACTCGCCACAAGGCCGGAGCGGAACCGTTTTGCCGCCAGCGCGCCAGCCCATCCACCAGCAAAAAAAACAGCAGCGCCACCGGAATAAAACGAGCTGACGGGTACGTGTACAAACTACCGCCCAAAAACAACCCGGCGATGATAAACTCGCGGCGACGGCCGGTGTTAAACCCGCGCCACAAAAAATAGTAACTGAGGGTTAACAGCAGCGGCAGCAGGGTATGCCGCCGGCCCATTCTAATATGAAGGATTTGCCAAAAGCTGACCGCCAGCCCCAGGCTGGTGAGCGCCGCCAGCCAGCGCGCCTGCTGCGGCCAGTCGCGCCGGAACATTTCGCGGATGAGCAGGTAGGTAACGCCCACGGTCAGCGCCCCGGCAATGGCCCCAATGCCCCGCAGCACAATATCCTGCGGGCCGAACAGTTTAAATCCGGCCATAACCAGGTACGAAAACAACAACTCGCGGCCTTTGTTGAGCGTGGAAAAAATGCGCAGGCCGTGGGCCAGCATGTCCAGCGCGTCGGCGCTTTCGGCCCACTCGTCGTATTCAAACTCCGCCGGAATCATGGTGAGCTGATAAAAACGAAAGAAGACCGCGATGAGCATCACCGCCGCCAGAATTACCCATTCTGAGGTGAGGATGGCCCACCAGCGGTCACGGCGGCGCAATAACGGATTCAATTCGGCGTGAGGATGTGCAGCCAAGCCAGTCCTTTTTCTAACAACATACTCCACAGCGCGGCAGCCAAACGGGCATAGCGTATCGTTATTGGGGGGTTTTGTCAAATTGATTGCAAAAGGGCCGGGTGATTAAAACGTAACATGGCCCAGCAGCGCCGCGTCCGGTTGAGGCGCGGGCGGCCCGGCGGTGAGCGGCAGCCGCGCGCCGGTATCGGGGGCGTACATGCCCGCCAGCAGCAGGTAATCGCCGGGCGGCACGCCATCCAACGGGAGGTCAAAGCGGTCGGCCAAAACCGCGCCGGCCTGCCAGCGCGAAGTGGGCCAGCGGCCATCAAACGGAGAGCGGTCCTGCTGCGCCTTGACAAAACCATCAGGGGCAGTGAGGTGCAAAAACGTAACATAATCGGCGGGCAGCGGCGCGGCAGCCTGCCAGTAGAGCGCCACGCGCAGCCGGCGCGGGTTTTCGGCGGCGGTCACATCGTAGCCCAGCAAATCTAATTGATGGCCAAACGTGGCCGCCAACGGATTTTGCGGTTGGCGAAACGGCGTAAAAATGGCCCACGTTAACGGCGACGAGCCGTGCAAATAAGCCAGCGGCCAACCGGCGGGCAGCTGTTTTAACTCGATGCCGTCATCGGTGTAGCCAAAATAAGCGCCCAGCGCCTCGCGCCGCCGCCGCGCCGTGTCAGAATCGATAATCAGGTAATCGGGCGGAGCGGCGCGCAGGTAAGCCTCCATTTTAGCCCAGGAATCAACCTCAGCCGGGATGCGCTCAAACGTAAAATTGGCCGGAAACTTCCACAGCGGCAGCGATTTGCTGGGGCCA
Organism: uncultured Caldilineaceae bacterium; assembly: GCA_964517605.1. Lineage (GTDB taxonomy): Bacteria > Chloroflexota > Anaerolineae > 4572-78 > J111 > J095. Next base: position 36,604 of record CAZFCE010000007.1, on the reverse strand, counting down.
AACACCAGCCGGGCCGGGCCGCGCTCCGCCGGGTGGTCGCGTTGCAACCACTGCGCCAGCGCCTCCGGCTCAACGTTGGCCGCCCGATCCGACTCGAATGGATTAACGGCCAGGCTCCAGCTATCGGCCCGCACGCCATCAACCAGCCAGCCCGCGCCGCCGGCCAACGCCAGCGCCAGCGCGCCGGCCAAACTCCAGCGTTGCCAGGGATGAGCCGCCGCCGAAGCCAGCGCCAGGTTGGCCGCGCCCACCACCACCGCCGCCAGCAGAATGTACACCGGCCCCAGCATCGGAATTAAAAAGCGGCTTTCCATTAGTACGCGGGCGTACCACACCGAAAAAACGGTGTACAACCCCAGCCCAAACAGCGACGCCAGCAGCGTCACCCGGTGGTCGCACACCGCCCGGCTAACGGCATCGCGTTTAAAAATAACCAGCCAGCCAGCTACCGCCAGCGCCGCCACCGCCAAAATCTGGCTCCACGGCGAGTCCAGCGTGCGCGACGGGATAAGCGTGGCCGTCAGTTCCGGCTGGAGTTTGGTGATGCCTACGCGCAGCCGGTCAGCGATGGCACCGGCAGAGTGCGTTTGAAAATAGCTGGCGGCGGTAGGCAAGGTGGATTCATCGCCAACCTGGCTTTCGGCCCAGCGATCCATCCACATAACGTGGGTGGTGGCAAAATTATAAAATGGGCTGCCAAAATTTTGGGCGTTAAAAACCAGCAGCGGCAACACGGTGAGCAAAAACACCAGCGGCACAACCATCAATTGGGGGATTTGGCGCAAAATTTGCCGCCGGTATACCACCAGCGCGGTTAACCCCCAGGCCATCAGCAGCAGTGTGCCGGAGCCTTTGGTAAGGTAAGCCAGTCCCGCCAAAAAACCGGCCAAATACCGAAACCAGGGCCGGCTAAAACTTTTGATGAGCGCATACCAGGCCGCCACAAACAGCAGCACCAGCAAGGTATCGGCGTACACGGTTGAGGCCCGCAGATGAAACTCGCGGTTGGCGGCCAGCAAAAACGCCGCCAGCAGGCCGGTTTCGCGGTTAAAAAGCCGCCGGCCCACCCCAAACACCACCAGCACCGAGGCCGCGCCCTGCGCCAGCGTGATGAGTTTGGCCCAGGTAAAGTAGCGCCAGTCGCGCTCGGCGGCCAACGCCAGAAAAGCCGGGTAGAGCGGCGGGCGGGTGCCATCGGACAATGCGCCGGTTTCGCGCAGCGCCAACCCCGACGCCAAATACGCCGATTCGTCGCCATCGCTGGATTGGGTGTTGAACAGCACTTTGGCCTGCCCCGCCACCGCAAACCGGGCCAAAAGTAAAGCCAGCAGCAACGCCAGCGTTATATTCCACAGATAAGAAATTCGGGTTGAAGCCAAAATCAATCCTGACTGTAAATTTTTTCCGGGCAAAATTATACCGCCGCCGCCGCCGGTGGCCAAATTCCATTTTACGCCGCCTCCGAAAGCCTCAAAGCGGCTGGGACTGAATGACTATCCCAAGTTGGCCCACAATTTGCCCGTTTGTGCTATAATTTGAACCGGTTCACTATACAAAATTAATCCGACGTGATAAAATTACGTAGATTTATGTAAAGAGGTAGCCCCATGCCAACCATAGACGACGGCAAACGAGCCATAGAACAGGGCAATCCGCAGCAAGCCCGGCTGATATTTGAAGCGATTCTGCAAGAAAACAAACGCAACGAAGATGCCTGGCTGGGATTAGCCGACGTATTGACCGATAATGAGGACAAACGGGTTTGTTACGAAAACGTCCTAAAAATTAACAAGAATAACCGTTTGGCCCGCGAAGGACTGCGCAACCTGGAGCCACAGGCCAACCCCTTTGTACAGGCGTTGCAACCCGCCTCCGCCGAGGTAACAGACGACACCGAAGATGAGTTTGAGTTTGATGACGACACCGCCGCCGCCCCGCGCCCGGACCGCCGCACCATAGCCAGCGCAGCAGTTGAGGTGCGCGAAGGGCCGCCCGTGGCGGTTTTGGTGGCGTTGGGGCTGGCGCTATCGGTGGTGGTGTTTGCTTTTGGCAGCGGCCTGGTGTACATCCTGTTATCCTCGCTGGCCGGTAGATAGGATGCTGCCGGATTTCCGTTTGCGACAACGCGAATATCTGCTAGAAATCAGCCGGGCCATGAGCGCCCGGCTTGATTTGTCGTCGCTGCTGGAATTAACGCTCAAAAGCGCCGTAGAAATTTTGGCCGGGCAGGCCGGGCTGATTACGTTGCGCCGCAACGATGGCCAGATGATGCCGTGGGCCAGCATCGGCTTACCGTTGCAGGCGGTGCCTTTGTTTGAGCCGCTGTGGCGCGACCTGGGCCAAGACACCCAAACCGATGCCTCGCTGGACATTTCGTTGCGGCTGGCGCTGGCCTCACGGGCGGCGGGCGTGCCCATGCGCCAGGTAGTGGCCCTGCCGCTACAAATTGGCGACGAGTTGATTGGCTACATTTTTATTTTTCGTACGCGCGGCGCGGCTTTTAGCCCCAACGACCGGCAGGTGTTGAGCGCCTTTGCCGACCAAACCGCCATAGCCGTGCATAACGCCCGGCTATACCAGGAAGTGAGCGCCGAGCGCGAGCGGCTCAACGCCATCATTGAAAACAGCGGCGACGGCGTAATGATTATCAACCCGTACCGCATCATCCAAACCTGGAACCGGGCGCTGACCAATTTAACCGGCATCTCCGCCGAGCAAGCCATTGGCCGCCCCTGCTACGAAATCCTCAATCTCCGCACCAAACCGGGCGTAAGCCTGTGCCACACCGCCTGCCCGCTGATTCATCCGCCCGAAGATGGCCGCCTGTACGCCGAAGGCCAGCACCACCGCGCCGACGGCCTGGCCATTACGCTGGCCGATAATTACTCGCCGCAAACCAACGCCGAGGGCGAAGTGACGCAGTTTGTGGCCAACGTGCGTGATATGACCCACCTGCGCGAAGCCGAGGAACTCAAGCAAACGCTGCTTTCGGTTATTTCGCACGAATTAAAAACGCCGGTGAGCATTATCAAAGGGTACGCCGGCACGCTGGCCCGCGAAGATGCCAACTGGGACAAAGCCACGCTGGCCGATGGGCTGGCCGTGATTGAAGAAGAAGCCGACCGGCTGAATCGGCTGATTACCAATTTTCTGGAGGCCAGCCGGTTGCAGGCGGGCGGGTTTGAGCTGAAACTCAGCCTGCTCAACCTGGAAGAAATGGCTCGCGCCTCGGTGGAAAAACTGCAAACCACCACCACCAAACACACCTTTAACATCACCTTTCCCGCCAATTTTCCGCTGATTCATGGCGATTTTGAGCGGCTGGGCGAGGTGATTACCAACCTGCTGGGCAACGCCATTAAATACAGCCCCGACGGCGGCCTGATTGAAATTGGCGGCGAGGCGGGGCCGTTGCATACGGTGCGCCTATTTGTTAAAGACCGGGGCATTGGCATTCCGCCCGCCGAGCAGGAACGCATTTTTGACCGGTTTCACCGGGTGGATAACCGGCTGGCCCGGCAAACGCCCGGCACCGGCCTGGGCTTGTATCTGGTAAAAGCCGTGGTAGAGGCTCACAACGGCAAAGTGTGGGTAGAAAGCACCGCCGGCAAAGGCAGCACGTTCTGGGTGGAATTGCCCACCGGCGCTAGCGGCTTGCCCGGCAGGTAAAAAATTACGCCGCCGGCGCTTCTTCGGATTGGTACAGCAACGCCGTGGCCGTGCCCAGCCCCAGCGCAAGCCAGTACAAACAGGCAATGTGGATAAAGGTGAGGTTTAAATAAAAGTGATCAAACACGCCGCCAACCATTGCGCCTAAAATAGCCGCGCCATAGGCCAGCAATGGCCCTTCGAGCCGGTGGCCGCGCGGCATGCGCCGGAACGTGGCCGCCATCAGCCCCAAATAGCCCAGGCCAATCAAAACATACAGCGATGTGCCCACCAGCCCAATTTGCTGGGCCAGCAGCAGGTACACGCTCGATACCCCCACGTACACATCAATATCCGGCGTGCCAAAAAAGCCCACGCCCGTTAGCGGGTAGCGGCTAATCAGGTTGAGCGCGTCTTTGTACTCGCCAAAACGCATTTGGGTGGCCAAATCCTCGCCGCGAATACCCTCGATAAAGCGCTGCACGTACAGTTGGGTTTGGGGCAAAATCAGCAGCAGCGCCGCCGCCAACACCATCACCCAGATGAGTTTGCGGTAGCGCAACAGGCTGATTACCCCCAACCCGGCCACCACTCCCAACAGCGACCCCCGCGAGAACGTGAGGTACAGCGTCACCAGCATCACCCCGGAAATTACGGCCAGGTAGCGGCGCTTGAATACCGGCTGGGCAGCAAACAGGTGGGCCACGGTGATGATGGTTAAAAACACCAGCAGCCCGCCCAGCGCGTTGGGATCAACCGAGGTGGCAATGGCCCGCATGGGCTGGGTGGGATCATCCTCAATGTAGCGCAAAATGCCTTCGGTGGGGTACTGGAACACCCGCAACAACGAGAGAATCCGCACGGTTACTTGGCCGGGGATGACGTAAAAAATAATGCCCAACACCGAAGCGCCCGCGCCGGCCAAAATAATGGCCCGCGACACCAGATTAAGCTGATTAACGGTGCGCACCTGGTTGATGACCAAAAAGAACAGGCTAACCGCCAGCAGAATTTCGGCAAAATTGCGGGCGACGGTTATGTTTAACCCGCCGTAGCGCAAGCCAAACACAAAAATAAAGAGCAACCAGCCCAAAAAGGCAGACACCAGCCCGCCCAATGGCGATGCGGTAAAAGTGTGCTGCCGTCCGGTAATGAGCCGTAGCAGCCACACGGCAAATAACGCCGCCAGCGCCAAATCAATAAACGTGGGCCGAAAGCCAATTTTAAAGGGCAGCGCCCCGTAGGGCAGCAACACAATCAACGCTACCAGCGTAACCAGCCCGGCCTGAGTGCTGCGCAGCATGAGCGCCGTTACTGCCAGCGCCCCCACCACTCCCACGGCGATAATCGGCCCCAGCCCGCCCACCAGCGCGCCCGCCAACACCCCGGCGGAAACCACCACAAAGATAACGCCGGCAAAAGCCAGGCGCGGGTCGTCGGCGGTGAGCCAGTTGCGTAAATAATTTAAAGGTGAATCGGGCATAGTTTTCACAATAAATAAATGCCGGCGTGTCCGGCATTTGTTGGGTTTACCAGGGTTTTGGCTTGCGTCAATCGCGGATGCGTTTTATATCCGGGGGAACTTTTAAAATGCCGGTTACGGTTTGTTTTACACGCTTTTCATGCTCATCAACATTTTTGGGAATTTGCAGGGAGATCTCGGTGCCTTCGCCCATAACGGACTTTATGGAGAAATCGCCGTCAATCGCCTCGGAGCGTTCCCGTAGGTTGAGCATGCCCAGGCTACCGCGCGTTTCGTAGCTTTGTAATACGGCGTCAACATCAAAGCCAACGCCGTCGTCGGCAATTGTCACCGCGATGATGTCGGGTGTTTCGGTGAGCCGCACAACAATCTGGCTGGCTTCGGCGTGTTTGATGGCGTTGTTAACGGTTTCTTGCACCACCGAGAAAATGGTGGTTTCGATTTTGCCATCCTGTCGCGAAATATCGCCACTGGGGTCGTCGGTGTCCAGTTCCAAAATCAGTTCGGTGTGCGGGCCGGCATCCTTTTGACGCCGATCCAGAAACACCTGCAAAGCCGCGCCCAAGCCCTGCGTTTCCAGCACCAGCGGGCGCAGTTCAAACAACAGGGTGCGCATTTGGTGGCTGGCCCGCGCCGCCAACTCCTGCATTTCGGTGAGCGTGGCCGGCAGCAACGACGGGTCTTTTTTGTAGGCTTTTTGGGCAAAATCAAGGTTCATCATAATGGCGGCCACCAGTTGAGTGGGGCCATCGTGCAGGTCGTTGGCCAGCCGGCGGCGGGCTTCCTGTTCGGCCTGGATGCTGCGTTGGTGTTCGGTTTGCAGGCTTTCGTACAGGCGGGCGTTTTCAATGGCAATGGCGGCGTAAGAAGCAATCGAACCCAGCAAATCCACATCGTGCTGGGTAAAATCGCCGGATTTTTTATTGAGCACCTGCAACACGCCTACCGCCTGCCCTTGCAGCACCAGCGGCACGCACACAATGTTGCGGGTGTTGAAGCTGGTTTTTTCGTCAACAGCTTTAAAGTGACGGCTATCCTGTTGCACGTTGTGGATAACCAGCGGCTTGCCGGTTTGCGCCACCTCGCCGGCAATGCCCTCGCCTTTGGGTACGCGGAAAGGTTTTACCTCTTTGGCTTTGTCGCCCAGCGCAATCTGAAAAACCAAATCGCCGGTCTCCGAATCGGTGAGCAGCAACGAGCCGGCCTCAACCTTGAGCATTTCGTCAACCTGTTCCATCACCGCGGTGAGCACTCTTTCCAGGTGCAAGGTAGATGACAGGGTGCGGCCTACTTCGTTTAAAAAGCGCATATCTTCGGCCTGGTGCTGGGCCACATCTTTAAGGTGAGCCATTTCGGCGGCGCGGCGCTGGCTGCTTTCGTACAGGCGGGCGTTGCGAACGGCAATGGCTGCCTGCGTGCCAATGGCCGAAAGCAACCATTGGGTGTGGTTATCAAAGCTGTTGGGGGCTTCGTTCCAGATGACAATTACGCCCTGCGCCGTTTCTTCGGCTTGCAAGGGGTTCATAATGGGCACGCCCAGCCACGAGCGCGCTTTGACGTGGGAATACAACTGGCTAATCTCAAACACCTGGCCCGATTGGGCAATATCCGGCACCAGCAACGCCTGGTCGGTGGTGAGTACGGCGGCGGCTAACCCGGAATCGGCAATAGCCTGGTTGAGATCAACCGTAAAAGGCTTGATACTTTGATTTTGGCTAAAAACCACCATAAATTTCAGTTCGTGCTGTTTGGCATCGTGCATGGCCAGGGCAAAGTTTGAGGTGTCTACCAGCCGGCTGCATTCTTTGTAAACCGTCCACAACACCTCTTTGGAGTTGAGGCTGGAGTTTAACACCACGCCAACGTTGTACAGCACCGTAATTTCTTTTAGTTCATGCGCCAAACGTTCCGTTGAATCGCTGCCAGTGGTGCTGCCAGAAACTTCAGCCGGCTCAAACATATCCAGCGGCCACACTTTTGATTTTTGAACAGACGGGTTGGTTTTTTCAGCCACGTTCTTTTTCCCGGTTAGAATTGTTAGAATTATAGCATATATTTGAAATTGGTCACAAAACCCGCCCCAATCGCGCCGTTGCCCGATTTTTCGGCGTAAAAAATCACGCCGTGAAAAATTTTCACGGCGTGATAATTGGTACAACAGCCAAGTTATTTGGGTAAAAAGATTTGGCGGCGCAACTACACCAGCGAAACCATCACCGTGTTTTGGTCTACGGTGTCGCCGGGTTTTACCCGGATGGCGTGAATCTGGCCATCGCGCGGTGCTTTGAACTCGTTTTGCATTTTCATGGATTCCAGCACCACAATGATTTCGCCTTTGATGACCCTTTGGCCGGGCGTTACCGGCACTTCAACCACCACGCCGGGCATGGGCGCTTTAATGTGCACTTCGCCGGTGGTGTCGTCGGGGCCGCCTTTAACCGCAGCCAGCAGGCGGGTGCGTTCATCCTCTACCACCACCCTGAAAATTTCGCCGCTAACATGCACCTCGTAAAAACCATCGCCTTCGTTTAGCCGGATGTCATGCGACTCGTTGTTGATGATCATGGAGTACATGGTGGTTTCGGCCATTTTTTTTACATCAACGTTGAATACTTCGCCATTAACGCAGATTTCGCCCGACTGGTTAATTTCGATGGTAAATTGTTCGTCGCTAACGGTTGTAACGTATTTCATGAGCCGTGCCTTTTCATTTTTAAAATTTTTACGGGTGGATTACCGCAGCCGCCGATCCAGCGCCTCGCGCCGCCCGTACAACCGCCACGGGCTGGGGCCGCCTTCGTGCAGCAGAATGGCCCGCTGGTTGTGCTCGTGAGCCATCAGCGTGGCTACCACGGCGGCAATCTTCATGTAATCCTGGGTGGGCGTTTGGTTAAACTGAAAATGTTGCTCCAGAAAGGTGGTGTCAATCTGGCCGGCCTGAAACCGGGTAGAGTTCATCAATTGAATGTGCAACGGCAGCACGGTGGCCACGCCGGTAATTCTAAATTCGTCCAGAGCGCGGCGCATCCGCAAAATGGCCTCGCCCCGGCTTTCGCCCAGCACAATCAACTTGGACATCATCGAATCGTAATACGGCGTAATTTCCGAGCCAAAATAGATGCCGCTGTCTATGCGCACGCCAGGGCCGGTGGGGGTAATCATGCCGCTCACCCGGCCAATGGAAGGCATAAAGTTGTTGGCCGGGTCTTCGGCCAGTATGCGGCATTCCATGGCCCAACCTTTTACCTGAATATCCTTTTGGGTGTAGCGCAGCTTGCGCCCCGACGCCACCCGCAACATTTCTTTGACAATATCTACGCCCGTTACCATTTCGGTAACAGGATGCTCTACCTGCAAGCGGGTGTTCATTTCCAAAAAGTAAAAGTTGCGGTCGCGGTCCAGCACAAATTCCATGGTGCCGGCGGAGTAGTAGTTAACGGCTTTGGCCGCGGCCACGGCAATAGCGCCCATTTTTTGGCGCAGGGCTTCATCCACCGCCACCGAGGGCGCTTCTTCGATGAGTTTTTGGTGACGCCGCTGGATGGAACACTCGCGCTCGCCCAGGTGAATGACGTTGCCGTGCATATCGCCCAGCAGTTGGATTTCGATGTGGCGGGCGTTTTCGATGAGTTTTTCCAGGTAAACGCGGTCATCGCCAAAAGCCGATTGCGCCTCGCGGCGGGCGGTGCGGATGGCTTCGGGCAAATCGTGCGGCGACCACACTTTGCGCATGCCTTTGCCGCCGCCGCCGGCAGCGGCTTTTACCAGCAGCGGAAAGCCAATACCGGCGGACGCGGCCACCAGTTCTTCATCGGACATGCGCGCAGAGGCGCGGGTGCCGGGCACCAGCGGCACGTTGGCGGCTTCCATGGTTTGGCGGGCGGTAACTTTATCGCCCATCAGCCGCATGGCCTGGGGCGGCGGGCCAATCCAGGTGAGGCCGGCGTTGATAACCGCTTCGGCAAAAGCGGCGTTTTCGGCTAAAAAGCCGTAACCGGGATGAATGCCATCGGCCTTGGCTTTTTTGGCAATTTCGATAATTTTATCGCCGCGCAGGTAACTTTCGGTGGCAGGAGCCGGCCCCAGGCGATAGGCTTCTTGGGCCATGCGCACGTGGGGGGCCATCCGGTCGGGGTCGGAATAGATGGCTACGGCTTCATACCCTAATTCCTGGCAGGCCCGAATAATTCTAACGGCGATTTCGCCACGGTTGGCAACAAGGATTTTTTTAAGCATTGGCATTGGGCTTAACCTTTCTGTTACAAAGGAATGTTGCCATGTTTTTTGGGCGGGTTTTCGTCGCGTTTGTTTTGCAGCATTTCCAGGGCGTTGATGAGCAGCGGGCGCGTTTCGCTGGGTTCAATCACATCGTCCAGGTAGCCCCAACTGGCAGCCACGTAGGGGTTGGCAAACTTGTCCCGATACTCCTGCACCAGTTCGGTGCGTTTGGCTTCGGGGTTGTCGGTGCCGGTCAGTTCGCGGCGGTACAGCACGTTGATGGCCCCCTCCGGCCCCATCACCGCGATTTCGGCGCCGGGCCAGGCCAGGTTAACATCGCCGCGCAGGTGCTTGCTGCTCATAACGCAGTACGCGCCGCCGTAGGCTTTACGGGTGATAACGGTGATTTTGGGCACGGTGGCTTCGGCGTAGGCGTACAACAATTTGGCCCCGTGAATAATAATACCGCCGTGCTCCTGAGTAACGCCGGGCAAAAAGCCGGGCACATCTTCCAGCGTAATCAACGGAATGTTGAAGCAATCGCAAAAGCGCACAAACCGGGCGGCTTTGGTTGAGGCGTTGATGTCCAGCACCCCGGCCAGCACCGCCGGCTGGTTGGCCACAATACCCACACTGCGCCCGTTGAGCCGGGCAAAGCCAACAATAATATTTTTGGCGTAATGGGCGTGAACTTCTAAAAATTCGCCGCTATCCACAATGGCCTCAATCACTTCGTACATGTTGTACGGCTTGTTGGGGTTATCCGGTACCAGCGTATCAAGCCGGGCTTCGGTGCGGAGCGGGTCGTCATCGCTATGAAGTACGGGCGGGTCTTCCATGTTGTTGCGCGGCAGGTAGCTAAGCAACTTGCGGATGAGGTACAGGGCGTGGGTTTCGCTTTCGGCGGCAAAGTGGGCCACCCCGCTGATTTCACTGTGGGTCGAAGCGCCGCCCAGCTCCTCAAAGGTTACTTCTTCGTGGGTGACGGATTTTACCACATCCGGGCCGGTTAAAAACATGTAGCTGCTGTCGCGGGTCATAATAATAAAATCGGTGATGGCTGGCGAATAAACCGCGCCGCCCGCGCACGGCCCCAAAATACCGGAAATCTGCGGGATGACGCCGCTGCTGAGGGTGTTGCGCAGGAAAATATCGGCAAAACCGCCCAAACTCACCACGCCTTCCTGAATGCGCGCGCCGCCGGAATCTTCCAGCCCAATGATGGGCGCGCCGTTTTTTAAGGCCATGTCTTGCAATTTCACAATTTTATCGGCGTGAGCGCGGCCCAGGCTGCCACCCAGCACGGTAAAATCCTGAGCAAACGCATACACCAGCCGGCCATCAATGGTGCCGTAGCCGGTGACAACTCCATCGCCTAAAAATTTTTTGTCGGCCAGGCCAAAATCGGCGTGACGGTGGGTTACAAAAGCATCAATCTCGCGGAAAGAACCTTCATCCAATAAAATTTCCAGGCGCTCGCGGGCGGTTAATTTACCGCGCTCCTGATGAGCTTTAATTCGGGCTGCGCCGCCCCCCTGTTTGGATTCTTCTTTGATTTCTCGTAGTTTCTGAATTCTAGCATCCAGATCCATCTGCATTCCTCCGGTCAAGTATTTTGGTTAACTTGTAATTACCCGCCGCGCCGGTTGCTATCGGCTTAGCATTGGTTTAAACCCCAAACCTGGCGTTAGTTTCGACAACCTTGAATTTTGAACAAACGCAGTGAAATTATAGCAGATTTTACCCGCCAACAAAGCCAATTTTGGCAATCGCCCGGCGGCTGGCTAGAATGAGTCTCAAAGGTTGTTAGCCAACCAGAAAGAAGCCAAATGATGATTGAAACGGAAGCCAAATTTATTATTCCCAACCCGGCCACCTTCAACGCCCTGAAGAGTTTGGAGCAACTGGGCAGCTTTCAATTTGAGCCGCTGGGGGCCAAAACCATTACCGACCGCTACCTGGACACCGCCGACCGGCGGTTTATGGCCGCCGGTTATGCCTTTAGGTTGCGGCAGGCCGGATCGCGCCAGATTGCCACTTTAAAATCGCTCACGCCGGCCAGCGGCGGGGTGCATCGCCGCCTGGAGTTTGAGGCTGAGGTTAACTCCGAGTTGCCGCAAACGTGGCCCGCCGGCCAGATAAGGGATTTGGCGTTAGACATCGCCGCCGGTAAACCGCCGGAATTGCTGTTTGTTATCCGGCAAAAGCGGTATAAATACAAAACGCTGCTGGCTCACCAGCCGGTTATTGAATTTAGTCTGGATGAAGTTTATCTGAGCGAAACCGGCCCCGTGGATTATCTGGAGTTAGAGGCTGAGTTGATTGAAGCCGGCACAGAAGAGGATTTGCAATCCTTTGTAACCACGTTGCAAGCCGATTGGCCGCTGGAGCCGGAGCATCGCAGCAAGTTTGAACGCGCTTTATGCCTTTTGAGCCAACCTGGCCGGGAATAATTATGACCCAGTCAAAAAAAATTATGACTGGGTCATAATAAAGAACGCCTCGCCGTTGGGCCGGGCGTTTTAATTTAACCGGATTCAACCCAAATAGCCGGCGGTTACAATAAAAAAAGCCGGCCCAAATGGGCCGGCTTTTTGCGTAACAAATTAACTACTTACCTGCAGCCAACGTGCGCGCCACAATATCGGCTTGCATATTTTTCTGTTTGCGCCGCTGTTCTTTGGTGTAGCTCTGGCTACCCCGGCCAGCATCAGCGCCTTTGCTTTGCAGGCTGGCAAAAGCAATGGCCATAGCGGTGGGCACGGAGTCTTCTTCGGAGTCTTCCGTAACCACTTCTTGTTGAACGGGTTCCGGCTGCTGTGACCGATGATGGTATTCCACAACCTGGGGCGGTTCCGGCTCTTCAACCACGGGCGGCGGCAACAGGGCCTTAATCGAAAGGTCAACTTGCCGTTTTTTCTTGTTAACCTGCAACACTTTGACCATTACTTTGTCGCCCACGGTTAATGCTTCCTGGGGATGGTTGATGAAGCCATGCGTAATTTGGGAAATGTGCACCAAACCATCGCGCTCGCTGTCAATATCAATGAAAGCGCCGTATGATTCCAGGCGAGTGACCACACCCTCAAGCTCGTCGTTGTCCTCAATATCTTTGAGGCGGCGGGCCAACGGTTTAATCATGGTCAGGCTGATGCGGCCGCGTTTGCGGTCAACCTTTTTTACCCAAACATCCACTTCATCGCCAACGCTAACCACATCTTCTACTTTTTCCACCTTTTTGCGTGAAAGCTCTGAGATGTGAACCAGGCCATCTTGAGGAAGTCCCAGGTCGATGAACGCCCCAAACTGCGTAATGTTTTTCACCTTGCCGCTCAGGTGTTGTTTGGGTTGGAGGTTAAAAATAGTATTTACTTCATCATCCGCGGCGGCGTCAGCGGTGGTTTCGGCAGAAGTTTCAGCCTCAACAGCTTCTACTGTTTCGTCTGCTTCTTTGGCCTGTTCATCTTTAACTAATTCTTGTTCACTCATTGCTCTTCTCCTACCACTTGCGCGGGGTAATTTTGGAATCTTGTCCCTTGTTGAGAACATTATCTAGCAAGGCGCAAGCCTATGTATACAGTAACAAACAGTCGTTGATTATAGCATACGTATTTAAAGTATGGCAAATTACGGATATACCTGCCCAGACCTCACCCGCGCATCACCGGTGACAATAATTAGCCAGGCCTGGTCGGCGGCAATCTCAAATTCAATATTCAACGCGCCTTTGCCCGGCAAGCTCAAACCGGGCCGATACTTGCCCGGCGGCAGGTCATGGTAAAAGCTTTGGGCGTTAGGCATCACATGGATGGAACCGGCCCCATCGCCAAAATCAATGTTATATTCGTTGCCGTATTCATTTTGCATGTACACCCGTGCTACCCCGGCGGGCGGCTTAAACGGGTTGACTGCCGCCGGCTTGGGCGTGGGTTTGGGTTTTGGTTTGGCCGCGGGCGGTGGCGTGGGGGTTGCAATTGGATCGGCCTTTAACGCCGCGTCAACATCAATTTTGTAGGTATCCAAAATGGCGTCGCGGGTGGGCAACATTTTGGCGTACTGCAACGAGGTGAAATAGAAGATAAAAATGGTGTTATCGTACTGTTCAAAGAAAAAGTCGGCGTTACCTTTGCCTTTAGAAAAAGATGTACCCACATAGTACAGGTTGTTTTCCTTGAGGCTGTTCTTTTCGGAGGTAACTTCGTAATTGTCGGCAAAGGTGTTAACAATGGTATCCAGCGATTTTTTTATAAACGCCTTCAACCCTTCTTCGGTAAAGGGTTCCGCGGTGTTCAGAAAGACCACCCCAAACCGCGATTGTTCATCGCCAAAAGCAACGCTGAGGTTATCTTCGGAGTGGAGCGACCAACCTTTAGGCACGCTCACCGAAAACGCCTCGGAGGGGTGCTGGTAGGGTTCGGCCTGTAACGGCAGCGCCTCGGCGGTGGCTTCGGCCTCGGCTGCGGGCGTGATTTCCGTTTCCGCCGATTTTTGCCCGCCGCCCAGCGTATCGCCCACCGAGGATTTGGGCGTGGACGTTGGCTCCTCTTCCGGCGCAGAAGTGGGCGTTGGCTCCGGCGTGTCGGTGGGCGGCGGGGCCGCCGCCTCGCCTTTTACCTCAAACTCCAGGGTACGATCCAGCTTATCATTTAAATACAGGTCAACTTTGTATTTGCCCGCCGGCCACATTTTATCGTTGGTTAAATTAAACTGGAGCGTGCCGCCGCCAGAGGTTAGCGTGGCCTCGTCAATTACGTGGTTGGGAGCAACGCCGTCGGCGGCAACCGCCGTCCACACCGCTTTTACGGTGGTGTCATCGGGGGCGTTGGCCAAATCAACCACGGCATAAAATGTATCGCTTGGCTCAAAAGTGGTGGCGGGATTTTTGCCGTTGGCGTCTTTGGCCGTTTTGGCCGCCGCAATGTTAGCCGTGCTCACGTTAAATCCGCATGCCAACGCGGTTAATACCAGCAGGCTAACCATAAAAAACAACACTTTTTTCATAGTACCCACTCCTTTATTTTGTTAAAAACCGTTACATGCGGGCCAAATTTGCGGAGAACGTTGCACCTGTCACCATAACATTTTTGAGATGCGTTGTCAACCACTTTTTTCCAAAAGCGGTATCAAACGTATAATGTTCCAAATCTGTTAAATGGAGTGATTTTATGCCCGCAGGCATTACCATTGTGGGGTTGGGGCCGGGCGACAGCCACTTGTGGACGCAAGCCGCCGCCGCGCTGCTCACCCAATCCCCGGAAGTTTATTTGCTCACCACCGCGCACCCCGCCGTGGCCGATATTCCGGGTACGGTGCGCCCGGTCAACTCGGCGGAGGCGGTGGTGCAGCTTGGCCAACGCGCCAACGGCGTGGTGGTAGCCGCGCCCGGCCATCCCAACCTGGATGAGCCGCTCACGCCGCACATTTGCCGCCTGGCTGCCGCCGCCAACGTGCCGGTGCGGATTGTGCCCGGCCTCAGCCTGGCCGATGCCGTTTTGGCCGCGCTGCAACTTGATGCGCCTGCCGGCCTGCAAATTACCACCGCCGGCGCGGTGGCCGGCCAATACCACCCGCCGCTGGAGCCGGATCGCCCGGCCATTATCACCGGGTTGGCCGGCCCGGCGCTGGCGCAGCAGGTACAGCAAACGCTGCTCAACGCCTACCCTGCCAATTTTGAGGTGACGCTGGCGCAAAACATCGGCCTTGAAACCGGGCAAATCCGGCGCTGCCCGCTGGCGGAACTGGCCGATCAACCGGAACTGGCGCAGCCCGCCGCCCTGTACTTGCCCGCCGACCGGCGCAGCGGTTTTTCCACGTTTCAGCAAACCATTGCCCACCTGCGCGCGCCGGATGGCTGCCCGTGGGATCGGGCGCAAACCCACCAAAGCCTGCGCCCCTACCTGCTGGAAGAAACCTACGAGGTGCTCGAAGCCCTTGACGCCAACGACCCGGCGGGGCTGGCCGAAGAACTGGGCGACCTGCTGCTGCAAATAGCGTTGCACGCGCAGGTGGCCATCGATTCCGGCGAGTTTAAAATGAGCGATGTGATTGACCACATCAACCGCAAACTGTTGCGCCGTCACCCGCACGTATTTGGCAACGTGGTGGTAAACGGCGTTGACGATGTGGCCGTTAATTGGGCCGCCATCAAAAAAGAAGAAAAAGCCGAAAAAGGGCAGGCGGTTGACCGCCCGGCCTCGGTGCTGGATGGCGTGCCGCCGGCGCTGCCGGCGCTGGCCCAGGCGCTGGCCGTGTCTGACCGGGCGGCGCGGATTGGGTTTGAGTGGCCTAACATCGAAGGCGTGCTGGACAAAGTGATTGAAGAAGCCCGCGAAATTGTTGAAGCCGAACAGCCCGATCACCTGGAGGCTGAAATTGGCGATTTGCTCTTTACCGTGGTCAACCTGGCTCGCTGGCGTAATATTGATCCCGAAAGCGCCCTGCGCGCCACCAACGCCCGCTTTGGCCGCCGCTTTCGGCAGGTTGAGGCGCTGGCTACGGCGCAGGGCCGCCGCCTGCCGGATATGTCAATTGAGGAGATGGACGCGCTGTGGAATCAAGCCAAACACATCGAACGAAACGGACAATAGTAGCGGCGCTGCTGCTGGCGCTGCTGCCCACGCTGGCAGCCTGCGGCTGGCTCTCGCCGGAATCCGCGCACAACAACCCGGTGCGGCTGGCCGTGTACCGCTACGAGCGGGCCGCGCGCGGCAAAACCGATGACCTGGCCATCAGCTTTAACCGCACCGAACTGCGGGTAAAATTTGAGGGTCAAAATGAAAACGGCGGGCGCACGGTGTGGCTGTTTGATCTGGCGGCCAAAGAATATTTTTCGTTGCTGCCGCCGGGCCGCACGTTTTTGTACATTCAGCCGGTGCAGTACAACGCCGATTACACGGCGGCCACGGTGCGGGTGTACCGGGGCGACAAAAGCGGCTACCAGGGACGCGAACTGGAGCTAAAAGTGAACAACAACGGCGAGTGGGCCGTTACCGGCGACCGGGAACTGCCGCCCAAATAACTACGCCTCAAGCACAAATCTAAACTGCATGTCGTGCAGTTTGTGGTACAAACCGCGCTGGGCCAGCAATTCGGCGTGAGTACCCTGCTCCACAATCCGGCCGCCGTCAAGCACCACAATCCAGTCGGCGTTGGTAATGGTGCTAAGCCGGTGGGCAATAATAAAGGTGGTGCGGTTTTGCATCAACCGTTCCAGCGCCTCTTGCACCAGCTTTTCGCTTTCGCTATCCAACGACGACGTAGCTTCATCCAGAATAAGAATGCGCGGATTTTTGAGAATGGCCCGGGCAATGGCAATCCGCTGGCGTTGGCCGCCGCTCAATTTTACCCCGCGCTCACCCACCAACGCCTGATAACCGCCAGGGTTGGCCATAATAAACTCGTGGGCGTTGGCGGCGCGGGCCGCGGCCTCAACCTGGGCCGGCGTGGCCTCAAGCAGCCCGTACCGAATATTTTGGGCGATGGTATCGGAAAAAAGGGCGGTTTCCTGGGGCACAATCCCAATTTGTTCGCGCAGGCTCAGGCTGGTAATCTGGCGGATGTCGTAGCCGTCAATGCTGATTTGGCCGGCGGTCACATCATAAAACCGGGGGATTAAATTGACCAGCGTGCTTTTGCCCGCGCCGCTCGGCCCCACCAGCGCCACCACCTGCCCCGGCTGCACGTCGATATTAATTTGATGTAGCACCGGGATATTGGAATCATATTCAAAGCTGACGTTATCAAACGTTACCCGGCCTACAATTGGCGGCAACGGCTGGGCATTGGGCGCGTCAACAATATCGGCGGGGGTATCAAGCAGGGCAAAAATGCGCTCGGTGGCCCCCAACGCCGATTGAAACTGGCTGTACAACCCAGAAAAGGCGGCAATCGGCCCGGCCACCAGCAGCGTGTAAATAATGTAGGCCACCAGCCCGCCCGGCGACAGCCGCCCCTGAATCACCTCAAAACCGCCAAACCACATGGTAATAGTAATGCTCATTAGTGCCATAAAACCAATAGTTGGAGCCAACACCGCCGTAATTTTGGCGCGGCGCATGGCGGCGGCAAAGGTGGCTTCAACCCGCTCGGCAAAACGGGCCACTTCGTAGGCTTCACGGGCAAATGATTTGACAATGCGGATGCCGCCAATGCCCTCATCCACCACGGCGGTGGCTTCGGCCAGCCGATCCTGCACGTCAACCGCCGCCCGGCGGATTTTTCGGCCCAGAAAAACCATAGTAAGCGTGACAATTGGGATACCTAACAAAATGATGCAGGTAAGTCGCCAATCGAGCCAGAGCAAAAACACCACCCCGCCGGCCAGCGTAATTGTTTGCTGCAACAGGCTGATCACGTTTTCGGTTACGGCGGCCTGCAACGTGGTCACATCGTTGGTAAGGCGCGACACAATTTCGCCGGTGCGGTGATCGCTGAAAAACCGCAGTGAAAACGAAACCAGGTGCCGGTACAATTGCCGGCGCAGGTCGGCCACCACCCGCTCGCCCACAAAGGCCAGGTAATAGCGGTTGATAAAGCTAAAAAACGCCTGGATGATGAACACCAGCGTGAGCAGCGCCGCAAAGCGGTTTAACAACCCCAGGCTGCGCTCCACAAACACCACATCCACTACGCTCCGGATAATGAGCGGCAGCGCCAACTGCAACCCCGCGCCCAGCACCAGCACCATAATTGCCAGCGCCATTTGTGACCGGTACGGGCCAACATACGTCAGCAAACGCCGGTAATCGCCCAACCGCTGCCGGTCAATCCGAATTTTCTCTTCTGGCTCGGCCAATGCGGCCCGCCGGCTTCTAAACATAATCTTTTCAACCCTGGTTATTCTGCCAACGGGAGTCAGTGTAGCACGTTACCAAAGGCATCGCAAAAACGTTCCCTAAAATAATCTTATGCAATTACAATCTCTTAATAAAAAATTTACGGCATATTTACTGACAACTTTTTAAAAGTTGTGCTATAATGCAATCAATAACTTAACTTATACTCTGTTGCGTCATAAGCCCTCCCAATTTTGGCTGCACCCACAGCCTAAAAAAAGCCTCAAAAAATTATCGGCCTGACTGACGCTGGAAAAAATTTCCTCAAAAATTTTACTGACGCAACAGGATATATGAAAACACGCTCACTTCCTCCCAGGTGGGCGTGTTTTTTTTCAACCAAAAATTGAGGGATTTGTCAAGCATTTTAAAGCTGAGTATAATTTTGAGGCTGAAATAACTGCAACAAACCAATTGTAAGGAATTCTCCAACTTTGAACCAACGTAAAACACAAACGGCAGAATACTGGCAGAAACAATTTCAATTAAGCAGCCAGGATATTGAGGCTGTGTATCAGCAAATTCTTGAACAAAATCGCCCGGTGAAACTGGCCGATATCGCAATTGCTCTGGTAAAACGGCACTGCGACGCCGAAGAATTAACCAACCGCATTGAACTTCAAGATGGGCGGATTTACCAGCCCAAAGAAACCTACGCCGTTAACGAAACCGTAATTTTTCCGGCCCTGGAATTTGCCGTAGGCACGGTTGCGGCCATCCGCGATGGGCATCACCCCGATTTTGGCAACTTTAAAGTTATCTCGGTAAATTTTGGCAATGATCCCGTGCGCGAGTTTGCCGCCCAATTTACCAAAGACCATCCCTTAAACGCCAGCGACCAAATACTCTCCAGCGCCGAAGGACTGCTCAGCCCGGACGAACTCTTTTTGGCGTACAAAAACGCGATTATCGCCAAAGTTGAAGCCACGCTGGCCAAAAACGCCGATTTTGTGCGTTTTCAGGACAATTACTTTTTAAGCGATGCCCTGGTTGAGTTTCACGAGGGCCTGTTTAACATTGCCGACGCGGCGATTGACATTAACCAGGGGCCGTTATCGGTTGAAAACCTGATTGAGCAAATGGGGCTGGCCGAAGCAGGCCGTGAAGTCAGCGAAATTACCCGGTTTGCCGTAAATTACTACCTCTCCCAAGACGAACGTTTTGTGGATGTAGGCCCCACCCACCAGGTGTTATGGTATCTGGAACGGATTCAGCCGCCAGAAGTAAACCATCCGCCGCGCCGCCTGCAAATGAGCCAACACCTGTACGACCCCGCCGCGTTTGACGAGGACCTGCACAGCCTGCTGGCCGAAATTGACGACGAAACCATTCACCCGGAAGACGCCGCTCCGGCTAACGACAAAGCCGGCTCGGTTACGCTGGTGCTCAACTACCCCCACTGGCGGGTAGGCACGCTGCCGCTCACGCCCCGAATCCGCCACTTTTTCCCCACCAGCAAATTCAACCCGGTTCGGTTTGAGTTTGTTGATGGCCGCACCGGTGATACTTTTCCGGGCTGGACGGTATCGCAATTTAACTACATTTTTGGGCTGGATGAATGGTACCAGAAAAACAAATTGCCGGTGGGCGTGTATATTACTCTAAAACGCACCGACAACCCCATACAGATAATTATTGATTACCAGGCCACTCGTACCCAGCGCGATTGGGTGCGCATGGCCAAAGTTGCCGGCAGAAAATTAACGTTCCAAATGAATCCGGCGGCGCTGGCCTGCAAATACGATGAGTTGATGATTATCAGCGATGCCACCCCCGAAGACACCGACAAATTCTGGGTAGCCGCCGAAGAGCGCAACCTGTCGCTGTACCAATTGCTGTGCGATATTTTCCCGGAATTGTCCAAACTCAACCCGCAAAGCACCGTTCACGCCAAAACCCTGTACAGCGCGGTTAACGTGGTTAAACGGGTTGGGCCGGGCGTAATCTTTCAGGAGTTGGCGGCGCATCGCTGTTTTATCCCTATGAATCACGGCTATTGGACCTTTGACCCAAGCCTGAAAGATTAAATTATGGCAAAATACATTAGACCCACGCTGGAAACCAAATTTCATATTGACTTTGGCTGGTGGCAAAATTCTAACCAGAATTTGCGCGGCTACCTGCAAGGGCACATCTGCCCCGATAGCGAAGATGCCGCCGATGCCTCCGAAGGCCAAACCTTTGATTGGATTAACCCGCTCACCGGCGAAGTGTTTCAAGTTGATATGTTATGGCACGCCCTTTACAAAAATTGCCGCAGCGACCCCGATTTTTTTGATGCCCGCATTCCGCTGACCAGCGCAATTTTCAGAGCGTTCATTGTCAGCAACAACGCTCCGCTCACCCCCGTTGAAATTTATCAGATTATCCAGAAAAAATCGCCGGATATGATTTTGCGCACCATCGGCAGCCGCCAAATCTACCAGGGCATCAAGCCGATTGGGTAAAAAACGTTGCTCCCCGTAACCACCAAAACCGCCAGCACCGGCGGTTTTGTTTTTTACGGCAAATCCGCAGTGGCGTAAATCCGCAGTTAAGATTACAATAAATTTTGATGAATCAACCCACCTGGCCCACCGGTAAACTAAAAGCCCTGTTTTTGGCCCTGGCGCTGATAATTTTGCGCCCCGCCGGCCCGGCGCTGGCTAGCCCGCCCGCCCCACCCCCCACTGGCGATAAAGTGATTACGGTTCAACCCGGCGACACGCTCATTTCGATTGCGCTGGCCCACAACCTGCGCCTGGCCGACCTGATTTTGGCCAACCACCTGCCGGCATCGGGGCTGGTTTTTGCCGGGCAGCAGTTGGTTTTGCCCGGCGTGCCGGCTGTACCGGAGGCAACGGCCACGCCGCCCGGCGAGGTGGTATCGCCGCTGCCTGCGCCGTTTGCCGCCGTTCAATTATCGGAGCCAACCATTGCCCAGGGGCGCACGCTGGTGGTTAAAGTTCGGTTGGCCCAAGCAGCCACACTCACCGGCCAGTTTGCCGCGCAGCCGCTTGTGTTCAACACAAATGCCGCCGGTGAGAGTTGGGCCATTACCGCCATTCACGCTCTGTTAACGCCCGGCAGTTACCCGATGGTGATTACGGCCACCCAAACCGGCAGTAATACCGTTGTCTACACGCAGCCGGTTGAAGTGGCCGAAGGCCCCTACGGTTTTGAGGATGTTGAGTTTGACGACACCCACTCGGCGTTGCTTGACCCCGACCAACTGGCCGCCGAAAATGCCAAACTGGTAGAGCTGTGGAGCAAAATTTCGCCGCAGCCGCACTGGGCCGGCCTGTTTGCCTTCCCCGCCACCAATCCGCGCATTACCAGCTACTACGGCACGCGCCGCACCTACAACAACAGCGCCGAACTCAGCTTTCACAGCGGTGTTGATTTTGGCGGCGCGGGCACGCCCATCTACGCGCCCGCCGCCGGTGTGGTGGCGCTGGCTCAACCGCTGGCTGTGCGCGGCAATGCCGTGATTATTGACCACGGCCTGGGCGTGTACAGCGGCTACTGGCATCAATCGGAGTTGGCGGTGCAGGCGGGGCAAACCGTTAACCCCGGCGATCTGATTGGCTACGTGGGCGGCACCGGCCTGGTAACCGGCCCGCATCTGCATTGGGAATTACGGTTAAACGGGATTGCCGTAGACCCGCTGCAATGGACAACCGAATCAATCCCTTAAAAAAATTAACCCGTCGTAACGGATTTTATCTCCCGGCCACGGCGACTTACCCCACGAGGAAAAAATGTCAGAAACCAAAAAAACTTATCTAATTGATATGGATGGCGTGCTGGTGCACGGCCAACGGCCTATTCCCGGCGCAATTGAATTTATAGACCGCCTGCGCGCCGGCGGCCACAAATTTTTGGTGCTCACCAACAACCCGCGCTACACCGTTACCGATTTGCAGCACCGGCTGCAAACCATCGGCTTTAACCTGGACACCAAAAATATTTACAGCAGCGCCCTGGCTACGGCAGCTTTTGTGCAGCTCCAAAAACCCAACGGCAAAGCCTACGTTATCGGCGATACCGGCCTGTACCAGGCGCTGGCCGATGTGGGCTACACCCTCACCGAATACAACCCCGATTACGTGATTTTAGGCGAAACCGAATCTTATCCGTTTGACAAACTCACCCGCGCTACCCAGCTTATTTCCAGCGGCGTGCCCTTTATTGCCACCAACCCCGACCCCAACGGCCCCAGCGAATCGGGCGTGGTGCCGGCCTGCGGCGCGGTGGCCTCGCTGTTAGAAAACGCCACCGGCTTTAAGCCCTATTTTGTGGGCAAACCCAACCCGCTGATGATGCGCTCGGCCCTGCGCTTTTTAAACGAGCACTCCGAAAACACCGCCATGATTGGCGACCGTATGGACACCGATATAAAAATTGGGCTGGAAAGCGGCCTGGAAACCATTTTGGTGCTTACGGGCATGACCACCCCGGAACTCATCTCAAAATTCCCGTACCGGCCCAACCGCGTGGTTGATTCGGTGGCCGATATTATTCCGTAACCATGACCAAACGGCACAAACTAAATCCCAACCGCTTTACCCCGTCGGGCCAAAAGCTGGATGACAAGGGGTTGTTTTCATTTGATCCCATCCGGCGCGACCTGTTTAAATGGGGCATGTTAGCCGGCGCGGTCGGCGGGTTTCTTATGCTCCGACCAGAGATGCTTTTGCAAATTGCCGGCGTGTTTTTGATTGTGTTCATTGCCAATTTTCAAATTAACAAAGCGGCTGACACCATGCCGCGCTGGCAGGCCACGGTTATTTCGCTGGCGGGCGCAATGTTGGCTATTGTGTTGATTGTGGTGATTGGCGTGCTGATTAACGCCTTTCTCCGGGCCGGAGGCGGCGCATGAAACACGTGGTTAGCATCAGTTTGGGCAGTTCCAAACGCGATAAAAAAGTAGAAATCCAACTGGGGCCGGAAACCATTTTGATGGAGCGCCGGGGCTGCGATGGCGACGAAAAAAAGGCGCAGGCCATGTTCACCGAGTTGGATGGCCAGGTTGATGCCTTTGGCGTGGGCGGCGTGGAGTTGTACGTGCGGGTGGCGCAGCGGCGGTACCCGCTACGCTCCGGCATAAATCTGGTGAAAAACGTAAAACACACGCCCTGCACCGACGGCGGCGGCCTGAAGCTAACGCTGGAACGCAACGTTCTTCAGCTTGTTGAGGCGCAATTGCCGGCCATTTTGCCGCGCAAAGCCATGATGCCGCTGGCCGCCGACCGCTACGGCCTGGCCGAATCGCTGGACAGGGCCGGGTTTGAGGTGGTGTACGGCGATTTGCTGTTTGGGCTGGGGCTACCCATTCCCATAAAGGGGCTGGGGCAGTTAAAAATTTTAGCCGGATTGTTAATGCCGCTGGTGGGGCTAATACCCATCAGTATGGTTTACCCTACCGGCCAAAACCAGGAACAAATCACGCCCAAATACCAAAACTGGTACAACTACGGCCCGGTAATTGCCGGCGATTTTCAATATATCCGCCGCTATTTGCCCAATGATTTAACCGGCAAAATCATCATCAGCAATACCACCACCGCCGCTGATGTGGAGTTGATGCAGGCGCGTGGCCTGAGCTACCTGGTTACCACCACGCCCCGCTTTGACGGGCGCTCGTTTGGCACCAACGCGCTGGAAGCCGCGCTGGTGGCCTACGCCGGACAAGGCCGCCTACTCACCGACGCCGAACTGACCGCGCTGGTAACGGAACTCGATTTAAAGCCATCGGTTTTAAAACTGAATTAAACGCCTTTGAGCATCAAAACGGTGTTAACGGTTTTAAGCAAAATGATGAGGTCCAGCCGAACCGACTGGTGTTTGATGTAGTACAAATCGTAGCGGAGTTTTTCCAGCGCATCCACCACCGACCGGCCGTAATCGTAATTAACCTGCGCCCAGCCAGTGAGGCCGGGTTTTACGGTGAGGCGGGTGCGGTAAAAGGGGATTTCGGCCTGGAGTTGCGCCATAAATTCCGGGCGCTCCGGGCGCGGGCCGATCAGGCTCATTTCGCCGCGCAGCACGTTCACCAACTGCGGCAGCTCATCCAGCCGGGTGCGGCGCAAAAAACGGCCCACACGGGTAACGCGCTGGTCGTACTGTTCGGCCCATTTGGCTTCGCCCTGTTTTTCGGCCCCGGTAACCATTGAGCGGAGTTTGACCAGTTCAAACACTTTGCCACCGCGCCCCACCCGCTGCTGCCGGTAAAAAATTGCGCCCCGCGAATCCAGCCGGATGACCGCCGCAATCAGCGGCAGCAGCACCGCAAACACAACCAGCCCCGCCAGCGCCACCGCCAGATCAACGGCCCGTTTTACCAGTTGATACGTTAAATTTCGCCCGCTGCCGTTAAGCGGCAACACCACAAACCAGTTGTTATCGCCCACATGTTCCACCGGCACGCGCTCGGTGAAGCGCTCGTACAACTCCGGCATGGTAAAAACCTGCGCGCCGCGTTCGTAACAAAGCAGCACGCTGGTCAGCACCGGGCCGGGCAGATCGCGGTTAATGGCCAGCACAATATCAGAAACGGCGTGGCTTTCGGCCAGCCGAGGCAAATCGGCGGTAACGCCCAACACCGGCACATTGTGGATGCGTTGCGACTGTTTGGCCGGGTCGTCGTCAACAAAACCAATCACCTCAAAATGGGCGGCGGCAAACTCTTGCAGGGTTTTGGTAATGGTTTCGCCGGCCCAGCCCGCGCCTACCACCAGCACCTTGCGCCGAAACGCCGATACAAACAGCCGGCTGTAGGCATACCGCCAGCCCCACAACAACGGCGGGGCAAACAACGTAAAAATGCCAATAAAGTGGCGCGGCAGCGAATACGGCGGCAGCAAGCCGTAAATTAACAGGTACACCCCAAAAATCTGGAGGATGGTTTTAGTCACCACAAAAAAACTGGCGGCGGGGTTAGCCGCAATGCGCGGGCGGTAGGCATCGTTGGCCGCGGCCAGCATAAAATAGAGCAGCGCCACGCCCCCCAGCCAGGGTGAATATTCCAGTATTAATTGCGGTGAAAAAATCCACCCGGATCGCTGCGCCCCCAGCCACAACCCCAACAATAGCGCCGCCGCCACCAGCAGGCCGTCAACTATAAACAAAATGTTGCGGTGTTCCGCCAACTGGATGGTATGCGCGCGCTGTTTAAACTTAATCTGCTGCGGTGAAGTTGAATTAACCATAATTTTTTACCGTGCTACCCGGCGGGCCAGCAACTCCCAAAGACCATACCAAAAACCCAGCCCCCAGGCCATGTGAATGGCGGCAAACACTGCCGGCAAAACCGGAAAATATCGCCAGCCGCCCCGGCGCGAGGCAACCACACTGGCCAACAACGCCGCCAGCGAGTAGCTGCCGCCCACAACTCCCAATAACCACCGCATAGGCCGCCAACACCACCCCGCTAACAAACCGGCCAGCAGCACTGCTACAAACAGCGGCGCAACAGCCTGCCGCCACTGCAACGAGGCCGGATGTTTTTGCAACGTGCGAACTTTCCAGCCGCCGTATTTAAAGTATTGCCGCCCCACCGCCCCCAACGACGAACGTGGGGTGTAGGTTGATTGCACCGTCGGGCTAAGTAAAATTTTGCCACCGGCCTGCCGCAACCGGTAGTTCAGTTCGTAATCTTCATTAATTTGAAAATTTTCATCGTACAGACCAAGACGCAACAGCGTTTCACGCCGATACGCGCCCAGATACACCGTATCCACCTCTTGCTCCCGGTCGGTGTAGTGAAACTTTGAGCCGCCAATGCCAAACGGCGAAGTGGTAGCCAGCGCCACCGCTTGCCCCACATACGTTTGGCCGCAGGCGCGCATCATGCCGCCCACGTTATCGGCGCGGCCTGCCACCAGCAACCGCACGCACTGGCTTACGTAGTCCGGCGCAATGATGGTGTGGCCATCAACCCGCACAATAATTTCACCCCGCGCCGCCGCAATGCCAATATTCATGGCCGCCGCCTGAATGCGGCGCAGGTTGGGCAGCAAGCGCAGGTTGGCGTGCTGCGCCATCAGCGTTTGCACTATGGCGCAGGTGGCATCGGTTGAGCCGCCATCCACCACCAGCACCTCCAACAACTGCGGCGGATAAGCCTGGGCCAGCACCGCGCCCAGGCTGCGCTCAATAAACCCGGCTTCGTTGAGCACGGGCATAATCACCGTTACCGGCGGCAGGGTTGATAACGCGGACACGGCCACTTACAACCGGGATTCCAGCGCCTTTTGCACGGCGGCTACCGAGGCTTCTACCGCAACCGGGGCGTTGGCAAAGCGGGCGTTGGCCCAGTTGCCGGCGTGATAATCTACCGTGGCTGTGGGGTCCTTCATCAAATTGCCGGTGAGAATACCCACCACGGTTTCTTCCGGTTTGATGATGCCGGCAGCAATGAGCTGGCGCACGCCCGCCACCGAGGCCGCCGAAGCCGGTTCGCAGCCAATGCCGGCGGCGTCAACCACGGCTTTGGCGTCCATAATTTCGGCGTCAGAAACGGCAGTCACCAGGCCGTTAGTCCATTTTAAAGTGCGAATGGCGCGGGGGTAGCTTACCGGGTTGCCAATGCGAATAGCGGTGGCCACGGTTTCGGCTTTTACGCTGACACGCTCGGCAAAATTTTGTCGGTAGCTCTGGTAAAAGGGGCTGGCTCCGGCGGCCTGCACGGCGGCAATCCGCGGGATGCGGTCAATCAGCCCCAGTTGTTGGGCTTCGTACAGGGCTTTGCCAAAGGCGGCGGTGTTGCCCAGGTTGCCCGCCGGCAGCACAATCCAGTCCGGCGGCTGCCATTGAAAGCCCTGCAAAATTTCAAACACAATTGATTTTTGCCCTTCCAGCCGGAACGGGTTGAGCGAGTTAAGCAGATACACGCCCAGCCGGTTGCACACATCCTGCACCAGGTGCATGGCGTCGTCAAAATCACCCTGAATTTGCAGCGTGTGCGCGCCATACGCCAGCGCCTGCGCCAGTTTACCGGCGGCAATGTTACCGGTTGGGATAAAAATGATGGCCGGGATGCCGGCGCGGGCAGCGTAGGCCGCCAGCGAAGCCGAGGTGTTGCCGGTTGAAGCGCAGGCCACGGCGGTTGCGCCCATAATTTTGGCCTGCGTTGTGCCCACGGTCATCCCCCGGTCTTTGAACGAGCCGGTGGGATTTTCGCCTTCGTGTTTGAGGTAAAAGTTGGCCACACCCGCATATTCCGACACGCGGGGATGCTCGTACAGGGGCGTGTTGCCTTCGGGCCGAGAAACAATGGTGTCCGCCGTGGCCGGCAGAATGATTTCGCGGTAGCGCCACACCCCGGAATCGGTGGTGGGCACAACTTTGGAGCCGGGCGCGCCGCTCAACCGGCCATCAAACAGGCCCCGGCTGATGTGCGGGCGCAACGCTTCCAAATCGTGGGCCACATCGAGCAGGCCGCCACAATCGCAAACGTAGCGCACCTGGTTGGCGGGGTAAGTGCGGTTACATTGAAGACACTGCAAAACAATGGTATCGGGCGTATTAGCTGACATCTTCTTCTCCTTAAATTCGATTCTGCATTTTGTCCGGTTTATGCCTGAACATTAATCATCATTGGCCGGTTTGCCCCAGCCCAGCCGGTACAACCACACCAGGCCCAACAGCACCACCGCGGCTACCACCAATCCGCCGCCGCCCAAACAAACGGCGGTACCCACCGTGCCCAACACCGACAGGTTGGCCGCGCCCGGCGGGGTAGAGGTGGCGTGGTGAGGCGGCGTGGGCATTCGGGTGGGGCGCGGTGGCATGGTAGCGGTAGGCGATGGCGTGGTGGTGGGCGTTAAAGTTGGCAGCGGCGTGCTGGTAGTGGTAGGCGTAACGGTAGGCGGCACGGTACTGGTGGCGGTGGGCGTTTCTGCCGGCGTGGCCGTGTTTTTTACTTTGGCCGCGGTGGGTTGGGCGGCTGCCGCGTTAGCCGAGGCCGCCGTATTTTGAGGGGCCGGCGTGGGCGTTTCAACCGGCGATACCGCCGCTACGGTGGGCGAAGCCACCGCGGCAGCCACCACCGGGCTGCCGCCCACCTGCTTCATACCAATGTCGTCAATCCAGAACTGGTCTTTGCTGGTGGGCACGTTGTACCCTTTTTTGGCGGCGCGCTGCCGCCAGGTGTCATCCAGCCGCAAAAACACGGTGATGGTATCAGATTGGGCGGTAACGGTTACTTGCTCAACGTTGCAAATTTTGCAATCGTTGCGCCAGTTGTCTTCGGACCAAACCACGTTAGCCGATTTGGGGTCGGTGCCGCCAAACGGGTCAATGCCAATCCGGCGGCCAATACCGCCGCCCACAGCCTGGTTAATGCCGGCATCGTTTACCAAAGTATCAAACACCAGCCAGACAATGTTGGCGTAATAATTAGCGCCTTTGGTAACTTTTACCTGCTGCAAAATGCCGCCAATAAAATAATTATTGGTAACTACGTAAGCCGCCGGGCATAGCGGCGCATGGCATCCGCCGCCGCCTTGCAGCACACTGACATCGGCGCTGCCCGTTTCTAAAAAAGGTTGCCAGTGATTCATGCCTTCGTTAAAGTTGCAGTTGGGCAAAACGTTTTCAGCCTGCTGGCAAACATCCGGAAAATCCGCCCGGCTGCTCGCGGGGAGCAGCGCCATCAAACCCAGTAAAATTGCAAAAATAAAAATTGATAGGTATGTTTTCATAGCACTCTTACATAAAAAAACCGGCCATCTCTTAAAATGGCCGGTTTGTTTTTGGTTACAAAGTTTCAGTGCCTACATCAGGTAGGCGCACATCACCAACACCCCGGCCTCGCTTGCAACGGGTGATGCAGTAGTAGTGGGTAAATCAGTTTTGTCCGCAGTTTGCGCCGTCGCCGGATTGTTTTTCATAGAACACCACCTGGGCTGCCAACTTATTTGCTAGGCGTAGGCGAAACAACTCTGGTGGCCGTGGGCGTGGGCAGGTCGGTGGGTTTGGCCGTTGGCAGTTGCAGTTTGGGCGTAGGCGTGCTGGTTGGCGTATCGGTGGGGCCGGGCGTAAAGGTAGCGGTTGGCGTGGCGGTTGGTTCCGGGTTTTGGTTTTGGGCCGGAGCTTCCTGCGCCGGCGGGTTTTCGGCGGTGGCCGTGGGGCTACTACCGCTGCCGCCGCCCCCGGATAACAACGAAACCGCCGCCACTGCCGCCAGCACCAGCACCAAAATAACGGCCAGTACTCCCAAAATAATCAATCTTTTGTTAACTCCACCGCCACTTCTCTTTTTAGCCTTTTTCTTGGCTTCGCGGGGCAACAATAATTCATCGTCGTCAACTTCTTCGTCGTCGCCAATTACAAAATCGTCAAGAAAGGTGCTGGGCGTTTCGTCTGCTTCTTCTTCTTCCGACTCAGCGTCCTCCAGCAGAGCCTCAATCAAGTCTTCGGTGTTGAAAATGCCGGAGCGCAACGCTTCGATTCCGCGCCTGGCCACCATGTTGTTGGGGTCTATGGCCAGCACATTTTCCAGGCAAATTTCACGGTCCTCATTGCCATCAACTACGGTACTCAACCACAGCCAGATTTCTTCGTTGTTTTCATCGGCGTCAAGCAACTGTTCCAGGATTTGGCGGCCTTCGGATTTTTTGCCCATCCGAATATTGCGAATGGCGTCATCTATCGTTGGCATTGGGTTTGCTCCTAGAGAGAGTGGCAATCAGTATGCCCCATTATAGCATCAATTGTACGGGACGCAAAGCAAACCGGATAGCTGATTGGGTTATGGGGCGGGCCGAATTTGCGCCGTCCCCAATTCAAACACCGGGGCGATGGCCTGCTCGGCGGCAGCAACCCAGCGGCCCCGCAGCCCAAACTTGCCCGCCGGCACATCCGGGCCGATGGCCAACGTGAGTTTGTCCTGCACCCAGTAGTCCGTCGGCCAATCGCGCGTGGGCCATTCGCCGCCCAACGGCGCAACCGGCGGCCAGCGGTACGCCTCGGCTCCGGCATCATCCTGCAAAAAAAGCTGCCAGCGATAATTTTGGGGCGGCGGCTGCATTACCTGCCAGTGCAGGGTGAGTTCGGCGGTGGCACCGGGGGCCAGGCTGGTGGGGGCAAGCTGATAGCCGCGTAGCGCCAGCCCGGTTTCACCCGCCGAGGCGGGTAGCTCGGTAAAGTTTGGCACCAGTTTAGCCTCAACCGGACGCGGCGTATTGGCCAGTTTAAGGCGTAGCGGCCCCAATGGGATGGCGGTTTGCCCGCCGGCGGTGGGCAACGGCTGGCCGGTGCGCCGGTTAACCACCTGCGCCCAAAGCTGATACGTGAGCGGCGGCACATCGCCGGGCAGCCGGAACGTGAGCAGTTGCAGCCCCATAATGCCGGGTTGCCAATCGGCGGGGTCGTAGCCGTTGCCATCGGTTTGCAGCCACACCTGGCCACGGCTATCGCGCAGTTGCGCCAAAAAGGTGTAATCGGTGCCGGGCGGCAGCGCCCGCAGCGCCTGCCAGCCAAGCGCAACGTGAAACTGGCCGCCCGTGTGCGTCTCTTCCAAAACCTGGTAGCCGGTTAAAACCAAATCGTTATTAAAAGTTTGATTGACCGGCTTAAAATTGATGGCCGCCGCTGCGCCATCTGCCGGTAAACGATACAACTTGTACTCCGGGCCGGATTCTTGTGGCAACTCGCGCAACAGGGCGGCAAAGTTTTCGGGCGGCAACGCCGAGGCCGGGAAAAGGTAGCGCGGCGACAAATCGGAGCCGGGCGGCGGAAAAGCCAAACTCTGCCGGCCATCAAACCAGAGGGCAAACGGCGGCTGGTGGCCAAAGTAAAGGTCAAACCGAAAACGGTCCAAATCGCGGTAATATTCGGCGGAAATCACCGGCAGGCCGCCCTCCGGCGACGCCTGCAAGTAGCGGGCCACAGCGGTGATGTCGGCCCCATAAATTCGGCGGGCATCCGCCGAGGCGTGCCAGCGCCAAAAATAATCGTAGCCGGTGTGCGCCGCCGTAAAAACCAGCAGCAAACCCGGCAGCAGCGCCGGCCACAGCCGGAATCGCGGCCAGATTTGGCCGGCGCGCCGGGCTACGGTTTCAACGCCAACGGCCCAAAATATAGCCGCCAGCGGCAAAACGCCGATGGTGCGTAAAAAGTGGGGGCTGTCATCGGTGATGAAACCGGGCAACGCCATAAAAAAGGCCGCGCTCAACAGCAGCGCCGCCGGCCCGGCCCGGCCCGGCGTTTTGGCCAGCCGCCACGCCAGCAGGCCAATTCCCAGGTAGAACAGCAGGCCGTTGGCCCAATCGAACACCGGCCGCCCATTGAGGTTGTAGCGGTCGGTGGTATCGCCGGCAAAGGTGAGCATGCCCGCCGTGCGCAGCGTGTGGCGCAGCAGCGGGCCAAAATCGCCGTTAAGGGCGGCGGGAAGGTTAGAAACCTGATCGGCCCGGCGCGAAAAACTGGCGGCGTTAGCCACAAAATAACGGCCCAGCGGCCACACCAGCGCAGCCCAAATGGCCACAAACAGCGCCAATCCCAGCCAGTGCCGGCGGTTAAGTTGCCGGGTTGCCAGCCGGTAGCCAACCATCGCCACCATAATAAAAGGGACAAACCGGCTGGAGAGGTAGGTATACATGATAAGGCCGGTGACTGCGCCGCTCAATGCCAAAAAGAGCAAAACGCGGCGGCCCGTTAGCCCTCGCCAGAACAAATACAGCGCCAGCAACAGCAGCGGCGGCAGCAGCACCGCCCGCAGAGTGAGCCGGCTCACAAACACGGCCCAGAACAGCACCGCCAGCGAGGCCATGGCCAACAGCGCCACCCGCCGGTTGAGCAGCCGCGCCGCAAATGGATACACCAGCGCCACGGTTAGCATGCCGGCAAAAATGTTCACCAGCCGCAACTGCACCGGCCCAATGCCAAACAGATAAAACGATAGCCCTTCGAGCCAGATAATGAGCGGCTCGATGCCTTTGTTAATCTCGTAGAAAATGCGGAACTGGCCGTGCAGCACGTCCAGCGCAGCGATGCCGTTGTAGGCTTCGTCGTGGGAAAGGCCGGCGGGCGTGTGCGAAATAGCCGCTACGCGGAAGGCAAACGCCGCCAGCAAAATGAGGACAACCCATAATTGGTGAGTGGCGCGGCTGTGCCTCATGGCCGCCAGGCGGGAGTTTGCTCGTCGCGGGTGGGCGTGTTGGTAAGGTTGGTTACGGTTGCGCCATCAAGCGTGGTGGCAAAAATATCCCAGTTGCCATCGCGGTTGGAGTAAAACACCAACTGCTGCCCATCGGGCGACCACACCGGGCCGTGGTCGTTGGATTGCGGCGCGTTGGAAATGTTCTGGGCCACGCCGCCGTTGGCGCTCACCACGTACACCTCAACGTTGCCATCGCGGTTTGATTCAAAGGCAATCCGCGCCCCATCCGGCGACCAGGCCGGAGCCAGATCGTTGCCGGGGTCGGTTGTTACCTGCCGGATGTCGGTGCCGCTGGCGGTCATGGTGTAAATATCCCAATTACCGTTGGCTTTGGAGTTAAACGCGATGCGCTTGCCATCGGGCGAATAAACCGGCGACATGCTGCCGCTGCTGTTGGTAGTGATCTGGGTAAGGTTGTCCGGGCAGGTTTCGGGGGTGGTGATGCAGGCGGTGTTCATCACGTAAATTTCCCAACTGCCGTCCCTGAAGGAGGCAAAGGCCAACTGGCGGCCATCGGGCGACCAGGCCGGCATCCAGTCATCGGCGGGGTGGCGGGTGAGGTTGGCCACGTTCTGGCCATCGGTGTCCATCACGTAAATTTCGCGGTTGCCATCGCGCTGAGAGACAAAGGCAATTTTGCGGCCATCCGGCGACCACACCGGGCTGGTGTCGTCGTTGGAGCCGGCGGGCGTGAGCGCGGTTTGGTTGCTGCCATCGGCGTCCATAACGTAAATGCGCCAGTTTTGGTCAACATCGCGGCCCATGTAGGTTAGCGAGGGCAGAGTGCGGGCCACCACCAGTGCCGGCGTGGGCGTAACGGTGGGCGTGGCCGTGGGCGCAACCGTGGCGGTGGGGGCATCAACCACCGCGCCGGCTTTGGGCGTGGCGGTGGGCGTGGCCGTAGGTGCCGGCGATAAAAACGCCAGCGGCAGGCCCATCACTTTGGCCGCCAGCGCGCCGCCCGCCAGCAACAGCCCGCACATTACCACCACCAGCGCGATAACCGGCAGCAGCCAGCGCCGGCGCGCGCCCGAAGCGGTTTTGGCCGGGCGTTGCGGCGCGGGCAACACCGAAGGTTTGGCGGCGGGTTTTATTTTGGCGGCGGCTTTGCCCCAGTTGACGTGTTCAACAATTTCGGCGGGGTCGGTGTGTTCGCGCAGCCAGAAACGGAGCATTTCAACGTGAAAACGATAGCTGACCGCGCCCATTGGCACCAGCACGCCCCGGTCGGCCAAGGCTTTGAGCGCATGCTTCACCACTTCGGCATCCACTGCGGAATTGTGGCGCTCCAGGTGGCGAATCACCTCCTGGCCGGTGATGGGGCCGTGCGCCCCGTGAATGGCGGCCATGCCGGCCAACACCGCCCGCTCGGCCCAGGTGGCTTCGTCCCAAATACGGGTAAACGGCTCTACCGGCGAGGCTAAAATTTCGGTGAGGGTGTTATCAAAATCCTGCTGGTTAACCCAGCCATCATGTACCTGCCGGTTGAGCAAACTGTGGCAATACAGCGACAGGTAATACGGGTGGTGCGAGCAAACTTCGGCAATGCGTTTGGTAACGCCGTAATCAAAGCGGAGCACACTTTTGGTTGGCCCGGTAATCATGTTGATGGACGCATCGGCGGCCAGTGTGCCCAAACTGTACACCGGCGCGCCATCGAGCAGCGGGTGCCGGATTTGTTTGAGCGCGTCCTGGTTGAGCGCAAAGACCAAATGCAGCGCCGGGCATTCATCGAGCAGCGGCATAAGGCTGGTTAAAAAGCTGGCCACCAGCGCCATGTCCGGGCCAACCAGCCGGTGCAGATCATCAAAATAAAACACCAACGGCAAATCGGGCGGCATGTTGCGGTTGGCGCGGGCAAACAACTCGCGCAGCGCCGAGGCGGTTTGCGGCAACGCCGGCGCGCTGGAAGCGGCAATCAATTTGTGTTGAGCCAGTTGCGGCAATATCTGGCTGATGACCGCCTGAAGCACCGGGTTTAGCGCCGGCTGGCTCTCTCGCGAGGCCGCCGGCAGCGACAGCGTGGCCAGCAGGTTGAGCGTTGGCCGCGGTTGCAGGGCGCTCACGTGGCGCAAAAACGAGGTTTTGCCCACCAATGGCAGGGCGCTAAGCACCAATGTGCGGTAATTGCCGGCAATTTGCTGGTCAATCCAGTCGGCAACGCTTTGCCGGCCAAATAACATGGCCGGGTCAATCACGGGTTCGCCGGGGCGGTATGGGTTTGAAAATTCGCTCAAAGTAATAACTCCACAAGACAACCCCCGCTAGAATAAGATTTCTAACGGGGGGAGCGCATTATACCACGAGGTATTTAGATAACTCAAGTTGCTACCCTTTCACTCAAGCCAGGGAGTAAGCAGTAGGGAGTATGGAATAAGGAGTAAATTTTTCATATTCCCTACTCCGTATTCCGTACTCCCCCGTGTATTGCTGCGTCCTCGTGACCAAGTGGTAACTTTACTACAGCTTGTTGGCAAACAACAAACTGGCAGCCACGCCGTGGCGCTCAACCGTTTGCCACTGGGCCGGCAACCCGCAGGCCGCAAACACCGGCAGCGGGCGCAATGGCTGCTCGTTGCGCTGGTTGGTGATTTGGTACAGCCAGTCAATTAAAGGGCGCGCCGGCCACGGCCCGCGCAGTTGCCCCTGGAACACCACCACCAGTTGCCCGCCCGGAGCCAGCACCCGGTAAACCTCGGCCAGAGTGTCGGCCTCAAAAATGTAGTTGGTGGGAAACGTAGCCACCACGTTGGTAAAATAATCCGCCGGAAAGGGCAACCGCTGCGCCCGGCTCCGGCTTAAATTGACCGGCAAATGGTGGCGGCGCAACCGGGTTTGGGCCAATCGCGCCATAAACGGCGACACATCCACGCCAACCGGCTGCTGACCGGCGGCCTGCATATCGGCAAAGAAGCCGCCGGTGCCGTAGGCCAGTTCCAGCGTGGGGCCGGGCTGTAAAAACGGCAGCGCCAGCCGCCGCCAACTGGCCCACTGCCCAAACGATACCAGCCAGGCCACCAGATCATAAGTACAGGCCAGTTGGTTGTACAACAAATGAAAGCCAATTTTTAGCAACCAGACCGGAAGCGTCATTATAAACCGTGTTTTGTTTGGCCCCGATTAAACAATTACGCGCACATAACCGGGCCAAATTTGATAGGTTATAGCCGTAGCGCCGGTTTCAAACACCTCGCCATCCGCCTGGATGGGCGTGGGCGGCGACACGGCCAGAGTGAGCGCGGCAGCGCGGGCCGTGCCCACCAACCGATGGTTAATATGGCCGCCCCAAAAGGTTTGCGGCAGCAGCGCCAGCATTTGCAGGCGGTTCATTTGCATGGCGTACACCACATCAAGCCGGCCATCATCAAGTTGAGCATGCGGCGTTAAATAAAACGCGCCGCCGGTGCGCCGCCCGTTACCCACCGATACCAGCATTATAGGGCCGGCAAAACTGCTCCGGCCCCAGCTTAAACTAACCTGCCAGGGTTTGGCCGTAAACACACACTTAAGCGCCGCCGCCACGTACCGGGGCGCGCCCTTTATCCAGCGCAGCCGGTTTTGGGCCAGCGTCACCACCGGCTCCAGGCCAATGGCCGAGTTGTTTACAAAATAGCGCCCGTTCACCTGCCCCACATCAATTGGCCGGGTGTGGCCGGCGGCCAACCGCTGACAAGCGGCGGTAATAGCGGTGGGCAGGCCCAGGCTGTGGGCCAAATCGTTGGCGGTGCCCAGCGGCAAAATGCCCACCACGCAATCCGGCGGGCCGCCCGCCGCCAAGATTAGCCCGTTCACCACCTCGTTAATGGTGCCATCGCCGCCGGCAGCCACAATGGTTTGGCCGCGTTGCGCCACCCGGCGGGCCAACTCAATGGCGTGGCCGGGGGATTCGGTTTGGAGCAGTTCAAACTCAAGCCCGGCGGCGCGCATGCCCTGCTCAACCCGCGCAATTTTGGCCGGGGTTGATAAGCGCCCGCCAAAGCTATTCAAAATAATTACAAAAGGATGGGCCACGCCACACCGGTTGATTGCCTAAAATAAAGACACTTGGTTGGAACAAGTGCTAAAGTGACCGGCGCTTATCGCTAAAATGCAGTTTACCGGAAAAACCAAAGTGCCGGTCACTTGTACTCAACTTGAGTTAAAATAAAAACTGTGGATTGCCCACAGCCTTTGGTTGCCAGCCCGCCCGAAGGCGCGAATGGCGAGTAATATTCTTCAGTAACCGTTGCAGACCCCTGCGCGACCGTTGCAGACCCCTGCGCGACCGTTGCAGAC
>CAZFCE010000006.1:0-198417 GCA_964517605.1 uncultured Caldilineaceae bacterium | reverse complement strand
ATTCTCCTCCCATTATTATACCTCATCCTACAAAACTTTTTTGCTTGTACTTAGTGCTTTTCGTGACAAATTATGGTTAAACGATGGTCATGGTATTTTTACTGATAGTAAACAAATATTAGGTAATTGTGTTGGTGTCGATGTAGATTTGGGTGATATGGATGGAGATGGCGACCTGGATGCTTTTATCGCTTGTGACAATAATCAGCCCGATCAAGTCTGGTTGAATAACGGACAAGGCCTCTTCAGCAATAGTGGTCAGGCTTTGGGAAACTCAAACAGTAAAGCAGTTGCCCTAGGAGATTTAGACGGTGACGGCGATTTGGATGCTTATGTTGTTGGTACCGTCGATCAAATCTGGTCAAATAATGGATATGGTATTTTTACCAATACCCAAGTTATTAGTAGTTCATCAGGGAGTATGGCTATTGATTTGGGAGATTTAGATGGGGATGGGGATTTAGATGCTTTTGTAGGAGATATAAGAAGTCCAGTCCGGTTGAATAATGGACAGGGTAATTTCTCTGATAGCGGTCAAGTATTGGGTAACAATACTCTTGTAACTGCTGTAGTCTTGGGGGATATTGATGGGGATAGGGATTTAGATGCTTTTATCACAAAGGAAAGTGGAGGAAACTATGTTTGGCTTAATGATGGTTTTGGTTTTTTTAGCGACAGTAACCAACGTTTGGGGACACACGATAGCCATGACATAGCCTTAGGGGATTTGGATAATGATGGAGATTTGGATGCCTTTGTTGCAAATTTCGAACAGGCCAGTCAGGTCTGGTTAAATCGGAATCATTTGGTAGTTAGCCTAGCCGGCCCAACAATAGCCACAAGCAGTAGCCCTATTACTTACACCTTGAATATCACTAATATCAGTTATATTACACTTACCAATCTTATTATCACCAATGCCATTCCCCTAGGAGCAACTTATCTCAATGGGGGAACGAAAGTCGGCGATGTAATCAGTTGGACTGTCCCCTCGTTGGGGGCTAAAGCATCCACTCAGGTAAGTTTTGCCGTTATTGCGTCCACCCCAATTACTAACAGTAATTATGGGGTTTTAGCAGATAAGGGTATATCAGCCTCAGCAATAGGAAAAAGAGCAGTAATGACGCTGGTTGATCCTTTCACGGTAACAACTACCTTTCCCTTGAGCAACGGGTTGGCGATTGCGCGTGATGGGATCATCTCGGCTACATTTAGTCAGGCGGTAAATAATAATACGGTCACCCCACGCACTTTTGCGGTGTGGGGTAAACAAACCGGTTTTTATTCCCAAAGTTATACTATCACGGATAGTACTGTTTTGTTTGATCCGCAACCCAATTATAAACCTGGCGAAGAAATTGTAGTGAGCTTAAATCACGGTTTACATGCCGCAGATGGAGCCGCTTTCTTTCCTTATACCTGGCAATTCTACGCCCTTCCAGTGGCAGGGAGCGGACTCTTCAGGCAGGGGAACATTTTCTCAACCGCAAGGGATGTAGCTCTTGGAGATTTGAACAGCGATGGTAACCTGGACATTTTTGCGGTCGGAGGTGGGGTTTGGGTTAACCTCAATATCCAAGAGGGTGATACTAAATCTCGTGGCCTTGAGTTTAATTCATTCAGTGAGGCCGTTGCTTTAGGTGATTTAGATAACGACGGCGACCTGGATGCTTTCGTCGGAAATTCTAATGGTCACAGCAACAAAATTTGGTTAAATGACGGAACAGGAGTATTTGCCGATAGCGGACAGCGTTTGGGCAGTTCTTCTACCTCTGCCGTAGCCTTGGGAGATTTGGACCAAGATGGTGACTTGGATGTATTCGTTGGCAATATTCCAGGCCCAAATGAAGTTTGGTTAAATGATGGTAAAGGAAATTTTCGTGATAGCGATCAACGTTTGGGCATTTTACCTGCTTATGATATTGCTCTGGGTGATGTGGACCAAGATGGAGATATTGATGCTTTTCTTGCTTCGGGGTCTGATAAAGGAAATCAGGTATGGTTCAATGATGGGACTGGTTACTTTAACGACAGTGGTCAACGTTTCGGTAATGGTATAGGTACGTCGGCGGCGTTAGGTGATGTAGATGGAGATGGCGACATAGATGTATTTATTGGAAATAGCCCCGATTCTTTTGGGTATAAAGAACAGGATGAAATTTGGCTGAATGATGGATTGGGTTATTTCACAAATAGCGGTCAAAGATTAGATGATTTTGTTCCTGGATACCTTTCAGATAGTCACGGTGTGGCATTAGGAGATTTGGACGGAGATGGAGACCTCGACGCCTATGTTGCCAATTTTAACCGAGGAAATGGTGAACCAGACAAGATTTGGCTAAATAATGGTTTGGGACATTTTAGTGACAGCGGGCAACGTTTGGGTAATGCGCCTAGTACATCGGTAGTCTTGGGAGATATAGATAATGACGGCGATTTGGATGCTTTTGCTGGTAGCAATATTAATAGCGAAGTTTGGCTCAACCAGAATTACACATCATCTTTTATTGTTACTAAAACCGCCCCTCTTACTGCTACTCCCGGTTCGCCTATTACCTACACTCTGACTGTGACCAACAGCGGCAACCTGACTGCTACGAACTTACTCATTACCGATACCATTCCTACTGGGGCAAATTATGTAAGCGGCGGAATGTGGTCAGGCAATGTGGTCAGTTGGACAGTGGCTTCACTGCCGCCTGCATCTGCCGTTCAAGTTAGTTTTGTTGTCACCGCCACTCAAACCATTACCAACAACGATTATCGGGTTTCCGCAGATGGAGGGGTGACCGCAATTGGGCAGGTAGCTGTGGTAACGTTTATCTCGCCCCCAGACTGTTCGACTCTGCCGCCCAATGCCGTGTGCGTGGTTGACGAAAATAAGGCCCCTGTACCCGGCGCTCGGATTTATCACAAAGGCCAACCAGTTGGAATGACCAATGCTCAGGGTGTTTTTACCTTTACCACCCTGGCGGCAAATGATACGCTGACCGCGTTACAGCCCGTCTACGAGCAGCCAACCGACAAACCTGCCCATAATCCTGATGCCGCCGGCAACTTTGCCTTCCGAATTTATCGTACCAGTATGCCGGTTAGTAATAGCGGCCAGGTTGGCCTCTACTCAGTACCCGGTGATGGTTTAGCCCATACCCTGAT
This sequence comes from uncultured Caldilineaceae bacterium, assembly GCA_964517605.1. GTDB lineage: Bacteria > Chloroflexota > Anaerolineae > 4572-78 > J111 > J095. The sequence continues at coordinate 195,261 of CAZFCE010000006.1, read as the reverse complement.
GGTTAGCCCCACCCAAACTTTGATACTCTTCAATCTGGTCGTTTCAATTGAGTGGGATGCCAGCGCTGAATATCTCAACCAACTCAAACAAGGTTTCAGCTATGCTTCTAATAGGCTTTATGACGCTACCGATGGTCAGATGGCTTTTGGGTGGGTAACTATCTATGATCAAGCCGAACATTGGGCTGACGCCGATATTCAGATCCAGGCGCACAATCAAGCTCGCCCCTGGTCTTATGTGGGGGGAATCAATAGTAGTGATATTAATCGGATCAGTTATAAAGGCTTAACTCCCAATCCTGGTCAGATATTATTAGGCCGTTACTGGAATGGCGATGAAGGTGATAAAGGGCGATGGGATGAACCCTATGGATATATGACCATTCTACACGAATTTGGGCACTACGCCCTGTTCTTGTTTGATGAGTATTTCTTCTATCAACAAAACGGTAATTATCTCATTTGGCAACCCAGCCGTTGTTCCTTTAACGGACTTGATCCAGCCAGCCTGATGTACAATCAATATACTAAAACTGAACTCTGTAACCGACCAGAACAATATCATCTACCCACCCGTCAAACTCAGGTTTACGGAACTGGTGAAACCAGTTGGGATACTATTTCAGGTATTTACAGCGATACCCTGCACTCTCGCAGTCTTTTACTCTGGATATTGGTTTCTCCTCGTAGCCGGGAAGTAAATTTTGTACTCGGACCAGAGGAATTGCCGCTCAGTTTTCCTCAAATTATTACCAAGGCCATACCAGACCAGTCTTTTACCAAGCCAATTATCGTAGCAGAACAAGGGAAACCGGCCAACGCTATAGTAACATTGGCTCACACCTTAACCAACAGCACTGTTATCACTATTTCTCAGGGAATGACTAACCAAACCGGCCAAATTGATGTATTAGGAGTCAATTTAGGTGATCGTATTTGTGCTCAAACCATAGATATTGGTCTGAATGACGAAAGGAGCGGCTGCTTAACTGTTCAAAATACAAATCAAGAAAATCTATATTTATCTGGATGTAAAGCCGGAGTCGATTGTATTGATATTGGCCCAAGTCACAAACGTTGTTGGACTGGTGGCCCTCAAGATGAGCTAAATCTAACTACAGTTGAAGGTAACTTAATATTATACGCTCCTGCCGGAAGTTTTACCGACCAGACTGAAGTGCAGGTTGGTGCCACCAATACCTTACCTCAAGCTCTCCCACAAGGATTGACTATTCTCGGTCAACCCTATTTGATTGAAGCTACCGGCACTAATACCGTTTCTGCTAACATCCAGGCAGCCAATTCAATGATGCATTCAGAACGAGGAATGGCTTTGACTATGACCTATAGCCCGAACCAACTTGATTCGGTTGAAGAAACTTCGCTGGCACTATATCACTACAATGACCAGCAATGGCTTGAAGTTACCCCCTCTACCCTGAATACCAACACCAACCAAATCTCCGTTTCAACTGATTTGTTCGGTCTTTATGCTTTAATGAGCACACAAACAAAAACCTATCTCCCCCTCATCATAAAATAAGGTTAAGGATTTACGGTGTAAAGTGTTGTTACCAACCAATAGTGAAGAAATCCGAATGTATTTGCAAGAGATGCCACAAGAAACAGTCCAGCGCTTTGAAGCTATGCTAACCCATGCCCAAAGTATGGATAATCTTGAACTGATTAAGCAATTAGTCGAAGCCAGCGTAACTTTGCTTGATAACAACCCCTATCTTTACCAGTGGCATATTTACTTACAGGGGTATTTGGCACTCGAATTGCAAAATCGGCCGCTTGAAGCTGCTGCCCTTCTAGAATCGTTACGAACACTGCAAAAACAAAACCAAGATTTGGCTCCTAACTTGTCTGAACGGGTTTTGAATGGTTTGGGGATTATCTATGAAGAAAACGAGCAATGGGATCGCGCTATTCATTGTTACCGGGAGTGTATTGAACTCTGCGAAGCCAAAGGAGATAATCTGGGGCTGGCTAAAGCCTGGCACAATCTGGCGATTGTCTATTTCAAGGGGCAGGATTATTTAACTGCCGTTACTTGTACTAAACAAAGTATTGCCATTCTCAAGCAACTGCCACCTGAGCCAAAACAACAGGTAGTGTTAAGTAGCGCTTACAATGAATTAGGACTGTCCTTGCTAAACTTAAAACGCTGGATTGAGGCGCATGAGGCGCTGGAGCAATCCCTGATGATTGACCTTCAGTTGGGTAAACCTTTAGGTGAGGCTGCTTCTTGTAACAATCTGGGCCATATTAACCGTCATTTAGGTAATATAACCACAGCGGAAAGCTACTACATTCGAGCGAAGGAATTATTCCATACAGCGGGCAACTTTCGGGAAGAAGCCGAAAGTTATTACGGCCTGGGGTTGCTTCGGCTACAAACTGATAACTTTGACCAGGCCCAACAATATTTTAACACAGCCCTAACCCTGGCCCAGACCACCCACAACTACGAAATCATCACCGATATCTTTTTGGGGCGAGCTGATTTAGCCGGAAAACAAGGTAATCAGTCGTTGGCTTTAGCCGAAAATCGGCAAGCGGTGGGTACGGTTGAATCGTTGCGGGCCAATATTATTTTGCCCGAAGATCGGGCCAAACTACAAGGCTCCCGTATCGAAGCCTACGAACAAATGGTGCTTCGTCTTTATGATGCCGGTAGTTATATTGAAGCCTTCCGTTACGCGGAAATGGCTAAATCTCGCGCTTTTATCGAAACCCTGGCCGAACGTCCCCTCCGCCCACCGGAAAATATCCCGGCTAACTGGCTGGTCCATGAAGCGCAACTGCGCCAATCGCTACGCCAGATGTATGATAATCCGGTGGTTAACCATGCTCAGATAACTTCACTGGAAGCGGAACTTGAACAACTTCGACAGCGAATTCGCCTTCGGAATGCGGAATTCGAGTCGTTTCAGACGGTTGACCCTCTTCCGGCTGAGGAGGTTATGGCTCGGCTGCCGGTAGAGGGAATTTTGGTGGAGTATTTTACCGTCGGCGATACCATTCTGGCTTTTGTATTAAGCCACACCGATCTTCAAATGGTGCGTTTACCTTTGCGGGTGCAAGATGTGGAACGCGCTTTTAACCGAACCGGTGAAGGTAAACTCGATCAACTCCGTTATTTGACACGCGGCCCGGATTATCGTCTCCGGCAACCCTGGATTCTTGATCATCTCTATCAGGGTTTAATCGAACCGTTAGGACAAAAGGTTGGGCAAACCCAACTTTTATGTATTGTTCCTCACGGCCTTTTGCATTATATCCCTTTTCATGCCCTCTCTCAGAAAAATGGATCAACCCCACGTTATTTGTTGGGTGACACCACAGAAGCACGTTGCCTGGTTTACGCGCCCAGTGCTGCCACCTTGTTTGAGTATTGCCAGCGCAAAACATTATCCACCCAAACGGGTTGTCTGGCCTTTGGCTATAATGATCCAGCCCTGAACTTGAGCCAGGCTGAAATGGAAGCTGAAAGAATCGCTGGCCTGACCGCGGGTATAAGCCGTATTGGCAACAAGGCCAACCGGAACTCGCTGCTTGAGGAGGGGGAGAATTACCGCTATCTTCACCTGGCTTGTCATGGTCGCTTTAACCCCACCTGGCCGATGGCATCTTATCTCAACCTGGCCGATGGCCCGCTGGATGTAGCCGACCTGCTCTATCACCTGCGGCTCAATGCTGATTTAGTCAGCTTAAGTGCCTGCGAAACTGGGCGCAACCATGTCCTTCGCGGCGATGAAATGGTAGGGTTAACTCGCGCTTTTCTCTATGCCGGGACACCTTCGGTAGTAGTGAGCCATTGGGTGGTGGATGAATTGGCAACCCGCTTGTTAATGGAACGCTTTTACCAGGAGTTAATAGCTCAACCTGCTCAGTTGGATGGAACAACCAAGGCTAAAGCGCTAAATAAAGCGCAAAATGCCATCAAAAAATTAACATTTGAGGAACTACGGCAGATTCTGCTAACAGACACTTATACCTCTGGCGCTATTGACCAGCAACTCCACTATCTGGCCACGTCGGCGGGTTATAGTTCGTTTGCCAGTCTGAAGGGTGACGAATGCTTGCTGGCTCACCCTTATTACTGGGCCTCATTTTTCCTCGTTGGTGACCGTTTTTAATTCTGCAAAGGGTTTTACGCGGTAGTTATGGCGGGTCGGCAAGTGTAATGAAAACACACCACGATGACAGGATCGCTGGTTTGAATTGTTACAACAACACGATTTACTGTAACGATCCCACCGCCGTTGTTGCCAAACTACCGGCTACTGATGTTGTGACAACCGGTTTGGTGTATCTACCTGATTAGTTTGCATCAGGTTTGTGTCAGCGATATCACTTACTAATTTGATTCAGTATTCTTATGCAAACTTCTCGAAACTTAACGCATTGGCTTTACTTGCTGGTTAACCTCGGCGATAATTGACAAAATTATACTTTAACCACGCGTAGTTTAACCATACCATCCGGCGCTAAAAACAAAAGAATTGATCCAACATTTGTCGGTTTGGGCGTTGGAAACTTCCACAAACCAGGGGATTGGGGTTAATGAGACATTCGTTGATTAAGTTTGCTATAACCGTAGGCTTGGGGGTAGGGCTGTCTATCCTGGCCTTATGGCTACCAGCCAGCCGAACTGCCCATGCAGGTACACCAATCACCGTCTGTTTAACCGGTGATTGTGATTACACCACTATTCAGGCGGCCGTGGACGCTGCCGCTGAAGGCACTACCATTAAGATTGCCGCTGGTCATTATACCCAACGGAATACCTACAACGGATTAACCCAGGTGGTCTACCTTAATAAAACGGTCACGCTCAGGGGCGGCTACACCACCACCAATTGGGCCGCGCCCAACCCGGCGGCGAATCCAACCATTCTGGATGCGCAGAATCAAGGCCGTGTTGTTTACATTACCGGACAGGTTAGCCCCACCCTGCAAGGGTTATTTCTGACTGGCGGCAATGCCGCCGGCTTGCGTGGTGGCCCTGCCGATAATGAAGATGCCGGAGGTGGAATTTATATTACAGCAGCTCAAGCTACCCTCATCCATAACCGCATCTTCAGTAACACGGCCCGCCTGGGTGGGGGAGTGTTTCTGGCCAATGACCAGTCCAGACTCAACGACAACTATATTGCCACTAACACGGCCGGAGCGGGAGCAGGGCTGTACCTGTATCACAGCAATGCCAACCTGACCGGCAACACCATCATCACGAATACTGCACTGACCTATAATCTTGGGGCCGGAGGCGGGCTATACCTGGATGCCAGCCAGTCCACCCTGACCGAAAACACCATCTCGGCCAACGCCACCAACTGGCACGGAGGGGGGCTATATATCGCCGGCAGCGCCGCTACGCTCACCGACAACCTGATTTCGGCCAATACGGTTGGGTTTTGTGGGGGAGGTGTGCGATTACAAAATAGTGCCGCCATTCTCACTGGCAATACGATTATCTCCAATAGCGCCGGGTACCAGGGAGGTGGGGTAGAGTTCGACCACAGCCCAGCCACCCTGACTGGCAATACCATCGTAAATAATACCGCCAAGGGTAGCGGAGGCGGTCTATATGTGGAGAGTAGCCAGGCCACTTTTAACCGTAATACCGTCCAAACCAATACTTCGGGGGGGAGCGGTGGAGGCATATCGCTGGTCAACAGTAGCGATATGCTGATAAACAACATTATCGCCGATAATCAGGCCGCCAGCCGAGGAAGCGGGTTATACCTGGCCAACTCTTCGCCCCGATTGTGGCACACCACCATTGCCCACAATATAGGTGGCGATGGCAGCGGCCTATATGCCGATCTGAACGCCAGCCCCAACACAGTGACCTTCATTAATACTATCCTGGTGAGCCATACGGTTGGCATTACTGTTGCCAGAGGAAACACAGTTAAACTGGATGCAACTCTGTGGGGTGGCGGCACCTGGGCCAACCTCACCGATTGGCAGGGCGCGGGGGTAATCCTCACCGGCACCCACAACCTCTGGGGCAACCCGGATTTTACCTGCGCCAATAACCGTTGTAGCGCGCCATATCATCTTGGCTCGACCAGTGCGGCGATAGATGCTGGGGTAGAAACAGACACCCCTACCGATATTGATGGCGAGGCCCGCCCAACGGCTTTTGGGGCTGACCTGGGCGCAGATGAATTGCCAGGTGCCGGTCTGCGCCTGGCTCAATCGGCTTCAACGCTGCTGCTTAAACCCGGCCAAACTGTCACCTACACCTTGCTTGTTACAGCCGCGGGAACACCGCTGACAACCGGCCTGTGGTTGGCCGACACATTACCGGCTTTGCAACAGGCTGCCAGTGTCGCCACGGATCGCGGGCAATGTCTGGTTCGTTGGGGTGGTAAAGTGCTTTGCAATCTGGGAGTAATAACTCCAGGTGATTCGGCCCGGATCACACTTGCCGCCCAGGTGACGACAACCCCAACAGTTGAGGCGTCCGGGTTGATGCGCAACACAATCCAGGTTAGGGGCGTTACGGCCAGTAATACCAATTCGTTAGAGACCCGGCTACAAAGTTGCCGCGTCCAGCTCAACCATAGCCCAGTGGATTATTCCACCATCCAGGCAGCAGTAGACGCCAGCACCCAACCGGATGATGTGCTAAAGTTAGCCGGGTATTGTGCCGGCGTCAGTACCCGCGCCGGAGTTACGCAAACCGTTTACCTGAGCAAAACCCTGACCATTCAAGGCGGGTGGAACTTTGCCTTTACCCGGCGCAACGTGGTCAGTTACCCCACCACCATAGATGCGCAAGGGCAAGGCCGTGTATTCTATATCACCGGCAATACCAGCCCCACCATCACCGGGCTACAACTGACCGGTGGTAATGCCGCTGGGTTGGGTGGTTTTGTTAATCCAGAATCACCCAGCCAGGTGGATGATGCTGGGGGTGGGGTATACGTGCTCACGGCCAGCGTTACGCTTGATGATAACAGTGTTTTTAACAATACCGCCAACCGGGGCGGCGGAATGTTTTTGGGCTATAGCAAGGCTCGGCTCACCGCCAATGTTGTTTCTTCCAATACCGCCGGGGTCAAAGGAGGCGGCATCTATCTGTTAAAAAACGATCAGACCGAACTTAGCCGGAATACGGTCAGCGGCAACACGGCCAACGAGGCCGGCGGCGGAATATTTCTGGTTTATAGCAATGCCCAGGTCAAAGACAACCTCATCTCGGCTAATACCGCAAAAAATGGCAGCGGGGTGGAGTTAGGGTTAAGCCAGGTCAGGTTAACTGGGAACACAATCACCCACAATATGGCATCCGAACGAGGGGGTGGGGTTCATTTGCAACAAAGCAACGCCACGATTCAGAGCAATCGCGTTATTACCAATATGGCCAATGAAGGGGGTGGATTTTACCTGACCGAAAGTTCGGCCACGTTGAGTGATAATACCATTGAAGCTAATAACGCTCTGGCTGGAGGCGGGGGTGTTTATCTTTATACCAGTAATGCGTTGCTGAACAAAAATGTTATCCAGGCCAATATCGCCGAAGGTAGTGGTGGCGGAGCGCTTTTAGACTGGAGCAATGCGCGGCTTGATTGGAATCTTTTGACCCACAATCAGGCCGGATACGGTGGGGGCATATATGTTTGGGGCGGTGCACCCGCCTTTAACGGTACGGTTATTAGCGAGAATACGGCTTTGGGAGGTGGGGGTGGGGTGAGCATGCTTTACGGTGAACCGACGTTTAGCAACACCCTCATTGTTGACAACCGGGCAGATGTCGGCGGTGGTGGCTTGTGGATTGAGGGTTCTACCCCCCGCTTGCTGCACACCACCATCGCCCGTAATCACAGCGGGGATGGTAGTGGGGTGTATGTGACCTATCACTATGACTCTAAATCCATGTACAACAGCTATGTCGAGATGGTCAACACCATCCTGGTGAGTCATACCATGGGTATTACGGTAACACCACGTGGCAAAGTTAAGCTGGAAAACACCTTATGGGGCGCTGGCGAGTGGGCCAATGGCACGGATTGGGGTGTGAGCGAGTCGCCGGATGAAGGGCTTTGGGCCAGGGGTGTGGTCATCACCGGTGGCAAAAACCTTTGGGTTGACCCGGGCTTTACGTGCGCCGGCGCAGATTGCGCTCAGCCTTACCACCTAACCTCTGTTTCACCGGCCCGCGATGCTGCCGGTGATATAGGAGTTAAAGAAGATATAGACGGTCAGCGGCGGCCAATGGGCCAGGGGAATGATCTTGGCGCAGACGAAATAACCGGCCCCGGTTTGGATTTGAGCCAACAACTCTCCGACCATTTCTTGAACCCTGACCAAAACCTGACCTCAACCATTGTTATCACCAGTGTTGGCAGTAACCAGGCTGCTAATACCGTACTCACCACCACTCTGGGCACCTGGCAGCGGATCACCGGCATTGGTTCCTCAACGGGTAATTGCGCAGTTGTCGCTACCGGCGATCCTAACACCGTCACCTGCCGATTGGGAACACTATCACCAGGGCAGAGGGCTGTGGTTACGGTGACGGCTACGGTTAGTGATACGGTCAGCCCTGGGCAGGCGATGCCCCTCACCACAACAGTTAAGGCAGACGGCGCCGGGAATTTGGCCCAAATAATCACTTATGGCCAGGATTGCCATGCCCGGCTGAATAACAATCCGTTGGAATATACCACTGTCCAGGCCGCTGTAGACGCCGCTCAACCCGGTGATTGGGTGAAAGTAGCCGGGTTCTGCGCCGGGGCGAACAAGCGTAACGAGATCAGCGCTCAGGTATACCTGGATAAACATTTAACCCTCCAAGGCGGTTATACCCAAACCCATTGGCTCACGTCCGATCCCGGTCGGTATCCCACCACTCTGGATGCGCTGGGGTTGGGGGGAGTACTTTATGTTGGCGGCAAAATTACCCCGACCATTGATGGGTTTTATATTACTGGTGGCCGGGCAACTTACGGCGGCGGGGTTAACCTGGCCTACGACAGTCTGACCACGCTCCGCCGCAACACTATCATTGGCAACTCGGCCGATTACGGTGGCGGAGTTGCAGCCAATTGGAGCCAGGCGTGGCTGGTGAATAATATTATCGCCGCTAATCAAGCCAGGACAACCGGGAGCGGTCTGTATATTATCGATTCCAAAGTGGATATGCGGCAGACTACCATCGCCCAAAATACCGGCGGCGATGTCAGCGGTTTATACATAGGCTATGGGGCAACATGGGGGCTACGGGGCAGTGACGTAACGATGAAAAACACCATCCTGGTGAGTCATACGGTTGGAATTACCCTGGGAGTTGGCCATAAAATGCCGGTTATGGAAGCCACCCTCTGGGGCAACGACTCTGCCGTCAACAAAATTGAAGGGGGGTATGGCGATGATAACACGCTGGGCACCCTTAACCGGCAGGGAAACCCGGCATTTGTGGCCCCTGAACGCGGTGATTACCACCTTGCCCGCGCCTCGGCGGCCCGCGATACAGGAGTGGACGCCGGGGTAAAAGATGATCGGGACGGTCATCCGCGTCCGGTGGGGGCCGGTTATGACCTGGGTGCCTTTGAGTATCCCGGTTTGGGGTTGGACATAGCGCAATGGTCATCAGACCACTCGATTAACCCCGGTCAGGTATTTACCTACACAACTATTATCACCAGTATTGGAAACACCGCCGTTGGAGCAATATTGACTCACACACTGGATGCGGGGCAGCAACCCGTGGCTGCTGCCACTTCGGTGGGAAAATGCGCTATAGCCTCCGGCGAGGTCACTTGCCGTATAGAAACATTGAACAACGGCCAAAGGATAACTGCTACACTGATCGTGCAAGCAGCAGCGACGGTCAAAGTGGGACAAGAGATGACCCACACCACCACCGTTGCCGCACTGGACGCCATCCAACGAGTGCGGACGAATACGTATGGTCAGGATTGCCACGTCCGGCTTGACGATACCCCCAACTCCGGCGCTGAATATCCCAATATCCAGGCTGCGGTAGATGTAGCCAGACCGGGGGACTTGCTCAAGGTAGCCGGCATCTGTGTGGGTGCCAGGGAACGATACGGAACATATCAGCAAATTTACCTAGATAAGAGTGTGACTCTCCAGGGTGGTTACAGTTTTGGTCGGTGGGCCGCACCCGACCCGACCAACTTCCCCACCACTCTTGATGCCTTGGGGCAAGGCCGGGTGTTTTACATTACCGGAACCCCGACAGTCAGACCCACTATAACCGGTTTCCGTATTACCGGCAGTGGAGCGGTGGAGATGGGGGGAGGAATGTATATCATCAGCGCCACGGCTGTGGTTAGTAATAACCAGGTATTTGGTAATCGAGCTACAAATGGAGGGGGTATTTATCTGGCAGATAGCGCGGCCATCCTGCGCGGTAACACCGTTTTTACCAACGTGGCCGATTTTGGAGGAGGCATTTATGCAGACAACAGTAAAGCCATCTTGACCGGCAATCAAGTTATGTCAAATACGGCCACCAACGGCGGCGGTGGTATCAAATTACAAGACAGCCCGGCCATCCTCACCGAGAATAGGGTCATCTCAAACACGGCCAAAGTTTATGGAGGCGGGTTGGACTTATGGGCGAGTGACGCCACTCTCAGCGGTAATATTATTGCCGATAATGCGGCTGTGGGTAGCGTAGCCAGTTATGGCGGTGGCTTGCACTTTTTTAAGAGTTTGGTCACGCTTACAGAAAACTTGGTGATTGCAAATACCGCCGGAGAAAGTGGGGGAGGGCTGGGATTGTGGGAGAGCCAGGCCACACTGACAGGTAATACAATCACAACCAATACGGCGGTATTGGGCGGTGGGGTTATGCTGGATGAAAGCGCGGCAGTTCTTGAACGGAATCTTATTGCCGCCAATGGGGTTTCCTATAAAGGTGGCGGCATCTACGCTGATAACAGCAAGGTAATCCTTACTCATAATACCCTCACTGCCAACCAGGCCAGGGTAACCGGGGGTGGTTTATCGCTGGATATGTTCAGCCCGGCGACAGTTAACGGCAACACTATTTCCTTCAACAGCAGTGATTGGGGTGGGGGAATGGGCCTGGATGATAACAGTACGGTCTGGATTATCAACAGTATCATTGCCAATAATCAAAGCCGGGGTGGGGGCAGTGCTTTGTATCTAACACGTTCCTCAGCTAATTTGGTGCATACCACTGTAGCCCACAATACTGGTGGCGACGGCAGTGGCATTTCACTTAACAAGTATGGAGTTGGCGTCAGTTTTGTGGTCATTACCAACACCATTATGGTGAGTCATGCGGTGGGTATCAAAGTTACAGAAAACTGTACCGCCACTCTGAACGGCGTGCTGTGGGGGTATGATCCGCAAGCCAATCAAAAAGAGACGGATGGCTTGGGGACAGTGATTAACGGCCAAAACAATATTCAGGGTGATCCCGGTTTTAGCTGTACCGGCGATACTTGCGCCACACTCTATCACCTAGGCTCGGCCAGTGCAGCGCGGGATGCCGGTGTGGAAACAAACGTTACGGTGGATATTGATGGAGACCCACGACCGCAGGGTCGCGGGTATGATATTGGCGCAGACGAGGTAAAGTAGTCGGTGCAAACGTAAACAAACAAGAGAGAAAATATTGGCATGGCCGGCAATGAGGCCAACTTAAACCCAGATCAGGGCGGGGGGACAGGGAATAAGACAATGTCCAACCCCAAAGGGGGGATGTCTCCATTCAAGTTGATTAGCGGCGATATAACTCAAGGTTGGGGCAATACCTTCGCTGCCGGATATTCCCAATGGCGTAAGCATAAATCGGGCCGGGAGTTTGTTTCAAGAAAACAGATGTGTTATACTTGGCGTATAAATAGAAAATCCCTCCACTTTGGCCGGTGAGGGATTTTCTATCACACAAATAGTCCGTAGGCGGACATTTTTTATTGTTAAAATGAGTGTAACATAACCGCGCCGCCCGGTCAAATGGGCGGCGTTTTGTTTGGGGAGGAAACAAAGTGCGGTCAGGCCTGGATATTCAACTATTGATTCAACAAAATAATAGTTCAAACGTTGACCTGGCCGGCGCTGACCTGTTCGAGGCGCATTGGCCGGGCGCAAACCTGGCAGGGGCAACGCTCAACCGGACCAATCTGGACGGCGCTGATTTGCGGGAGGCTGATTTGAGCGCGGCCCGGTTGATAGCGGCGGTGCTGGACAATGCCTGCCTGGAAAAGGCTTCGCTCGTCGCCGCCGACCTGCGCGGGGCGATATTGATCGGCGCGGATTTGCGCGGCGCCGACCTGTCTCACGCCGACCTGACCAACAGCCGGCTGGGGGGAGCCGACCTGCGGGCAGCCAATCTGACCAAGGCAAAGCTAACCGGCACTGACCTGCGTGGGGCTGACTTACGGGGTGCGTGGCTGGACGAAGCTGGCCTGATCGAGGCCGACTTATGCGGCGATGATCTGCGCGGTACGGCGTTGGACGGGGCGGAATTGAGGGAAGCAGGCTGGGGCCGATGAACAAAACGATCAGATTGATGGGGGTTGGTGCTGGCGCTGCTGGCCTGTGGCCAGAGTAAACCAGCGGCAGTAGCTACTCTGCCGCCGCTGCCAACCCTGACCGCGCCGTCGCCGGTGGTGACAATCCGGCCGCCAGAAGCTACTTCCACACTGGCGGCACCTACCCCCACCGGTACCCGAGTCGTGCCGGATACGCCTACCCCACCGCCGGCAGTATCACCGTCAGAAGTGACGCCCATTCCAACCGACACCCTGCCCCCGCCCGAAGTCGTACCCACCGCAGCCGACGCATTTTCTGCCCCCGGCCTTAAGGCTGCACAGGTGGTCAACGTAGTTGATGGCGACACCATCGACGTGGTTCTGAATGGGGCGGAGTACCGGGTGCGTTACATCCTGGTCGACACGCCGGAAACGAAGCATCCGACCAAGGGCGTCCAGCCGTTCGGCCCGGAAGCGTCGGAGGCTAACCGGCAGATGGTCGAGGGTCAGACGGTCTATCTGGAAAAAGATGTGTCTGAGACTGACCGTTATGACCGGCTGCTGCGCTACGTCTATCTGGCCGATGGCCGGATGGTGAACGAAGAACTGCTGCGAATGGGGCTGGCTCAGGTGGCGACATTCCCACCTGATGTGAAATACGTTGATCGCTTCCTGGCGGTGCAGCGCGAAGCGCAGGCTGCCGGGGTGGGGCTGTGGGGAACGCAGGAGGCGATAGCCGAGCCGACTGCCGCGCCGGATGTTTCGCCGTCAGAAGTGACGCCAATACCGGACGGCAACGTGGCGATTGTGGCTCTGGACAAACGCGCCGAGTACGTTGACCTGCGCAACGGTGGGACAGAGGCGGTTGACCTGACCGGCTGGCGGCTGTTGTCGGAAAAAGGTAACCAGGACTGCGCATTGGGCGGCGTGATTGGATCGGGCGAGACGCTGCGAGTCTGGGCGATGTCTAGCGACGCCGGGCAGGGTGGGTTCAACTGCGGCTACAGTGACAACATCTGGAGCAACTCGAAGCCGGACGCGGCGGTGCTGTTTGACGCCGACGGCGCAATGGTGGCGAGGATGGAGTAGGGAGCGTAAATTTCGTTCAAATAGAAGTTCAATTTGCCAAAAATAGTTAAAAACAAAACCTTTTATCTTAAAACTTTTCACTTGATTTCTACAATCTCGCCCTCTCAGCCGCACCTTCCAAAATATTCGGAACTCAGGACGATGCTGATTGTGATTCTACTAAAGGGACTTCAATGGGATACTTGTCACTTGACTCCGACTATCTTGGTTCGCTAAATGCCTGGCTTCGTGACCTCCGTGGTCATAGGGTTTTGGTAAATGAGTTGATCCAGAATGCTGACGACTCACAAAACGCAACCTCTATGTCTTTTGAAATTCTTCCTGATGCGTTTATTATCGAAGACGATGGTGGCTTTGCCGAAGCCTGGAAGAACTGCGGGCCGACCTGGAGAAGTTCTGCCGGGCGCTGACCGAGCCGGTGCTGCGCTATGAAGATGTGGCTGGACTTGCGCCGGATGCGTCGGGGCTTGAGTGAGAAAATATGTTATCTGGAAACCGGGTTGAATAAAGAAAAGGAACTCTATGTCCATCCTTGACCAACTAACCGCTAACGTATCTATTTATGACCGGTACACCGGCCACCATCTAATAGTCGATAAAGTTGAATCTACTGGCCAGGTGGTATTCCTGAGCCTGCGTCGTTTGACTACCGGCGAAGTTAGCCGCCAACCCTTTCCGGTGAGTGAGTTGGATAGTCGCTTTGAGCTGGTCGCAGGCGGCAACGTTGCTTTCAACGGTGAGCCGGCGTTGGTATCCCTTTTGGCTGAACTATACCGCATTCGCCACGCCTATCTGTTTAACCCCCTCTTTGCCACCGAAACGTCCCTGATAGACCTGCTGCCGCATCAGATGGCCGCTGTTTATGGCATCCCGGCGAATGATAGCCAACCGGCCAGGCCGGGAATGGTTGACCAACCGCGATTACGTTTTCTGCTGGCGGATGACGCCGGGGCCGGTAAGACAATTATGGCGGGGCTACTTATCCGGGAGATGCTGTTACGGCGGCAAGCGCGGCGTATCCTGATCGTACCACCGGCCGGGCTGGTGGGTAACTGGGAACGTGAATTGCGAGTCCTGTTCCGACTGCGATTCCGGTTGCTATCTGGCAACGATTTCAAGAATGACGATAACCCCTTTACTGATCCTCGTAACGCGCTGGCTATCATCAGCGTCGATACCCTGTGGCGGGAGCGGGTGCAGGCGGCCTACCTGGCTGCGCCGCCGTATGACCTGGTGGCTTTTGATGAAGCGCACAAGTTGTCGGCCTGGCGGAACGCTGATATGACCGAGGGAAAGAGCCGTCGGTACGTCATAGCTGAACACATTGCCCGGCAGCAGCGCCACCTGTTGTTGATGACTGCCACGCCGCACATGGGCAAGGACGAGCCTTATTATTTTCTGTGGCGGTTGCTTGAGCCACAGCTTCTTTCCACGCGAGAATCCTTTAATCGTCTCATTTCGACCCAGAAACAACCCTATCTGCTGCGCCGGATGAAGGAGGAGATGGTCTATTTCAATGGGCGCAAGATATTTGTGGAACGCACCAGCCACACCCCCGAATACGAATTGCGGCCCGAAGAGGCTGACCTCTATCAGCAAGTCACCCATTACTGCGAAACGGAGTTTGACCTCGCCCGGCGGCTCAACCGCCAGGCGGCAGGGCTGGCAATGAGTATCCTGCAACGGCGGCTGGCCTCGTCAACCTGGGCGATGTACCGGTCGTTGGTCCGGCGCGAGGAAAAGTTAAAGCGGCAGGTCGAAGCGTTGGAAAGCGGGCAGGTGACGGAAGCTGACTTATGGGGGGAGCAGGCCAAGCTGCCAGGCCAGGATATACGCGATACGGCCACCGGCGATGAGGAAGATGGTGACGAGGCCGAGCGCCAGGATGACGCGGTAGCCGGGGCGTCATCGGCGCAAACCCTGGCTGATCTGCGTCTGGAAGTGGCCGAAGTCAGCCGCTTAAAAAAACTGGCCCGGCAAGTGTATGACCAGGAGAATGAAAGCAAGTTTGAACGGCTCTGGCAGGCGTTGGCCGATTACCCAAATACAAAGGCGCTGATCTTTACTGAGTTCAGGGATACGCTGGATTTTCTGATTGGCCGTCTGGAAGGGCGGGGGTTGACCGGCAAAATCGCCCAGATACACGGGGGAATGGATTACAAAGAGCGGGAGGAACAGGCCGATTTCTTCCGGCGGGTAGATGGCGAAAATGGAAAAGATGGGGCGCGGGTGATGGTGGCCACAGACGCCGCCGGGGAAGGCATCAACCTGCAATTCTGCTGGCTGCTGGTCAACTATGACATCCCCTGGAATCCGGCGCGGCTGGAACAACGGATGGGCCGGGTGCATCGATATAAGCAGTCTCATCCGGTGGTGTTGCTCAACCTGGTGTCAAAGGATACCCGCGAAGGGCGGGTGTTGAAGGTGTTGCTGGACAAGCTGGAGCTTATCCGGGAAGAACTGGGCAGCGACAAGGTATTTGACATTATCGGCCAACGGTTCACCGGCAAACCCCTGACCGAACTGATTTTTGAGGCAGTGGTGCAGGGGAAGGAGGCGGAAAGTCAACGGGCCATTGAGCAAACTTTGACCTCGGCGCAGACCGATGAATTTTTTGCAGCCCAGGCCCGCAAGGTGGAAGTCAGCCAGGTCAGGGCGTTGTTGATGGCGTTGACGCAGGAACAGGAAAAGGCTGAACTCAAACGGATGATGCCGGCCTATATCCGTTCTTTCTTTCAACAGGCGGTCGGGTTAGTGGGGGCCGGGATAAAGGGTGATATTGCCGGGTTATTTGAATTAGACCCCTGCCCGGTTGAACTGCAATCGGCTCTGGCCGCCTATCCCGAAGAAATCAGGGAAAAGCTGACTTTTGACCGGGAACGGGCCAAGCCGGATTTGACCCGCGATCCCCAAGCTATTTTTCTGCATCCCGGCGAAACACTTTTTGACACCGTAGCTGATCTGGTGGCCGGACAATATGACCACGAAGGGCTGCGCGGGGCCACGTTTTACGACGGCAATGTGACCGAGCCGTATCTATTCTACCTGGTCAAAAGCCTGGTCAAGCGCGATCCACCAGCCGGCGCAACCGGTGAGCCAGAGGTTATGTCAGAGCAAGTGACCGGCGTACGCCGCTACGCCGATGGCCGGTTTGAACTGTTGCCAGCCCATTGGCTATTGACCTTGTATGACGAGGCCGATGCCCCGACCGATAGCGGTGAACCGTTGCGGCAGTTGGCCGGGGACACCACGCTGGTGGAGGGGTTTGTGGTGGAGCAAATTGGGTTGCCCGCCTACACAAAACAGCGTCAGGAAGAGGAAAGCCGTTTACCCCAGCATCGCAGTAATCTGACGGTGGCTTTCAACCTGCGGCGGGTGGAGTTGATGCACCAGAAGCAACTGCTTAAAGAAGCGGTTGAAAAAGGAGTGCCAGCGGCGGAGACCCACCTCCGCCGGTGCGAAGTGGAACTGAGCCAGATTGACCATGATCGACGGGAAGCGGAAGCGGAGTTATATGGCCGGACGCAGCGGCTAAACTTGGGGCCGGTCACAATTTTGGTGCAAGCGCTAGTCTTGCCCCTGTCCCCCGCAGAAGCGGAACGCCGCCAGAGCACCCGCACCGAACAAATTGCCCTGGCCGAAGTGGAACGGCGCGAGCGGGCTGCCGGTGCGGTGGAGATAGAGGATGTCTCCAACCCGCAGTTACAATCCGGCTTTGATCTGCGGATCACTTATGCCGATAATAGTGTGCGCTTTGTGGAAGTCAAAGGCACGTCCGGGCAAGCGGCGATAGAAATGAAAGCGAATGAGTGGCGACAGGCGGCCAACCACCCTGACCGCTACTGGCTGTATGTGGTTTACCACTGCGATACCGTGCCGGAACTGCACCGGATACCAGACCCGTTTGGCCGGTTGATGGGCAAAGAGACCGGTAGTGTCAGAATCAATGTGAGCGATATTTTGAAGGCAACGGAATAGTCAGACAGGGTTAACAGGATTAGAATATTTACATAATCTTGTAAATCCTGTCCATTTTCAGCCGTAAGAAAAGACGATGAAACAATGACCGATAGACGCCTGATTGAAGAATCCTTCCCCCTGAAGAAAGTGTCAGAGGACTCCAAACACGAGAAAAACGTGCGGCACGGCCACATCAGCACCTTGCACATCTGGCCTGCCCGCCGACCGCTGGCCGCCTGCCGCGCCGCCATTATCGCCGCGCTGTTGCCCGACCCCGGCACGGAGGAGGGGCGGCACGAACTCAACAAGAGAATCGAGAGCATCACCCGCTGGGGCGATGAAAGCGGCCCCAATCTGGATTACTTCCGCCGGGAAATCCGCGAAGCGTTTGGGGGCCGAGCGCCGCGAGTGCTGGATATGTTTGCCGGCGGGGGAGCGATTCCACTGGAAGCAATGCGCCTGGGCTGTGATGTAACCGCCATTGATTACAACCCGGTGGCCTGGTTTATCCTCAAATGTACCCTGGAATTTCCGCAGCGGTTGGCCGGTAAAACCTGGCCGATGCCGGTGAAGGATGAAGCCGGAAGAATGAAGGCGGAAACGCCGCAAATGGCGATGTTCAGCGAGGCTGAAACCGGGCCAGCCGGGACCCTGGCCGACCATGTACGTTATTGGGGCGAGTGGGTGCTGGACAAGTCCCGGGCGGAACTGACCGACTTTTACCCCACCGTCAACGACCAACCGACGGTAGCCTACCTGTGGGCGCGAACCGTTCCCTGCCCTGACCCGGCTTGCGGCGCGGAAGTGCCGCTGCTTAAAACCTTGTGGCTGACGACCAAAGAAGAAAAAACAATGCCGGATACGCCGGAAAACCGCGCCCGGCCCGATTTTCTGCGAGTGAGCCACACCAAAAACAGCAGCCGGGTGGTTATCAACGGGCGGCGGGCGCTGCGTTTGATCCCTGACCCGGAGAACCACCGGGTTGACTTTGAAATCTGGGTCCCCGGCCCGAAAGACGCCGTGCCGGAGGGCACGATGTCCGGGGCCAAATCGCAATGCCCGGTGTGCGGCGTCAACCTGACCCCGGATTACATCAAGGGCTGCGGCCACGCTGGCAAGATGGGGGCGCGGATGACCTGTGTGGTAGTAGACGCCGGCTGGGGCAAGGATTATCGTCTGCCGACGCCGGAGGAGGAAGCGGCGGCGCAAAGTGCAGTGGAAGCATTGCCGGATACATCGGCGCAGATACCGTATGGCCTGCCAACCGAACCGCTGCCGGAGGCCGGAAAGTCTGGGGCAGGGCGGGCTTTCACGGTGCCGATATATGGCTTCAAAACCTGGGCTGATTTATTCACCCCCCGCCAACTACTGGCGCTGGTGACGTTTGTGAAGTGGACGCGGGCGGCGCGGGCGGCAATGACCGAGGCCGGGTATCCGGCAGAGTGGAGCGAGGCCGTGGCCGGGTATTTGGCCGTGGTGGTGGATAAAGTGGCTCAATATGGGTCTACGGTTTGTACCTGGCATATTTCACGAGAATTAATACGTGATACATTTGCCCGTTTTGCCCTGCCAATAACTTGGGATTTTGTCGAGCTTCCTTTTAGTAACGATGTGGGTGGCGCGTATCAGGCGCAGCTTGACTGGGGCTTGCGCTTCATTGACCACGCCCTGACCGCCGCTGTCGATACTCCCCCGGCGGTACTGCGACAATCGGCCACTGATACAATCCCGCAACCTCTGGACGCCATCATCACCGACCCGCCCTACTACGACGCCATTCCTTATGCCGATCTGTCCGACTTTTTCTATGTCTGGCTGCGCCGCACCGTGGGCGACTACTATCGGGCTCAATTTGCCAACCCCACCACCACCAAAACCGATGAACTGGTACAACAAAGCAAAAGCGACGAAGCCGGGCGCAAAGGCAAAGCCGAGTACGAAAGCGGTATGGCCCTGGCCTTTCGCCGGGCCTGGGAAGCCCTCACCCCGGCTGGCCGGATGGTCATTGTCTTTGCCCACAAAGACCCCAATGCCTGGGAAACCCTGACCACCGCGCTGATGAAAGCCGGGCTGATTGTCACCGCCTCCTGGCCCATTGACACCGAAATGGGCAATCGTACCCGCGCAATGGATAGCGCCGCCCTCTCCTCCTCCATCTGGCTGGTCTGTCGCAAACGCCCGGCGGCAGCAGGGGTGGGCCGCTACGCCGCCGTCAAGCGGGCGATGCAGGAACGCATCACTGAACGGCTGCGCTACTTCTGGGACATCGGCATCAGCGGCCCGGACTTTGTGTGGGCTGCCGTCGGCCCGGCCCTGGAATCCTACTCGGCCTACAACGAAGTGCGGCGGCTGGACGGCCAGACCTTCACCGTCAGCGACTTTCTCAAAGAAGTGCGGCGGATGGTGGCCGACTTCGCGCTGGGGCAGATTCTTGGCGGGCGCTCCACTGAAGGGGTGGATGAGTGGACCCGTTACTATCTGATGCACCGTACTTATTTTGGCCTGGATGACGCCCCGGTGGGCGAGTGTCTGATGCTGGCGCAAGGTTACGGCCTCGACTTCAACGAGATACGCGGGGCGCGGGGCTTCATCACCAAAGGCAGCGGCAGCGACGTGCGGCTAACCAAGTGGGATGAGCGCACCCGCGATGATCTGGGCGAAGTTCACCCCGGCGGCGGGCTGCCCCAGGTTGATCTGCTGCACCGGCTGCTGCATCTGTGGGCCATCGGCAAGCTGGAAGATGTGAACGATTACGCCGCTACCTCCGGTCTGCGTCAGAACGAACTCTTTTGGGCCATTGCCCAGGCCATTCTGGAAATGGCCGCGCCGGGCAGCCGGGAGCGGGCGCTGCTGGAAGCGGTGGTCGCCTGGGGCCGGGGGCAAACACTCCCGCCGCCGCCTGCCTCAACCCAAATATCACTGCCCGATGCTTAACTACAACGCTAATTCACAATGCTCAAACAATGCAGGAGACAATGCAAATGACTACCCCCGCCTGGCACCAACTCTGTCAAATCCGTGAAGATGTCCGCAGCGGCAGCCTGTCGCTGGATGAATTTGCCGCCGACTTGAACGACACCCGCACCGGCACCGCTCCGGCGGTGTACCGTGACCCGGCACTCTTTTTTGACCGCACCTACCCTACCTATCAGATGAAAAGCCTGGCCGCCGAAGTGCTGAATCGGTTGAGCGGCAAGCCGGGCAAGCCGGTCTTGTGGCTGCAAGTCACCTATGGTGGCGGTAAAACCCACACCCTGATTTCGCTGCTGCACCTGGCCGAGCGGGGCCGCGATTTTGCCCAGCAGCGCACAGTGGCCGAGTTTGCCGCTTTTGCCGGATTGTCGCCACTGCCCCAGGCGCGGGTGGCGTTACTGCCCTGTGACAAGTTTGACGTGAAAGAGGGGCTGGAAGTCTACGGCCCCACCGGTGACAAGCGGCGGGTCAAAACCCTGTGGGGAGCGCTGGCGTATCAGTTGGCCGGTGATGCGGGCTACGCCCGGCTGAAAGGCCACGATGACGATTTCACCGTTCCCGCCGAACCGATTCTGGTTGACCTGCTGAACGCGCCGCAAGCCGATGGGCTGGGCAGCCTGGTGCTGGTGGATGAGGCGGTCTGGTACTATCGGGCGCTGGTCAACGACAATCCCCGGATGCTGGGGGCCATCAAGGATTTCTACCAGGTACTCACCCAGGCGGCAACCAAAGTGAAACGGGCGGCAATGGTGGCTACCTTAATCGCCTCCAGGGTGGAAGCCCGTGACACCACCGGCACACAATGCCTGGAAGCCCTACAGGATGTTTTTCAGCGCGTGGCCGAGCCGATTGAACCGGTGGTCAGCGATGACGTAGCCGAGGTACTGCGGCGGCGGCTGTTTGAAAGCGTGGCTGGCCCCACCGAGCGACAGGCGGCCATTGACAGCGTCATGGCCGCGATG
The DNA here is from genome assembly GCA_964517605.1 of uncultured Caldilineaceae bacterium. GTDB lineage: Bacteria > Chloroflexota > Anaerolineae > 4572-78 > J111 > J095. The sequence continues at coordinate 173,780 of CAZFCE010000006.1, read as the reverse complement.
CAACGGCTACCGGTGCGCGACGACCAACGTGACCAGACGGCTTACAACCGCTGGCGCGATAGTTACCCCTTCCATCCTGACCTGATTGGGGTACTGTACCAGAAATGGACTCAACTGGCGCGTTTCCAACGCACCCGGGGGGCGCTGCGCCTGCTGGCTTCGGCCCTGCGGGAAAGCAACGGCAAAGACCCGGCCCCGGTCATTGGCCCTGGCGCACTACTGCCCTATACCCAGGTTGACGGAATTTCCCCGGCGCTCAATGAATTGATTGAGGTGTGCGATGAAGGCGGTAAGTGGAAACCGATTCTGATGGGCGAATTAGAGCGAACGCAGGAGATTCAGGCCGGGCTGCCTCACCTCAAGCAGCGAGAGTTAGAGCAGGCTGTACTGACCACCTTTCTACACTCGCAACCCACCGGCCAGCGGGCCGCCCAAACTGACCTGATGGCGATGCTGGCTCACCCCGCCATTGATGCCGCCTCTCAGGAAGAAGGGCTGGGTAAGTGGCGGGGGCGCTCGTGGTTTCTGGTGGACAACCCGGATGTCTGGCAGTTGGGCATCAACCCCAACCTGACCAGTATGCACCTTCAGGCAATGGATTGGTTGAGCGAAGCCGACGTTGAGGATGAGTTGAAAAAGCGTATCAAAGCGGTTCGCAATCTGACCGCCGCCGATTCCGGCGTGGAAGTGTGTACGCTGCCGGAGAGTTTTCGCGCCGTGAGCGATGATGCTACGCTGCGCTATGTTATTCTGGGGCCAAAATTCGCGGTTGAGCCGGGTAAACCACTGCCGGTAGCGGTTGAGGACTATTTCAACAAGAAAACCGACGCGCCCAATTCGCGCATCTACCGCAATAACCTGCTGGTGCTGCTGCCGGAAGTCTCGCGGCTGGCGGCGCTGCGGGAACAAGTGCGGCGCTGGCTGGGCTGGCAGCGGCTGGAGCAGCCGGATATGCTGAAATTACTGACGGAGAACCAGAAAAAACAACTGGAACAAAAAAAGAGGGAATCGACCAATGGATTGCCGGAGGCGGTGGTCGGTGCGTACAACATTCTGGCGGCGGTCAATGAACAGGGCCAGGTTGAGGCCCAAACCCTGCGGGCCGATCCGGCCTTACCGGGCACTCCTTTTGAGCGAATTAAATTTACGCTGACCGAGGAAGAGCGGTTGTTAACCACCACTCTCGACCCTGACCTGATTTTACCCGGCAGTTATCTTAATTTGTGGGGTGAAGGACAAATTGCCCGCAGAGTGTCAGACCTGATGACCGCCTTTGGACAATTCCCCCGCCTGCCCCGGTTGCTGCGCCCGGAGGCGATGTATGACACCTTGAAACGAGGGGTGGAGGCCGGGGTGCTGGTACTGCGGTTGCCACGCAGCGACGGCTCGGCCCGCACCTGGTGGCGCATTGCGCCCGATAGTGACACTCTGCGCCATACCGAGTTGGAAGTGCAGCCGTTGCCACTGGCCGAATTACGTTATCTGAATGTGGAGTTATTGGCCCCTGGTCGGTTGCCGGGGCTGTGGCCTACCGGCGGCCAGTCTTTGTCGCTGGGAACGCTGCGGGCCTACTTTGACGGCAACCAAGCCCCGCGTCTGGCGGCGGAGGTGGTAGTGGATGAGGCCGTGCGGCAAGCGGTACAGCGAGGGCAACTGATGGCCCGTGTCCCGCTGGGGATCAGTGTCTTCCGCGAAGAATTGCTGGACATGGCCGACGCGGTTGAACTCTGGCCCGCGCCGACGGCAATTTCGGCGGCCAACCTGACGCCGCAGGCCCAACCTGATGCCTGGCAAAATGGCGGAGCGGCGTTATCGGTATTGGTCAGCGGCCTGGAAATCCAACGCGGCTATACCCTGCCCTGGACGTTGGTGTGCGACGCGGTTAATGAGGCGCTGCGGCTGCGGCTGTTTGAACTGGACAAGGGCGCGTGGCCTTGTTCCCCGGTAGCGGCAGCGGAAGTTGAGTTTCGGCTTATCCAGAAAATTGAACTGCCGGTGGAGATAGTGGTCAAGGGTATCGAATATCTGGGGCGGCCCGCCCCCACCTTGCAAGAAATTAAACAAACCGTTGAAACCTATTTTCTGAATCAGGTGGTGCCGGACGCCCTCTTTTTAGAACAGGCGCAATTGGCTATTCGGCAAGGACTGCTGGCCGAAGTAGACCCGGCGCGAGGTTTGAACCATACGGCTGACCCGTTGGCCGTACAGGTGCGACAACCGGACACGGCACTGGTGGCCGAGACAATGTTGGACATCGCTGAACTCGCGGGGTTAGCCAACCTGGCTGAAAAACTGTTGATGACCGCGCCGGAGTTGGTCTATGAGTTGCGGGTGACGTTGACTGCCGCCGGGCCAAAACCTGCGACAGAGACAGTGCAGAAACTCAATGAGGCACTGGCGAAGGTGAAAGCCGAGTGGCAGTTGAAGTAGATAGGGCAAAGTCGCCGCGACGGAAGCGGTCAAGGACGTGAGCGCCGACCTACTGCTGGTCTGTGGCTTTTCCTTCGACGCCGACATCAACGAAGACGCATGGCAATCATTGTATCGCACCGAGAGCTTGCCCTTTGACCCGCCAGCGACCGGCAAGATTGCGGTCAAGGTCATCAACCACTTCGGCGATGAGGTGTTGAAGGTGCGGCAGGTTGTTTGACCGTACCATTCTACGTTGAGAAATATACTCCGTTTTGGATATAAGTTAAGGCCATAAATGTCAAACAAGAGCCTAAACCCACTACAACCCACAGAAGAAATCCCTACTCACTGGTTTGACAGAAAGGTGGCCTTAAAAGTAATTCGCCACCATTTCAAACAAGCCAGGGCTACCATTCGTATTGCTGTCGGTTTTTTTACTATACGGGGTTACAACTTAATTCGAGCCTCTGCTGCGGACAAAAAGCTATACATTCTGGTCGGGGTCAACGAACCCGGAGAAGATAGAGTCAAACGGGTGCTTATCAAGGAAATCCTGAACGACCTAAGCACTGGTATTGACGAAGACAGATGGGCGGCGGTACAGGAATTAGTCAATAAGATGGAAGGTGGTCAATTTCGGATCATTGATGCTCATGCCCTCGATCATCACGCCAAACTTTACATCGTTGACGACAATGTAGCACTGGTGGGGTCAGCCAATATCTCAGGGCGTGGATTGATTGAGGCAATTGAGGCCGGATATACCGTTGTCATCCCAAAACACATCTCTGATTACATCATTTGGTACGAAGGACACTTCGAATCTCCACAATGCCTGGACATTACTGAGATGTTACTGGATGTATTGAAGCGGTGGTTGAGGATGGCTCGTCCGTGGGACATCTATCTCAAAACCTTAAACGCCCTCCGTGATTTAGAAGAACCAAAACTCCAACGAGCTACATACCGGAAACCAGTAGGGTTTCAAACCGATGTCATCGCCCGGGCCTTACGTCAGATCGAGGAGCATCGAGGGGCAATGATCATTGCTTCAACCGGCCTGGGCAAAACTGTAATTGCCAGTGATATTGCCCTTCGCCTTAAAGAGGCTGAAGTTATCAATAATGTTCTGGTCATTGGCCCAAAAGCTGTCCGACAGAATTGGCTTGACCATCTGGCTCCGACCGGTATTTATTGCCGATTTTTCAACCCCGCAGCTCTTGACGCAGCTAATATCAAGAAGAATCGTCACTGGCGTGATTTGGCCGGTATTCTGGAAATGATGGATGATCAATGGCTCATCGTCATAGACGAAAGTCACATCTTTCGCAAAGAAAAACAGGAAGTCTGGCAGGATGGCCGGATAGTTAAGGTCACACGACGGGCCTTTCAACGTCTGGTACCGGCAATTAAACGTAGTGGGGCCAAAGCGCTACTGCTAACCGGTACTCCATTATCAACTGGCATAGAGAATGTTAATAGCCAACTACAACTACTGCCACATACCGCTACGGGTAATGACACCTTGTTTAAGCAAGGTGATGATGGTAAAGCCTGGGATGTTAATCATTTGATTGATTTGAAAATATTGCCGGTTAGTTCAGCTATCACCACTCCTTATGTGGCCCGGCATTATGGACAGGTTGATGAAGAGACCGGTGGTATTTTTATTGATTACAATGGTCACCCTCGTTATATTCCCCAAGTAATGCTTTACCGGGTCAATGCGCCTTTGCCCTTTGAAGAAGCAATCACCGCTGTGTTAGATCACGGTTACTTCACCACGACGGCTAATAATCCAATGTACCGGGGCAATATCGAGCAGTGGGTACGTCTGGCCTGGGGTAGTTCACCTTGGGCATTACGAGATGTCCTAAGTAAATCGATTGAGCGGGAGGGATGGGCCAAATACAAAGTCAAGTTTAAAATGGAAGTTGATGCCTATCGCCGAGCGCAGCAATACACCTTTGATTTCACCGGGAATACGGAGCGGCGTACGGAACGATTGACTGAAATTATTGAGCAATTAGAACAAATGTCGTTCAATGCTGATTCTAAGTTGATGATACTGGTAGATTTACTGGCGCAGCTCTTATCAGACGGCAAGAAAGTAGCAGTATTTTCGGAGTTTTGGGCAACCGTGGCTTATCTGGAAACCGCACTACAAGTATTATTACCAAAGGCGCGAAGCGCCGGCTTAATACAGTTGGTTAAACCGGGACAATACAAGGCCAAAACTGAAAGTGAAATCGAGGAGTTATTGTTTGGTTTTTCTCCAGTTGCAAATGGGGGGCAGCCGAAGGATAGCTGTTACGACATATTTTTGGCAACCGATGCCTATGGTGTGGGGGTCAATATGCAGGATGCGCAGGTGGTCATTAACTATGATTTGGCTTGGACACCTATTGAACCGGCACAGAGAGCCGGGCGGGTCCTGCGTTTTTGGCATCAACTGCGTACAGTAGAATTATACGCTTTTGTGCCAACTCCACAGGACAAATACAGCAAACAGGCAGCACGATTGGCTCGTCGTTGGGAAAATCTAACTGACCGGTATCGGCAGTCCCAAACTTTGTTAGATATGCCAACCCTGACTACTCAAACCGAGCCTGAGATGGTTGATATGCCGGCGTTAGCTGGCCCTGCTATTCAATCACTGGGGACGTTAGATTTCGCATCGCTTGATGCTGAACTTGACCGGGAAGCTGAAGAGGAAAACAAGGGGATTCCAGTCTCGCCCATTTTTCGACATCTGGCGAAGTTGAATGATCGTCGGGATGATGTCCGAAACCTACCCGACGATTTACTCAGTGCGCTGGCCTATTCCGGTGAACGCACCCTGGTTTATGTTTTACTCCGGTATAAAAATAAACATCATTGGGGGTTGTACGATCTTAAAAATCGAAAATTACTACCCAAATTCACTGACCTGAAATTACTTGATTTGATCGAGTGTGGCGAAACCGTTCCCCCGGCAATAATCGAGGTTGACCTTGTAGACAAAGCTGGCAATGCATGTGTTCGGGCATGGTGCAAATTCAACGACGTTGACTCTGATCAGGTTACCCGAATTTGCACAATGCTGTTAACCCCAGGAATTGGCCAAATTGAAGACTTATTAGAATTAGCCAAGTGAGATTGTATCCAGGCTCAACAGACTATGACAATTGGCTTGAGCGTAACATTGATCGACAGTGAGTTGACGTTGGATGACAAAGTTCAATAGACCGGCGGGGTGCAACAGGTGCTATTTAAATCAGTTTGCCAGTATTTAGCGTGTGAAATCAGTGGGCTATGGAAATAATAATCGGATTGCTCATCATCATTAGCATCTTTTGGCTACTTGCTATGTTTGCCATTTACCTGATATATGGGGCAACAAAAAAGGACTCGGTTAGTAGTATGCCCAAGGACCCAGGATTCCAGATTCCTATTGACCGCTCTATCCCGGTTGTGACTCACAACCAAACCGGACGATACCAACGTTTGAATGGAAAATCGGCCAGATGGTACGGCAGTGGGCAACATGTCAGTGTGCAAGGGTACAATATCGCCGACGGGTTGATTTACGTAGGCGAAACATTACCAGACTCTCAAGGGTATGAAAACGATGCTTGCCTGGTCAACCCAAAGCTCAAAGTCTTGTCGGCTGAACCGTGGGAAGCCGGTGAGCAAATGGGATATTGGCCCAAATACGCTCATATTCCAGAAAAATGTCGGGGGGCGTACCTTAAATGGCTGGCAGGTGGGCGTACCGAACCTGAAACATATATTGGCTATGTTTTCCTCTTTTTTTATGGTCTTGAACGTCGTTTGTTTGTTGATGGTCTAAAGGATGGAATTCCAGAAAATGAGCGGGCCGAAATTGTCAAAGAAGTGATTCGCCTCCTAAAGATTTATGGCGGCAACCATTCATTTCGGGGATATGCCAGCAATTTTTTGGCAATGGAATGGGTTCTCTACCATCGGGACGAACCAGTACCCGATTACCTTGATTTCAATGACAGGTCTTGTTCAGAGCCTTTCCAGGTTATTTTGGCTCAACATGTAGTTAGCGAAAACCCGATTCCGGCAAACGTGGCGCTCCAATGGGTGATGCTGCACCCCGATGTTCAATTACGCACACCGGCCCGGCGTTGCGTTAAGGAGTTTCGGGAGCTTTTTGCCTATCGTTACCACCAGCGATTTGGTGAAGGGCTAAAGGTTAAACCCAACAAGACCCCCCTGAAACTTTCTTATCACGCCGCCAGTCCGTCGGTACGCAGTGATTTAACACTCAAATTACCTGCTTTACCGAACCCATTCATTTTGACTGGTCCGCTAAAAAAGTTGCAGCCCCTGGTAGAAGAGTGTGTCATTGAGTTGGACCCCTACAGCCGTTTTATGGGACGGAAAAATAACGACCCGAACTCCATCTCAGCCCTGGCCTTGCTGCCAAAGGAACTGTTGCATCAGACAGAGGGGGCCGGTAAAGCAAAAACATTTCTGGCCCGGACCGTTGCCGAAGACCCAAGTCTAACCGCTTTGGAAACCCTTTATGATAATCTGAGCCAAAATCCACCCACCCAGTTTGGCAAGAAAGAAGCGGAAAATCTGGTTACTTTAGTTGAGCGTCTGGGGTATGGAATAGCCCCGGATGTGCGTTTTCATAACATCAAGCCCAATCTGAATGGCAACGTTGTTGTTTTTCCCCAAGGGCATGGCCCGAATTTTCAGCCGTCGCCGGAATTCCAGACCGTTGGTCTCATTGCCCGACTTGGGGCTATGGTTGCCCAGGTTGATCAGGATCAGTCACCGGCTGAAGAAGCCGCCCTGCAAAACTCGATTCGGAACAACCCGCAGTTGACTGAAACTGAACGACGTTCATTGCTGGCTTTCCTGCATTGGTGTCTCAAAACTCCGCAAGATATTACAGGGCTAAAACAAGGACTAACCGAAGTTAGCCCGGCTGAGAAAACCGCTATCGGACATATCCTGATTTCGGTGGCCCATGCCGACAGGCGAATCGACCCGAAAGAAATCAAGCAATTAGAGAGGTTGTACGCCAGTCTTGGCTTGGATAAGGAGCAAGTTACAAGTGACATTCATACTCTGGTCGCCCTGAATGGGCCGGTAACGGTTGGCCTGCGTGACCCGGAAACCAGTTTCGCCATTCCCAAAGCCATTACCAAGGTTGAAGCGGCGCAGGGATTCCGATTGGATGAAAAATTGATCCAGATTCGGGAGGAGGAAACCCGACAGGTAAAAGGGGTACTTGAACGTATTTTTTCGGATCAGACCGAGGACGAGGCCGAAATCACCGATACTTTAGTTGTGGTAGGGCCGACTGCCGGCCCGTTAGATAACCTGGATAAAACCCATCAAAATCTGCTTCAGCTTTTGCTGGAGCAAGAAACTTGGGAACGCGCCGCCTTCCACAAAATCTGTAAAGAATTGAACCTGATGGTAGATGGCGCGATGGAAGTTATCAATGAGTGGGCCTTCGATAATGCCAATGCGCCACTCATTGAAGATGGTGAACCTATCTATATTGATCTTGACCTTGCCAAGGAGATAGTTAATGCCTAATGATACTAAACCACGACTTCGCCCTCGTGAGCGTGATGCGATCATTCAATCTTTACAGGCCGGGGTAACACCGCGCACCGGCTTGCAACATATTCAGGTAGGGCGGGTTCGGGAAGTTCAGGCTATGCTCAAAGACATTGAACGGATAGCCGATGGCGGGGCGGCATTTCGCCTGATTATAGGCGAATTCGGCGCTGGCAAGAGTTTTTTCCTTCAGTTAATCCGTTCCATCGCTCTGGAAAAAGGACTGGTTACTATCCATGCCGATCTCTCCCCGGATCGAAGGCTTCATGCCAGCGGCGGCCAGGCCAGAAACCTGTATGCTGAACTAATGCGTAACCTATCCACCCGCACCAAACCAGACGGCAACGCCTTGACTAGTGTCGTCGAGCGATTTATCACCGAAGCCAGAAAACAAGCAGAATCTTCAGGTTCCACCGTGGCGGCGGTGATTAAAGACCGATTGAGCCATCTGTCCGAATTGGTAGGCGGCTATGATTTTGCCCAGGTCGTCGCCGCTTATTGGACCGGGTACGAGCATGATAACGACCAGCTTAAAGCGGATGCGGTACGCTGGCTGCGGGGGGAATTCACGACCAAGACCGACGCCCGTAACGCGCTCAATGTGAGAACAATTGTTGACGATACGAACGTCTATGACCATTTCAAGCTGCTCAGTTTGTTTGTCCGGCAAGCCGGTTATAGCGGTCTGCTGGTTAATATTGACGAGATGGTTAACCTCTACAAACTCCCCAGCCAAAAGGCCCGGGTTTCCAATTATGAACAGATTTTGCGGATGCTGAATGACTGTTTGCAGGGTAGCGCCGAGTACATTGGATTTCTTTTGGGGGGCACCCCGGATTTTCTATTAGACCCGCGCAAAGGGCTTTACAGCTATGAAGCCCTCCATTCCCGGCTGGCGGAAAACTCTTTTGCCCGGGCGGCCGGAGTTATTGACTACTCCGGGCCAACGCTGTATCTGGCCAATCTTGCCCCGGAAGAATTACTGATCCTGCTCAGGAATCTGCGCCACGTTTTTGCTTCGGGAGACAGCAGTCAGTATCTCGTCCCAGATGAGGCGCTGACCGCTTTTCTGGCCCATTGTTCCAGAAAAATTGGTGACGCTTATTTCAAAACACCCCGTAACACCATCAAAGCGTTTGTTGATTTACTGGCAGTGCTTGAACAGACTCCAGAATTGAAGTGGTTTCAGCTAATTAACCAGGTACAGATCGAGGAGGAGCGAAGTACGGATATGCCAACGATTGAAGCTGAGGTAGTTGAAGAGTCTGGCGACTCCCTAGCCACATTCCAACTCTGAGGCTATCTGGTATGAGCGAGTCCCAAGGATTTTATCGGTTGCATGAGGGCGTCCAGCGTTGGATTTGGGCGCAACAGTGGAGTGAACTGCGAGACATTCAGGAACAGGCCATTGAGCCAATTCTGAAGGCGGATCAAGATGTGATTATCAGCGCCGCAACCGCCGCCGGAAAAACAGAAGCTGCATTTCTACCGGCGTGTTCCCGTCTAGCTGAATTGAATCCTGCCGGTATCGGCTTGCTGTATATCAGTCCGCTCAAGGCCCTGATTAATGACCAGTATCGACGGCTGCAAAGCCTGGGCGAAGTGTTAGGATTCCCCTTTACCCCCTGGCATGGCGATGTTCTCCGTTCGATCAAAGACAAACAGCGAAAGAACCCCCGGGGAGTGTTGTTGATTACCCCCGAATCCCTTGAATCGCTATTGCTCAACAAATCTGGCTGGTGTACCCAATCCTTTGGAGGACTAAGCCATATCATCGTCGATGAATTTCACGCTTTTATCGGAACAGAGCGGGGGTGTCAGTTACAATCCCTGCTGCATCGCCTGGAGTTTTTGCTGCAACGGACGATCCCCAGGATTGCCTTGAGTGCCACCCTGAAAGAAATGGAGCGGGTAGCCCATTATCTGAGGCCGAATGGAAAGCTGCCTTACAAGATTATCGAGTCAACTACCTCGCGGGCTGATCTCAAGATTCAATTGAGGGGGTATCTCAATCCGGCCAGTATGACAGAGGGATCACCATTGGCCTTTGAGAAGATTACGGATGATCTTTATACGCTGTTGCGAGGAAAATCCCATCTGGTTTTTGCCAATAGCCGGGGCCGGACAGAGGAATTAGCCGCAAAACTTTCTGACCTATGTGACCGTGATGGCGTTCCAAATGAGTTTTTCCCCCATCATGGCAACCTCTCCAAAGAGCTTCGGGAAAGTCTCGAAGCGAGATTGCAGGAAGAACGCTGGCCCACCACCGCAGTATGCACGATGACCCTGGAATTGGGGATTGACATCGGTAGTGTGGACTCGATTGCCCAGGTCACCACGCCTCATTCGGTGGCCAGTTTGCGACAACGGCTTGGCCGCTCTGGCCGGCGGGGCGAGGCGTCTGTTCTCCGTCTGTTTATTCCTGAAGACGAGATTACGGCCACCAGCCACCTGGCTGACCGGCTGCGTCTGGCAACGGTTCAGTGTGTGGCTATGATCAATTTACTGCTCAGGAAATGGTATGAACCGCCGTCAGCCAACCAATATCACCTGTCGACACTGGTACAGCAGACTTTAGCTGTCGTTGGCCAGTATGGCGGGGTTCGGGCGCAGCAACTCTGGTCGTTGTTGTGTGGCTCCGGCCCCTTTTCGTTAGTTGACCAGACACTCTATGTGGCCTTTCTCAAGGCTCTTGGTCAGCAGGGGTTAATCACCCAAACCGGAGATGGGCAAATTGTGCTCGGCCACAGAGGCGAAAAGCTGGTCGAACACTACACTTTTTATACGGCCTTCAACACTCCTGAAGAGTATCGGCTGGAATGTGACGGACGCATCCTGGGTGCCATTCCTATCAGCAATCCGCTGATGATCGGGCAACTGGTCATTTTTGCGGGTAAGCGTTGGGAAGTGCTGCAAATTAATGCCGAGCAGAAACTGATCATCCTAAAGCGGGCTTCCGGTGGCAGACCACCTTTGTTTGATAGTAGAGGATTGACAGTTCACGACCTGGTCAGGCAAGAAATGTTGCAGGTTTATCTGCAACGGGCACGCCCAATCTACCTGGACAAAACCGCCAAACTGATATTTGACGAAGGGGTTGAGTGTTTTTACACGTTAAGTCTCGACAAAACAAATATACTGCAAACCGGGAATACTGTTCAGATTCTCCCCTGGCTTGGGGATCAAATCACCAACACTATCACCAGTCTTCTGCGCGGTCAAAGGTTAGATGCCGACTGCTTTTCTGGCGTGATCGACATCAGAAACAGTTCGATTGAGTCGTTTCATCTAGTGGTTGAGCAGATTCTGCGGGGAGACAGACCGACCCCGACAGAATTGGCAACCGCTGTTCCAGATACAATTATCGAGAAGCATGACCCCCTTTTACCCAAGGAAATCCGCGATCTGGGGTATGGCGCCAGGTTCTTTGATGTGGAAGGTGCTTGGGACTGGCTGAATCAGGTGGAAAAAATTTGATAGATGAACCAAAACAAACCTACCAGAGCACACCCCAATAATTACGTCTTCGCTCCGCCAGGTAAAGCCTGTTAGCCTGTTGAGTTGCAACACCCTGAGACAAGTATATTTGCTTCTGTTCGAGTTATCATAAAATGAATTATCATACGATTGCAGTTCTCCATAGAAACGATCCGGCAATTACCGCACTGCGTAAGGAGTGGCTGCCGCTGGCTGTCGGCTTTTTGCATTACGCGTTTAAGCGCAAACATGAAGTGCTTCTGCCCCAGGAGACGTTTTGCGAGCAGCTTGACCTCTATTTGGAACACGTCAATGCCGGGTTGCCTGCCGAGGCGCAGTATCGTCACCGCTACGATTTTTATCTCGACCGCTGGAGCGGTGAGGATGATCTGGTACGGGTCCGTAGTCTCGATGAGGGTTACGTGGTCCAACTCTCACCCCATGCCGAGCGCATCCTCGATTGGTTTGAGGCGATGCAGAGTCGCTCGATGATTGGTACAGAGTCACGACTGCGCACCATTTTAACGTTGCTTGATGAGGTTATTATCCAAAGCACCGAGGATGTGGAAGCGCGACTACGGCAACTACACGACAAACGCGAACAGATCGAGGCCGAAATTGCCCGAATCGAGGCCACGCAGCAGGTAGAGGGGCTGACCAATGTGCAAATCCGGGAGCGGCTCGACCAGATTAGCACAATGGCCACTCAACTGCTGCGTGATTTCAGCCTGGTCGAAGATCGTTTCCGCGAAATGGCACGGACCATCCAGCAAGCCCAACTCAACCCCAAAACACGGCGTGGCGAAATTCTGGGTACGGCGCTTGAGGCCGATGAGCAGCTTGAAGCGAGTGACGAAGGGCAGAGCTTTCGGGCATTTTATCAGTTACTTACTCACCCCGAACAGCGTGACCGGTTTGATGCGCTCATCAACACGGTGTTTGAAATGCCGCGCCTGGCCACCTTTGTGGGCGACAATACCATTTTGCAACGGCTCACCTCCCACCTGCTCGATGCCGGTGAACGGGTCAACCGCTCCAACCGGCGGCTGGCCGAACATTTGCGGCGCGTTGTTGATACGCGTAACATTACCGAGAGCCGCCGGGTCCAGATGCTGTCGGGTGAAATCAAACACCTGGTCAGCCAAATTCAACCGGATGCCCGTAAGCCGTTGTTAAGCAGCCGCCGTCAGTTTTTTAGCCTTGAGGGCGAGCCGGATATTGATTTACCGCTGGCCCGCCCGCTGTTCGACCCGCCGCCCAAACTGACCGCCATCGAACCGCCGCGCCCGGCCTCTACCCAGCTTGATGTGGACACCCTGGCGACGCTGTATGACACATTTTTTATCGATCAGCGGGTTTTGCAGGCCAACATCAAACGGCTGCTGATGAGCCGCCCGGAAGTGACCCTGGCCGAACTGGTGGAGAGTTACCCCGTGACCCAGGGTATTGCCGAGGTTATCGCCTACGTACTGATTGCTGCCCGCGAGCCGCAACACACGGTTGACCGCACCGCGTCCCAAATAATTGTTATTCAAACGCCCGGAAGCGCCGGGCCAAAATCAATTGCGGCCCCAAAAGTGGTGTTTCGGCAACCACGCCGGGGCGTGGAGGTCAATGGTGCCTGACTCATCGACTTTGGTTGAACCCTACGCCGCTGCCGTGCGAAAGCTGCTCAAAGGCCCCGTCTATCACGATGATCCGGCCTGGATGCAAATACGCGACTACGAACTGCCCATCCGTGATTATTTTGCCCGGATTGGGGTAAACCTGCATCTCGATGAAATCGGTAACTTTGCCTATCTGTACGACGGCAGCCAGGACAATGACGACAAGAATACACTCCCGGCGCTAACCAGTCGCCGCAACCTGCCATTCATCGATACGTTGATGCTGGTGTTGCTGCGTGAACGGCTCGATGAACATGAGATGCGCGACCTTGACGACAGCAGGCTGATTTTGGCTGAAGAAGAGCTGACCGAAATGCTGTCGATTTTTCTTAACGACCAGGCCGACGAACGTAAGGTTGAACAGAACTTATCGAACACGGTCAACCGCCTGAAAAAATATGGCTTTTTGACCCCTCACCGCGACGGACGATTTGAAGTGCGCCCATTGCTGCGGGCCAAAATCAGCGCCGACGAGTTGGACTTGATTAAGGCGCGGCTGATTGACTATTTGAAACAACAGAATGAGGCAGACAACGACAATGGCGATGAGGAATCTGTTTAACGAACCCACCGGCTTTCGGCTGGCCCGATTGGAACTGTACAACTGGGGTACGTTTCACAATGAAATCTGGGTCATGCAGCCCAACGCCCAAACCGCTGTGCTGACCGGGGTCAACGGCTCCGGCAAATCGACTGTGGTTGATGCCTTATTGACCCTATTGGTTGAAAATCGCAAGCGAAACTACAACATGGCCTCCGGCACAGGCAACCGGGGGGAGCGGCAGGAACGCACTTACGTGTGTGGGCAATACAGCCGATATCGCAGTGAGGATAGTATTGAAGCCAAAGCCAATAGCTTGCGTGGCCCGGAATCGCACAGTGTACTGTTGGCTGTGTTTTTGGACCCCAGCCAACAAAAAACCGTTACGTTGGCTCAAATTTTGTGGTTGAGCCACGCAGACCGGGTGGAGAAACGGTTTTACGTAGCGCCGTTTGAATTGACAATTGAGCAGCATTTTGGACAACGCCACATCACCGGCAAGCATCTGCCTGACGGCGTGCAGACGTTTGACAACTCATTTTCAGAGTACATCCGGGTAGCCCGAAAGTTGCTGGGGTTGAACGGCAAGCCCAAGGCGCTGGACCTGTTTAATCAAACCGTGGCGGTAAAAGATATTACGGGGTTAAACAGCTTTGTGCGCGAGCATATGCTGGACAAAGGCAACCCGGACGAACGGGTGGAGGCACTGCGCACCCAATATCGTGAACTCAACGACGCTCACGCGGCGATCCAAAAAGCAGCCCGGCAACTGGAAATTTTAGCACCGCTGGTTGAGGCCGGGCGCGATTATCGACACTACGAAGCGCAAATTGAGCGCTACGAAGCAGCCCGGCCGCTGATTCCATTTTATGTGGCCGGGCAGGCTCGCAAACTGCTCACTCAGGCAATTGAAACGACTATGACCCACCGGGCAACAGAACAGAGCAAACTTGAAACGGTTGAGGCCGAACTGGAAAGCCTGCGTGACAATTTGGAGCAGGTTAGATTTTCTATCAAGCAAAACAATGTCGGTCAGATGAAGGATGAAATCAATAGCAAACTACCGTCGCTTCGTAATGAGATCGACGCTCTCAAACGGGCGGCCAAAAATTACGACCGGCAAGCTACGCTGCTGGGATTTCCCGTCTATCAGAACGAGACTGATTTTCATAACAACCGTCGGCAAGCCCAAAACGCGCTGCAAACGACTCAAGAAATCATTACCAGGTCAGAGGCCCAGCGTACCCAGGCCGAAATTGAGCAGCACGATTTGGTAAAGCAAGCCAAAACACTCAACGAGGAAATTGAATACTTACGCCAGAATCTCAGTAACATTCCCAGTCACGTAGCCCGCATCCGCGAGGAGATTGGGGCGACGCTGGGCCTGTCGCCTGCTGCTTTGACTTTTGCCGGTGAGCTGCTGCGCGTCCGCGATGAAGACGCCGCCTGGGAGGGGGCGCTGGAGCGGCTGCTTCATAGTTTTGCCCAGGATTTACTCGTACCAGAGGCCCACTATGCCGCGGTGAGCCGGTTTGTCAACAGTCACAATTTGCGCGGGCGGCTGGTCTATCGGCGGATTGAGGCCGACCCCTCGCGCTCACAGCCGGTTGCAGCGTCTCAAACCGGGGCTGAATTTGCCTTCGACAAAGTGCAGATTAAACAGGACACGCCCTACCACGACTGGCTGACTGCCGAGTTGCTGCGCCGCTTTGATTACGTTTGCTGCGCCAGCCTGGCCGACTTTCAGCGGGCAGAGCGGGCCATCACCCGTGAGGGGCAAATTAAGCACAACCTCAGCCGCCACGAAAAAGATGACCGCCACGATTTAAATGACCGCAGCCGTTATGTTCTCGGTTGGGATAACCGTCAGAAACTGCACCAGCATAAAACCGAACTGGACAATATAACCCGTCGCGTGACTGCGCTCAACGAGCAAATCAAAAAAACAAAAGATACTCTCCAACGCCGTCAGGCTGATCTGAGAGCGCTTGAAAACCTGCTCGATGTGACCACCTTCGCCTCGATTGACTGGCGCAGCCGCCAAACTGAACTGGATCGGCTGGAAAATCAACTGGCTAATTTAGACGATTCAGAATTGCGAAATCTGGAACAGCAGCGAGAGGTGTTACAGGAGCAGGTAAGGCAAGCCTCAGATCAGCGAGACAACGTAAAGAACAAAATTGCGGTACTTGACGCAAGGCTGAAAGAGAACCGCGAGGCGCTTAAAAAAGCTAACGCCACACTGGAAACCGCCACCAACCAAACCCGGACGTTGGCAGCGCGGGTACAAGACGTGTTTACGGAGATCAGTAAAGAAACGCCCACCATCGACCGGTTAAAAATTTGGCCTGACCAGTTAGAGACATCGATAAAAAACACGGTAGGCACTTTTCGGGGTCATCAAAGCCGTTCAGCCAGTATCATCATCGACGCGATGCACAAGTTTCGGCGGGAGTATGCCGACGAGGGAGTGACGTTGACGGCAGACATTGCCGCATTGGCGGCGTTTGAACAAATCCAGCAGCGGCTTGAAAGCGATGACCTGCCCAAATACGAGGCCCGATTTAAGGCCATGCTGGACCGCACCGTGACCCGCGGCGTGATGACCTTTTATTCGAGCCTGACTGAACAGGAGCGCCAGATTGAGCGCAGTATTGGCGAGTTGAATGACTCGCTGGCAAAGGTAGACTACGGCAGCGGTTCCACCATCAGGCTGATAGCCGAACGTGCCCGGGAGCCTGAAATTAACGATTTCAGGCGGCAAATTGAAGCATGTATCCCTGACGCGGGTGACAATTCGCGTGAAGAGTTGGAGCGGGCGTTTGACCGCATCAAAATGTTGATCGAGCGGTTTGACAATGACCCCGGCTGGATGCGGCGGGTGATTGACGTGCGCCGGTGGCGTGAATTTGCTGCCGAACAGCTTGACGCCGATGGACGGCAGGTAGACTACTACACCGACTCATCGGGTAAGTCGGGCGGGCAAAAGGCCAAACTGGCCTACACCATCCTGGCTTCGGCCATCGCCTATCAGTACGGCTTGCAGGATAATTTCACTGAGCCAAGATCGTTCCGGTTTGTGGTTATCGATGAAGCGTTTAGCAAACTGGATGATGATAATGCCCGGTTTGCGATGCAACTCTTTGACCAACTTGGCTTGCAATTGCTGGTGGTGACGCCAATGCAGCAACTGCGCATCATTGAAAATTACGTGCAAACCTACCATCTGGTGGTCAATAACGCCGAAGGGAATTACTCGCGGCTGTTCAACCTGTCCCAAGCTGAGTATGTTGAGCGACGGCGTGAATTCATGGCCGAGGTTCAACGAGCGTGATTACGCCTGCTGAAATTATCCATCGCGTCGAGAAAAAATATCGGGGTGTGCTGCGGGCGTGGCTTAATGATGATCTGAAGTCGCTCTTTCCGTTGGAGTTTCCGGTGGGACGTTTGCCGGCTGATTTGGCTGAACGGCGGCAGAGTATCGAGCTGTTACGGCAGGCATCAAAGACGGAGACGGGGGTAGGCTACGAGCTGATTTGGGATAAGACCAGGCGGCGGCAGTTGGGTCAGCAAACCGAGCCGACACGGGTGGTCATCGCTCAGCTTGATGACTTTCTGGAGCTGGCTCGAAAGCGTACCGAGTTCGACCAGTTTGTGGCCGATGTGCAGCATATTCGGCACCGACTACCGGCGCTGGAGTCGTTGTGTTACAGCCACCCCCAGTTGGTCATTGATAATCATGGTCGATGGGACGACCTGCTGACTGTGGGCGAATATTTTATCCGCACCCCCCGCCCCAACCTGTATGTTCGAGAGTTGCCCATTCCCGTTCATACCAAATTTATCGGACAAAACGAGAGCGCGTTGCGACTTTTGCTGGATACGCTGCTGCCCGCCGAGTCTATCGACGCTGATGCATCTGATTTTTGCCAACGGTTCGGGCTAAAAAATTCACCCGCTTTACTGAGGCTACGTCTGCTTGATAAACAACTCCAATCGCAATACGGCCTCAACCTCGACGACCTGACCCTGCCGGTGGAGCAGGCAGCTTATCTGCTGAGTACCCATTTGCAACCCTGGCACGTGATCATTGTTGAAAACCTGATTAACTTTCTCACCTTGCCGCCGCTAAACAATACGGTGGCGCTGTTTGGACAGGGCTTTGCCGTACATTTGCTGCGCAAGGTACCGTGGCTGGCGCAGTGCAACATTATTTACTGGGGTGACATCGACGGTCACGGTTTCGAGATATTATCAGATTTGCGGGGGCTGTTTCCGCATACGCGCTCGGTGCTAATGGATCGCCAGACGTTGGATGACAACACCGTGACTAACAATGCCGCACCTTGCACCAAACGATTCGAATACCTTACCCCGATTGAAGCCGAACTGGCCCGGCACGTTGTTACTAACTCTCTTCGCCTTGAACAAGAACACATTCCACACATTTATGCTGTGCCACAATTACAGCAGATGATTAACTACACCGTAAATAACGTAAGGTAGAACAGCAGAATGGTTCAAAAAAACAAAGCGTGAGGAAATACCGTGATGAGTAGCAATCAACTTTATCACCCCAACTTTTCCGCCACCAACGCCGGCATTCCTGACAGCCTGCGGGCGAGCTTTCAGGAGTACGATTTTGAACAACTTGACCTGGAACAACATGGCGGCTTGATCATCGAACGAACGTTGGCCTATGGCAATCGGCGCGAAGTGCGCTGGCTGTTTGAGGTCTATGGCCGGACCCAGATTGTGACCTGGCTTGAACAACTGGGCACGCGGCGGCTGCCCTGGCGGCGCTACAACCTGTGGTGCGTTTTGCTGGGGCTGCCCCCGGCCCGCCGGCTGCGTCCGGCAGGAGCGCAGATATGGCCCCACTAAACCCTATCCATTGGCAAACCATTACCCCAATTATGCGGGAGGTACTGCGGTTTATCGGGCAGCAACCCTTTGCCGGGCGTTTCTATCTGGCCGGCGGCACGGCTCTGGCTCTGCGTTTGGGGCATCGCCGCTCCATCGACCTGGGTTTCTTCTCCGTTACCGACGAAGTCACCCACCGCACCCGGCAGGAAATTCTGGCGGCGTTGGCTTCGTTATCGCCCCAGGCGTTGGAAGATGTGGATGGCAACCTGCTGCTGGAAGTGGCCGGGCTGCACGTTGGCTTTTTTGGCTATGGCTATCCTCTGCTTGAACCCACCGACAGCGCCGAAAATGTGGCTATTGCCTCGGTGACAGACATCGGGTTGATGAAGCTGGATGCCCTGATCAGCCGGGGCAGCTGCAAAGATTTTTATGACCTGTACTGGATTGCCCGACAGATACCGTTAGCCACCTTGTTGGGCCTGGGAGAAACCAAATATCCCTACGCCCGCGATTTTGAATTAATGGCCGTGGAAAGCCTGGTTCTGTTTGAAAACGCTGACCGGGACGCGCCGCCGGCTTTGTTGGTAGAGGTCGAATGGGAACAAGTGCGCCAATTCTTTATCACCGAGGCGCAGTCTCTCGGCCAAACCTGGTTTGGGAGCGCACTTGATGATGCCTGAAAAGATCAGTCTTCTGAACGGTTGCGGCCTCTTGTTGGTGATGGGAGTGATTTTGATATGACCGAACTTCCCGCCGAACTCCAGGCTCTGGCAGCCTTGCTGGACGCACAGCCCGGCCACGTTCAGGTCGCGTTTCAATATTGCCTGGCCTTGCTCATGGTCGAAGACGGCAAGGCGTCGCTCATTGCCACTACCCCCGGCGAAAGCGGGGCCATCTGCACTTTTCAGACCGTGGCCGGTAAGGAAACGCCCAGG
The DNA here is from genome assembly GCA_964517605.1 of uncultured Caldilineaceae bacterium. GTDB lineage: Bacteria > Chloroflexota > Anaerolineae > 4572-78 > J111 > J095. The sequence continues at coordinate 154,290 of CAZFCE010000006.1, read as the reverse complement.
CTCACCCATCTCGACGACATCGTTGAGAACTGCTGCCATCGCCGGGCGGCTTTTTTTTTGCGACGGATTGGCGGCGGATCAAAAACCGAATAAATCCTCCGGGCTAAGGAATTCATCCTCAGCCGGGGCCGGCATTTCTGTAACATCCTCCAACACCTGTGGCAGCTTCAACTCGCCATCCTGGTACAGCGCGTACAACCGTAGCGCGTCGCGGATGACATTGGAAGCGTTGGGCGAGGCGGCGAGAAGCTCGACAAACCGCTGCAATTGTGGGTCGTTGTCGGTGCGCAGACGCAGGTTAATCCTGATTTCCTGCCTGTTTTTTTCTTTCGGTCTGCCTCGTTTTTCCCGCATATTTTTTCAGCCTCTTTTTGAATTTTTGTATGACAAAAATTCATCCGGCATAAAAATTGGCCGGTTTTTACCCATCTCCGGCAAAAAATGGGCTATTTTTGCCGGAAGCGGCTGAAACCAGCCTGAATTTGAATTTTTGTATGACAAAAGTTAGGCAAATACGTTTTTCATAATGGCCGCCTTAGCCAGGCCGTGAGCGCAGGAAACCGGCGCATTGGCCGGGATTTCGACATAGGGCAGACGCCGTTTCAGCGCATCGCCCAGCAGTAGCGGTGTGCCGCCGATGGCCAGAACCCGGTCGGTCTGAGCGACAATCTCATCCGTCCAGCCGGCCTTCTCCACCACCGCCGAAGCCAACGACTCGGCCACCTGCTCGGCGGCGGCATCCACAATGTCGCCAATTTCGATGTCCTCTTGCCCGCGCTGCTTGAAGCGCCGGGACTGCACCGCCTGGACCAGCGTATCGTCATCGAGGTTGCGCCGGTATTTTTCCAGAATGGCCCGATAGACCGCCCGGTAGAAGTTCTGAGCGCCCAGGTCGTTCAACCCCAGGCTGTACTGCCGGTCTACCCGCATTTTCTTGCCGGCCGGATCCCATTTGAGCCGCACGATGTCGGTGGTGCGGTAGCCGACATCAATAATGCCGACGCTCCCGCGCAGCACGCCCTGGTGCGCAGGGTTGAGGCCGCCGCTTTCCAGAAAAAACAGGTCGGTCAGGCCGCCGTGCGGCTGGCTCATCGTTTTTACCCCGGCGATCTCGACGTAGCAGGGCCGGCCATTGATTTTGACCTGGTGGATACCTTGCCAGGTAGCGGCGACTTCCTTGCCCCGGTCTTCCAGGTGCAGCGGCAGCCCGGCGTAGAGATAGACGCGGGGAGCCGGCTGGTTCAAGCCGGAACGAATTTTGAACTGGACGGTGACGGCGTAAAGCATCAACCGCAGGTCGGCCAGGCCGGTAATGCGACTGTCGTTGGTGGGGACGCGGGTCTTCTCCCGGCCCAGCCGGGCCTCATCGCCGACAAAGAAACTGCTCTCGCCGTCGGAAGTGACGTGGGTAAACAGCGTGGCCCGCACCCGCCCGGTCAGGCCGGTGTCATCGCCGTTGCCCAGGTCAAGCGGCAAGGCGAAAGCGGAGTCGAAGACTTTGGTGACAATGCGCGGCCCGGCTTTGGTCTGCACCACCTGAGCCGCCTTGACCTGGGAGTTGCCCAGGTCGAGGCCAAGTTTGGCGATGGTGGGTGCTGCCGGGGCGGCGCCGTTGGGCTGAACTGCAATGGTCGGGATGGTGAGTTTTGTTGCGTTTGCCATTTCTTGCTCCTTTTGGATGTTCCGGCAAAAGTATTTTGCCGGAACATCGGGTTTTTCCAAATAGTTTTGCCGGGAGGCCGTTATTGTGCTTCGCCAACCCGATCCAGCAGCCCCAGCACCAGCGAGGTGCCCACCAGGTTTTCCGCCTTCGCCCAGCGATAGACGGCGAAAACAAGGCTGTCTATATTGCCGTTGGCCTGCCCGGCCCCGTCAATGATCCGCATTGCGTTTGAAGCGTCCGGGGCCAGCAGCCGGGTGTGACCGTAGCCATCCCCGTACTCGCAGAAAGCCAGCAGCGACAGGCCGTTGGCTTCGCACTGCCGGGCCAGGTCGGCCAGCGCCGGGGCGATGTGGTCGTCGTAGAACCGCTCCCGGTCTATGGCTAAGCAGCGGGTATCCGCGCCTTCCGCCGCCGGCTCGCCCAGTTTGGTCACGATGTTGTCGCGGTCTGAGCGACGGATTTGCAGGGCGTAGCCGGCTTTGCCCCGATTGCGCAGGCTGAGATTGTACTGCTGTTCGACGCGCTTCAAGTCGCCGTAGCGGTCAGCCGGGTAGACCAGTTCCCACGATTCGTCCATCAGACCGCCTCCAGCCATTGTTCAGCGCCAGTCAAGTTGTTAACATAAGTGCAAGAATAGATGTCGCTCAAGATGCCCCCAATGTTCCGGCAAATAGTCCGGCAAAAACTGCGATTCCAGCCGTTTTAAGCGTGTTCCGGCAAAAATCAGAGACTCATTTCTGCCGATGTTCCGGCAAAAACTGCGCCCGGTTTTGCCGGACTACGCGGGTGCAGCGTTCCCGGCCCGGTTAACCGCCTGCGTGTCCAGAAACAACCGCCCAATCCGATTAGGCCAGAAATCGCCGTTGCAAACCGAGATTCTGCCGACGCTGACTTCATCGGTGCGGGTGCGCACTCGTACCGTGGCAAAGCCGGAGGCGTTGGGATAGTGCAGTTCAACGCGGGGTAGGCCCATCGCGGAGGCGATGAACTCGGCAGCGTCCTGTTGCTTCGGAAGATGAATGGGCGGGTGCCAGGTTCGTTTGGTCATCGCTAACGCCTTTCGCTGTTAGACCACCAGTACCGCTGTCCGGCCATCGGGCCAGTTGACCAGGATGGTGCGCGGTTCAACCCGGCCCGGTTGGGTTGCCGACCGGTGGCGGGAAGTCCGGGCCGCTGGGTGCCGGCTCGCGCTGCGCTGAAACCGCAAGCCGGATTTTTTGGCGTTTCCGAAAAAGTATGCTAGGATAAAGGCAACAAGGTTTTTCATTTCCGTACCCTTTGCCGCCGGCGTGGTAACGACACGCCGGCGGCAATTTTTTTATTCAGCTTTGTTGTTGGAGGGTTTGGAGCGCGGTGGCGAAGGCGCTGCGCAGGTCGTAGTTGATAAACGCTTGCATATCCAGAGTGGGGATGCGGCCCAGTTCGGCGACCATTTGTTCGTATTCTTGTTTATTCAGGGGGTTGGTTTCTGTGGTGAGTAAGGCCGCGGCGTTTTCCCGGTCTGCCTCGGTTTCGGCGGTGATAAGGTCGGCGACTTCGTTGGCCAGGCCGGCGGCGCAGATTTGCTCGGCCAGGGCGGTGAGCCGGTCAATGAGGGTCTTTGCTTCGCTGAGTAGGGCGTTGGTTTGCATTGGTGCGTCTCCTGTAAAGTAAATTGAGTTGATAGTGCTTAGTTTACTATAGAACTGTACTCAAGTCAAGTATTAGACCTTAAAAATTTCACTTCGGTACTTGACTGTGGTAAATAAACTGTTATAATTTGAACTAATTCTATCGGCGGTAAATGGTAATGATTGAAAGGGGGCTAAGTGGATATGGGCATGGTGATGGAGATGCTCAAATCCCGGCAAGGAGATAAAGCAGTGGAAGACTTTGCCCATGATATGGGAGTGAGGTCTTCCAGTTTGTGGGCTTATTATCGTGAGGACAAGAGTATTGGCTTGAGTAATGGTCGAAAGATGATCAGTTATTTCCAAGATCAGGGAGATACCGAGATGGTCTATGCTCTTGCTTCTTTTTTGCTTGGGGTAGAACTATTTCCATCAAACTAAAAAAACACCCCCCCTAAAAGAAGGGGAGGTGACTTTAGGCCCATATTTGGCCCATAATACTATCAATTCAACTTATCGTCCGCCAAGACTTACAGAGTTGAATTGATAGTATCACCACCGCGTATTAATGCGGATAGCTTTTGTTTTGTGCCAGGCGCGTTGAGCGCCGGGGAGTACCTTAATCAACTGAATAACCTGGCACCTGGAAACTTTGTGTGAACTTAGAGGCTGCGGATAACGAACCGGTGCGCGATAGTTGGACTGTCACGCCCTTTTTTGCGGGGAATGCAAAAAAGGTAGCTATAGACCAACTTATCATTTTTGATTCCTGATACTAAATACCTCCGAAGGGATTCGAACCCCTAACCCTCAGTTCCGAAGACTGATGCTCTGTCCAGTTGAGCTACGGAGGCAAAAATTATAATCTGTACTACACCTTATGCCCTGAATCATAACAAACAGGGCGTGATAAGTCAATTTTATCACGCCCTGTTTTTATTTTATGCCAATTATGGCGGTGTTTCAGGCTGCATTCATAATACGTCTTGTCTCAATATTCGTTCCACCCGCGCAAGTACTTCATTGTGGTCGTGCCGAGTTGGCGCTGCACCGTGTCAGTGGAGATGCCCTCGTCCAACGCATCCAGTTTGGTTGATAATTGCATGCCGTTCTTTTTTATCGGCCCAGCTACGATGAGTCCCATTGCGAGTAATACAAAATCGGATTACAATAGGTTTAATTTTCTTGGGCTGGCCCAGGTTTAGCCCGCTACCCTCTTCTCTATGGTAACATTCCCATATACCCCCAAATGAACGGCTGAAAACCAGGCCAGCCGGCCCAATATATTGAGGAAGGTGCACTGATGGCCAAACGAATTGGTTTGTTAACCGGCGGAGCGGACGCGCCCGGCCAGAACTACTGCCTAAAAACTATCGCCTATAATGCCATTGACCAGGGGTACGAGGTGGTGGGTATTCGCAAAGGCTGGGAGGGGTTGATCCATTATGACCCCGACGACCCGGTGACTCACGCCGATAATGCCATGATTATCACCAAACCCCGCATCCGCGATATTGACCGCTCGCCGGGGTCGTTTTTGCATTGCAGCCGGATTGACCCCACTCGTTTAGACCCGCGCGACGCCCCGGTTTTTTTACGGGTCAACCCATCCGCCGACCAACCCCTGGATTTAACGCACCATCTGCAACGGGCCATTGATCATTTGCAACTTGACGCCCTGATTGTGCTCGGATCCAATACCTCGCTGCGGGTCAGCAAACGCCTCAACCGCGAAGGCGTGCCGGTGATTTGCATTCCCAAATCGGTGCACAACGATATTCCCGGCACGGCCTACACGCTGGGCACGTCCACCGCCATTCGCCGGGGAGTGGGCTTTATCCGCGAAGTGCGCGAGATTGCCGCCTCGCGAGAGGAAGTGGCGGTGGTTTCGGTGCTGGGCCACGAATCCGGCCTGACCACTATGTTTATTGCCATGTTTGCCAACGCCGACCGCACCCTCATCCCCGAAGTGCCGTTTGACCCTCACCATTTGGGCGAGTTGTTGCTGGATGACCAGCGCCGCAACCCCAGCAACTACGCCGTGCTGGTGATGAGCGAAAACGCTCAGGTTGACCCCAGCCGCGCCCCGGAATTGGTGGCCCAGCTTGCGGCGGACGTGGTGGTGGCCCAGCAACGCGGCAGCGGCACCATGGCGGTGCGGGTACTGGAGGCTGTGACCGGCCGCCATTTTTTGTACCAGGCGTTGTCGTACCTTACCCGTACCGGCGATGCCGATGGCTGGGATTTGCTGGCCGCCACCAATTTTGGGCTGATGGCGGTAGATTTGGTGGCGCAGGGCACCGCCGGCCAACTGGTTTCCTTTAGGCTGGAAAAGGGCTACTCGGCCATCCCCTTTGACGAAGTGCCCGCCACCAATGGCGTAGACATTGCCAGTTTTTACGATGCCGCCAGCTACACCGTTAAACCCGGTGTTTTATCTATGGGCGCGATCAGGGCAATTGGGTTGTGAGGTAACTATGGCCAACCCAGACAGCAATGTTCCCATTGTTGAGGTTAAAGACGTTATCAAACGATTTATTGTGGGCAGCACCGAAATCACTATTCTCAAAGGGGTTTCATTTAAAGTGTACCCCGGCGAGTTTGTGATGATTGTCGGGCCGTCCGGCAACGGCAAATCCACCCTGCTCAACATGTGCACCGGCATTGATTACCCCAACGCCGGGCAGGTGGTCGTGACCGGGCAGGACATTCACCGGCTTAACGCCAACGATCAATCGTTGTGGCGCGGGGCCAATGTGGGCATTGTTTTTCAATTTTTCCAGATGATGCCCTCGCTGACCCTGTTTAACAACGTGATGCTGCCCATGGAACTGGCCCGCAAATATTCGGCCAGAGAGCGCCAGGAACGGGCCGAGCACCTGCTGGAGATGGTGGGCCTGCAAGAGCAAATGCACAAACAGCCCAGCATGGTCAGCGGCGGTCAGCAGCAGCGGGCCGCCATTGCCCGGGCCATGGCCAACGACCCGCCCCTGCTCATTGCCGACGAACCCACCGGCAACCTGGACCAAAAATCAGCCCACGTGGTTTTTGACATCTTCAAACAACTGGTGGCCCAGGGCAAAACCATTATGATGGTCACGCACGATCATGAATTGGCCGGGCAGGTTTCGCGCCAGATAGAAATTGTCAACGGCCGCATCACCAAAGATGAATATCGCCAGCGCCGGGATTGGGCGGGCAATTAGGAGGCCGCGGTTATGCTCACCGGGGTACTGCGTAAAAAAATCTGGAGCGATTTGTTTGAAAACCTGGGCCGCACCGTGCAGGTGGTAGCTATTATTGCCATCGGCTCGATTGCCGTTGGCTCGATTGTGGGGGCGCTGGAACTTATCCAGAAAGATATTACCGCTAACTGGATGCTATGCCAACCGGCCTCGATTGGCCTGGCGCTGGGTGATAAAGGCGTTAATCAGGATATGATTGACACCATCGCCCGGTTTAAAGAGGTAGACCAGGCCGAAGGGCAACTCAATGAAAGCATCAAATGGCGGCGCAGCCCCACCGATCCCTGGCAGCCGGCCACGTTACGCGCCCGTGACGACTACCAGGACATGAGGCTCTACACCCTGCGCCTGGAAAACGGCGAGTGGCCGCACGCCAAGGTGATGACCGTTAACCGGGGCTATCAGCTTACCACCGGCGACCGGGTGTATATTTACGTTAATGATAGCGAAAAACTGCTGGAAATTGGCGGCGTTACCCGCTACCAGAATGCCCCGCCGCCCAATTTTGGCGGCAACCCCGACTTTTTTGTTACCAAAGAATATTTCACCGATTTAACCGGCATCAAAAACTATCGCTACGTAACCGCCTCGGTGCCGGGCGAGTACACCGAAGAAAAAGCCATTGCCGCCGCCCAGCGCATCGAGGACAAAATAGAGGGCGAAGACGTGGAGGTGTACCCCGGCACCAACGACGGCACCAAAGTCATCTTTCCGGGCAAACACCCCGCCCAAGACCCCATTAATGGCGTTTTTTTTATTTTGCAGGTCATGGCCTTTGCCGCCCTGATTTTGGGGCTGTTTTTGGTGTACAACACCATCACCGCCATTATTAGCCGGCAGGTTCCGCAAATTGGCGTGCTCAAAGCCATTGGCGCAACCCGCGGCCAAATTTTGCAGCTTTACTACACCATCGTTTTAATTTATGGCCTGCTGGCAATGGCGGTTTCTATTCCGTTGGGCGCTTTGGGGGCGCACAGCCTGCGGGTGTGGATGATTAATTTTTTAACCATGGATCCCGGCGGTTTTGCCGTTTCGGTACAGGCTATGGTGATTCAGATTGCCATTTGCCTGCTCTCGCCGGTGCTGATTTCAACTCAGCCGATTATGCGCGGCGCGGGCATTACCGTGCGCGAAGCCATCAGCAATTACGGCCTTACCGGCGGCGGTGGCTGGCTGGATAATCTGCTGGGGCAACTGGCTTTTGTGTCCCGCATGACCTCGATGGCGGTTAGCAACACTTTTCGCAATAAAACCCGCGTTTTTATGACTCAACTGACGCTGGTGGGGGCCGGGGTGCTGTTTATGGCCGTGTTAAGCGCCCAAAGTTCGGTGCGGTACACTTTTGGCCCCATTCTGTTTGACACGTTGAAAACCAGCATCCTCTTTACTTTTGAAAAGAGCCAGCGGGTGGAAAAAGTGGAACATTTAATCCGGCTTGACCAGCCGGTGGTGTCTCAGGTAGAAATGTGGGCGCCGGTTAACGGCCAAATGCGGCCCGCCAGCCGCCCCGAAGCCTTTGATGACCGCAACGTGGTTGTGACCGGCATGCCGCTCCCCACCGGTATTTACGGGGCGCGGCTTAAGGCCGGGCGCTGGCTGCAACCGGACGATACCTACGCCGTGGTCATTCACCAGAAAGAGGCCGGCAAAATCGGCGTGAATGTGGGCGATTGGGTCACGCTGGATATTCCCACCAAACGCAATACCAACTGGCTGGTGGTGGGGCTGGTGTCTGACCCCATTGATGACCGCCGGATTATCGCTCCGCAGAAAACGCTGATGATTGCCGACCGGCGCGTGGGCCAGGCCAATGACCTGTTCATAAAAACCGTGAATAATTCTCCGGCCAATAACCAGGCTTTGGCCACCACCCTGCGCCAAAATTTTGATGCGCACGGCCTGGATTTAACCGCCAGCAACAGCGACACCATCCTGCTGTTAAGCGAGGAAATTATCAGCCGCTTTAATATTATTATCTACCTGTTTTTGATTATGGCCATCCTTATTGCGGCGGTGGGTGGCATTGCTCTCAGCGGGGTTTTATCAATTAATGTGATGGAACGGCGGGTAGAAATTGGCATTTTGCGGGCCATTGGCGCATCCAACGCGGCCATTGCCACCTTGTTCATTACCGAAGGGGTTTTGCTGGGCTGGCTAAGCTGGCTGATTGCCGTGCCGTTGAGCGTGCCGTTTAGTATGGGCCTGAACGCCGCCGTGGGCGCGGCGGTTCAATCGGAAATTTCTTTTGAATACGCCACAACCGGCATCTGGATTTGGTTAATTCTGGTCACGTTGCTGGCGGTGGTGGCCAGTTGGCTGCCGGCCCGGGGAGCTATTCAGGTTAGCGTGCGCGAGAGCCTGTCTTATGAATAATGTTGGCGGACAATTCTGGAGGAGGCGCTAATGGCAGCCGCTAACGGCCAAGAGCCGTTGATTTCAATTAAAGACGTAAAGAAAAACTTCCCGATTGTGGGCGGCGAAGTGACCATTCTCAAAGGGATTTCGTTTGATATCCGGCCCGGCGAGTTTGTCTCGATTGTCGGGCCGTCGGGCAACGGCAAATCTACCCTGCTCAATATGATCACCGGCATTGACCGGCCCAGTAGCGGCGCGGTGATTGTGGCCGGGCAAAATCTCAACCAGCTTGATGAAAACGGCATGTCACTGTGGCGGCGGCATCACGTGGGCATCATCTTTCAGTTTTTCCAAATGTTGCCCGCCCTGACTTTGCTGGAAAACGTGGTTTTGCCGATGGATTTGGCCAACAAATACACTCCCGCCGAGCGCCGGGAACGGGCCATGCACCTGCTGGAGCGGGTGGGGCTGGCCGAGCAAGCCCACAAACTGCCCCACGCCGTCAGCGGCGGCCAGCAGCAACGCGCCGGCATTGCCCGGGCCGTGGCGGTTGACCCGCCGCTCATTGTGGGCGATGAACCCACGGGCCGGCTTGACCCACAGGGCGCGGAAATCTGCTTTGGAATTTTTGAAGAGTGGGTGGCTTCGGGCAAAACCATGTTGATGGTCACGCACGATAAAGGGCTGGCTCAGCGGGTGGCCCGCAAAATTGAAATTATTGAGGGCTACGTAACCCACGACGAGTACATTGGCCTGGGCCACTGGGCGGGGAGTTGAGCGCCATGAACATTGTCACCGCTACGCCCACCGAACTAACCCTGAAACTGACCCAGCGCAACGTCTGGCTGATGTTGGGGCTGGCGTTGCTGGCGGCGGGGCTTTTTGTCATCATCTGGGTTAAGCCCCAACCACTCACCCCACCCGAAGCCGATATTCTGGCGATGCTGCACCAGCATTCCCAGGACCCGCAGCTTGAACCGGACTTTCAAACCCCGTCCACCGGCGGGGTCAGCCTTGAATTGGCCGGCTACACCGTTGGGGTATTGTTTAGCGGCGGGCGGTGGCTTTTTTGGCTGGGCGTTATTGGCCTGCTGGCGGGAATGGTGATGGTGCTCAGCCCGGCCAACCGCAGCCAGACGGTTTTGTTTAACGCCACAACCGGCCAGGTGAGACTGAGCCGGCCCGGCTGGTTCTTTCGCTCCCACGTTGAAACCTATCCCTTTAAAAATATTGCCGAGGTGCGGGTAGAGCGGGATGCCGGCCCCGGCGAAAATCGTTACCGCGTTTGCCTGGTCATTAGCCACAGCGAAGGCGCGCCGCTTGGCCCCAATTACGTGTACTACAAAACGGTAATTCCGTTCAGCCGGTATCGGCATGACTACTCCACCTGCCAACAACTGGTTGATCGCATTGAGGCAACGCTTAACCTGCCCCAGAGCATGCCAAAGGATTAATCGCCATTATCACCGCCGCGACAGCCACAAAACGGGCCGCCTAAGCAAACAGGCGGCCCGTTTTTTATGCAACCACGTTCTCTAATTATTGTGTCAGGGGCGCAAACCGGGGATTACGGTTTGATAGATTCCAGGTCGCCCCTGTTGATGATGGGCAGGTAGATGGTGCCGGGGCCGCTCAACCCGCTCACGCCATCGCCTTTAAATAGTATCGGCAGGTAATAATCAAAGGCGTTGCGGCCCAGCAGGGCAAACTCACCGGTGGTGGTGATGACCACTACCAATTGGTTTAACTCCGTATCCAGGCTTATCAGGGTGATACCGGCAGTGCGCCACGATTCGCCATCCCAGGCCCACAGATTCAGTTCCTTATCGCCCATCATCAGGTTGGCCACATCTGTATCGCTGTAGGTGATGGTCAGAGTGATGGGCGTGGTCAGCGTGTACGGCACGGTTTGCTGGCCGTTGAGATAGCTATCCAGCGTGAACATTACCCCGGCAAATTTGTGGCTGGGCGGTAACGGTTGGGTGGGGGTGGCCAGCATGGTGTAAACCAGAGCTAACTGGTCGCCGTTGGTAACAACTGTTGCCGGTATCTCTACGGTCAGGGCGATGGTATTGCTAATGCCGGTGTTGCCGGTGGTAAAGGTATCGCCGCTGCCGCCGCCGCTGCTGCCGTTGACCACGGTGGCCGATACTATGGCGTAGCTGGTCAGGGTGCCATCGCTGACGGTGTAGGTAAAGGTTTCGGTGCCGGTAAAGGCGGCGGTTGGCTGGTACAGCACCGATTTGTGGTTGGCCGCAATGCTGCTGGTACCGCCCTGGTTGGGAAGGCTGATATCGGTCACGGTCAGCGGTAAGCCATCGGGGTCGTTGTCGTTGGTCAGCACGTTCAGGCCGCTGGTGCCATTCAGATTAACATAGGTGTAGTCAGCGCCATCCCGCAGCACCAAAACGGCGTCATCGCCGGCCAACGGCGGGTCGTCCACCGCCTGGATATCAAGATTTACGGCCATTGTAGCGGTTAGCCACCCGTCAGACACCTCCAGAGTGAAGGTGTCGTTGCCATTGTATTCAGCGGTGGGCGTGTAGACCACCGTGATGGTGGTGCTGGTTAACGCCGATAACGCCACCAGGCCGTGTTCCGGCGATATCGGCACCGTCCAGGTGATGGGTTCCTGGTCAACCTCAACCACCGTTAGCGGCAGTTCCAGCCGGGTATCCTCGCTAATGGAAATGGTGGTTTCCAGCGTAGGGGTAATCACCGGCGGGTCGTTGACCGGCAACACGGTAATGGTGATGTTGGCCGTGCCGGTTAACACGCCGTCGCTGGCGGTGTAGGTAAAGGCATCGGTGCCGTAAAAGTTGAGCGTGGGGGTATACACCAGTTGGGTTGGCCCGGTGATCACCTGCGTTCCGCTGAGCACCAGCGCGCCGCTGAGAGTTGCCGTCCCGTGGAGCGGCTCACCAAAACTCTCAATAAAGATGGTGGCGCTATCCAGGTCAAGGGCATCGGTTAATGGCTCAATAATTAGTGGCGTGTCCTCAAAGGTCAAGAATGGGGCATCGCCGGTATCGGGCGCAGCCTTGACCAGCAGCGGGTATTTCTCGCTGCGGGTGGTGTTGCTCAAAAAATCGGTGCCTTCAACCATTAGCGTGTAGGTGCCCACGGCAGTCAGTTCCGGGGTGTACAGCCAGGTATTGGTAATCACCGGCACATCCTGGTAGTAAAAATCGCCATCGGGCAGTTCAACCCGTACCGCCACGCGCTGCACGCCGCCGCCATCGCTGATGGTGCCGGTGAGCACCGGCGGCCCCTTGTGCAACCGGGTGGGGCGATAGTTCTGCACCACTACTTCGGTGAAGCATTGGGTTACGGTTAGCTCCGGCGGCACATTATCCACCGTCACGGTATACGGCTCGGTGGGGCCAACGTTGCCTACAATGTCGGTGGAGCGCAACTCAACCGTGTGGGTAACGCCATCCTCGGTGGGCATGTTCCATGTCCAGAGGAAAGGCTGCTCACCGCCGGCAGCCGGTTCAAACAGGGCGGCTTCGCGCCAGATGTCGTCATCCAGTTTGGCCTCCACCAGAGTTGATTCGCTGCCGGTGGGCGAATCGTTGGTTTCGCCGGGAATCTCGTTGAAGGTGCCGGTCAGCGTTAGCGGCAAACTCATAGACACCGCCGGCCCTTCCAAATCAACGGTAAAGACGTAGGGAACCGCCTCGCTCACCTGGCCGTACAGGTCAACCGCCCGCACGGCAAAGCGCCAGGCGTCGCCGTGTTGGGCAAACGGAGATACCGTTAAATCCACCGACCAGAGGTTGCTCCCCTGCGCCCGCTGCCAACTGCCGCCCTCAGGCTGAATTTCCACATAATCCACCCCAATGCCATCGCCGTCATCTGCCGTGCCCTGAATGGTTTGCAGCCCGCGCCCCACAAACGGCTTGTTGGCCACTTCAATTACCGGCGGGCTGCTATCGGTGCGGTGGGTGATGGTTCCCTGAATTTCTTTTTCCGGCGGGATGTTACTGTTTTGCAGCACGGCAATCATGGTCACTTCGGGGATGCTGCTCAGGTCGGTGACCAGGTGCGTGGTCAGGGTGATGGCCGTGACGCCGGGCGGCACGCTATCTACGGTACAGCCCCAGGCCGGAGCGGTGGTGGCGCAACTGGCCCCGGCAATGCTGTCGTGAATCAGCGCGTTTTCCGGAAAGACCAAAAACGCCACAGCCTGGTTGGTGAGGGTATATTCTTCCTGGTTGATAATTTTAACCACGTACTGCATGACTCCGCCCGGCCCCTGCGCCTCCTCGGTGCTTTGGAGCGATTGCAGGGCCAGTTCGGCGTTGATGGCCTGGGGCTGGCCGGCGTCCGGCTCGTCAACCACCGTTAAATCCGGCCAGTTATAGGCTTCCCAGGTGGCCGCAGCGGCGGCGTGAGCCAGCACCAGCCCGCCCACTTTGCTGGGAATGGGGATGGAAACCTCTTGCGCTTCCGGTTCTGCCACCACGCCCGGCATCAGCGGGTTGGTGGCGGGGAAAATGGCCCACACGTTGCCATCATCGCCCTGGGCAAAGGCCAGGGTTTCGATATTGGTGGTGCCATACAGGGGCAGCCGGATTTCGGTATCGCCGTTGCCGCCCTGGGCAAAAGCCCAATCATCCGATATTTGCTGCCAGCCGCCGCTGTTGCGCCATAACCGACCCTCGCTGGGGCCGGTGATTTCCACCGCATAATCCGCGCCAAAGGGCAGCACCGCGCCCGTAACCGGGCTGATAAGCTGGCTGCTGCCGCCGCCGCCGGTGTTCAGATAAACCCACAGCGTACCGTCCTGATCCCACCAGCCGCCTTGCCAGGCCATGTAAAACTGGTCGCCGCTCCAGGTGGTGTAAAACGATTGCTGCCCGTCCGGGCTGTAAGTAACGTTAGTGCCGATGTTGCGCTCATCGTTGTCCAGAAATTCATCCGGCTGCCACTCGCCGTGGGCAGTATCCAGGTAGCCGTCCACCACAATGGACTGCCGTTTGGCCCCAAAGGCCACACCGCTGGTCAACCCCACGTGCCACGGGCCGTAATGGCGAATGGTTTTGTTGCCGATGGCATCCGCCGCCCCCAGGTGCACGTACCAATCGCCGCTGGCATTCAGGCTGCGGTTGGCGCTGGTTCCGGCCACAACGCCGGTCGGAACGGTATCGGTAATTTGATCCACCGTCAGCAGGGTGGTGATGTTGCCACTGCCATCGCTGGGCGCGTTCCAACTGATGCCCAAATTGGTCGCGCTATCCAGATGGGTTTCTACCGGCACGCTGAAGGTGACGGGAGTCAGCCCGCCGGGCGGCACCTCATCGATAGTAAAGGTGAAGTCTGTGGTTTTCTGGTTCCCGGCGCGGTCGGTGGCTCTGGCGCTGGCCGGGAAGCTGACAAACGGCAGCTTTTCCGGCCCGGCCCAGGCGACTTGCCAGGTCCCGCCGCTCACTGCTGCGGGCAGCCAGGTTGCGCCGCCATCCACGCTGATTTCCACGGCAGCCACGCCGCTGCCGCTATCGGCGGCGGTGCCTTTGAAGGTAACAGTGTGGGTGACATAACCGCCAGGGGTGGGTTGGGTCACAGTGACCGCCGGTGGGGTGGTATCTGTGGGCGCAATGGCGGTGATGTTAAAGTTTGGGCCGGAGGCGGTAGCGTTATTATCGGCCTTGTCTTCAGCGTAGGCTTTTACGCCGGTGTAACTGCCGATGGGCAGGGAAACCCAGGCCCGGAATACGCGCGGCTGGCCTGCGGCCTCGTCCCACGGTTCGGCGGCCCAGGTGGCCGGATATTTTTTGTTGTTCAGCACAAAGTAAACGTCTTTTTCTGCCACGTTGAAATGACCGGCCACATAATCGGACACCTGCGCCCGCAATTCCAGCGGCGCGGCAGAGGGACTGCTGCCCGGCGACAGCCAGGTAACCACCGGCCGGGTGTTATCGGCCACTATTGAACCGGCGTACCAGGCCGTCTCGTCCGTCTCGGCGTTGCCTACCTGGTCGGTGGCCCGGCTGTAGACGCGGTACACCCCTGCCGCCGGTGGGGTGAGGTTGGTCTGCCAATAGGAAACCGTATTACCCGGAGAAGCGAGCGTGACCGGCGACCATGCGCCGGGCAAGGTGGCGGTGTAGGGCTGGCTGTCATCGGCTACCGGCACCAGCCCGATTTCCACTTTGTTCACCCCGGAATTACCCATCGCCGTAGAGAGGTCTTCTTTGCCCAGAAACAACGAGACCGGCGCCGCCAGCAGTTCGCTGTAGCCCAAATCGGCCCGCGCCCCACCACCGGCGGGAATATCCGCCGCCAGCGAGGCCGCATCGCGGGCCGGGGAGCCAACGGTGAGGCGATAGGGCGTGCCGCCGCCGGTAAACTGCGGGGATTGGCCCGCCACATCGCCCTCGCCCGGCAATACGCCGTTGTAGTTGGTAGTGTTGTTGAGCAGATTGTAGCGGCCAAAAATCTGGCCGCTGCTGGCGGCGCTCAGGCCGGTGCCGTTGCCGGAGAAGATGTTATTTTCCGCCTCCAGCCAAGCCCCGCTGCCGCTGGCCGTGGCTCCCGTGGTGTTGTTGACGATGGTGTTAAATTCGGCGCGCCCGGTGCCTTGCCCGCTAACCATAAAGGCGGCGGCGGTGCCCTGGATGATATTGTGATGAATGGTGATGTCGTTGGCCGCGCCTTTGATGGTCACGCCGGTACTGCCTGCGCCGGTCAGGGTGAAATCGCGCACTCCGGCGGCGGTGACGCCATCAAACGTTACGGCGCTGCTGCCGCTGCCGGCGGTGAGCGTGGTTGCTTCCGCGCCGCTGCCCACCAGCAGCACATGGCTGGGCACCGAAACCGCCCCGGTGTACGCGCCCGGAGCCACCGCTACCATCAACTGGGGGACGTCTGCCGGAGCGGCCCTGAGATCGGCCACAGTCTTTTCCGCCGCATTGAGGGCGGCCTGAATGGTGGCAAAGGCATCCACCTGCCAGGTCAGACCATCGTTGGCGCACAGTTCACAGTAGGCGGCATCCACGTAAAAGTGAGCGCGGCCCTGCTCCACGTAGCCAATATCAATGCGATTGCCTGCGCCGGGCGGAGCCGGGTCGGTGGGGCTACCGGCATCGATGACCGGCGAGAAGTTGAGGGTGCGATAATCGCCGCCGGTGGGGTCAACAAAATAGGGGTCGATAAACAGTTCACCGGCCCCGGCGCTGGCGTTGGCGCCAAAATGGCCGCCGTTATTTTGCCAGAAGAGGTTGTAGGTGTGCAGTTGGGTGGGGGCGCAACTTTGATAGCTTAATCCCACGCCGCTGTTATAGCCAATGGCGGTATTGCGCAGGTCTACCGGGCCGCAGTTGGTGGCGGCCACCCCGTTGGCGTTGAGCGCCAGAGTGGTGTTGGCTATTTCCATGTCGGTGGCCGCGCCGTCAATCGCCACGGCGGTGCCGGTATTAAAGATCACACTGCGTTTGAAGGCTA
Organism: uncultured Caldilineaceae bacterium; assembly: GCA_964517605.1. Classification (GTDB taxonomy): domain Bacteria; phylum Chloroflexota; class Anaerolineae; order 4572-78; family J111; genus J095. Next base: position 137,971 of record CAZFCE010000006.1, on the reverse strand, counting down.
TATCCTGTGCGCCGCTGTTGACCCGCAGCCCGGCGCTATTGGCGTTATTGCCATCCAGCGTAACCAACGCCAGACTGCTTTGGGCCACACCGCCGGCCTGCACCAGCGGGCCGGTGTTGCCGCCGGGATGACGGATAACCGTCCAATCGGCGTTGCTGCCCAGCACTTCCACCCCGTTGGGCAGATAAACCTGCTCCTCGTACACGCCCGGTTTGATTTTTACCCGGAAGCTGCCGCTATTGAGACCGGCCTGAATGCTGGTAAAATCGCCGCTCCCATCGGCGGCCACGGTCACTTCATTGCGGTAGGTGTGGTAACCCACGGAATAGCCGCCCTGCCCCATGCGATACAAACCGGCGCTCTGGTCAACAAAGGGATTCGCGCCGGTTTCGGCCAGGGTTTCACCGTTGGTTGGCCCCCAGCCCGTGCCGCCAAACCACTGGCTGGTGCCCAGGCCGCTCACGCCAAAATCGTTGGGCAGCGGATCCGGCAGGTTGAGCCAGTTGCCAGCCGTAGGAGCCACAAAGGCCACGTTATCCACGCTGAGTTTGTTGGGCTGCGGCGGAGCAACCAGCCGCCACAAGGCCTGGCTGCCGCCGCCAGCCGCCGCGTAGATACCTTTACCGGCCCCCAGAGACAGATAAACCAGGCCGCCGCCGGGGTTGATGCCAACCGGGGTATCCATCGCGGCGGGCAGAGCTTCCCAGTTGGTGCCGGTGTTGCGTAACACCGCTTTGGTGTTGCCGCCGGGCAACACATAGTAAGTTTTGGCGTCAATATCATACGCCAGCGAAACGCCGTCGCCAATGGTAGCCAGGGTGGTGGTGATGGCTTCTCCGGCGGAAACCCAGCCGGTGCCATCGTGGCGGTAAAAACTGCCATCGCTGAGGATGGCGTAGACATCGCCATTTTTGCCGATGGTCATGGCGCTGGCGGTGACAGAGGTGGGCAGCGCCCCGGCCTCGCTCCAGGTGTCATCGGTGGGGTTGTACCGGTACGATAATTTGCTGCCGCCGCCGGGGATATAAAGCTGCTGGTCGTTGGTATCTATGGTATAACTGGCCCCCTGACCGGGCGGCACAGGCGGCAGTTTGGCATTAGTCCACGTTGAGGAATTGCTGTCATACGTGTAGTGGGTGTAGTCAAACCCGGCCACTCTGTTACTGCTGACCATATTCCCCGGTCGGCCAATCGCGTTGAAATAGCCTCCGGAAACAACCATTCCCCCCTCTCTGCCGGAAATATAGGAAACTTCGCCGCCGCCGCCATCCGGGGCCAGCGCATCCCATCCGGAGCCGTTCCAGCGCACCACCCGGGGTTTATTCCCGGCCAGACTCTCCCAGGGGCCAACCGCATAAAGGCGGCCATTGCTGAAAATAATTTCGCTACAGGTATTGGTGCCGGGTTTAGGGTTCAACACAATTTCCGGCAGGATTGTCCAATTGCTGCCATCCCAGCGGGCAATGCCGGGCGATTGAAAACTGCCGCAGGCGTAGACATCGCCGCTGGCCGAATCCACCGCAATGGACCTGACCGGCCCGTTAATAACATTGCCCATGCTGCCAACACTGGAAAAAATGTAGGCAGAACCATACGGGCCGGAGGTAAACTCACCCCCGGCATAGTAGGTGTTGGTACTAAGGTTAAAGGCCAGGGCGTCTACCTTGCCCCCGGACACCGAGTTATCCGTACTCCAACTGGTACTGCCCAGGTAACTGGCTACTTTATTACTGGTACCCGCATACAACTGATTATACCGGTTATAGGCTAACGCCCAGACATATTGGTCCAAAACGGTTGACCCAACGTATTCCCAGGAGGTGCCGTTCCAGCGCGAAACATAGTAACTTGGGCCGCCGCCCACATAGACTTGGTGAGTGTCCGGGTGAACAACCATAGCCTCGATAGGGTAAGCCGGACCGCCGCCGCCATCGAAAATGTACGTCCAGCCGCTGCCGTCCCATTCATATATCTGGCTGCTCCCCAGGCCCACATAAACGTTACCGTTGGTGGGGTCCGCCGCCAGGCCGCTGGTCCAATTCCAGAGAGTGTCGCCGCCCAGCAGGGGTTGCCAGCGGGATGCGCCGAGGGCCGAAAGCCCGTTGGGGATGAAGGTCATCACGCTTTCGGCTCCCATCGGTACGGGCAGGTCGGTGTAAGCGCCGCCACTCCACGAGTTGGGGCCGGGCTGGTAAACCTGCGGAGCGGTGATTGTATCGCCGCCGGGCCAGGCCTTGATGGCATCACCTGCGGCCAGGATGCCGCCGCCGTTGACGAGCGGCCAGGGCGCGTTCGCCATTGGCGTCCAACTGGGGTCAAAATTGGTGTCATACGTTCCGGTCACGTTGATGTGGTTGCCGGGGGCCGCCAGGGTGCTGTGGGTAACGGTTAAGGCGCTGGTGCGGGACATAGAGATGGCGTTGCTGGTTACGTCTTTGACCAGCACCGTATCCAGCACCACTTTATTGGTGGGCGGATTGTAGCCACCGGCGTTATTCAGCAGCACCCCCACCGTGGCATTCTGAAAAGTCATTTGCGTTAAGCGCACGCCGGTGGCGTTGCTGATGGTGGCGGCAAAGCTGCCGCCGGCCCCGTCCACAAAAACAGCGTCGGGATTCAGGCCGCGCACTTCCAGGTTGTTCTTGCCGTTGATGGTGAAGGCGGCGTAGACGCCGGGTTGCACAATAATCAAATCTCCGGCGGCGCGGGCATCCACCGCCGCCTGGATGGTGCTGTAACAGGGGGTCAGGCTAAAGCAGCTACCGGCGGCATTAACGTAGGCGTCTGCGCCGGAAACGGCGGTAAAGTTATTGGTCGAGATGCTGGGGAGCGCCGCCGTTTTCAGGCGGGTGGGCAGCCAGGCCGGGGGCAGTTCCGGCAGGGACGAGGCGGAATCTACGCCGATGGATTGACCGGCGGGCGTGTTGGGCACCAGCAGCAAATCAGAAGAACCATCGCTGTTCAGGTCCGATTTATTAGCCATTGGCGCGGAACCGGCCGCAGCGACGCCGCTGATGGTGGCTACGGCTCCGCCCAACCCGCCGCTGCTGCCCAGCACCAGGTAGGCACTGCCCCCGCCGCCAATCAAAATGTCCTTCAACCCGTCACGATTCACATCGCCGGGGGCGGCCACAAACCCCGCGCCGTAACTGAAGCCGTGGGTGGCCCAACTGCCGTCGAGCGTGCCATCGCCGTAAACTACCTGCTGGTTGCCGCCGCTGCTGTAGATGAAATCATCCAGATGGTCGCCGTTGATATCGCCCAGCGCGGCAAGCTGGGGGCGGCTGTCGGCGCTGCCCAGGCTGGTGGCGGCATCGCTCAGGGAAAGCGATTTCCCGGCCTGGGGGGCGTAACTGCCTTTGCCTTCAAAGATGTAAACTTTGCCGCCGCTGCCAAGGCCAAATTCATCTTTGTGATCGCCGTTGACATCGCCCAGGCCGGTCAGAGTAGCCGCGCCCGCGCCGGAAATTTTTGCGGCAGCGGTATATTTCAGTGGGATGGTTTTGTTGTTGATGGGCGCTCCCTGTCCCAGCAGCAGGTAGGCGTTGTTAGCCGCGCCACCCGCGCCGATCAGCAGGTCATCAAAACCGTCGCCGTTCACGTCACCGGCCCCGCCCAGATAAGTGCCGATGGTTTCTCCGGCGGGCGGGCTGAGCAGCCACCAGTACGCCGATTTGGGCGCGGTTAGCTCTACGTTGGTTCCCAGGTAAGATGATTGCCCAAACACCACAAAGGCGCGGTTGTTAGCCGGATCGCCAATGAGAAGATCGGCCCGGCCATCGCCGTTGACATCACCGGCGGGCGAGGCAATGTTGCCCAGCCCGGCCCCCGGCGCGCCGACAAAGGACGAAGGGCTGTTGGCCAGCATTTCCTGCTCATTGGGTACGGGCCAATCGCCGCTGCGCCCGTAGATAATGGAAATCTGGCCCCGGCCACCGGCGGCGGCGGGCAGGCCAACCAGCAGGTCATCGCGCCGGTCGCCGTTGAAATCGCCAATCCAGGTGGCGTGGACGCCGCCGACGCTGTCATCAATAGAGGCCAGCCCCAACTGAATGGTGGCGTCGGTCAGGCTGTTCAGGCTGCCGCTCAAATCGACCGGGCGAGAGGGCTGCGGCACGTTACCGGCATCGTTGGCTACGCCGTGGAAGGTGTGGGCGCTGCCCGCCGGTACCTGCGGGAAGTTGTACAGGTAGGTGCGCTCGGTCAGCTCATCGCTGGGGGGGATGACATCGACTATAATTTTGCGTTCCAGCGTGACCGGCCAGTTACCGGCCTCATCAAAAGCGCGGATTTTGACGCTGTGGTAGCCCTGCACAGATTCGATATTGGGCAGTTCCCAAACTGTGCTCCAGGTGGCGGCAGCGGCGATATGCGCAAAATTGGCACTGCGATTAACAAAGGTGGTGTTGCCGCCGGTGGCCTTGTTTAACGACCAAACCTCGCGCCACGGGCCGTCATCGGTGCTGAGTTCCACGGCAATGAGGTTAGATAAATTATCGGTGGCCGTGCCGTTGAGGGCGATGGAGATGACCTTTCCATTTTTAGGCGGGCCGTAAACGGCGTTATCGGCCAGGTTGATGGTGACTGCGGCGGGGGTGTTATCCACCAGCACTTCCACCGAATCGGCCGCAGAGACATTATTGACAAAATCGGTGGCCGTGCCGCTGAGGGTGTGGAGGCCATCGCCTGGCAGATTCCAGGTGTAGGCCCACGGGCTGAGCGGCTGGCTTTTATCGAGGCTAACGGCTCCCTGGCCGGGAATATTGAGATTGACGTGTTCAATCCAGGTGGTGATGTCTTTGGCATAGCCGCCCACCACTACCGCGCTCGCGCCGCCGCCAAAAATGGCCCCGTTATCCGGGGAGGTCAGGCTAAAATACGGCACATCGGCATCAACAATGATGGGCGCGGCAATATTTTGATTACCGCTGGCATGCGGCAGTTGCGCCGTAACCGACCCCTCGGCGGATTGGCCAAGCGATGATTTGGCCCTGGCGGTGACAACGGCGGTAATGACTTCCCAGGGTTGCAAAACGGCGCTGGCAAACGACCATTTGGGCGCGGCGTTTGTGCCGCTGTTGGCCGGAGTGCGGTCGCCGGTGAGGGGGGCCACCGAAATATTGTCAAGGATGGCGGCAGGCAAACTCAACTGCAAGGCGGTTGAAACCGTGTAGGGAGGATACACGGCCAACCGGGTGGTAAAGGCTACATTATCCCCCGGTTTTACATAAATGGCGTTGAGGCCGGAAGCCGGGTTAGTCACCACCGGGTTGGTAGCCAGGGTGAGTTGAGGCGTTTTATTGTAAGCCGCCGGACTGGTGCCGTTCTCTTTTTCAGCCAAATCGGTCAACCCATCGCCATCAAGGTCTTCATTGAGTGGGTCAGAGAAAACGTGGTAATCTTTGCCGTTCAGCCTGACGGTCCAGCCGCCACTCCAGACATTGTTGCCGTCCGGGTGATAAATTTCCTGGCTGTCGGTCAGCCCGTCGCCATCGGAGTCTTTACTGTTGATCCGGGTTCCCAGTTGGTACTCCAGCCGGTCGTTCAACCCATCGCCATCGGTATCGGCTTTGGTGGCATCGGTGCCCAGCTTTTGCATCTGGTCAGACTCAAAACGGTCAGACAGACCGTCGCCGTCGGTATCCCATTTGGCTTTATCGGTCTTTAGCTTGTCTTCCGCCGAGGCTAACAAGCCGTCGCCATCGGGGTCAGGGTTTTTCATTTCTGCCCAGTTCCAGATGTCATCGAGGTTGCCGGGCAGAACATCCAGGTAAATGGAGGTGGACGCCCACTGGTCTGCTTGTTTCAGGTCTGTGGGGAGTTCCAGTTTTTTGGTGGCATTATCGCAATCAACGTAGAATAAAATACGCAAACAATCCACAGAAATGGTTTTGGCGTTAATGTACTGCTTAAAATAAAATTGAATGTTGGGTTTGGCCTTGGTAAAGGTAAATTCAACCCCGGCTGTATTGGTACAGGTTAAGGTGGATTCATGGCGGGTGCATTGAGGTTGGTCATTTTTCTGGGCAATGTTGTCAGAATGCCAGGTGCTATCCCAATAAGTTTGGCCGTCCCGGTAACTGCCGGTAATCGAGCTGTCCTCAACGCTGTCGGTAAAGTCCGAGGTGCCGCTGAATTCCTTCCAGTTTCCAATAATTTTACCGACAAAATTGGCGGAAATACGAAAACGGTTGCCCACGGCGTAGCCCTGGTCGACATCTATTAATTTGTTCTCGCCCCCTTCAAACCGATAGTCGTCAACTTTGGTCACCCATTCGCTGCTACTGGCCACAAACAGCTTGATGGCTTCGCCGGACAGGCTTAAATCAACTCCGGGAATAACCGCTAAAATAAAATCAACCAGGCCAAAAATAGCTACCAGCACCGCCCCCACCGGATTCAGGCTGATGGCAAACAGCATCACCGAAAACGCGGTGGTGGCAATGGCCGTAGCCACGCCGGCTGTAGAAAAATCGCCCTTGGTGCCAAACGATACCCAGGTAAGGCCAATATCCGCCACCAGACTGGCAACGCCCAACCGGGAAGTGCCTTTGAGCGCCTTGAATACATCTTTGTTAAGCGCCGATGCCAACCGGCCTATTTTACTACCCTGTAGGGTAAATTTACCTGTTAATTTGCCCACCTCTTTGGTGATACCGATGGCCGTATCAACTACCCCCAACCCTCCAAATGTACCCAGCTTGGATTGATCAAATTTGGAGGAGTTAAAGAAATTACGCGGGCTTTCGGCCAGTTTGGCCGCGTTAAAACTCCCCGAATTTAGATTTTGGTTTATGACATCGTCAATGGTATTAAAGAAGGGAACCGTATTGGCGTTAAATCCCAGCCGCCAGGCTTCTGGCGCGTTGGCCTGAAGGTATTGCCACGTTTGCCCCGGGCCGCCGGTAAAAAGCAGGCCGCCGCCTTTTTGGGCAAACTGCCCCACTTCGATGAGGTAGCCGGGTAAAGTATCGGTGTTGGCCGGGGTGTAACGGTTTTTGGGGGTAAGATAAACCTGCTCGTAAACCTCCTGGTCGGTTTTGGGCTGGCCGGTTAACGTCAGATTATCCATACTCATAATCCGGGACCGGCCGGTGGCCCAGGTCATGTAGATGGATTCGGTGAGCGCCAACAGGTTGGCGGCGGTTATTTGGGGGTATTCGCCCTTTAAATCCTGGAGCGCCGTCATCACCGCGCCGGACACCCGGCTTGCCACCGCTGAGGAAAACGCCCCCGCCGACAGCCCTTCCCAGCCATGCCGCATATCCAGGCTGAGCGAGCGCCGGGTGATCAGGTCAACCTTGCTCAGGTCAACGCTGATAGCCGTGCTGGACGCGCTTAAATCGTCCTGATTGTACAGGCCGGTCTTTTCTTCGGTGGCGATGATAACGGTATTGGTTAAGGCCAGGTTGTACTGGTTGGTTAAAAATGTTTTAACCCGGCTATCCAGGTTAAAGCGGCCCTGATCCTGATGCGGGTCCGGGTCGGCCGGTACATCAACGGCGACGCGGGTGGTCACGCCCCATTTCTGCTGAACGGGCGTATTGACGTTGCTGAAGCGGGTTTTTATCTCGGACAGCTTCAGGTTGGGGTCGTTCAGAAAAGTATCGTTTAAGCCCAACAGCAGTTGAAAAAGCTGCCGGTCGTCGCCGGCGTTATCCGGGGTGCCTAAAATAGCGGTATGATAATCTTTGCTTTTAACCACCTGCCAGCCCGATATGCGGGTAGTGTATTCCTTAACAATCTGCACCGGCAGGTTGTTGATAACCACCTCATTTTGAGCATTGGAGGAGTCGGTTTTGCCCTGCACCATCCAGATAATTTTGGCGTCTTCCCATTTTATCCCGTCTGCACCCAAATTACGCAGGGTGGCGGCGCTGTAGGCAATGTGGGTAGAAAAGGCTTCAACCCGAGTGCCATCTCCCACCAAATCCAGCGGCAAAAACATTCGGGTATAGCCCTGCGAGTTTTTGTTTTTCTCAAAAACTGAGATGCCGTATTTTTGAATTAACGCGGCTTCCGGCGTTTTGTTGGCGTAAACTTCCAGCATTGGCGTCAGCCGGAAATCATCGGTGGATTGGTCCAGGTCTTTGATCTGGCCAAAAATATCGCGCACCCAGTTGCCATCCCGCCAATCCAGAGCGGTGTTGGTGTAACGCAAGTGATCAAAATTTCCCGGTTGAAGCTGAAGGTTGAGGTAAATATAACCATCAAACTGGCCCAAAATATTCAGCGAAAACTTGTTTTTGTAATCCGTGGCGGAAAACGGGGAAAGGTCGTTAATATCGGCCACCCCATCGCCGTCATCGTCAAAGTCCCACACGTTGGGGACTTTATCAAAATCAATATCCCACGATGCGGCCTGCCCGTACTCATCGGTTTTTTTCCACTCGACGCCATCAGTCAGCCCATCGCCGTTGCTGTCCGATTTGAGCGGGTCGGTATACCAGGTTTTGCCGTCAAACTCAAAGCCGTTGGCTTCAACCCCATCGGGGATGCCGTCATAATCGCTGTCTTTGGCGTTGGGGTTGGTGCCCAGGCAGTTTTCCACGGCGTCGAGCAGGCCATCGCTGTCACGGTCCAGGGTGGCGCTACCTTTGCCGCAGTAGGTGTCCGGGATGTAGGTATCCACGGCAGGCACGGCGGGACTATCTGCCGGGGGCGGCGCCGGTATGCCAACAGGCGCGGCGGTCTCCCGATCATCCGCCGGTTGGACAAGCAGGTTGGCGGCGGTGGTTAAGGCATTCTGGCTGTGGGCGGTGTTGTATTTGGCGTAGGCGGCCACTTGCAGCAGCGGAGTCAGTACCATGCTGGCGCTGACAAAAATCACCAGCGCCCCGTACAGCCAGCGCTGCCGCCGAAAGACCACCGCCAGCCCAAACGGTATCAGCGAGAAACCCAACAGCAGCGCGTTTTTAGCCATGCCGGGCAGTTGTGTTTGCAGCGTGACCAGCCAGGTTGGGGTGGTGGTCCGCGCCTGTTGTTGCGCCGCCGCCACGGCTGGCTCGTCAAAGGCGTAATTCACCACCAGGTCAGCCTGGGCGTCGTAGAGTTCAGAGGCTTCCAAAATGCCCAAATTTACGTTCATTTTCAGGGGCAGGCCATGAGCATCCAGCCAGACCCGGCCATTGCCATTCATTCGGCTCATGGCCGCCGGTGGTGAAAGCTGCCAGGTTGCGCCCGGCGGCAGGGCGGCGGGATTGGCCTCAAGCTGGGCTTGCATCTGTTCCAACACGTGTTGGGCAAAGCTGGGGCCATCGACCTTAAAGGCGTAACAGGCCCCCGCACCCGGCGGGGCGATGACCTCTGCGCCGCACGGTTCAATATTTTGCGCGGCAGCCAGATAACTGATGCTGTCGCCGGTGGGGGTCAGCAGCCCGGCCGGGTTCTCCAGCGGAATTTTCTCGCCGTTGCGCAGCATGTAGCTTTCCGCCCCATTTTGCACAATGGCGATGGGGGTGGGGTCCAGCCCCTTACCCTTCATACTCAGGGTGAATTGCGTTTCAGCGGGCGCAACCACTTCCCCCTCAAGCCGCATGGTCACGTGCTGGTCGGTTTGCCCAATCATCAGGGGGATGGGGCGAGGCAGCATTAATTGCTCGGCCTCGGCGTTGAATTTGTACTTGCCCACCGCCTGAGACTGCGCCCACGCCTCTTGCAGCGGGTTGATGGTTGAGGCCGGGGCAGCGGGCCAATATTGAACCAGCCCCCACCAGGCTAAGCCGCCCAGTACCAGCAATTCAACCCATAAAAGCACAATTTTTTGTGATAATTTAAGGCTTTGCAGACAAGACATGGTTACAACCTCCTGAAATTAAGCGAAACCGGCGCTACCGCTCAGAATCCCTGTAAATGACCGGGAAATATTTCTCGTAAAAGTAGGATGTGGTAAAGGCGACCTCGGCGGTGCCGAAGCCGGCATTGGCCGAGCTGTAGTAGGCGGTACTGGTAATGGTGGTGTTTGAAATAGCCACCGAAGGAGTAATGCGGGCCGTGAAGCAAACCGTCACCGGTATACTGACCGCCAGCGGTTGTGGCCCCCAGGTGAGGGTATTGTTGGTTGAGTTGAAATCGGCGCTGTTCTGCGCCACCCAGTTTATAAAGGAAAGGCCGCCCGGCAGGGTTTGGCTGATTGCCACGCCGCTGGCCGGCAGGCTGCCATTGTTGCTGAAGGTCAGGGTGTAAGTCACCACCGAGCCGGGCATGGGTGGATTCTGTAGGGTATCCACTTGCGGGGCAAGCTCCAGCACCGGGGCATAACCCACCAGCGCGTACTCGCTGAGGTGATTAAGCTGCACCGTCAGCCGGTGGTTGGCCAGATCGTGGTTGAGCAGGATAATGCCGCCGCTGTCCCAGGTGCTGCCGTTCCAGTGGCGCAGCACCAGCGTGGTTTCATCGGCGTAATTCATGGCGGCGGGGTCAGGGGAGTAACTCAGCGTGAGGGTGATGGGGGTCAGGAATTGATACCCCGCCAGTTCGCGGCCCGACTGGTAGGCATCCAGCGTGAAATACCGCCCGGCAAAGTTGTAACCGGCGGGCCGGGGGTGGCCGCTGGCGGGCAACTCATCGTAGGCCAAGTGGATGGCGCTGGTAACAGCGCCGCCGCCAGCCTGAATGGTGGTAGTCATCCCGGTTGACGGGTCGATGTAATCCAGCGAACCGCCGGTAACGGGATCAATCCCGCCCAGGGCATCGCCCGGCACAATGTAGATAGGGAAGGCTTGCGGGGATGAGGTATCCGCGCCGCCCAGGGCCACGCCGCCGCTATCCTGAAGAGTCACCGTGACCAAAGCCGTACCAGAGCTGGCCGGATTGGGGGTGAAGCCGAGTTGTCCAGTGGCGCTGAGGGCGGGTTGGGCCAAAAACAGCGCCGGGTTATCGGTGCTGAGGGTGAAGGTGAGGCTCTGGCCGGCCTCATCTGCCGGGCCGGGCGAAATGGCGGTGGCCCAACCGGGCACGGTACGCGGGCCGCCGGTTTGCCGCCACCATTGTGCCGCCCCTGCCCCAAACGAGGGCGCATCGTTGAGCGTGGTGACGGAAACCGTAACCACGCCGGTGCCGGTCAAAGCTCCATCGGTAATGGTGTAGGTGAATACCTCAGTTCCGTTGAAATTTACCGCCGGGGTGTAACTGATCACCCCGGTCCCAAGGCCGGTGACGCCGCCGTGATTGCCGGGGCCAATCGCGCTGAGGCTGAGACTATCGCCATTTAAATCAAAATCATTGGCCATTACCTGGGTGGTGGTGAGGCCGCTGTCTTCTGCCACCAGCAGGCTATCGCCCACGGCCACCGGCGCAATATTGCTGATGGTAAGCCGGTGAGACGTCACAACCGGGGCCGGGCACTCATCAATGCTGATCCGGGCGGTGTTGGTAAGTTGCGTGCCAACCGTCTGGCCGGTACTGACTGTAACCGGAAAGGTAGCCGTAACCGATTGACCGCCGGTGAGGGCTAGCCCGCTAACCAGGGTGGGCAGCGAGCCGCTACTACTGCCGCTGCCGTCTTCTATGGCCGGCACTCCCGCCAGGTTGATTCCGGTGGGCAGCGTATCGGTCATTAGCAGATTGGTAACGCTGACGTTATCGCTGGGGGTCAGGGTCGCCACCAGGGTGTAGGTAATGGTCTGGCCCGGCGTCGGGCTATTGTCAGAGGCGTATTTTTGCAGGGTAAGCCAGATGCCGCTGTATTCGGTGGCACCAACGCTGCACGCATTGGCCCGCAGGTAATCGCGCTGGTCGGTGGGGATGTCGCTGTTGCAGCCGCAGCCGTTAACGCCGGGGGGAATGTACTCGGTGATGGCGCTGCCGTTGAGCGGGGCGTGGGTAAGGGTGTGCCCGCCATTGCGGGTTAGCGGGCCAAGGTTGGGGTCCACCCCGGTCAGGTCGCCGGTGGCGGTAAAAACGCAGGTACCGGCGCTTTCCACCAGGTTATACCCCTGTGAAACGGGGGCCGAGACCAGGTAGTCGCAATCATTTTTGCTGTTGGTGGCGGTGGCGGTGTTATCGGCCAGCAAGGTGTTTTTGATAGTGGCTTTGGCGGTACTGCTCTGCTGCGAGAACCCCCCGCCCAGATAACTAACGGCAACATTGCGGGCGATGGTGTTAAAGGTGCTGGTGAGTACGGCGGCGGTGCCGTTAAAAATACCGCCGCCATAACTGTTGGAGCGATTGCTGCTGATGGTGCTGTTGCTTAAATTTGCTATGCCGTTGTTGGCCAGGCCACCGCCGCGCCCAAAGGACCCCAGGTTGGTATTGCTGATGATGGCGCTGTGCGTAACCGTTAACACCCCGCTGTTGTGAATACCGCCACCGTTGGTGCTGCCGCCGCCGGTAATGCTGTTGCCGGCCACGGTCACGTGATCCAGCGTTAGGGTGGCGCTGGTATAAATGCCGCCGCCATTAGCGCCGGACACCGCTCCATCCCGAATGGTGAGGCCGCTGATAACTACAATGCCGTTGGTTACGCTGATAACCCGCGAGGCATTGCCACCGCTGACGGCCAACAAATCCGCCCCCGGCCCGCTGAGCGTGAGGTTGCTGCTAATCACCAACTCCGCGCCGGCCAGGGTAATGGTGTGGCCGTTCAATCCGGGCGCAAACTCAATCAGGTCAACGCCGCTGCCGGCAGCGCAATCACCGCCGGAGGTGTCGCTATCGGTGTTAGCGTTGGCCAGAGCTTCGCGCAGGGTGCAGAACCCGTCGCCGGGCGTGCCGGTATCGGCGTTGCCGGTTACGGTGATGCTACCGGCGGCCAGAACCGGCAGCGCAACCTGCGCCGCTACGCCCACGGCGGCCAGCAGCATACAAACCACCCGGTTACGGAGCGATGCGGCAAAAAAGGAGATGTTGGACATAGGTCATCTATCTTCCCCAAAAAGTTGGCCAGGTGATAGCCACGTTCAATGTGACCATCATCTATTGCTTAAACCGATGTTTTTAAAGATTAAACGCCGGGGCGAGGGGCATCACGCTGAATCATCTGCGCCAATTCACTCAAAACCGGCAGGTTATTCGGGTGGCTCACATACAGCATCAGTCTGGATTTATCAAAATTTAAGCCCAGCAACGATATGCCCAAAGGAATCTGACGTTTCAACCGTTCAATATGAAAAGAGGGTTTACTCTCGTCAAACAGCACAATATCCACACCCAACGCGGCCAAATTGCCCCATTGTTCCGGTTCGGTGATTTTGATAATGGAAATGTTAGGCGATTTCTGGAGCACGCTTTCTACCGCCGCCCAGGCAATAGATTGGCCATAAATTACCACCTGAAGAGAGTCACCCATTGGCTAAACTCCGCGATATGTTTGGCAACATTAATTTCTTCGGCGATTACGGAGGTATTATTACTAGCGAAACTGCTAAAAAAACTGATAGTCTTACCGACTATCGGTTTTTTTAGCGGTTTTGATAGTAAGGTTATTCCGCAGATGGTCGAATATAGTGGTAGACTCATACTTAAATTCCGCGCAATTTCACAAAACCAACAAAAGGGTATCCCAATGAAAATAAAACCAAAGCTGACCGGTTGGCTGATTTTTAGCCTGGTAGTGATGATGTGGTTGGGGGTTGCCGCTCCTATTGTTCTGGCCAATGGCGGCTTGCCGGACCGCGACCGGCCATCCGAGAACCATGATGGCCGTGGCGAGCCGGCGGGCGCCGCCATTGAACTTTTTGCCCCTGATTACCCTGGCGCATGGAGCGTGGTGCAGTGGCAGGATATTAACGGCAACTGGCAGGATGTTGACGGCTGGCGTGGCTGGCTGGATGAAACTGGCTCCCGGCGCTGGTGGGTGGCCGCCAAAGATTTTGGCACCGGCCCCTTCCGTTGGGTGGTCGGCCAGAGCGCCGCGCCTACGGCAACCAGTGAGCCGTTTCACCTGCCAGCGGTGGGCGCGGAAACGTTGCGAGTTACCCTGACCGGCAAATAGACCGCCGCCTTAACAACCAACCTCAACCAGAAAGGGTGCCGCCACGTGTTGTCAACAAAGCTGCTTTTAAAGCTGTTCGCCTCAACCATAGCCGGACTTGGCTTAAGCTTGCTGGTATTAACCACACTGGGCAACATTACGGCTATCTACGCCGCCGGCATTACCGTGACCACCCCCGATGACGAGGAAAACAACGATGGCGACTGTTCGCTGCGGGAAGCGGTTAAAGCCGCCAGTTTTAATATGGCAGTTGATGCCTGCACCCCCGGCAGCAGCGACGCCGATACCATTCAGTTTAACCTGACCACCCCGGCGACCATCACCCTGACGTTGGGAGAAATCATCATCAGGAATGAGCCGTTGACCATTAACGGCCCCGGAGCCAATTTGTTGGCCATCAGCGGTAATGGCTCCTCAAAAATATTCAAGGTTTCCAGCGCCGTGCCGGTAACAATTACCGGCCTGACCATTAACAATGGTTACGCCACCACCAATGGCGGCGGGCTGCAAAGCAGCGGCTCGCTGGTTTTAGTTGATATGATGTTTCTCAACAATCGTTCCCAGGCCAAAGGCGGCGCGATTGACGTGAGCGGCAGCCTGGTTTTATCCAACAGCGCGTTGATCAACAACCGGGCCAATGGCGAAGGAGGCGCGGTTTACACCTACAATGGCGGCGTTGCGGTTAATATTGACGGCAGCCAATTAAAAAACAATCAATCCGGTTTTTGGGGCGGCGCGCTTTACACCGATGGCCTTTTGAACATTAACAACACCCAGTTTATCAGCAACAGCGCCGTTAACTGGGGTGGCGCTGTCTTTTCCTGGCGATTCACTACCCTGGCCAATACCGCTTTTGATTACAACCGCAGCCAGGATTCTTACGGGGCGGCGTTGCTGTTTGATAGCGGGTTGATTACAAACTCCAGCTTTACCAACAACACCGCCGCCCAAAAAATTGGCGCATTGGGCATCAGCCAAAATGCCTGGCTAACCGGCCTCGATTTTCTTAATAACCGCGCCCAGGCCGGTCGTGCCGGTGCGCTTGAGGTGGGCGGCTCGGTGTGGCTCACCGCCACCCGGTTTATTGATAACCAGGCGGCCACTCTGGGCGGCGGGCTATACCACGCCGGAGCCAACGCCTCCATTGTCAACAGCCTCTTTGCCCGCAACCGCGCCCAAACCACCGGCGGAGCCGTAGTTTTGGCCTCAACCAGCCGGGCTACGTTGCTGCAAAACACGGTAGTTGCCCCCACGTTGCCGGTAACGGCGGGGCTGTACATCACCACCACCGGCACCGTTAGCATTGTCAATACCATTTTCGATGGCTACCCCCACGGCCTTGAGGTAGCCGCCGGCACCGTGTTTGAGGATTACAACCTTTTGCGCCAGTCTGCCTTTGCCGGCCCGCTGACCGGCGGCGGCCACAGCTTTACCGCCGCCCCGGCCTACATTAACCCGGCCAACAATGACTACCACCACGCCGCCGGCAGTTGGGCCATTAACACCGGCATCGCCACTGCCGTTACCACCGATTTTGATGGCGATCCCCGGCCCGGCGGCGGCAATACGGACATCGGCTTTGATGAAACCGGCGATGTTACCGACATCGCCATTGCCAAAGCGGTAACGGTTAACCCCGCGCCGGGTGCGCCCATCACCTTTACCCTCACTTTTTCCAATGCCGGGGGCAGCATGCTCAGCGGCATTATCATTACCGATAGCCTGCCCGCGCCGGTTGGCCAGGTTGCCGTCATCAGCAGCGGCGTGCCACTAACCGATACCGGCGCGCTGGCCGGGTTCGTCTGGCAATCGGCCCCGCTGTCGCCCGGCCAGCAGGGAATTATCACTCTCACCGGCGTGCTGACACAACGGCTGGCCCGTGGCCCGTTTACCAACACCGCCCAGGTTGGGATAGACTTTCCCCCGCCGCCGGAGTTGACGCTGGCCAACAATAACAGTTCCGTGATGGTGGTGGTGCCTAACTTTGCGCCGGTTGCCGCGGGCGATGTCTTTACCACCGGCGAGGACATCACCACCGAACTGCTCCCTGTGGCCAACGACATTGATGGCGAACCGCTGACTCTGGCCGCGGTGGGGCAACCCGGCAATGGTACAATCAGTTTTAGCGGCACCAACCGGCTGGTTTACACACCTACCCTCAACTTCAACGGTACCGATGTTTTTACCTACGCGGTTGGGGATGATTTGCTAACCACCACCGGCGTAATAACGGTTGTAGTTACGCCGATCAACGACGCCCCCACCAT
Source organism: uncultured Caldilineaceae bacterium (assembly GCA_964517605.1). Taxonomy (GTDB): domain Bacteria; phylum Chloroflexota; class Anaerolineae; order 4572-78; family J111; genus J095. The sequence continues at coordinate 121,771 of CAZFCE010000006.1, read as the reverse complement.
TACCGCCACAATGGCGGTAACAATGAGCGAGGATGGCTACCCCAACCCGTTTGACCTGACTCTGCATGCTGGCGATGTGGACGCCGACCCGCTGAGCTGGGCGATAACCGGTTTACCCGCGCATGGCGCGGCCACAATTCCCCCCGGCCCGGCGAGTAACGCCACCGTGGCCTACACGCCCACCGCCAACTACAACGGCCCGGATGCCTTTACGGTGCAGGTTTCGGACAACATCTTGACGGCGACAGTGACCATCAGCGTTACCATAACTCCGGTTAACGACGCGCCCGTGGCCGTGGATGACCCGATTATGGTGCTCAACAAAAAGAATAGCACCGATGTGCTTCTGCTGTCCGGCAGCCCGGTGGTAACAGTGGCGGTTCTGGCCAACGATACCGATGTGGAAAATAGTCCATTAACCATTACCGCGGTTGGCCAGCCCAACCAGGGCGGCGTAGCGGCCATTGATCCCGGCGGCGGGGAGTGGTTGTTGTACGCGCCCGCCGATGCCTTTGTTGGGACGGAACTGTTTACCTACACCATCACCGATGGTGAACTGTTGGACACCGCCACGGTGAGCGCCACCGTGTTGAGCGGCGTTAATGGCGGACACAACCACGCCACGCTGGTGGAGCAAAACGATAGCCCTTACGGCGCGCTGACCATCACCATAGAAATTCCCGCCGAGGTAGTGGGCAGCGACCACTTCTCGCTGGTGTACGACCAACCGGTCTCGGTCAGTGGCGTACCGCCTGCCGGTTTTTTGCCTGCCGGTGCGCCGTTTGCCCTGGTAGCGTACCGGAACGGGATACTGCTGGCTAACGCCGATACCTTTTTGCAGCCGTTAACCGTTACCATTGATTACCCAAATTCCGATACGGCCAACAGCGGGGCCGCCGCCGGCAGCCTGACCATGTTCGAGGATGTAGCCGGCTCCGGCTGGTTGGATGACGGGGTTGAGCTTGTTATGTGGGATCAGGCTAATCAACGCCAGGTTTTAACGGTGAACCATTCCGGCGACTTTGGCGTTTTTCGGCGCGCGCCGCTTTACCTGCCGCTGGTGCTGAAAAAATTCGCCGATGCCCCGGATTTGGTGGTGGAATCCCTGACTGCCACGGAGAATAACGTGCAGGTGGTTATTGCCAACCACGGCACTCAGCCGGTGGTGGATGGATTCTGGGTGGATGTTTACCTTAACCCCAACCCGCCGCCCTCGGCGGTTAATCAAACCTGGCCGCAGTTGGGGCAACAGGGGTTGGCGTGGGGCATTACCCCCGAGGCGCTCCCGCTGGCGCCGGGGCAGGCGCTCACCCTGACGGTTGGCGGCGAGTATTATCGCCCGAACAAAAGCGCCGTAACCTGGCCGCTGGCCGAAAATCTGCCAATTTACGCCCAGGTTGACTCGGTTAACCAGCAAACCGGTTATGGCGGCGTGCTGGAAACGCACGAAATAAACGGCGGCGCGTACAACAATATTCGCGGCGCGGTGGTTAAGGCCGGGGCAGCAATTATTAACGTTACCCCACAAAACCGGCCCTCAACCGGGTTCAACCTGCCACCCAGGTAGTCATCCACCGGATTACTCATCAACCATAACCACCAAAGAACCGCCGGAAAGCGGTTCTTTGGTTTTGTAAAGATTACCGGCCCGCGGTAAAATCACATAGTGGTGTGTGCGCTCCCCTTTTCATCTCCTTCTGTCGCGTTAGTAACAACCAGACTCGTTGGAAATACAATCAACCTGACCTGACTAAAAACAGAATGGAGTGGAATGACATCTCCCGTTACGCTGATAATCTATAGTTATGAAGCCGCCTTGCTGCTGAATACGTTTCTGGCTTTGGGGCTGGCTTTTTTTGTTTTCAAAAGCCCGTATAACCGCTGTAGCCGGTGGGTTGGCTGGATTATGGTTGCCAGCGCCTGGTGGTCGCTTACCAACCTGGGTGAGCTGCTGGCCCACACCCTGGCGGTGCGCATATTCTGGTCCAAATTACATTATCTGGGTGCGGTGTCCGTGCCGGTCTTGATGTTGCTGTTTGTGCTGGAATATTGCAACCAAACTCGCTGGTTAACCCGCCGCTTCCTGCCGCTGTACTGGATTGTGCCGGTGATTACCCTTATTCTGGTTTGGACCAACGAATGGCACAACCTGATTTGGGACGGGTTCACTCCGCAGCTTGCCGGCAACGTTGTTATTATGTTGTACGATCACGGCCCGGCCTACTGGGTTATGATTAGCTATTTTTATGGGTGTGTGCTTGCCGCGATTGGATTATTGATCAGATTGGCCTGGCAACAGCAGAGCATTTACCGCCGGCAAGCGTTTTTTTTAATACTGATCATCCTGCTGCCCTGGCTGGGAGAAATTGTTTATAATGCCCGGCTGCTGCCCGGCCTGGATTTTACCGTTTTTGGGCTAACTTTGGCCGGGCTGTTGTTGGCCTGGAACTTTGGGTACTTCAACATGCTAAACCTGATGCCCATTGCCATTGACCGGGTGTTTGCCGAGATGCAGTATGCGGTGATGGTGCTGGATAGCCAGGAACGACTGGTAAATTTTAACCCGGCGGCGGAAAAAATTTTAAATCTGTCCGCAGCGGCCATTGGCCGGCCGCTCGCCGGCAACCTGCTCACCGGGTTTGCGCCCTCCGTCCGGCAGGCGGTTCAGTTTGAGGTGGATTGGCCCGGCCCGCCGCCCCGCTTGCTTGAGGTGACGGCATCGCCTATGGCCGATAACAGAAACCAGGTGATTGGCCACCTGATTATGTGCCACGATATTACCGAATACCGGCAATCGCAGGAAAAGCTCTGGCTGCGCCAACTGGATGTAGCCCTGCTGGAAGAACGGCAGGTTGTTAGCCGAAAACTCCACCAAGAAACCCGGCAGGTGTTTCAAGAGGTTGCAACGCTGGCTCATAACGCCACCCGCCTGCTAGAGGATGACCAGCCGGCGGCGGTGTCCGTTATGTTGGCCAGAATGGGTGAAACCATCTACAACGCCGATGCCGATATTGACCAGTTTGTGCAACAAAACCGGTACCGCAACGGCTCAGTGCCATCCGCTCAAGACTTTTTTAAGATATTGGCCGAGTTCATTGATTATTTCTCTCAAACCCGCAACCTGCCCGTTATCTTTACATACCCCAATTTACCGGCCAGCAGGTTGCTAACCTCGCCGGCCCAAATTCAGCTTTTGTGGGTTATTCAACAAGCTCTGGCCACCCCCCAACAATCCTCGCCAACCGCGCCAATGCAGATTATCATCTCTCACAGCGAAGGGTGGGTGCAAACGGTCATCACCCAGTTAGGCGAACATACTCTGTCGCCGCTCCTGCAACAGCGAATCAACTCGGTGGGGGGGAGTATAGAGCTACGCACAGTGCCGGGCTACGATGGTCGCCACTGGATTATTCAACTTCCCCGTTGCCGCCAACCCGTACAGCCGCATTCTTTCGCCGATATGCGGGTGCTGTTGGTGGATGACCACTATGTTCTGCTGGAGGGTTTCAAAGACCTGCTGGAGCACCGGGGCTTTCAGGTGGTGGGAACTGCCTCCACGGGTACCCAGGCTGTTGAACTGACGCGCCAACTCCATCCCAACCTGGTTTTAATGGATATTCGGATGCCGGGTATGTCTGGTATTGAGGCGACACGCCAGATTAAAACCCAACTGCCGGAGGTGAAAGTGGTCATCCTGACCGTCTCGCTTGACCGGGAGGATTTGTTTGCCGCCCTGCGCAACGGGGCCGATGGCTACCTTTTAAAAACGCTCAACGTGGATGAATTTTTTGATTTGCTGGGCGGCGTGTTGAACGGGAACATACTGGTGGCTCCCGACCTGGCCAAAGAACTGATTGTTGATATCGCTCGTGTTGAGGATTATGAGCAAAGGCTTCTCACCGGCCAACAGTTGGATGTGTTGCGGCTGGTGGCCCGCGGCGCTACCTACCGCCAGATAGGCGAGCAATTGAGTTTGAGCGAACACACCGTGCGGTACCACATTGAACAAATCAGAAGCAAGTTGGGGGCCACCAACCGGGCCGAAGCGATAGCCCGGGCCATTCAAATAGGTTTAATCGAATCGCCCTCTTAACAGGAACACCCCTCGCAGTCGCCCAATGAGTCTTATTATGTTAATATTTCCGGGTATTCACCACCAACCTGGCTGATGCCAATAAATCAGGGAAATTTCAGGCTATGAACCAACGCCCGCCGAGTTTTCTTCTGCTGGCTTTTATGCTAATGCTGGCGGCCTGCACCGCCACCATCACCCCACTGCCGCCGGAGGCCATTCCCCTGGCGTCTTCCACCCCGGCGTCCACACCAAACCCTGCCGCCGGCCAATTGGCGGCGGCCACCTGCGCCGATATTGACGCTTACTGGGGCCAGGATTGGCCCCGCCTGCTGGCTGTGCTGGAGCGTCTCATTCAAAACGGCCAGCGTTGCGGCGATGAACCATTGCTTTCCAAAAAATACGCCGCTCACTTTATTTTTGGCGACTCGCTGGAAAAACAGGGCCGGCCCGCCGCCGCCATCGAGCAGTACCGGGCCGCCCTGGCCATTGACCCCCAACGCCAGGAGGCGCTCAACGCCCTGTTCCGGCTAAAATCGTTGCCGCGCCCCACGCCGCCGGTTTGCCTGTCTACGCCCACGCCGCCGCCCCAGTCCGCGCCCACGGCCACGCTCGCCGCCACTTCGGTCATCACCGTTGCGGGCCAGCAACTCAGCCTGGATGGGCAACCTTTCTTTATTAAAGGCGTTAACTACTACCCGCGCCAGGCTCCCTGGGAGAAATTTCTTACCGCCGCCGACCCGGCCCAAATGGCCCCGGAACTCGATGTTATCCGGCAGGCCGGTTTTAACACCCTGCGCGTTTTTGTGTGGTACCAGCCGCTTTTTACCTGCCAGCCGGAAAACGCCATTCCCAACCCCGCCGCCTTTGAGCGGCTGGATCAACTTTTTACCCTGGCCGAAGCCCGCCAGTTAAAGCTGATTATCAGCCTCAATGATCTGGCCGATGTCACCTTTCGCCCGCTTTATACCGATTGGGCGCATTACGATGCCCAAACGGCCTACATTGTTCGCCGCTACCGCCACCGGCCCGGCCTGCTGGCCTGGGATGTGCGCAATGATGGCAATCACGATTACGGCCCCGACGCCCGTTTTTCCGAGGCCGAAGTGATGGCCTGGCTGAAACACATTACCCAACTCATCCGCGCCCAAGACCCGAATCACCCGCTCACCGCCGGTTGGTCCGGCGATGCCGCCACCACCGCTCCGCTGGTTGATTTTCTTTCAATTCAGGCGTGGGGAGATGATACCGCCCAACTCCCGGCCCGGCTGGCCGAACTGCGGCGGGCCAGCCCCAAACCCATTGTGCTGCTGGCCGCCGGTTCTCCCAGTGCGGGCGAGGCCCAAAATGAAGCTACGCAGGCCCAAAATCTGGCCGGGGCCGTTGCCGCCGCCCGGCAGGCCGGAGTGGCCGGCTGGGTTATCTGGACGGCCTTTGATTTTGAACCCGCGCCCGGCCAGGCAGCCACAGCGGATCATAGCTTTGGCTTGTGGCGGCTTGATCTCAGCCCCAAACCGGCGCTTAAAATTTTACCGCTACCCTGAATGGAACCGTCATCAATGCCTAAAAATTTTACATACCGGCGCGGCTGGCTGATTGCCGGGGTAATCATCATTATCATTGTGGGAACAGCGTTGTGGTGGCGCGGGCGCTGGGCTGCAACGCCGCCCGGCAACGCCGGCTTTGGCCTTTGTTTCATCAGTTCGCCGGATAGCCTGGCCGATGCCGCCCGCTATGAGGGCGCGCTGGCCGCCGGTGCCCGGCTGGATCGCTGGCCGTTGTACTGGCACTGGGTTGACGGCGGCGATTACGTGGGGCCGCACCACGGCGGCCAACACAATTACGATGCCCTGGTTGAGCAGGATTTGCGGCGCGGGCTGATTCCGGTGGTCATTTTGATGGGCACGCCCGCCCGTTACTCCACCGCCGCCCTGCCGCCGGCTAACCCGGCCACCGCCCCGGCAGCGGCCCTATCCGAACATATCGCGGCGGCGCAAATGTCCACCGCCGCGCCCATCGGCCTGTTTGAACCCATTTTTGCCGATGGCAGCGACGCCCCCGCGCCCGGCAAGGCCATTAACCCAGCCAATCCCTGGGCGGTTTTTGTGGCCAACACGGTGGAGCGTTACCGGCCCGGCGGCACGCTGGCCCGCCGGGGCTGGTGGCCCGCCGGCGTTGGCGTGCGCTACTGGGAAATCTGGAACGAGCCGGATTACGCCACCTTCTGGACCGGCTCGGTGGCGGAGTATTACCGCCTGTTGCAAGTGGCTCATCACACCATTACCAGCCGCGACCCCGGTGCTACCATTCTGCTGGGCGGCCTGGCCTTTTACGATCAACCGGACTGGTTTAACCAACTGCTCCGGTTAACCCACGGCAACCCGGCCCGCGCTTATTTTGATGTATTTTCTTTTCACCACTACCTGAGTCTGGCCCAAAGCGAGCGCCAACTTGAGCGGGTGCGCGCCTCGCTTAACGCTTACGGCCTGCCCGCCACGCCCATCTGGATTACCGAAAGCGGCGTTTCGGTATGGGATGACGAACCGGCCCGGTCGCACGGCGTGCCGCCCACCGCTCCGCTGCGCGGCACCATGGATGAACAGGCCGCGTATATTATCGAAAATTCGGCGCTGGCCTTTTACCACGGCGTGGCCCGATATTTCCATTTTATGTTGCACGATGACTGCGGTGATGGCCCTTCTAGCGCCTACGGGTTGCGCCGCAACTTTGCCGGCAGCGTGTGCAGCCCGGCTGGCGGCCAACCGCGCCCGGCCTATGCCGCTTATCAATTGGCTGCCGGCCAGTTTCGGCAGTTGATGCCGTTGTGGCGGCAGCAGCAGGACACCGCCGAGGTGCTGGCCTTTTACCGCCCCGATGACCGCTCGCGGGTGGTGGTGGCCTGGGCCACCGGCGGCGTTACCGCCACCGTCACCATTCCGGCTACCGGCCCCTTGGCCCAACTGTATTGGGTTGAAGCGAGCCGCGCCATTACTATCACCACCGGCCTTAGCCGCACCCGCGTTCTGTCGCCCGCCGGCAATGGTTTCAGCCTGACCCTGCCACCGGCCACCAACCAAAATTCCATTTTACCGGAAGACACTTCTTTTCAGATTGGCGGTCGCCCCTACCTGCTGGTCGAGCCGGACACGCGCCCGCCCACGGCCACCCTGGCGGCCCTGCCGCCCGCCAGCCCGGAGCATATTCTGGTGCGCTGGCAGGGCAATGACCCCGGCTCCGGCATTGGCGCGTACCGGTTGTGGGTAAGCAAGGATGGCCAACCGCTGCAACCGTGGCTTACCGCCACCACCGCCCTGAGCGCCACTTTTACCGGCCAGACGGGCCACACCTACGGCTTTGCCGTCAACGCCGTTGACCGGGCCGGCAATGAATCTGCGCCGCCGGTAGAGCCGCAGGCAACCACCCGGTCGGTGGCCGGCCTGCCGGTAGCGGGGCAAACGTTAACCCCGGCGGGCCAACCGGCGCTCAGCGCCACTGTCACCATTAGCGGGGCCAATACGCTGCAACAACTAACCACGGACGCGGCGGGGCGCTGGGGGCCGGTAATGCTGCTGCCGGGCGATTATCAACTGGCCGCCTGCTCTGATGCCCCCGATTTTGCGCCCTGGCCGGCAGCTCGTGCCATTAACCTGACCGCGCCCATCAGCCTGGCTTTAACGCTGGCCCCGGCGGAAAACGCGCTGGCCGCCGGAGATTTTGAAAGTGGGGATGTTTGGTCTGCCTGGGGGTGGACGGGGCAGGTTAACCTGACCGATGACGCCTTTGATGGCCGCCGCGCCGTCCGGCTGGGCGATGGCCTGGGCGAGCCAACGCCCTGTTCTACCGGCTGGGTGGGGCAGCGGTGGGCAATTACCCAAACCGTTACCGTTCCCCTTACCCGGCCTACCCTGTCGCTGTTGTACACAGTGGTCGCTTCGGGAACAACGGCTCACAATTGGCTGGCGGCCAGCGTTGTGGCCAACGGCCAGATCACCCCGGTGATTGGCCCGCCGGGGCGGCCATCCGCCTGGGCGCTGGATGCGGCTGATTTGGCGGCCTGGCGCGGCCAAACCGTTGAGCTACGGCTGGAAGTAACCCGTTGCGACCCCACTCCATTCAGCGTTACGCTGGATCGTGTGAGTCTGGGTACCGCGCCCGCCCGGTGAACCTGTCTTATTTTGGAGGCATACTTACACCGCGTGGTGGTTGTCCAGCGCCTCGCGCACTTTGGCGGCCATATCCTTAATGGAGAACGGCTTCTGGATAAAGGCGATGCCCTCGTCTACAACGCCGCGATGCGCGATGACATCGGCGGTATACCCGGACATAAACAACCGTTTAAGGTTTGGATACAACGCCAGCAGCCGTTTGGCCAGATCGCGCCCGTTCATTTCGGGCATCACCACGTCGGTCATCAGCAGGTGAATCTCACCCGTGTACTCTTCGGCCAGCTGGATGGCCTCGCCCGGCGTGCTGGCCGCCAGCACCCGGTAGCCAAATTGTTCCAGCATTATTTTGCTCATGGCCAGGATTGCCAGTTCGTCTTCCACTAGCAAAATGGTTTCCGAACCACCCGTGGCCGTTTCGGCCTGAAATTCCTTTTTACTTGGGGCGGTTTTTTCAATATGCCGGGGCAGGTAAATTCTGAATGTTGTGCCGTGGCCCGGCTCGCTGTAAACGTTGATGTGCCCGTTGTTCTGCTTAACGATGCCGTAAATTGTAGCCAGCCCCAGGCCCGTGCCTTTGCCCACGTCTTTGGTGGTAAAAAACGGCTCAAAGAGATGGGTAAGAACATCCCGGCTCATCCCCACCCCGGTATCGCTAACCGCCAGCCGCACGTAGTCACCAGGAGTAACGCCGGCGTGGATGGCGCAGTAGGTCGCATCCAGGGTTATATTGTCTGTTTCTATGGTCAGGTTGCCCACCCCGGCAATGGCATCCCGGGCGTTAACCGCCAGATTGGCCATAATTTGGTCAATTTGAGTGGGATCCATCTGAACCGGCCACAGGATAGCGCCGGGATGCCACACCAGCGCAATATCCTCGCCGATGAGCCGTTGCAGCATTTTGAGCATGCCGGAAACGGTTTCATTGAGGTTTAGTATTTGTGGGGTGATGGCTTGCTTGCGGGCAAAGGCCAGCAGTTGGCGGGTGAGGTCAGCCGAGCGTTGGGCGGCCTTGTGGATTTGGTCCAGGTCATTATGAATGGGGTTGGCCGGGTTAACCTGCCGCAAGGCCAGTTCCGCATGGCCCAAAATCACCAGCAGCATGTTGTTAAAATCGTGCGCCACGCCGCCGGCCAGCCGCCCCACGGATTCCATTTTTTGGGCTTGCACTAACTGGGCTTGCAGTTTTTCCCGTTCTTCCTCGGCCCGTTTGCGCTCGGTGATGTCCATGTACGTTCCGAGAACGCCGCTGATTTCGCCGTTGGGGTCGCGCAACGGTATTTTGCTTGTTAAAAGCGTAATGGTGCTGCCGGTGGGGGTCGTTTGGGGTTCCTCGATGGAAATTTTGGAAACGCCGCTCTCGATAACCTGGCGGTCATCCCCGCGATATAATTCTGCCTGATCGCGCCACCCCATCTGGTAATCATTTTTGCCGATGATGTCTTTTGGGGCGGCAAATCCCGCATCGCGCGCAAATATCTCGTTGCAGCCCAGGTAAATGAGATTTTTATCTTTCCAGAATACCCGCACGGGGATCGTGTTGATGATGCCTTCGGTGAGCTGCTGCGAGGCCCGCAACGACTCCTCAGCCTGCTTGCGTTCGGCAATTTCGCGTTGCAACGCCACCGAGGTTTCTTCGGCGCGTTGCCTCGCTTTAACGGCGTCTTCCATCATATTAAGCGCGGCCTGGCGCGAGGCGGCCAGCTCGGCGTTGGCTTTTTCCAGAGCGGCGGTGCGCTCGGCCACCCGCAGTTCCAGTTTGTCCGTTAGCTGGGCGCGTTCCCCGGCTAAAATTTCCAGCGCCTTGTTCTGCTCAATCAGTAATTGTTCCTGGGTTAGTTTTTCAAGGATAACCCCCAGCATTTGGCAGGCGTTATGAATTAATGCCGCCGTAGTCTCTTCGAGATTGGTTTGGCCGGAATAATTAACAAAGCCGTAAGTCTCTTTGCGGGTGCAAATTTCTATCTGGTTCGCCGGCTCGGTCTTGGGGTTATCCGCCCAGTTAAAAGCCAGGTCAGGATAAATAGCATTCATACTCTCAATAAAAAGAGTAATAATTCTATCCCGGTCTTTCAATTGCGAGAGATTAGCCGTTAGCAGAAAGAGGTTAACCGCCTGGTTTTTCATGGGTTGCCTTTGGATTGTTTATAAAAATTGCGGGGCGTTTTCAGCCAGCCATTTATCGGGATGAATATAATAGGGATTTTGGGTGATAACGCCGCCGCTGATGGTAAACGGATGCGTTTGGAGAACGTTCATCAGCATAGCCCCCGATATTTTTTTGACATTATACATGCAAATGCTGATCCAGGGTTTGCCGGGAATAAAATAGTTAAGCCTGGCTTCATACGCCATTAAATGTTCTACACCCGGAATTGCGCTTAAAGCCCAAACCATTTCGGCGGTGGCGCGAATGTTTCTGCGGCCTTTAGCTTGTGAGTTTTGGTAATACTCGTTTAACGCGCTATCCATGTGGTTGGGGTCAAACACGCCGTCAGGATAATACAAATCTTTGGCCGAAAGCAAATTAAAATGCTCCGGGTTGCGTAATTGGTGGCGGCATTCCGAACAATACACGGAAAAATCCTGATAAAATTCCTCGTGGCTCCGCTCTACCGGGCAGTATAGTTGTAAATCTCCGGCACGATACCCCTGGCAGAGATAGCCAAACACAATCTCATCCCGCTCTGCTTCAGATTCATACAGGCCGCAGATGTGCAATCCCCAATTGCAGGAATAGTTTCCAATTCCAAGCTGAAGCACTTCCTGTTCCGATGTTTTTATATACATGGTAGGCCTTCCTTTTTGGGTTAAGTTATTTTTATAGGTTGATGCCGGTCAACTTTGCGCCCGGCACAATCGCCCCGAATAACTCGGCCATAAAGCCCCAAACAAAACGCCGCCCATTTAGCCGGGCGGCGCGGTTAATTTAGCCTAGATTTTGCAAAAGCGTCCGCCTCTGGACATTATGGGGGCCGGCAACTCTCTCACCAGCCAAAGTAAAGTAGATTTCCTAATTATAGCATATATTTACCGCTTTGAAACGAAGTTCCGGCCCGGTTTAAACCAGCAACCAAACAAGGCCGCACCGCCTCAACGTGGTGGAGTTGCCGGGAAACTGCGGAATTTGTCCGCGATTTTCTGCAAAAACCCACCGGTTTGGGGTATAATTGCCTGTGGTTTGATATCTTCTCCATTGAAGGCTTGGGTTATTTTACAATTTGGGCAACGGGCAGCCCAAACAAAGCGGTGAATCTCCATGAACATCTTTAACCGATTTCCAGGTGCCAGAGCTAATCCCACCCCCTCTTCTCCCCAACCGCCAGCCGCCGGCAAAAACCTGATCGAATTGCGGCAGGTGATCAAAACTTACGAAACCCCGGCCGGGCCGTTTACCGCCTTAAGAAACGTTAACCTTGAGGTTAAAGCCGGCGAATTTGCCGCGGTCATTGGCAAATCCGGCAGCGGCAAATCCACGCTGATTAACATGCTCACCGGCATAGACCGGCCCACGTTAGGCGAGGTGTGGATTGGCGATGTGCCCATCCACACGCTCAACGAGGACAAAATGGCCTTGTGGCGGGGCAAAAATGTGGGCGTGATTTTTCAGTTTTTTCAACTGCTGCCCACCCTGACCTTGCTGGAAAACGTAATGCTGCCCATGCAGTTATCCAACACGCTGGCCGGCGCTCAACGTGAGGAGAAGGCGCTGCACCTGTTGGGGCTGGTGGGGCTGGCCGACCAGGCCCACAAATTCCCGTCGGCGGTGTCGGGCGGGCAGCAACAGCGGGCGGCCATTGCCCGCGCCCTGGCCAACGACCCCAAAGTGCTGGTAGCCGATGAACCCACCGGCAGCCTGGACTCCAAAACCGCCGATTCTATCTTTCAGCTTTTTGAGGATTTTGTCAGCCAGGGGCGCACCATTTTAATGGTAACGCACGACCGTGATTTGGCCAGCCGGGTATCGCGGGTAATTTTAATTGCCGATGGCGAAATCACCGATCAGTACATTTCTAAAGCCCTGTTTAATCTGGATAAACAACAGTTGGTGCAGGTGGCGGCCAAGCTGGATCCCATCACTTACGGGCCGGGCGCGGTCATCTTTAACCAGGGCGACCCCGCCGACAAGTTTTACATCATCATCAAAGGCCAGGTTGAAATCATTATCCCGCACCCAACCACCGGCCAGGAAGTCATCGGCGCAACCTTGAGCAGCGGCCAGTTTTTTGGCGAGATGGGGCTGTTACAGGGTGGAACCCGCACCGCCACCGTGCGCGTCTCGCCTAACGCCGGCGCTGTATTGATGGCGCTTGACCGGGAGACTTTTACCAAATTGATGGCCGACTCAGAGATGACGCACGACGCTATTGCCAGGTTGATGCGCCAGCGGGTGGCCGCCGGCCAGATGTTATCGCAACTGGCCAATTTAACCGGCGACCAACTGGCCGAACTTGAGATTGAATCGGAGCGGCTAACATTTGAGCCGGGTCAAATCATCATCCGGCAGGGAGATTCCGGCGATAAATTTTACCTGATTACCCGCGGCGAGGTTGAGGTGGTTAAAGAATTGGGTGATCAGGAATCGCCGTTGGCGCGGCTGGGCAGCGGCCAGTTTTTTGGCGAGATTGAGCTGATTTATGGCCGCAAACGGTCGGCCACGGTTCGGGCCGGCGCGGGCGGGGTTGAGGTGGTGGCCATTAACAAGGCCGCCTTTGATAAATTAAGAGCCACTTCGCCGGAAGCCGGCAACGAAATTTCGCGCATTGTTGACAGCCGGCGGCTGGCCGCCAAAATGGCCGATTTTGGGTTTTTACCCGATGAAGATTAGCATTGAGCTAATTCACGACCTGCAACTGCGCAAAATTCTGCGCGATTTGTGGGGCAACAAAACGCGCACCCTGCTGGTGATTATCACCATCGGCATTGGCGTTTTTGCCGTTGGCGCGGTGGCTCGCTCCGGGGCTATTTTGTCAAACAATTTAAGCCACAACTATCTGGCCGTTAGCCCGGCCAGCGCCACCATTACCACCCTGCTCCCCTTTGATGAAAATTTTGTTGATGGCGTGCGGCGAATGCCCGAAATCAGCGCGGCGGAAGGGCGTTACGAGCTAACTCTGCGCCTGAAAGTGGGCGAAAATCGCTGGCATTTGCTGCGGCTGATTACCCGCGCCGATTATGACCGGTTGACCTTAAACAAAATTCAGCCGGATAGCGGCGCGTGGCCGCCGCCCCGGCATAGCATGCTGCTGGAACGCTCCTCGCTGCGGTTGGCCGGGTTAAAGCCGGGCGATACCGCCGTGGTGCAACTGCCCGATGGCAAACAGAAAGAAATTGAGGTGGCCGGGGTGGCGCATGATGTTACCCAAACCCCCACCGATTTTACCTATTTCATTTACGGTTACATTACCCCGCAAACCCTGACCAGACTCAACGGCGACCACAATTTTAACAAGCTGGATATTATTGTGGCCGACCAGCCTTTTAACAAGCGCCACATTCAGGATGTGGTTGAGCTGGTGGTTAAGAAAATGGAAGACAACGGGCTGGTGGTGACTAACAAAGAAATCCCCAACCCCGGCGTGCACCAGCTAGACGACATCATTCAATCGGTGTTGCAACTGCTGTTTATTTTAACCATTCTGGCGGTGGTGTTGGGTATTTTTCTGGTGGTCAATATTATTTCGGCGCTGCTGGCCCAGCAGGTGCAGCAAATTGGGGCCATGAAGGCCGTGGGCGGGCACAGCCGGGGTATTGCCGCCATGTACCTTAAAGCGATGCTGGTTTTTGGCCTGCTGGCCCTGGCCGGCGCAATGCCGTTAGCCGTGGCGGTATCTCGTTTTAGCGCGATTTTTGTGGCCGCCTTTATTAATTTTGATATCACCGATTTTTCGGTACCGCCGCAAATTTACGCTCTGGAACTGGCCGCGGCTTTGCTGTTGCCCTGCGCGGCGGCCATCTACCCAATTACGAACGGCACCCGGATTACCGTGCGCGAGGCCATCCAGCAATCCGGCATTCAATCGGTGCGCTTTGGGGCCGGCGGCTTTGAGGCGTTGCTCAACCAATTGCGCGGCCTGCCGCCGATTGTGCTGTACGCTTTTCGCAATATTTTTCGGCGTAAAGTGCGTTTGGTGCTGGCTACGCTCACCCTTAGCATTGCCGGCGCGGTTTTTATCTCGGTCATCAGCGTCAGGGCCTCGCTGCTGCAAACCATTGACGAAATTTCTACCTACTGGCAGGAAGACGTTATTTTGAGCTTTTACCAGCCGCACCGCCTGGAAAAACTGGCGCAGGTGGCCGCCACCGTCCCCGGCATTACCGCCATAGAAGGCCGGCTGATTTACAAGGGCTTTCGGGTGCGGCCCGATGGCCGGGAATCAACCCGGCAAATCAATATGTTCGGGATAAAACCGGACTCCCGTTTTATTGCGCCGATGCTGCTGCGAGGGCGCTGGCTGCGCCCGGATGACGACCACAGCGTGGTCATCAATGTGGATTTGCTGGAACTTGAACCCGATCTTAACCTGGGCGATGAGCTAACCTTTAAAGCCGAGGATCGCGAGTCTACCTGGCGGGTGGTGGGGATTGTCACCAGCCAGGTGGTGGGCGGCGGCGACCTGTTAAAAATACCGATTGCTTACGCCAACTATCCAATTTTGGCCAATACGGTGGGGCAGGCAAACCGGGTTAACCGGCTGCTGCTGGCCACGCGCCAGGGCCGGGCCACCGGCGAGGACACCATTCACGCTCTGGAAGATGCCTTTGGCCAGGCCGATGTTCGCCTGGTGTCCAGCCTGCTCAATTCCGAGGTGCGCAGTTCAATGGCCCGGTCGTTTGCCATCATCATCAATTTGGTGCAACTGATGAGCCTGGTTTTTGCCGGGGTGGGCGGCCTGGGGCTGATGAGCATGATGAGCCTGAACGTGCTGGAGCGTACCCAGGAAATTGGCATTATCCGGGTGGTGGGCGGCGTTGGCCGGGTGATTACCCAGATTGTCATCATTGAGAGCGTGGTGGTGGGGCTGTTAAGCTGGTTAATCGGCTCGCTGCTGGCCTACCCGGTCAGTTGGGGCATGTGCGTGGTGCTGGGCAACACCATGCTCAACATTCCGCTGACGCACGTTTTCCCCTGGCAGGGGTTGGCCATTTGGTTGGGGTTTATTTTGGCGCTGGCCGTGCTGGCCAGTGTGATCCCCGCTCGCGGCGCGGCCCGGCTGGTTATCCGCGAAACATTAGCCTACGAATGAGCCGGCCATGCATGTGACCATTCTGGCCATTGGCTCTCGCGGCGATGTGCAGCCTTACGTGGCGTTGGGCCACGGGCTGCAACAGGCCGGTTACCGGGTACGGCTGGGCGCGCCCGGTAATTTTGAAACCCTGGCCACAGAACATGGCCTTGATTTTGTCGCCATCAGCCCCAGTTCGCAGCAGATTATGGCCGGCCCGGTTGGGCAGGCCATGATGACCACCGGCCAGAACAATGCGGCATTTGTTTTTAAATTGGCCGAGATGGTCGGCGCGTATGCCCAGGCTTCGTTACTGGCATCATGGCAGGCCTGCCAGGGCACGGATGCCATCATTTTTAACCATTTTGGCTGGATGGGCTATCACATCGCCGAAAGACTCAACTTGCCGGCGGTAGCCGCCTGGATTTATCCACTGAGTCGCACCCGGTTTATGACCCCCTTCGGTATTCCCGATGGGTTGAGTTTGGGCCGGCTGTTCAACCCGTTGAGTTTTCTGCTTTTTGAGCAGGTTACCCAGCTTGCTTTTGCGCGGGTGTTTAAAGAATGGCGGCAAACGCTTGAGTTGCCGCCGCTGCCCCGGGCCGGTATTTTTCACCATTTTTATCGCCGGCACACGCCGGTGTTGTACGCTTACAGCCCCCGCGTCTGTCCCAAACCGGCGGATTGGCCGGAGCGATTTGTGGTCACTGGCTACTGGTTTTTAGAGCGCCCCACCGGTTGGCAGCCGCCGGCGGCCTTGCTGGATTTTTTGGCGGCTGGCCCGCCGCCGGTTTATATTGGCTTTGGCAGCATGAGCGGCAGCCGCTCCGGTGAGTTGGTGACGGTGGCGGTTGAGGCGCTCAAACGGAGCGGGCGGCGCGGCATTTTGGCGCGCGGCTGGGGCGGGCTGCCGGCCGGGGTGGTCAACCAGCCGCTCACCGACGATATTTTTGTGGTTGAGGCCGTGCCGCACGACTGGCTTTTTCCGCAGATGGCGGCGGTCGTTCACCACGGCGGGGCCGGCACCACCGCCGCCGGGCTGCGCGCCGGAGTTCCATCAATTTTAACGCCGTTTTCGGGCGACCAGCCTTTTTGGGGGCGGCGCGTGGCGGCGTTGGAGGTTGGCCCGGCGGCTATTTCCTACCACCGCTTGTCGGCCCGCCGCCTGGCCGGGGCCATCGAGGCCGCCGGCAGCGCGGCCATGCAGCAGCGGGCGGCGGCGTTGGGCCGGCACATCCGGGCCGAAAACGGCGTGGCCGGCGCGGTGGCGGCGCTGCAAAAATTTATCTAATCCACGTGGGTTTATGCTGACCATCTTTACCATCTGCAAACCGTTTACCGGCCACAGCCACATTATCCAATTTAACGCCTTAAAAAGCTGGACGCGGTTGACGCCTCGCCCGCAAATTATTCTGTTTGGCCACGAGCCGGGCGCAGATCAGGTGGCCGAACAATTGGGCCTTCAGCATGTGCCGGAGTTGGCGCGCAACCCGCACGGCACGCCGCTGCTCAACCACGCCTTTGCCCAGGCCCGGCAATTGGCTCACCATGATATTCTGGTGTACGCCAACGCCGATATTATCTTTTTTGATGATCTGGTGGCGGCCACCCGGCGGGTGCGGGCCGCTTTTGCCGGGCCGTTCCTCATCATTGGGCAGCGAGCCAACTTCGACCAGACCGAACTCATCAATTTTGAAGATAAAGACTGGCCGGCAAAACTCCGTTTAAGAGTAGCGGCTACTGGCCGGTTGGGCGCGGTAGTCTGCAAAGATTATTTTGTTTTCACCAAACCGCTGTTTGCCCAAATTCCGCCATTTGCCGTGGGCCGGGGCAATTGGGACAACTGGCTGGTGGCCGAGGCGCACCGGCAAAAAATCCCGGTGGTTGACGCCACGCCGGTGCTGACGGCGGCGCATCAAAACCACACTTACGCCCATTTGAACGGCGGCGGCGTGGCCAGCGTGATCGGCCCGGAAGCCCGGCAAAACGCCACGGCGGGCGGCGGCATGCACCTGGTTTACGGTTCGGCCTCAAGCTGGCAGTTAACCGCCGGCGGGCTGAAACGGCGGCGCTGGCCGGCGGCGTTATCTTTTTTGGTGGATTTGCCCCGCTTTCTGCGCCTGTTACAATACCTGATTTTCGACAGCTTTTTTTGCTCACGCCGCTGAGGCCGCTTGAAACAATCACTCAATCAACAAGGAACTGCAATGATAAACCAACCACTGGCCATTGTTGGCATGGGTTGCCGTTTTCCCGGCGGCGTCACCGATGCCGATTCTTACTGGGATTTGCTGCTCAACCGGCGCTCCGGCATTACCGAGGTGCCAGCCAATCGCTGGGACTGGCGCAAATATTACCATCGCAACCCCGATGTGCCGGGGCGCATGGTCACCAAATGGGGCGGCTTTGTAACGCACCACGATCAGTTTGATGCCCAGTTTTTTGGCATTTCGCCCCGCGAAGCCCAGCAAATGGATCCGCAGCAGCGCTGGCTGTTGGAAACAAGCTGGCAGGCTTTGGAAGACGCCGGGCTGCCGCCCGCCACGTTGCGTGGCCGGCGGGTGGGGGTTTTTATCGGCATATCCTCGCATGATCAAATTGATGCCCAGCGCGGCGAAAACCTGTTAATTGATATTCACACCGGCACCGGCAGCGCCTTGAGCATTGCCGCCAACCGCCTCTCGTATAATTTTGATTTTCGGGGGCCGAGTTTGGCCGTTGACACGGCCTGCTCCTCGGCGCTGGTGGCAACTTACCTGGCCTGTCACAGCCTGTGGGCCGGCGAGTGCGAATTGGCGTTGGTGGGCGGCGTTAACATGCTGCTCAACCCCAATGTGTTTATCAGCTTTAGTAAAGCCTCCATGCTCTCGCCGGATGGGCAGTGTTTTACCTTTGACCACCGGGCCAACGGTTACGTGCGGGGCGAAGGGGTGGGGGTGGTGGTCATCAAACCACTGCGCCAGGCTCAAATTGATGGCGACCGCGTGTACGCCGTTATCCGGGCGGCGGCGGTTAATCAGGATGGACACACCTCCTCGCTGACCGTGCCGGGCGTTGCGGCCCAGGCAGCCATGCTCCGCGAGGCTTATCAGGCCAAAGACATCGCTCCCAACCAGGTGGTGTACGTTGAGGCGCACGGCACCGGCACGCCCGTGGGCGACCCGATTGAGGCGCAGGCGTTGGGGCAAGTGCTGGGCCGGCAGCGCCCGCCGGAGTCGCCGTGTCTCATCGGCTCGGTCAAAACCAACATCGGCCACCTGGAGTCCGCCTCCGGGATGGCCGGGTTAATCAAGGCGGCGCTCATTCTGCACCATCAGCTAATCCCGCCCCAACTCAATTTTGAGCGAGCCAACCCCAACATTCCGCTCGCCGAGTTGGGCTTGCAGGTAGTCACCGAGGCCCGCCCGCTGCCCTACCCGGCGGGCCTGCCGCCGCTGGTCGGGGTGAACTCGTTTGGTTTTGGCGGCACCAACGCCCATCTGGTGCTGGAACCGGCCCGCCCCCCCGAACCGGTTTCGTCGCCGGCTTTCCCGGTGGCCGACCGCCCCTGTTTGCTGCCGCTGTCTGCGCCCGGCGTTGCGGCGCTGCCGGCTCAGGCCGATGCGTACCACTCATTTTTGGCCAATCCAGCCGCCGCGCCGGGCGAGATTGCCGCCGCCGCCGGGCTGCGCCGCGACCATTTTAATCACCGGCTGGTGGTTTTGGGCCGCACTGCCGCCGACCTGTGTTCCCGGCTACAGGCTTTTGTGGCTGGCGCAACCGCCGGCCCCGGCCTGATTTTTGGCCAGCCGGAGCTTCACCCAACGCCGCCGGTCTTTGTATTTACCGGCCAGGGGGCGCAGTGGTGGGGCATGGGCCGCCAACTGCTGGCCCGCGAGCCGTTGTTCCGCCAAACTATCGCGGCCATTGACGCGCTGTTTCAACCGTTGAGCGGCTGGTCGCTGCTGGCCGAGCTGACCCGCCCAGAAGCCGAATCGCAAATTGACCGCACCGACATCGCCCAGCCGGCTATTTTTGCGTTGCAGGTGGCGCTGGCCAAACTGTGGGCGGCGTGGGGCGTTCGCCCGGCCAAAGTGATTGGTCATTCCGTGGGCGAGGTGGCGGCGGCTTATGTGGCCGGGATTTACAGCCTGCCCGACGCGGTGAAAATCATTTATCACCGCAGCCGCCTGCAACATACCACCGCCGGTTGGGGCAGTATGGCCGCGGTGGGGCTGTCGCTGGCCGAGGCGCGCCGGGCCATCGCCGGCCACGAGGCGCGGGTGGAGGTGGGCGCGGTTAACAGCCCCGGCCTGGTCACGCTCACCGGCGAGGCCGCCGCGCTGGCGGAAATTCTGGCCGGCCTGGAAACGGCGGGCAAGTTTGTGCGCCGCCTGCCCATTAATTACGCCTTTCACTCCTACCAAATGGATGACATCCGGGCGGAATTGCTGGCGGCGCTGGCCGATATTCAACCGCAGCCCGGCCACACTCCGTTTATTTCCACCGTTACCGGTGCGGCGCTGGCCGGGTCGGCGCTCACCGCCGACTACTGGTGGCGCAATGTGCGCCAGCCGGTCTATTTTGGCCCGGCGCTGGCCGGTTTGATTGAGTCCGGCGACGCCGCGTTTTTAGAAGTGGGGCCGCATCCGGCGCTGCAAAGTTCCATCCACGATTGCCTGGCCGAGCAGAAGCGCGCCGGGCGCGTGTTCCACTCGCTGCGGCGTGACACCGATGAATCGCTGGAGTTACTGGGTAATCTGGCGGCGCTGCACGTGTACGGCCTGCCGCTCAACTGGGCGGCGGTCAACCAGGCTGAGGGCCGATTTGTCCGCCTGCCCGGTTACGTCTGGCAGCGACAAAGCTACTGGCTCACCTCGGAAGCGCAGCGCCGCCTCGATTTGGAGCCGCATGCCCATCCGCTGCTGGGCATGCGGCTGCCCGCGCCACAACCTACCTGGGAGCAGCGGCTCGATCCTCGCGTGGTGGATTATCTGGCCGACCATCAAATTTGGGACAGCGTGGTTTTTCCGGCGGCGGGTTACGGCGAAATCGGGCTGGCAGTGGCCCGGCTGCTTTTCCCGGAAGAGGGCTGGGTCGTGGAATCGTTACACATTAACAAGGCGCTGTTTGTGCCGGTTGACCATTTGCCCACGGTGCAGGTTGTCTTTGATGAAGCCGGCAAAACTTTTTCCGTTTACAGCGCCGGCGGCGACAAAAAAGAGTGGCAACTGCACGCGCACGGGCAACTGCGAAAACTCGCGCCCGTGACGCCGCCCCCGGCGGATTTGCCGGCGTTACAGGCGCGGCTGGCGGTTGTGACCGATCAAGAAACCTACTACCAAACTTACCACACTTTGGGCTACCAGTTTGGGCCAAATTTCCAGCAAATTCAGCGCATTTGGAGCGCCCCCGGTTGCGCGCTGGCCGAAGTAACCGCCAGCGCCGCCATCCGCCAACAAATGGATGATTACCACTTTCACCCGGTGCTGCTGGATGCCTGTTTGCAGAGCGTCAGCGCGGTGGCGGGGCTGGCCGCGGCTGCATCTCCCGGCGAAAGGCTGTATTTGCCCGCCGCCATTGGCCGCATTCAGCAATTTGATCGGCCCCTGCCGGATAAATTTTGGGTGTGGGCCAGTCTCACTCACCACAACCGGCACTCGCTCACCGTGGATTTGCTGGTTTATGACGAGCGCGGCGCGCCCGCAGCCCAAATTCTGGCGGCGCGATTTGACCGCGCACCCTCCAAACCCGCCGCCGCCGCCGAATTTTATCAGTTTCAGTGGCAGGCTCAACCGCTCAACACCGCGCCGGTGGAAACTGCGCCGGCCACTTACCTGCTGCTGGCCGACCGGCAGGGCGTGGCCGCGGCGCTGGCCGAAGCGCTGGCCCAAACCGGCGCGCGGGTCATCTCCGCCGCCGCCGGAGACAAATTCAGCGCCGCCGGGCCGGATAGTTACACGCTCAACCCGGCAGACGAAGCCGAGTTGAGCCAATTGCTGGCCGCCGGTCGCCGTGATGGCGCGCCGCTGGCCGCGATTGTCCACGCCTGGGGGCTGGATCAGCCCCCGGGCAGTGCGTTATCCGGCGCGCAGATGGCGGCGGCGCAACAAACCGGGGTGCTATCCGCCCTGCGGCTGGCTCACGCTGTGGCCGCCGAGAATTTCTCCCGCACGCCGGCGCTGGTTTTTCTCAGCCGCGCTACCCAGCCGGTGCTGCCCGCCGATAACTGCGCTGGGCTGGCCAACGCGCCGTTGGTCGGCTTTTTACGGACGGCCAATAATGAATATCCCGCCTTTCACTGGCGGCTGATTGATCTGGACCCCGCCCGGCCCCCGGACGAAATTGACTGCCTGCGGCAAGAACTCCTTCACCCCGACGCCGAGTTGGAGGTGGCTTACCGGCAGGGCTGCCGCTACGTTAACCGGCTGCGCTCCATCAAACCGGAGGCGCTGGCCCCGTACCGGCGCAACGCGGCGCAAGCCGATGGCCAACTGCTACCCTATCGCCTGCAAATTGAGCCGCCCGGCCTGCTCACCCGGTTGAGCCTCAACGAAACCCGCCGCCGCGCGCCCGGCCCTGCGGAAATTGAGGTGCGGGTGCTGGCCGGCGGCCTCAACTTCCGTGATGTGCTGAAGGCGCTGGGATTGTATCCCGGCAACCCGGTTGACCTGACCTGGCTGGGCGATGATTTTGCCGGCGTGGTAACTGCCGTTGGCCAGCAAGTGACCGACCTGCGCCCCGGCGACGCCGTGGCCGGGCTGGCCCCGTCTGCCTTTCGCGCTTTTATCACCGTCAACCGGCAGGCGGTGTTCAAACTGCCGGCCCACCTCAATTTTATCGAAGCCGCCACCCTGCCCACCGTTTTTTTAACGGCCTACTACGCGCTGGTGCATCTGGCTCGCCTGCAACCCGGCGAGCGCGTGCTCATCCACGCCGCTGCCGGCGGGGTGGGGCAGGCCGCCCTGCAAATTGCCCGGGATTTGGGGCTGGAGGTTCTTGCCACCGCCGGCTCGCCGGAAAAACGGGCGCTGCTGGCCGAACAGGGCGTGCAGCACATCTTCGATTCCCGCTCCCTCAATTTTGCCGATGACCTTATGCGCGTGACCAACGGGCGCGGGGTGGATGCCGTGCTCAACTCGCTGGCCGGCGATTTCATCCCCAAAAACCTGGCGGTGCTGGCTCCGTTTGGCCGCTACCTGGAAATTGGCAAAATGGATGTTTACGGCAACAGCAAAATTGGGCTGGAGGCGCTGCGCCACAACATTTCGCTGTTTATCATTGATTTGGCCGAGTTGATGGAACATCGCCCCGCCGAATTTGCGGCGCTGGTTGAAACGTTGCGGCGCAAATTTGAGCAGCAAAGCTATGGCCCGCTGCCGCACCAGATTTTCCCCATCACCGAGGCGGTGGAGGCGTTCCGCACGATGGCCGCCGGCAAGCACACCGGCAAAATAGTGCTGTCGTTCCAGGCCGATGAAATTCCGGTGGGGCGCAGCACCGAAGCCGGCAGCCTGTTTCGCCCCGACGCCAGCTACCTGATTACCGGCGGGGCTGGCGGTTTTGGCCTGGCAGCGGCCAAATGGCTGGCCCGGCAGGGCGCTCGCCGGTTGGTGTTGCTGAGCCGCAGCGGCCCGCCCGATGACGCCGCCCGGGCCGAGCTGGCCCAACTGCGGGCCGACGGCGTGACCGTGCAGGAGCTGCGGGGCGATGTTACACTTTGGCCCGATGTGGAGCGCGTGGTGCGGAAAATTCAGGCCGGCCCCGCGCCTCTGGCCGGGGTAATCCACAGCGCGATGGCGCTCAATGACCAACCGCTGGCCAATCTGGATGAGGCCGGGTTTAACCGGGCTTTTCTGCCCAAACTGCTGGGCGCGTGGCATTTGCATCTGGCCACGCTCAACCTGCCGCTGGAACATTTCATCTGTTTTTCGTCCATTTCCGGGCTGGTGGGCAATCCCAAACAGGCCAATTACAACGCCGGCAACACGTTTTTGGATGCGCTGGCCGGTTATCGCCGGGCGCTGGGGCTGCCGGCGATCACCGTTAATTGGGGGCGGCTGGCCGGGGCCGGTTATCTGGCTCGCCACCAAAATGTGGCCGATTATTTGCAGGCTGCCGGGATTGGCTCGCTGCCGGCGGACGAGGCGCTGCACACGCTGGGCCGTCTGCTGCCGCTGGAGGCCGGGCAGGTGGGCGCGGTTGCGGTCAACTGGAATCGGTTGGCCGGCTATTTGCCGGTTATCAACACCGGCGTCTTCCGCGACCTGCTTCAGCCGGACGGGGCCAGCCCAACCGAGGCCGCGTTCATCGCCCGGCTTGGCGCGGCGGCTCCGGCGGAGCGATTGGCGCTGGTGCAAGGGTTTCTGGTTTGCCATGTGGCCCAAATTTTGGGCGCGGCGGCAGACCAAATTGACCCGGCAGCCTCGTTAAATCAACTTGGCCTGGATTCGTTGATGGCTCTGGAACTGATTAACTCGGTGAACGCGCACCTGCCCGCGCCGCTGGCTATCAGTGATGTGTTGAGCAGTGCCACGTTGCCGGCGGTGGCCAAAGTGGTGCTGGCCAAAATCGAGGCGGCCATCGCGGCCAAACCGGAGCCGGCGGCGGGTACTGCGGCGGCCTGGCTGGGGGTGCTCGACCAGCCGGAGGCGCAGGTAGAATTGCCCATCGAAGCGCACCTCGACCCGGCGATTGGCCCGGAAGCCATCACCTTACCGCCGGTAACGCCGGCTCGCGCCGTTTTGCTGACCGGCGCGACCGGCTTTTTGGGTGCGTTTCTGCTGGCCGACCTGCTGCGGCAAAGCCCGGCGGAGGTTTACTGTTTGGTGCGGGCGGACACCGCCGAGGCCGGATTGGCCCGGTTGCGGGCCAACCTGGCGCATTATGGCCTGTGGGCCGACCAGATGCGCGCTCGCCTCCACCCCATCCCAGGCGATTTAACCCAACCCCGGTTGGGGTTATCCGCCGCGCAGTTGGCGCAGTTGGCCGCCCAGGTTGACGCCATTTACCACAATGGGGCGGTGCTGAATTTGTTGCAGCCGTATGCCGCGCTCAAACCGGCCAATGTGCTGAGCGTGCAAGAAGTTTTGCGGTTGGCCGGCCAAACCAAAATCAAGCCGGTGCATTATGTCTCGACCATTGCCGTGTTTTACGCCGCCGGGCAAAACCGCCAAACGGTTATCCGCGAAAGCGATTGGCCGGAGCCACACCATCTGCGTGGCGGTTACATGCAAAGCAAATGGGTGGCCGAACAGCTTGTCCGGCAGGCGCAGGCGCGGGGATTGCCGTGCTCAATTTACCGCCCCGGCCTGATTAGCGGCCACAGCCAAACCGGCGTTACCAATCACCAGGATTTGACCAGCCGGCTGGTGAAAGGCAGTTACCAACTGGGGCTGTACCCGGATCGCAACCGGGAGGTGAACATTGTGCCGGTTGATTACGTGAGCCGGGCGATTGTGCATCTGTCACAACAGCCGGAAACCTGGGGTCAGGTGTTCCACCTGACCAACCCGCAGCCCACGGCGTTGAATAATGTCATCAATTGGGCCGGGTTGGTGGGAGCGGCGCTGCAAGAAGCGCCGTACCAGGCGTGGCGGGCGGCCTTGCTTGAACAGTGGCAGCGCGGCGTGGAAAATGATTTGCTGCCGCTGCTGCCGTTCTTTTCCAGCGACAGGCCGGAGCAGGTTGAACAGCCGGTAGAATGCCACAACACGCAGCATTACCTGGCCGGCAGCGGGATTGTCTGCCCGCCGGTTGACGCCGGGCTGGTAAAAACCTACGTGGAGTACATGGTGGCCTCCGGTTTTTTGGAGGTGAAGGCTGTTGGCCAAAACGGCACTTGAGCGAAGGCGCACAAACCGCGATGGTTTACATACCAAACAATACCCAATTATGATAAAATCATCTTTAGTTACCTGACACTTTTGGCAAGAAACTGCAAATTCGGGTCGCGGCCAAGTTGTAAGTGACGGCATGTCATTTCGAGTGCCGATAGGCACGAGAAATCTCTGAAACTTCTGTTTGCAAGCATAATTTTCAGGGATTTCTCGACGCTTCGCGTCTCGAAATGGCGTATTTGTCACTTACTTTTGTGCCACTACCCGAATTCTTAACCCGAAGGCCGCGAATTGGGCGAATAGCGCGAATTTTCAAGGAACGTGCATCAATTTCTTAAATGGGCGATCACGAGGGGTCACTCTTACTTCCCTAACGATACCTGAATGGAGTTAACAAGATGAAAGGCTATATTTTAAGTATCGACCAGGGAACCAGCGGCTCAAAGGCGATTATTTTTAACCATTCCGGCGATATTGTTTCCTACTCTTTTCATGAAGTGGCGCAATATTGTTTGCATCCCGGTTGGGTAGAACAAGACGCCAACGAAATCTGGCTGAAAACATTGCGGGCTATTTCGGATGCGCTCATTGACGCCCGGATTCTGCCGGATGATATCCGCGCCATTGGCATATCCAACCAGCGCTGCACAACGGTGCTGTGGAATAAAAAAACGGGCGAACCCATCGGCAGAGCTGTTGTGTGGCAGGATCGGCGCTCGCAGCAAATTTGCGACCGGCTTTCGGCGGAAGATAAAGCCGAGTTTGAAAAAAGAACCGGCGTAATCGTTGTGCCTAATTTCTCCGTGACTAAAATACAATGGCTTATGGAGCAGGATCGCTTTGTGCAAAAAGCTCTGGCCAGCGGTGATTTGCTTTTTGGCACGATTGACTCGTGGCTGATTTGGAAGCTCTCCGGCGGCACCACTCACGTTACCGATATTTCTAACGCGTGCACCGCCGGATTATTGAACATCCAGACGTTTACCTACGATGATTGGGTTTTGAAAAAATTCGGGATTCCGGCCCAAATTTTACCGGCGCTAAAAAACTCCAGCGAGATTTATGCCTATACCCACGCCGGAATTTTTGGAGAAACAAAAATCCCGATTGCGGGGTGCGTTGGCGACCAGGCAGCCGCCGTGTTTGCCCAGGGGTGTCAAAAGCCCGGCGTGATAAAAAACACTTACGGAACCGGCTCGTTTTTAATCCTGAACACCGGTAATCAACGACATTTCATAACGGGTGGAATATTTTCGCCAATTCTGTGGACAATTGACGGCGCAACCACCTACGGCATCGAAGGGTTTGCCGATGTTTCCGGCGCGGCGGTTAACTGGTTAAAGGACGGTCTGGAAATCATTAAGGATGTCAGTGATGTGGATGGCATGGCCATGCAGGTGCCGGACACTCGCGGGGTCTACTTTATCCCGGCTTTTTTGGGGTTGGGGTCGCCGCATTATTTTCCAAAAGCCCGTGGCACCATACTGGGCATCAATTTAAAAACCACAAAGAACCATATTGCCCGCGCCGCTCTGGAATCTATGGCTTACCAAACCCGCGACACTTTTGACTGCATTGAGCGGGCCTATGGGCAAAAACTAACTTTACTTCGGGTGGATGGCGGCAGCGCCAAAAGCGATTTTCTTATGCAGTTTCAGGCGGATATTCTTGGTATTCCGGTGGAAAGGCCGGTGGTGATTGAAGCCTCGGCTCAAGGTGCCGGTTATCTCGCCGGGCTGGCGGTGGGTTACTGGCAATCGCTGGACGAGATTAATGCCAACTGGAAGCTGGACACCCGTTTTGAGCCGCGCCTCTCCGCCGCCAAACGCGAAGAACTCTACGGCGGCTGGTTGCAGGCCATTGCAAGCGTTAAATTCTGGGGAACGGGTAAAGCCTCCGGCAAATCAACCTTACCAGACAGCCCGCTGAATCATTTATCAACGCGCGAACGCGAGGTGGTTTTGCATACGGCTGCCGGTAAATCCGCCCGCGAAATTGCCTCAAGCCTGTTTTTAAGCGTAAAAACGGTTGAAAAACAACGGCGCGATGCCATGAGAAAACTGGGTGCGGACAACCTGGCCGAATTATTGCGGATTTGTCTGGAGCTGGGCCTGATTTCCAGCACCAAGAATTGAGCAAATGGAGAAGTGCTTCTAAAAAACAGTAAAAACATACTCCATTGGAGTATATCGCCGCTAAAATAAATCTTTTTATTGGCGTTAAATTAGTGCCATTGCCTGATTTACACTCTTTTATTACCCGCTATAATGGTAATAAAGAGGCTCCTCTCAGCAGACTACTGCACTTTGTCCACAATTTGAAATTTTATTTCCTTCAGACTTAAGCCGTTTTTCACAACTTAATTTCCGTTTGCCCAATTATTAACTCCCCAAGGATATTGATTCCGTTGGGTCTTTTCAACCATTCCGTTTGAATTGGCCGTTGTCAATAATTTTTAAAAGGAGGGCAATCTATCAAGTTCATTCACACAAAAATTAAATAGCATAGAAAATTTTATAGTGGCGTGTACAAATCTTATTTCAATGAGGAGAGAAAATGAAAGTCCGAATTTTTACCGGGATAATGTTGTTATTGGCGGTGGTGGTAGCCGTTTATGCGGCTGTTCAGGTAACGCCGGCGGCCTCGCCGGCTATGGCGGCGGCGTCTACGCCGGCGGCGGTTACTTCCTCAAAAGTGGTAAAGCCGGAAGATGTGGGCATGTCGTCCAAAAACCTGGCCATGATTGATGAATTTGCCCAGGTTGGGATGAAATCCAAGTATTTTAAGGGAGCGGTGGTGCTGGTAGCCCGGCATGGTCAAATAGCTTATTTCAAAGCCTTTGGCGATGCGGACCAAAAAGGCACGGCCATGAAGACGGATGCCGTGTTCCGGTGGGCGTCTATGACAAAGCCGGTGGTAATGGTGGCTTTAATGCAGCAATATGACCAGGGCAAGTTCAAACTTGATGACCCGGTCTCCAAATACATCCCCGAATACAAAAACCTTCAGGTGGCGGTGGATGACGGCAAAGGCAACATCTCTCTGGTGCCGGCCAAACGAGAAATCACCATGCACGACCTGATGAGCTATACAGCCGGTTTCACCTGCTCATTCTATTACGGGATGAACCCGGTAAACTCCTATGTCACAAAATGTTATGTGGGCAAAGGCGTGCAAGATCTGTTCGATGCGGACTACACCCACTCGATGGCGGATAACGTTAAGGCCTTAGCCAATTGCCCGTTGGCCTATCAACCCGGCGAAGGCTGGTATTACGCCCACACGTCCCATGATGTTATCGGTTATCTGGTTGAAAAGTTTTCCGGCAAACCGCTGGACAAGTACATGGAAGAAGCAATATTTAAACCGCTCAAAATGAACGAAACCTGGTTCTTCCCCCCGGAAAGCGCGTTCGCCCGCATCCCGGAAGCAACCCAACCCGGCAAGGCCGGCGCTCCCTTTGTTGAAAAGACTCTGGGCATACTCCCCGAAAACCCGTTCTACACCTTTGGCAAAAACAAAACCTACCTCTCCGGCGGCGGCGGGTTGCACGGCACAACTTATGATTACTTCCGCTTTGCCCAAATGATGTTGAACAAAGGCGAACTGGACGGCGTGCGCGTGGTCAGCAGCAAATCGGTTGAGTTGATGACCCAACCAACCCCGGGCAAATTTGGAAAATCGCTCTTTACCGGGAACCTGTGGGGGTATGGCGTGGATGTTCAGGTAACCGACACGCCCGGCAGCTCCGATGGCACCTGGTTGGGCGGCAAAGGCAGCTATGGCTGGCGCGGTATTTGGAGCACGCTTTGGAATAACAGCCCCACCAACGATACGGTCACGCTTGTTATGTCTCAGGTTGGGGACGACGGCGTATTCCCCTATATGTACCTGATCAACGATTTAACCTCTGGCGCGGTGGTAGATAAGTAAGCAGTTGTAAAGATTATCGTTTTGATTGAGACCCTAAAGGAAACAAAAACCTTTGGGGTCTTTCTTTTTGTATTGGCGCGGTTTAGATTTTTTGGCCGATGGTCTTTGTTCAGGCTTGCCGTTAATAGAGCCGCTTCAAAAATCAGGGTGCGCGAGCCCCGTCTTCTGAATCTAACTTTTTTCTTAGCATCCTCATATTTAGTATTTATGAAATACTGTTACACTTGAGAACAGTAAGCAATTTTGCCTATTGTTCTTTCCCCAGGCCTTATATCTCACCATTTTATCAGGAGATACTTTTATGACAATGCGTGCCAATACGGTTCAAGTTACCAGGGCTTTACCATTCGCCGCAAATGAACGTTGGTTAAAAAGAATAATCTTATTAGTGGCATTGATCGCTGTTGATCTGGTGATGGTTTTGGTTGGTTTCTGGCTGGCTTATATCCTGCGGTTTGAAATTGGGCTGAACTTATTTTATCAGCACGAAACTTCGCAGTTGAATTTTTATGAGCAATTTGTGTTTTGGTTGATCCCGGCCTGGATCGTTGTATTTGCCATTTTTGGCCTGTACGACTTTAAAAATTTGTTTGCGGGCACTCAGGAATACGCCCAGGCTTTTAATGCCTGTACCACCGGAATTTTAATGGTTATCCTGTTTACCTTTTTTCAGCCCGAACTGATTATTGCGCGGGCGTGGGTAATGTTTGCCTGGGGATGTGTTTTTCTGGCGGTATTTACCGGGCGATTTTTCTTTCGGCGGGGCATTCACCAGTTGCGGTTGCGCGGCCATTTTATGACCAAAGTGATGGTGGTGGGCACTAACGAAGAGGCCCAGGCCATTGCCCATCAACTCCGCGATAATCGCCGGGCTGGTATTCACATTGTTGGTTTTGCCGATGACACCGTTAAAGCCGAAGTTGAGCCTTTTACCGGCATTCCGGTTTTGGGGTCAATGGATGCGGTGGTTAATATTGTTGAAAAACACCAAATCCAGGAAGTGATTATTGCTTCTACGGCGCTCACCCGCGCGCAACTGTTGAGCCTGATGCAAGTGCTGCACAGCGCCAACATCCCCACCCGGCTGTCTTCCGGCTTGTACGAAATGTTCACCACCGGCGTTCAGGTGCAAGAAGTTGGCAATGTGCCGTTGCTCAGCATCAACAAAGTTCGGCTAACCGGCAGCGATGTCGTCATGAAGCGCATGCTCGACTTTGCGGGTGCGGCAGCCGCGTTGATTTTGTTCTCGCCGATTATGCTGGTTATTGCCATCGCCATAAAACTGGACTCGTCGGGGCCGATTATTTACCGGCGGCGGGTGGTGGGCGTTGGCGGCAAACCATTTGACGCCTTTAAATTCCGCACGATGGCCATTGATGCCGATGCGCGGTTGGCCCAGGATGCGGCGTTGCGCCGGCAATTTGAGAAAAACTACAAACTCAAAGACGATCCTCGCGTTACTCGCAGCGGGCGTTTTCTGCGCCGCACCAGCCTGGACGAACTGCCGCAGTTGTTCAACGTGCTGTTCGGCCAGATGAGCCTGGTTGGCCCCCGCATGATTACCGAACAGGAATTGACTTACTACGGCAAGTGGAGCCTGAATCTGTCAACGGTAAAACCGGGCATCACCGGCCTGTGGCAGGTGAGTGGCCGCAGCGATGTTACCTACGGCGAACGGGTGAAGCTGGATATGCAGTACATTCGCAACTACAGCATTTGGCTTGATATTTACGTGCTGTGGCAAACCGTTCCGGCGGTTTTAAAGGGACACGGGGCGTATTAATAATGAAGGCCATGATTTTGGCCGCCGGCGAAGGCACCCGGCTGCGCCCGTTAACCAACCACACGCCCAAACCAATGCTGCCATTGGCCGGGCGACCACTGCTGGAACACATCATTCTCAACCTGAAACGTTGCGATATTATCGAATACGGGCTAAATTTATACCATTTACCCCACAAGGTAATGGATTACTTTGGCAACGGCGAGCGGTTGGGCGTGCGCCTTCACTACTCGGTAGAAGAGCATTTGCTGGGTTCGGCGGGCGGCGTTAAAAAATTGCAATCGTTGTTCACCGAAACCTTTCTGGTTTACTACGGCGATGTCTTTACCCTGGCCAACCTGCGCCCGCTAATCGAAGTTCACCGGCAGCGCGGAGCGGTAGCCACAATGGGCTTGTACCGGGTGCCGGATCCGTGGAACCGGGGCATTGTTGAACTTGATGACAATCAGTTGATTAAAAGATTTGTGGAAAAACCGGCGCGGGATCAGGTTTTTTCAAACCTGGCCAACGCCGGTGTTTATGTACTGGAACCGGAGATTTTAGAGCGAATACCCGCCGGGCAAGTGTATGATTTTGGCCACGATGTGTTTCCGGCTTTGTTGGCCGCTGGCGGTAAAGTGGCCGGTTATGTTATAGAAGACACCATTATTGATATTGGCCTGCCGGAAAAATACGAGGAAGCCAATAAATTTGTTTCCGCAACGGTTACATCCCGTTAAATATACCAACACAACTGGAGAATGGAATGAAATCAATCGAACACGTGGCCAATTATTTGAGCCAGGTTCAGGCCACGGTTGCCAGCCTCGCCGCCGAGCCGGTTGACGCTGTGGTAAAAATTTTGCTTGAGGCGGCGCACACCAACCACAAAGTGTTTATTTTTGGCAATGGCGGCAGCGCGTCAACGGCTTCGCATATGGCCTGCGATTTATCAAAAAACACAATGGTGGCAGGTGCGCCCCGCTTTAAAGTGATTGCGCTCACCGATAACCTGCCGCTGATTACGGCCTGGTCAAACGATACCGCCTACGAGCACGTTTTTGCCGAACAACTTCGCCCGCTGGTTGATGCCGGTGACGTAGTGATTGGTATCAGTTGTAGCGGTAACTCGGCCAACGTTATCAACGCCATGAAACTGGCCCGCCAGGCTAACGCCAAAACCATCGCCTTTACCGGCGATAAAGGCGGGCGGCTGCAAGATACGGTTGACCTGTGCATTAAAGCGCCCAGCCCCAAAATTGAAGTTCAGGAAGATATTCATTTAATGTTGGAACATTGTATTTGCCACACCATCCGTGAAGAGTTGATTGCTGCTGTGGCAAACAAGTAATTGCCAGCGCCGGCACCCCGCCGATAGAAAAACCGCTCTGAAAAGCTTAACCGAGGCTTGAGAGCGGTTTTTTATTGGCTTTAATTTTGCGCGTTGGTTCGTTCTATTTGGTTAAATTCTAACTTTTTTATAACATTCCTCACATGGGTGTTTAAGAAACTGTTGGTACACTCTACTACATCAACCTTGAAAAACGCTGGGGGATAGTTTAATGCACGCTGTATTTCTTGACCGGGATGGCGTAATCTGTGAAAATCGGCCCGACCATGTGAAATCGTGGGCAGAGTTTGAATTTTTACCCGGCGTAAGGGAGAGCATGCCCGTTTTTAGCCGGATGGGGTTGCCCGTTATCGTTGTTACCAACCAATCGGCGGTAAGCCACGGCCTGGCTTCGGCCAGCACGGTTGAAGAAATTCACCGGCGCATGGTTGATCAGCTTACCGCCTGGGGCGGGCGAATTGACCGGGTGCTCTATTGCCCGCACCGCCCCCAGGAGTCGTGCAGTTGCCGCAAACCCAACCCCGGCATGCTGGAACAGGCCGCCCGCGAAATGAGCCTCAATTTAACCGAATCTTACATGGTTGGCGATGCCGCCACGGATATTATGGCCGGGCAGCGGGTGGGTTGCCGCTCGTTTTTGGTGCTGACCGGGCGCGGCGTGTCGCAATTATCGCCGGCGTTTCGTAGCGCCAAATACCCGTTTACCATCACCCATAACCTGTTAGACGTGGCCAACCAAATTCTTGCGGCTGAACTTCAACGCGCCGGCACGCTCAACCTGTGGAAACTGCATCCTCACCATTACCGGCAGCCGTTGCCGGTGGCGGTTAGATAGGGCTATGGTTAATCAGCTTAAGTATTATCTGGCGGGGCAAGCCGCCAGCGTGCCGCGTTATATTTTAGAGCAGTTGGTTTTGGCTTTGTTTGGCTGGCTACCCACCATTGTTGGGGTGGGGTTGCGGGCGGTGGCGTACCGGCTGATTATGCAGCTTGATGGCGCGGTAGCCATTGAGGCCGGGGTGCGGCTGGCCTGCGCCAGCCATATAAAACTGGGCAAAAACGTGTATCTGGATCAGGGAGTTTATCTGCACGCCCTGCCCGGCGGCATCTCGATTGGCGATAACACCTTTTTAATGCACCACACCATGCTGCACGTGTTTAATTTTAGAAAACTGCCCCAGGCCAAAATTACCATTGGCAACAACTGTTTTTTGGGCGAGTTTAACGTCATTCGCGGGCAGGGCGGCGTAACCATTGGCAACGATGTCTACACCGGGCCGATGGTGCAGTTGGTGGCGGTAAACCACGTGTACAATAGCCTGAATCGCCCCATCCGCGAGCAGGGGATTACGGCCAAAGGCATCGTTATTGAGGATGATGTGTGGCTGGGGGCCAACGTTACCGTGGTTGATGGCGTTACCGTTGGGCGCGGCAGCATTATTGGGGCCGGGTCGGTGGTTACCCGCGATATTCCGCCGTACAGCATTGCGGTAGGCACGCCCGCCCGCCCGGTGAAAAACCGCCAGGATTTGAGCATGAGCGCGTCTCAGGAAGCCGATGTGTTTTTTGGGGCGTTAGAAGAAATCCGTAACTGAAATTGATTAGCTTTCATTCCAGCAGGAGGCATGGTTTTGAACACACTTTCGGTAGTAATTCCGGCTCTCAATGAAGAAGATGGCATCGCTGACATCATTGAACGGGTGTTATCCATTAAAGAAGCGCTGGCGCAGGTTGGCGTAGAAGCGTTAGAATTAATTGTGGTTGATGACGGTTCAACCGACCGCACCCCCGAAGTGGTGGCCTCGTACCCGGAGGTGGTGTTGATTAAACACCCGGTTAATCGGGGATACGGCGCGGCCATAAAAATCGGCTTTCGGGAGGCCAAAGGCAATCTGCTGGCCTTTTTGGATGCCGATGGCACTTACCCGCCCGAATGGTTTCCACAGTTGTGCGTACCCGTGCTAAACGGGGCCGATTTGGTGATTGGCTCCCGCATGGCCGGGGCCGATAGCGAAATGCCGCTGGTGCGCCGCATTGGCAATACCGTTTTTGCCACGCTGGTGAGCATTATCAGCAACCGGCGCGTTACCGATAGCGCCAGCGGCCAGCGCGTGTTGCGCAGCGATGTTTTGCCGGTGCTTTACCCGCTGCCCGATGGCCTTAACTTTACCCCGGTCATGAGCACCCGCGCCATGCACGAGCACATCAACGTGGTTGAAGTGCCCATCCCCTACAAAGAACGGGTGGGCCGCTCCAAATTGAGCGTGGTGCGCGATGGTTTCCGGTTTCTCAATTCAATTTTGATTACGGCGCTCACCTACAACCCCACCCGCTTATTTGGCATGGTCGGTGCGGGGCTGGTGGGGCTGGGTATTTTATCCAGTTCATGGCGAACCATCCGCCGCAGCCCGGCCAAAAAAGAGGATTCGTTGCTGGTGTCGTGGTTTGTGGGGCTGGTTTTGGCGGCAGCCGGCACTTTTATTTTCTCGGTGGGAGCGCTGTTCAATTACATTGTTTCGTTGTTTCACAAACGGCCGGTGCGGCAGGGGTTGTTTGGCCGGCCCATGTTCCGCAAGCCGCTCGAAGAATATTTTGGCTGGCTGGGGCTGGGCACGGCGGCTTCGGGCGGGCTGCTGTACAGCCTGTATATCTGGTGGCGCTGGGGCAAACCCCGCAACGAGGTTGCGCCGTGGTTTGTGCCGGCTACCAGCACCGTTTTGGTGCTAACCGGCCTTCAGCTTTTTACTTCGTGGTTGCTCACCCTGGTTTTATCCGAACTCAGCAGCCGCGATGCCAAAACTGAATCGGATTTGGGCAGTACAATTTATTAATACGTAGCTGTTGAAGGGGGTTGTTATGGCTGAAGAGTGGATTAACTTAGGGACGCGACCAATTAAAAAATTCAGGCCCGCCGAGTTTCCCGATATTAGCGAATTGATGAAAGAACCAACGCTGGTTGAGCGAAACGCAGACAATGTTGATGTGTTGCTGGTAAATCCACCGGCACCCGACGGTGGCATCTGGATCAGGTCGCAGCACCGGGTTGGCCGCCGCTCCCGCGAAAATATGATTTGGCCGCAAATGGAACTGGCCACGATGGCCGCCTGCTTGTCGCCCGATTACACCATTGGGGTGATTGACGCCATTGCCACCCGCATGAATTGGACCGAGTTTGAGGCGGAATTGGAGAAAAAACGGCCCAAATACTACCTTACCCAGGTTACAGCCCCCACCCTCACCAACGATATGTTTGGCGTGTTTTTGGCCAAAGCCAGAGGCGCTAAAACCATTGCTTTTGGCACCCACGTTACGCCCAACACCATCAACACCATGAAGGCTTATCCGGCCCTGGATTTTGTGCTGCGGGGCGAACCGGAACTGACCCTGCGTGAATTAATTGACGCGCTGGAAGGCAAACCCGGCCTCAACGACCACATGGAATACCTGATGAGCAAAACCGATCCGCTGCGCCGGCCATTTACCGCCGACATGCTGGCGCAGAGCGATTTTAGCGTCATCGCCGGGCTGGCCTGGCGTTCGCATGGCGAAATCAAAGTCAACGCCGACCGCAACTTTATCCCCGACCTCAACGAGTTGCCGCTGCCCATGCACCACCTGCTGCCGCTCGATAAATACCGCATGCCAATCATCAAAGGGCCGTATGCGTTTGTGGTGCCCAGCCGGGGTTGCCCGGCGGGCTGCAAATACTGCATTAAACACGTTAGCTATAACTACGCGGTGCGGTTGCGCTCCGCCGAAAACGTGATGGCCGAACTCTGGATATTAAAAAACCTGGGCATTGACAACGTGATGATGTACTCCGACCTGTTCACCGTAAACCGCGAGCAGGTAATGAGCATTTGCCAGGCGATGATTGACGAAAAAATTAACATGCAGTGGATGTGCAACAGCCGGGTAGATTACGTGGATGAAGAAATGCTCCAGATGATGGGCAAAGCCGGCTGCCACATGATTTCGTGGGGCATTGAATCCGGCTCGGTGGAAATTTTAAAACGCGCCCGCAAAGGCGCAGACCCCGGCAAGGCTGAACGCGCCCTTACCTGGGCCAAAAAAGCCGGCATTAAAAACTTTGGCTACTTTATCATCGGCCTGCCCGGCGAAACCGAACAAACCATTCAGGAAACCATCTCCTTTTCCAAAAAATTGCCGCTCAATGTGGCCATTTTTCACATTGCCGCACCATACCCCGGCACGCCCTTCTTTTACGAAGTGGTTGAAAACGGCTGGTTTCGCCCCGGCACCAACTGGGAACAGGTGGACATGGATAAATCAACCGTGCTGGATTACGAAAACCTCACGGCTGAGCAGCTTAATTACTGGCAAAAACGGGCCACCCGCGAGTGGACACTGCGCCCCGCGCCCATCCTGACTATTCTTAAGGGCTTAAACACCTGGGCCGGGTTTAAAAGCGCCGTCAGCGCCGGGCTGCAAACGCTGTCGTTCATCAAAAGCTAAGGTTGCCGGCCTGATTGTTTACACCCTCAAGCCGGGATTTTACAGGCGCTTGCCCGTAAAATCCCGGTTTGAGCCTTTGCCAAGTTCAAGAAAAAGGTTGTGTTATGCGGTATTATAATTCTGGCCCTATCTGGCGAATTGTATTGATTATTGCCGCTATTTTGGGGGTGATTGGCATTGGCCTTTACTCCTTTTTTACCTATGCCGTCCCCACCCTGCCGCTCGAAGATACCGCCGAGCCTGGGGTCGCTATTTCGCCGTTGCCCACGCTGGCCCCCACGCCGATACCGCCCACCGCCACAACCTTGCCCACCGCCACGCCCAAACCGCAGCCTACCGCCACGCCCGGATTGCCCGTTGGCGGCATTGTTTACATGATTGAACCCGACATCAACTCGGTGGGGTGGGTGCAAGAAGGCGAAGCCGGCAACCATTTTGGCGAAGGGCCGCTCACCTCCGGGTTAAAGGGAGGCAAACTGCTGCTGGGCGCAATGCAATTTGATTTGTCGTTTATTGTGGATGGCTCTACCATTTTTATGGCCGAATTGCAACTGACCGGCCTGGATAACCAGGGGCTAACCACCAGCAACGCCTTTAAAGTGCAAATACTGCAACACGATGTGGATAAGGATTGGTCGCGGCAGGGCTTTAAGGCCATCCACGATGCCGCCATCGAAGATACCTTGCAGCCCAACCTCGAAGCCAAAAATTTGGGCCGGAGCGCCGTCAATACCCTTGTATTCAACGCCGCCCAACGCAGCCTCATTGAATCCCGGCTAAAAGATAACGCCATCGCGTTTAGAATTGACCCCGTTTTCCCGGAAGGTTTTTTCTCCTGGGATAGCGGTTACGGCCCCGGCACCTTGGGGCAGCGGCCCAAACTGCGGCTGGGAGTTATCCCACCGCCACCCACCGAAGCCGCCGCCGCGCCGCCGCCCGGCAGCACGGCCACGCCCACCCCCACCTTTGTGGTCATCACCAGCACACCCTCCCCGGAAAACGTGCTCACCGCCGCCGCCGTAGCGCCCCGGCTTACGGCGCTGGCTACCACCACCGGCACGCCCACGCCGCTGCCGGCCAACTGGGTTACGCCGTGGATTCTCACCCCCAGCCCCTCCCCGGAAAACGTGGCCACCGCCCGTTTTTGGGCCGCCGAGGCCACCGCCGCGATTATTGCCTACGGCACGCCCACCCCCATGCCGCGCAACATGGTTACGGCTACGCCCACCGCCACGCCCACCGCCACGCCAATTTTTATTGCGCTCACCGGCGATTTGCCGCCGCTTACGCCCACGCCCACCGCCTCGCTTACGCCCCGGCCCACGCCCGCCATCCCGTCGCCATTGATTGGCAAAATCGCGTTTAAATCCGACCGCTCCGGGCAGGAGCAAATTTACCTCATCAATCCCGATGGCACCGGGTTGGCCCTGCTCACCAACTCCTGGCCCTACAATGTGGCCCGGCTGGCCGATCAATTTTCGGCGGATGGCCGTTTTAGAGCCTTTACCAAAGATGCCATTCGCTACCGGAATGACAGCGTTACCGGGAAGGGAGTTCGCAACGACGCCCCGGCGGTGTACTGGTATGATTCGCTGTACAAAAAAGAGCAGCAATTAACCAACTTTGGCACCGGGCTGGCCTATTTTGGCGTGTGGTCGCCGGCCAACCCGGAACTTGCCTTTATTTCAAACGATAGCGGCGACGACGAAATCTGGGCGGTAAACTGGGATGGCTCCAACCTGCGCCAACTCACCGAATCAAACACCCAATACAATGGCCGAGAAATCGGCAAAGACACATTTGTGCCCGAAGTCAACGGCAGCCCGTCGTGGTCGCCGGATGGTACGCAGTTGGTTTTTTGGTCCAACCGGGGCGATAAAAACGGAATTTGGTTGATGAACCGGGATGGCGGAAATGTTCACACCCTTAGCAAACCCCAATACAATGACTCCGCGCCGGTTTGGATAAAATATCCGGGCATTCCCGGCAACACTTTAACGTTGCACATCCCGTACATTGGGCCGTATGATCCGTTTGGCGTGGATAGAAACTGTGAAAATTTTCCGTCGCAATCGGTGGCCCAGGCATTTTACTATGCAGCGGGCGGTCCCGCCCTCGACCCGCACGGTCTGGACGCCGATTATGATGGTCAGGCTTGCGAAGAGCTAAACAAATAAAGGAGCGCTATTTATGATTATCACCCGGACTCCCCTGCGGATAAGTTTTGTTGGTGGCGGCAGCGATCTGCCCGCTTTTTACGAGCAACAACAGGGTGCGGTGGTTAGCACCAGTATTAACAAATATATCTACATTAACGTTAACCCCAAGTTTGACCATAAAATCCGGGCCAGCTACTCCGTAACCGAGATTGTGGACGGCGTGGAAAACGTAAAACACGAGTTGATTCGGGAGTCGCTCAAGTTGTTGGGGATTGACCAGGGCATTGAAATCACCTCAATTTCCGATATTCCCTCGCAGGGAACCGGGCTGGGGTCATCGGGCAGCTACACGGTGGGCCTGCTGAACGCGCTCTACTCCTACAGCGGCCACTTTGCCGGCGCGGAGCGGCTGGCCCACGAGGCTTGTCACATTGAAATTGACCGCTGCAACCGTTCCGGCGGCAAGCAGGATCAATACATTGCGGCCTACGGCGGGCTGCAATACATTCGGTTTAACCCCGACGGCACGGTTTTTGTAGACCCCATAATTTGCCGCCCTCAAACCAAAGACACCCTGCAAAAAAATATGTTGATGTTTTACACCGGCTTAACCCGCAACTCCGAAGATATTTTAGCCACGCAGGCGCAAGAAACGCGGTCTAACCCTAACAAACAGGCCATTTTACGAGAAATGGTCAACCTGGCGCATCAGCTTTACCGGGCGTTATGCGAGAATCAGGTTGATGTTTTTGGCGAAATTTTGCACACCAACTGGTTATTAAAGCGCCAATTGGTGAACAGCATCAGTAACGACACAATTGACACCTGGTACGAGCGTGCCCGGTCTGCCGGCGCAATCGGCGGGAAATTGATGGGAGCCGGTGGCGGCGGATTTTTGTTATTCTACGCCCCGCACCAACGGCATCAGGATATTTGCCGGGTTTTGCCGGAACTCCAGCCCGTGCCGTTTGCATTTAGCCCGCAAGGCAGTAAAGTTATTTACGTAGAAGAAAACGGCTACCTGCCGTGAGGCGGCGAGCATAAGGAAACGGATTTATGGATTTAATGCAGTATGTAAAAATTGGATTGCGCTGGTGGTGGCTAATTTTTATCAGTGTGGCGCTTTCGGCTGGAGCGTCGTACATATTTAGCCAGCGTTTGCCCAAAATCTATTCGGCCAAAGCTACGCTGACCGTGGGTAGTAACATTATTGATAACCCCAACCCCGATTTGCGCACGCTGGGCAGCATCAGCACGCTGGCCGAGGTTTACTCGCAATTTGCCAAACGGTTGCCGGTAGCGGAGGCCGCCATCAAC
This sequence comes from uncultured Caldilineaceae bacterium, assembly GCA_964517605.1. Classification (GTDB taxonomy): domain Bacteria; phylum Chloroflexota; class Anaerolineae; order 4572-78; family J111; genus J095. Next base: position 81,494 of record CAZFCE010000006.1, on the reverse strand, counting down.
CGGCTGGGGGTAAAAATATCCCCGGAACAACTGGTGGCCATGATCAGCACCAAGGTTATTCCAGAGGCGCAATTGCTGGAAATATCGGTGCTGGACGTAAACCCGCAACGCGCCCAATTATTGGCCAACGCCGTAGCCGAAGAATTGATTTTGCAAAGCCCCACCGGCTCGCAGGGGCAGCAGGAACGCGAAAAATTTGTTCGGGAGCAATTACAGGATTTACAGCAAAAGATTGAAGACACCAACAAAAAAATCAGGGATATAGAAGCCAAACTGCCGGGCTTAACCTCTGCCGTAGAAATTGCCGAGGCGCAATCCAAACAGGCCGGCCTTGAACAGGTAAAAGGCGAATACCAGCGCAACTACACCCAATTTTTATCAAACCTGTCCGAAAACGCCATCAATCGCTTGGCTATTTTTGAACCGGCCAGCGAACCCACCTCGCCCATTTCGCCCAGCATCAGAAACAACGTGCTGCTGGCGGCGTTGGCCGGGTTGGCGCTGGCAATTGGGGCCATTGTGCTGCTTGAATTTTTTGATGACACCTACATTTGGTACAAAGAAAAGCCACAAGAACTGGCGGACTTGCCGATATTGGGCGTAGTCCCCAAAATGAAGAAAAACGAATCCCTCCTCACTTCTCAGGATAAACTGTGGTCTTTTGAGGCCGACATGCTACGCACGCTGCGCAGCAGCATATTTTTGGCCGCCGAAGGGCAGCCGGTATCTACGGTGCTTATCACCAGCGCCAATCCCAACGAAGGTAAAACGTTTGTAACCTCTAATTTGGCTGTAATTACGGCGTCTTCGGGCAGCAAAATCTCCGCCGGTATGACGGTAACGGAAACCAGCGTAATTTTAATAGATGCCGACCTGCGCAACCCTTCGCTGCATGAATTGTTTGACCAGCCCAATATTTTGGGGTTAACCGACGTGCTGGCTGCTCCTGAAGCGGCAATTGAGGCGCTGCTTAAAAAGGCGCTCCGGCCCACTCAGTTTGGTAATTTGTTATTACTGCCCGCCGGAACAACGCCGCTCGATCCGGGCGCGTTGTTAAACTCGCCCAATTTGGCCCGGATTTTGGATATTTTAAAAACGCAAGCGGATTTTCTGTTTGTTGACAGCGCGCCCATTTTAGAAGTGGTTGATACCCTGACAATTACCAACCTGGTTGATGTTTCGGTGCTGGTAGTCAGCGACCGGCAATCCAGAATCAAGAACGTGAAAAAAGTAAGCGCCGTGTTCAAAAACAAGCAGCACAACAATTTGTTGGGCGTGGCGGTTAACCGTGTCAAAGTAACCGGCGGTTATTACGGTTATTACGGCTACCGTTCAACCGGATTGGCAACGGGGCAATCCACTTCGAGCCGGGCTTCGTTTTTGGCCAGATTAGGGTTTGGGCGCGAACAAACGTCCGCGGTCTCAAACCTGGGAATCAACGAGGTGGCTGCCCGGCTGGGCGTTAGCGTTGATACGGCCCGGCGCTGGTGTGAAGATGGCCGGTTGGCGGCCACTAAAACCAATCGCCGCTGGTTGGTAAACAAAGCAGACCTGGATGTATTTATTGCGGCTTATCAACAAGGTGAAACGCATTATGGAAAAGATGCGTCTGCCTCAATAATTTCTCAGGATACTCACAATCACGATAGCCAAACCGAGCCTGACCGTTTGGCCCGGCGTTCGTGATTCGTTACCGGGGTGAGGATGGCAAAATCCGGCCTGGTTGGGTAATCAACAAAAATCCCCGTTTTTGCCAGTTAAAAGTTTAGTGGATTGCCTCCGTATTTGCTTTGATTACCCGGCTTCGGCAATTAGCTATTTCTCTCATGGAGCAGCCGGATATGGAATGGAGAAGGCGGTTTTGGCCAGTAATTCTAACAAAATACCCAATGTAATCTTTCCACCGGCAAAAGCGGCTGAAATTCCGGCCCGGTTGGTGTTAGAACCAACCCGGGGCTGGCGGTCGCTGCAATTGTTGCGCCTGTGGCAATACCGCGAACTGCTCTATTTTATGGTGTGGCGCGAGATAAAAGTGCGCTACAAACAAACCGTGCTGGGCGTTTTGTGGATTGTGGTGCAACCCGTGGTTAATATGCTCATATTTACCCTGATTTTTGGCTGGTTGTTAAAAGTTCCGGCTGATGGCGCACCCTATCCGGTTTTTGCTTACGCCGCCTTGTTGCCCTGGCAATATTTTGCTTCGTCGCTTACCCGGTCTTCAACCGGTTTGGTGGATAACGCTCAACTCATTACCAAAATTTACTTTCCTCGGTTGATTATTCCGTTGGCCGGGGTGTTATCCGGGCTGGTAGATTTGGCCGTTGCCTTTATTGTTTTAGTCGGATTGATGCTGTTTTACCATATTCCGCCTACCCCGGCCCTGGTTTTTATTCCGGGGTTAATTTTGGTGACGGCATTAACCGCGTTGGGGTTTGGGTTATGGTTGGCTGCGCTCAATGTGCGCTACCGAGATGTTAAATACCTGGTTCCGTTTTTGGTTCAGGTGTGGATGTACGCCACGCCGGTTATTTACAGCGCATCCATTGTGCCCGAACGCTTCCGCTGGGTATTGAGCTTAAATCCCATGACCGGCGTGGTCGAAGGGTTTCGCTGGGCTTTATTGAGCCAGCAAATGTCAGGCGTAACCCCGCCCGGTTTGGGGTTTGCGGTGGGGATTGGCCTCACCGTGATTGTTTTTATCAGCGGTGTTGTTTTTTTTCGGGCCACCGAAAGAACTTTTGCCGATATTGTTTAAATTTTTAACGAGCGTTAATAATGAGCAGCACCGTTATTGCGGTTGAGCAGTTGAGCAAACAATACCAGGTCGAAGCCCTTCAGCAGCGCCACGCCACTTTGCGCGAGGCCATTATGGCCCAATTTAGCCTCCCGCAACGGTTTGGCGCTCGCCGTGCCGCGCCTGCCAACACAATCTGGGCGTTGCAGGATGTTTCGTTTGAGGTAAACCAGGGCGAGGTGGTGGGAATTATTGGCCGAAACGGCGCCGGCAAAAGCACGCTGCTCAAAATTATGTCGCAAATTACAGAACCCACACGGGGCCGGGTTGTGCTTGATGGCCGGGTGGGATCGCTGTTAGAAGTGGGCACCGGCTTTCACGATGAGTTGAGTGGCCGGGAAAACATCTATTTTAACGGCGCAATTTTGGGTATGAAAAAGGATGAAATTGACCGCAATTTTGATGAAATTGTTGCTTTTTCCGGCGTGGAACAGTTTTTGGATACTCCGGTAAAGCGGTATTCATCGGGAATGAAGGTGCGGCTGGCGTTTTCGGTGGCGGCGCATCTTAACCCGGAAATTATGGTCATTGACGAGGTTTTGGCGGTTGGCGATGTGGCTTTTCAAAAGAAATGCCTGGGCAAAATGGAAGATGTAGCCCAAAGCGGACGGACCATCCTGTTTGTGAGCCACAATATGGCGGCGGTGCAGGCGTTGTGCCAGCGGGCGCTGGTAATCCGGCAGGGCAAACTGGTGTTTGATGGCTCTATCAGCGGCGGCATTAAAGAGTATCTGGCTTATTTAACCGATACCGCCGACAACGCTTTTGCGCACAACCCCGAGCGAAGCGGCAATGGCTGGGTGCGGTTAACCGGCGCGCGCATGCTCGATGCGGCGGGGCAGCCGGCCAAATATTTGGTAGCCGGGCAGTCGGCCTCAATTGAATTTTATTACGAAAACCCGGCCAATATTGACCGGGCAACGCTTGTTTTTACCATTTTTAACCAGATTGGGGTGGCTGTTACCAATTTTAATACCGCCAAAGTGAACAGCCGGCTTGATGACCGGATTGGCGACTCCGGTAAGTTTGTGTGCCATCTGCCGGATTTGCCATTGCCCATTGGCCAATATCGGGTGGCGGTGTCGGTTCAATTGGGCGGCCAAAACCTGGATTTGATTCCCAACGCGCTGGTGTTCGAGGTTGAAAGTTCGGAGTTTTTTGATACCGGCTGGACGCCGGACATTCAATATGCCGCCTGCCTGATTAACCACCACTGGCAGCATGAAATCATCACCAAAATGGAGTGACCATGCCGGATTTACAGCTTTGGCCAGAACCGCCCCACGAAACCGATGGACAAATTACCCTCGGCGCAACCATTGAAACGCCGGCAGGCGAGCGGCAGTTGTTGTGGTATCGCGTTCCGGCGCAATTTCACCGGCAATTAACCGCAAGCAGCGATCCGTTTGTGCTGGGCGTGCTGTTTAAAGCGATGCGCGCCGGGTTAAATTTGCGGGTTCATGGGCAGGCTTCGCCTTCGCTGCTGCGCAACCTCGAAGAATATCAGGCCGCCTGGACTGTTTGGAGGCCGGACAAATACACAAAAATCAATATTACCGCCGATACTGAGCAAGAAAACAACCTGCCGCCCGGAGATGAGGTGGCTGTTGTTGCTTTTTCCGGCGGGGTTGATTCTTGCTTTACCACTTGGCGGCATCGCACCGGGCAGTGTGGTCGCTGGCAGCGCAACCTGCGCGCCGGGATGATGGTGCATGGGTTTGACATTCCGCTGGATCAGCCGGATGTTTTTGCCCGCGCGGCAGCCAATTCCCAGAAAATGCTGGATAGTTTGGGCATGGAATTGCTCCCGATTGCCACCAACTTTAGGGATTTGGGTGATGATTGGGAAGATTGCCACGCGGCGGCAATTGTTTCGTGTTTAATGGTTTTTCAGGGCGGTTATGCGGTTGGGGTGGTTGGCAGCACCGGAGCGTATGATTACGTTTACTTGCCGTGGGGGTCTAACCCGGTTACGGATTGGCTGCTTTCCAGCCGCAGTTTTCAACTTGTTTACGATGGAGCCGCTTATACCCGCGTTCAAAAAGTGGCCGCCATTGCCCAATGGCCCGAAGCGCGTAAGTATTTGCGGGTTTGTTGGCAAGGCCAGGACAAGGCCAAAAACTGTAGCCAGTGCGAAAAGTGCATTCGTACCATCTTAAATTTTCGGGTGGCGGGATCGGCGTTGCCGGAATGTTTTGAACAGGATGTGAGTAATGCTCAACTCGCTGGCTTTTCGCACCTGAAAGAAACGCAAATTCTGGAGTTTGAGGATATCCTTAGTGCCGCCAAAGCCGCCAATATTTCGGCTGATTGGGTGGATGTTCTGGGAAAAACCGTTTCAAAAAACAAGGCCAAACCGCGCCGGCTACAAAGAATTTTTTACAAGGGGATGACGCGCTGGCGTGGATGGTTAGCCGGCCTGATTAACCCGGTGAAGGGTTAGGTTTTAGCAAAAATGACTCAGTTGGGGGCATTACCGGCCAATTTTATACCCGTTGATGGATTGCCAGAGATTGCCTCCCGGCAGGTTTTTGGCCTGTTCCGGCAATTTAATTCAATCCCGTTTGTTTTGGTGGAACCTTGGGGCAATTATGGCGACCAGTTACTTTGGCGGGGAGCCGAAAAGTTGGCCAATCTGGCCGGAGTGCAGTTTCAAAAGGTTTCGGTTGATGCCTTTTTGCGCTCGGATTATCCCCAAAACACCGGCGTGTATATTCACGGCGGCGGCGGCATTCATCCGCTGTACCCCAAAGCAATCGCGGCGCAGGCGTTTCTCAAAAGTGTTGAGCGTTATCCGGTAACAATTTTGGGGCCACAAACTGTGCCGCCAGACGCCGCTTTTTTAAAGCAGGTTTTTATCAGCAAACTCCCGGCGCGTGGAGCCGGCACAGCCGTTTTTTTTGCCAGAGAAACAACTTCGCATACTATTATCAAATCGCTGTTGCCGGGCTGGGTTGAACCCGGCCTGGATCACGATACGGCCCTGAATTTAACCGCCGCCGATGTCATCACCGCCATTCCCCCCCGCCGGTTTGATTTGTACGCCATTCGGGCCGATAAAGAGGCGATTACCAAAACCCGGCGCGATCTGATGGCCGTTTGGACGGATCCAATTCATTTTTGTTTTGATTATAACCAGTGGGTGGCGCTGCATAATCAAGCCAGGCAAATTGTAACCAACCGGCTACATTCGGCGGTTTTGGGCGCTATTTTGGGGGTGCCCACCACATTATTGCCCAACAGTTACCACAAAAACCGGTCAGTTTGGGAATATTCATTGCAAACACGCGGAGTAACGTGGGGCGATGAAATCCGATTGCGGCCACTGGCGCAAAAAATCAATGCCATTACGCCGGTGCGCCAAATATTAGAAAAAGCGTGGGCGCAGCGGTTTTTGCGCGTGTTTGTTCACCGGGTGCGTTACAAAAATTTAAAGCCATAACCGGCGCGTTTTTTATAAAATGACAACATTGCCTAAAGTTTCAATTGTAATTCCGGCTTACAACCAGGCCCGCTTTGTGGCTCAAACGGTTGATAGCGCGCTGGCCCAAACCTGGCCGGAGATTGAGGTAATTGTTGTGAACGATGGCTCAACCGATGAGTCCGCCGCTGTTTTGGCCGGGTACGGCGAGCGCATCCGGCTGATTCACCAGGAAAACCGGGGGTTGGCCGGGGCCAGAAATACCGGGTTTAAAGCCGCCGGCGGCGATTACCTGCTCTTTTTAGATAGCGATGATCTTATCCCCAACACCAAGGTAGAGCATCACCTGAAATTTTTGGCCGAAAACCCGGATTTTGACCTTGTTTATTCCGGCTGGCAATACATTGATGAAACCGGCGTGCCGCTGGTGGGCCAAATGCGCCCCGGCAAACAGGGGACGTTACTAACAGAGTTGCTGTTCAGCGATTTTTATTGTATTCCCGGCGCGGTGGTTATCCGGCGTAAGGTTTTGGAGCGGGTGGGGTTGTTTGATGAAACCCTCCGGGCCGAAGAAGACACGGATATGTGGCTTCGGGCGGCTTACGCCGGCTACCGGTTTGGTTATATTGATGAGTTGTTGTTTCAATACCGCATTCATTCCGCCAGTTTGTCGGCGCAGGCGGCGCATCAGGTAAAATACGCTTTTGCCCGGCTGGATAAATTTTTTGCCCAACCGGGGCTGCCCGCAGAAATTTTGCGGCTTCGCCCCGAAGCCTACAGCCGGTTGCATTATGTTTCGGCGGCGCGGTTTTACCGGATTGGGCAAATTGATGCCGGCCGAGAGCAGCTTTGCCGGGCGGCGGCTGTTTATCCGCCGTTGGCAGCCAACAGAGAGTGGTTGGCGCAGTGGGCCATCAGCTTTGCCTTGAGCCTGCATACTCCCAACCCCGACCAATTTTTGGCTTGTTTGTTTGATAATTTGCCGCCGGAGGCCGGGGTTTTAAAAACGCTGCAACGCCAGGTGGTGGGGCAGTATCACACCGGCGCTATTTTTCGGGCGCATCTGTCTAACACAAAGAATATCAGCCGGCACGTGTGGCCCGCGTTGGCCGGCAACCCGCAGATTATTAGTAATCGCGGGTTTCTAAAAATTGTTATTCGGGCCTTGTTGGGCTAAGCAGAGGACAAATGGTTGCAGCCAAAGCCTCAATTATCATTCCTACCCATAATGGCGATCAATATATTGGCCAAACTGTGGATAGCGCGCTGGCCCAAACTTATGGGAATGTTGAGGTTATTGTGGTGGATGATGGCTCTACGGATGACACGCGCCAGGTTTTGGCTCAATATGGCAACCGGATTTGCTACATTCACCAGGAAAACCGGGGGCCGGCGGCGGCCCGGAACGTGGGGTTTGCTGCGGCGCAGGGCGAGTATCTGCTTTTTTTGGATAGCGACGACCTCATCCCGCCCGATAAATTAACCCGGCAAATCAATTTTTTAGAAACCCACCCCAATTACCAAATTGTGTATTCGGCCTGGCAATTTATCAGTAGCGATGGTGCCAGAATTATTGGCGAAGTGCGCCCCGGCAAAGAGGGAAACCTGCTCAAAGATATTCTGTGCCGGTCTTTTGTGATTATCAGCCCCGGAGCCGTGGTGTTGCGGCGCGAATGTTTGGAAAAAGGCGGCCTGTTTGATGAGTCTTTGGCGTTAATGGGTTCAGAAGATACCGACTTGTGGTTGCGGCTGGCCACGGCAGGCTACACCTTTGGTTACATTAACCAGCCCTTGTTACAATACCGGGTTAGGCGGGGCAGCATGTCAAGCCGCATTACCCGGCAAATTTATAGCCGGTCGGCGCGGCTGGATAAATATTTTGCCAACCCCAACCTGCCCGAAGAAATAAAAAAACTTAAAGCCGAAACTTACAGCATTTTCCAGTTTGAGATTGCGGCCAATTATTTTCGCATCAACAACCCGGCTCAAGGGCGCGCCCATTTGCAGCAGGCCATCAAGGAGTGCCCGGCGCTGGCCCAGAATTTTAACTGGATACTGGAGTGGTTAGCCGCCTCGGTTTTAGAGCCGCAAACAACCGACGCCATCAAGATGATTAACCTGTTTTTTGATAACCTGCCGCCCGAAGTCATCCATTTAAAACCGTTACACCGGCAGGCAATTGGCCGGTACCATTTAGTGGCGGCTTTTTTGGCGTATCAAAGCCAAAATTTTACCGAATTGAAAAAGCATATTTGGCCGGCTTTGCGGGCCAATCCAAGTGTGTTAAAAAACCGGGGATTTCTCAGCATCAGCTTGCGGGCGTTGTTTGCCTGACTTCTATTTCTACGTAAGGATGAGCCAAAGACGTGGTACCGTTTACACCTACCGTTAGTGTTGTAGTTGCCGTATACAACGGCGCCGAAATTATTGGTGATTGTTTAAAAAGCCTGCTGCAACAAAACTATCCGGCTCATCTGTACGAAATTATTGTGGTAGAGAATGGTTCTACCGATAATACGGCTGAAATTATTAGCAACTATCCGGTTAAATCCGTTTGTTGCCGCCAGCGCGGCGTAGCCATTGCCCGCAATTTGGGCGTTGCCCAAAGCCAGGCGGAGATTATCGCCTTTACGGATGCCGACTGCCGGGCCGATTCGCAGTGGTTGGCGGAATTGGTAAAACCTTATGCCGCCGCCCCGGAAATTGGGGGGGTTGGCGGCGCTATTTTGGCTTACAAACATCCGGGCCGCAGCCTGATAGAAATGTTTTCTGACGATCACTCGCCTCTGGTTAACTTTTGCGTTGACGCCAACCATGAGTTTTTACCCCGGCTTTATACAGCCAACGCCTCGTACCGGCGAGAACTGTTTAACCAAATTGATGGGTTTCATCCCCATTTGATTACCGGGCAAGATGTTGACTTTTCCTGGAGGTTACAATTGCAAACCGGCTGCAAGTTGCAATATGCGCCCGCAGCAATTATTTATCACCATCACCGGGCTACCAAAACCGGCTTGGCCCGGCAATATCGGCGTTACGGATTTGGCGAAATTTTATTAGATACCATCTACGCGCATCAACCGGGGTATCCGCGTGGTCGCAAAGTTCAACTATTACGGATTATGTGCCAAGTGGCGGCGTTATTTCGGTATATTCTTTCGATGGTAATCCGCCAAATACGGCTAATCCGAGGCCGGATTACGCTCTACGAAGCCAAATTTCCGGTGATGATGTTTTTGATTGAAAGCTACAATATTTTGGGCAAACTTGAAGGACTCATCGCCACCCGTTTTATGACCGACACCAAAGCGGTACTTAATATTAATAATGTGCATCTCATTGATAGGTTGTTTTCAAAACACAAAGAATAAAGGATAGCTTTTGTGAGCCAGCCATTAAAGATATTACTTGCCGTTCATCATTTTTTGCCCAATTATACTGCCGGGGCAGAGTTGCATGCCTATTATGTGGCGCAGTGGTTGCAGCAACACCACTACGATGTTCACCTGATTTGTATTGAACATATTAATAAAGGCCCGGCGGATGGGGTTATTTGGGAAGATGATGAATACCAGGGATTGCCGGTTAGAAGGCTCTCGTTTGATTTAAGCCAGACCGCCGACCCGTTTGAATGGCAGTACAACAACCCCTGGCTGGAAAAGCATCTCACTGAATATTTGGCCCAACTCAAGCCGGATATCTTTCATTTGATTAGCGGTTATTTGATGGGAGCCGGGGCGATTCGGGCCGCTTACAGCCTTAATGTGCCCACGGTGATTACTCTCACCGATTTTTGGTTTGTATGCCCCCGGCTAAATTTGTTGCGCCCCGATGGCACTCTTTCACCCGCCGACCACTTCAACGCGGTGGCCTGCGCTCGCTGCAAGTTTGAGGAGCAACGCCGTTTTCGGCTTTTGGCTCAATTTTTACCCGATGCGGCTAACTGGATTTGGCGGCAGGCGCTTTCAGCCGAAAGCGTTAACTGGAAACCTGGAGTTGAATTTGTTAATAAATTTGAGCGCCGCAATGATTTGTTAATGAGCGCTTTAAAACAAGCCGATGCGCTTATTTGCCCGTCCCGGTTTTTGCTGGAAACATTCATAGCCAGAGGAGTCGCGCCGGAACGGCTAATTTTTAACAGCCACGGCCTGAACGACGCCGAATGGCTACCGGTGGACAACCCGCTCAACCCGCCGGAACGTCCTTTTAGAATTGGTTACATGGGGCAAATTGGCCCACAAAAAGGTGTTCATATTTTAATTGAAGCCTATAAAGCCTTAAAAACCAACACCCACACCGAACTGGTTATTTACGGCAACCATCAGGCGGACCCTCCGTACACTCGCCACCTCCGGCAGCTTATTGGCGCGCATCCGTCAATAAAGTTGATGGGCAAATACGCCCCTCAACAGGCGGCCCAAATTTTAAGCCAGATTGATGCGCTGGTAATCCCCTCAACCTGGAATGAAATTGGCCCGCTGGTAATGTACGAGGCGCTCCATACCAAAACCCCGGTTATTGCCAGCAATATTCCCAACATGTCTTATGTTATTCAACATGAGGCGAACGGGTTGTTGTTTGAGAGTGGCAGTCATCTGGCGCTGGCGGAACAACTCCAGCGGTTAATCGAAACGCCCGCTTTGGTAAAAAATTTGGTGGCGGGTATTCAGCCGGTTAAAACAATTGCCGAAGAAATGAATACCATTAAAACTATCTATCATACCGTTGCCAACCGGGAACCCGTAGAAGCTATGATTTGTTTAGAAAAGTGATTAAATCTTGATACCAGAAAACCTAGAACTAACTCCAGAGAAACCAACTATCGAACTGGAAAGCGGTCAGGATGCGGCCCGCACCCTGTTTAGAAATTCTGCTTTTTTGCTCATCGCCGACGCCATTACCAAGGTTTTTGGCTTTATTTTTCAGGTGTACGTAGTGCGGCGGCTGGGCGGCGAACAGTTTGGGCTTTACAGTACCGCTGTGGCCTATGCCGGCATCTTTTCGGTGATGGCCGATTTGGGGATGACGCAGTACGCCACCCGCGAAATCGCCCGCCGCCGCCGGCAGGTTGACGAGATATTCTGGGATTTGGTGGTGCTGCGGATATTGTTATCAACCGTGGCTACCGTAATTATTACCATCAGCGCCATTATGGTGGGCTATTCCCGCCAAATGGTGATTGGCATTTTTATTGTGTGTGTGGGGTTTTATTTTTATTCGGTTTTGGGGCCGATTGGCGTGGTTTTAAGCGGCTACGAACGGATTGATCTGGCCTCCATTTTAAGTACGTCGGTTCAAATAATTTTTGTGATCACCGGAGCCTTGGTTTTAATTGGCGGGTTTAGCTTTTACGGGTTGATTATAACCTCGTATATTGGGGTACCGGTGGCTTCAATGATTGGTGCGCACTTTATCCGGCGACTACGTTTTGGCACGCTCCGTTTTCATATTACGCCGGCAAATTGGTGGCTGCTCTTAAAATTCAGCTTGCCCTTTGCGCTGATGACGTTTACCCTGCTGGCGGCTCAGGATATTGATACGGTGTTGCTCTCATTGTGGCGCTCGCCCCAGGAAGTTGGCTGGTATAAGGCCGCTTACAACTTGATTTTCAAACTCTTGTTTATAAAATCAGTTTTATTATCCACGCTTACCCCCCAATTATCCCGTTATTACGGCGTTTCCGTTGGCCGGGTAACTAAAGCCTTTAACAGCGCCTTTAAAATTATGGTGATGACCTCGCTGCCGATTACCATCGGCGTTACCCTGCTATCCGAGCAAATTGTGGTGTGGCTTTATACCGATGAATATCGCGCTTCGGGCATTGCGCTGGCCATTTTGGTGTGGGCTTTGCCCGCCCTCACTTTAAGCGGATTGTGCGGCAGCGTGGCCATTGCTTCTGAAAAAGAAAAACGGGCCATGCGCGTTTACAGCTCAACCGCCATTCTCAATTTTCTGCTTAATGTGGTGGTGGTGGCGGTGTGGGGGTATGTGGGGGCCGCCGTTACCACGGTCATCACCGAAACCACCACTTTACTGTTATTTTATTACATGGTGCATTCCGAATTCCCGCTGACGGACATTAAAAATATCTTTGTAAAACCCATTGCGGCCTGTTTGGTGATGGGCGCGGTAATTTTGCTGCTGGATCATTTGCCGCTGTTGATTGCGGTTGCGGTGGCCGGGGTTGTTTACATTGGCGTGCTTTTGGCGTTAAAACCCTTTAACCAATCCGAAACAACAATTATGATGTCGTTTTGGGGCGGGCTGCGCCGTAGATTGGGCTGGAGTACACCATAAATGGATGCCGCCAAAAAAGTTGCCATTATTGTATTAAACTGGAATGGCCGCGATGACACCCTGGCCTGTTTGGCCTCGTTGAACCGGCTGGCCTATCCCGATTATCAGGTTGTTGTGGTAGATAACCATTCCAGCGATGACTCGGTAGCGGTGATAAAAGCCGCTTATCCCTACGTAACGCTTCTGGAAACCGCCGAAAATTTGGGGTATGTTGGCGGCAATAACGTGGGTATCGCCTGGGCCGGGCAACATCAATTTGATTATGTGCTGTTGCTCAACAACGATACCGAAGTTGCCCCCGATTTTTTGCAACTGCTGGTTAACGCCGCCGAAACCAATCCGCGGGTAGCGATTGTTGGCCCTACCATTTGTTATTTTGCCGCACCGGAGATAATCTGGTCGGCGGGCGGGGGCATCAACTGGCCCAAAGGGCTTACCTATATGCATGGGCTAAACGAGCCGGATGGGGGGCAGTTTGGCTCCGTTCCTCGCCCGGTTGATTTTGTAACCGGCTGCGCGTTGCTCATCAAAACGGCGGTGATTGAGCAAATTGGGCTGCTGGACGAGCGTTTTTTTGCTTACTACGAGGAAGCCGAGTGGTGCGTGCGGGCCGCCCGCGCCGGTTATAAAGTGCTGCATGTGCCGGCAGCTAAAATTTGGCATAAAATTTCGCTTCAGGCCCGCGAAGCCTCGCCGCAAGTTCATTATTATATGACTCGCAACCGGCTGTTGTTTTTAAAACTGGCCGGCGTGGGCTTGAAACCGTGGCTAAACACGTTGTTATTTGACCAGGGTCGCACCCTGGTTAGCTGGGCCGTAAAACCAAAATGGCGGCACAAAGCCCCGCAACGGCAGGCAATGGTCAAAGCCATCAGCGATTATTTTGGCGGGCGGTTTGGCAAAGTAGACATCTGTTAAGGATTTAACCTTTGAACATTCTGTTTCTGTCGCGCTGGTTTCCCTATCCGCCGGATAACGGCTCAAAAATACGCGCGTTCAACCTGCTCAAAAATTTGGCTGGTGAACATTACGTTACGTTGCTATCCTTTGTATCCGAGCCGCCCGGCCCGGCGCAACTGGCCGAAATGCGCCAACTGTGCCCAGAGGTTCAAACCGTCGTTTACCGGCCTTTTAATCCGGGCCGGGCACGGGCGCTGCTGGGGTTCTTCTCGCGCCGGCCCCGGTCGGTGGTTGATACGTTCAATGTTGAAATGCAAACCCTGGTAACGCAGGCGGTGGCCCAAACCCAATTTGATCTGGTGATTGCCTCGGAGCTGGATATGGCCCCCTACGCGGTCAGCGTGCCGCGCCTGCCCAGAATATTGGAAGAGCTTGAATTAACCACGCTGTTTGAGCAATATTCGCTGGAAATCCGGCCCCTTAAAAAATTTTTGGCCGGGTTAAGATGGTGGAAGTTAACCGGCTACATTGCCAAATTGATGCACATGTTCAACGCGGTTACGGTGGTTTCGGAGCCGGAACGGCAGCGTTTGCAGAAAATTTCTCCCGGCGCGGTCATCGAGGTAATTCCCAACGGCGTAGACACCGCTTACAACGCGCCCGGTTTGGCCCAACCCCAACCCAATACCCTGGTTTACTCCGGGGCGCTTACCTACAACGCCAATTTTGATGCGGTGGATTTCTTTTTACGCGATGTCTTTCCGGCCATTCGCCAACAGCAGCCGGCGGCGCAGTTGTTTGTTACCGGCAAAGTTGACGGCGTGCCGATTGAACGCCTGCCGCAAGCCCAAAATGTTACGTTCACCGGCTATTTAAACGACATTCGCCCCAAAATTGCCGCAAGCTGGGTGAATGTTGTGCCGCTTAGAATGGGCGGCGGCACCCGGCTGAAAATTCTGGAGTCGCTGGCGCTGGGCACGCCGGTGGTGTCCACCGGCAAAGGGGCGGAGGGCCTTAATTTGGAGCCGGAGCGTGATATTCTGCTGGCCGATACTCCCGCCGATTTTGCCGGGGCGGTGCTGCGGTTGCTGGCCGATCCGTCGCTCCGGCAAAGGTTGAGCAGCGTGGGCCGCCAAACGGTTGAAGCCCGGTACGGCTGGCCGCAGATTGGGCATCAATTTACCGAATTTGTAAACAGGGTAGCGTCACCTTTTTAGTGTGCTCTTTTTGAGTTTAGTGGGTAAAATAAATGGATCAGTTACTCGAAAACCCATTGCTATATTTACCGCAGCCGTTGGTTAGGTTACTAAAGCCGCTGTTTCGTTTTTGGGCTGAACATCGGCATGTTTTGTTGCTGGTAATAATGATTGGCGGGGTTTTGGTGGCTGCGCCGGCCATTGGCGCGTTGATGTCGGTGGTTAACCCAATTTTGATTTTTGTGGTTGTGGCGGTTCCGATTGCAATTGTGGGGCTTGCTTACACCGTGCCACGGCCAGAATACGGGCCGATTTTAATTTTGATTGCCGGTTTGTATATTCCCATCAGTTTGCCAACCGGCACCGAAAGCCGGTTGGTGGACAGTTTTCTGTTAACGTTGTTTTTTGTGGGCAACTGGATATTCAAAATGGTGGTAGTTGATAAAAAAGTGACGCTGGCCCCCACTCCTTCCAACAAACCTTTACTTTGGTTTGCTGTGGTTGTATTCTTTTCCATTATTTGGAGCGCACTTTTACGCGATCCTTTGGCCAACCCGGATAATCTCAGTAAAAAATTTGTGTTTGTGCAATTTGCTTCGGCGTTAACCATGGTAATGTTGCCCGGCGCGTTTTTGCTGGTAGCCAATCATATTCATGAGGTTAAATGGCTAAAACTGATGGTAATTTTGATGGTAGCCGGTGGCGCGATTGGTATTGTTTACCGGCTGGGGGTACTCCCTATTTATCTGGTTAACGATAGCGGGCTGTTTACCTTGTGGGTGGTTAGTATTTCGGTTGGGCTAATCTATTTTAATAATAATTTATCCTGGAAATGGAAAGCAGTGCTGGCGGTTATTGCCGCCGGTTGGCTGTATTTTCGGTTTGTGTTACAAATCAGTTGGCTGGCCGGCTGGCTGCCGAGTGTGGTGGCGGTGGCATTGTTAACAATAATGCGGTCTAAAAAATTATTTATAACGGTAACGCTGGCGGTGGTGCTTTACCTGGCCAAAGATGCCAATTATTATTTTGGCACCGTTGTTGGCAATGAAACCGATGAAAGCGGCAACTCGCGGGTAGCTGCCTGGGAAGCCAACTGGACAGTAACCGGCAAGCATTTAATATTTGGCACCGGGCCGGCAGGGTATGCCGTTTACTATATGTCGTATTTTCCCGACCATGCTATGGCTACTCACAATAATATTATTGATATTTTGGCCCAAACCGGGGTGGTGGGGCTTTCTTTGGTGTTGTGGTTTTTTGGGGGGATTATCTGGCAGGGTTATAAACTCTGCCTCCGGCTACGGGGGCGACGGGATTTTGTAGAAGCTCTGGCTAATATTGGTTTTGCCGGCGCGGTTGGCTGTTTGGTGATGATGGTATTTGGCGATTGGCTGTTTCCATTTACCTACACTCAAACCATTGCCGGTTTTGATTATGTGGTGTATAGCTGGCTATTTATGGGAGTTATTCCGGTGATTGATCGTCTTTATCCGGCAACCGCAACTCCGCCGGCCAAATTTCATCCGATTGTTTATTCATAGACTGATGTTAACCCTGTCCATCATCATTGTTAACTGGAACACCCGAAACTTGCTGGCGCAATGCTTGGATTCCATCCGGCAAACAAGCGGCGATCTGCCGGTAGAGGTTATTGTGGTTGACAACGCCTCAACCGATGGCAGCCAGACCATGTTGCAGCAAAGCTATCCAGAGGCGCGGCTATTGGCCAACAGCCAAAATGTTGGCTTTGCGCGGGCTAATAACCAGGCTATCGCGGTGGCGCAGGGGCGCTATTTTTTGCTATTAAACAGCGATACCATTGTGTTGCCGCAGGCGTTAGCCCGGTTGGTGTCGTTTGCCAATCAACAAAACGATGCCGGCATTGTGGGGGGCAAGCTTTTAAACAGCGATGGCTCATTGCAGGAGTCGTGGGCCAGTTTTCCCACCTTCTGGTCCGAGATGTTGGGGCGCAATTTCAGGACCAAACAAATGGCCACCAGCCGGCCTCTCAGTTATAAGGTGGATTGGGTGGGCGGAGCCTGCCTGCTGGCGCGCCCCACCGCCATTGCGCAAGCCGGGGGGCTGGACGAATCCTTTTTTATGTACGCCGAAGAAACGGACTGGTGTTTTCAAATGCGGCGGCATGGCTGGCAGGTTTACTACCTGCCCGAAGCCGAGGTTATTCATTTGGGTGGCGGCAGCGCCAGCCGCAGCAGCGCCGGCCAGTTGATTCGCCTGTACCAGAGTAAAATTCACTTTTTTAGTAAAAATTACGGAGCCGCCCAGGCCACGGCGCTACGTTACGGTTTGGTGGTTACCAATCTGTTGGGCCTGGCCAAACATAGTTTCCGGCCAAATAACCGGGATTTACTAACAGCCCGCACGGCGCTGATCAAAAACTTGTGGCGCGGGGAGATAAATTATGCGGATAGGCATTGATGCCCGGTTTTTAACCCACCCCCAACCGGGTGGTTTTAAAACCTACACCGAAAGCCTGGTGGCGGCGTTGGCTGCCCTCGATATGGATAACGAGTACTTTTTGTACGTGGATCGAGTGCCCGGCCCCAACATCCAATTACCGGCGCAACCCAACGTTTCGGTGCGGGTTGTGCCCGGCAGTTATCCGTTGGTGGGCATGATCTGGCGTGAACAGGTGAGCTTAACCCGCCAGGTTGCCCGCGACCGGGTTGATTTGCTTCACTCCCCCTGCCTCACCGCGCCAATAATGCCGGCCTGCCCCTCGGTGGTAACTATTCACGATATGATCTGGTATTTCCCCGAAAAGTTTTCGCAGGGCAAGCCTGTTTCCGGCAAACGCCAGTTGATCGAGTGGTATTACCGGTATATTCCCAAACTTTCGGCAGAACGAGCCGCCGCCATCATCACCGTTTCTTACGCCGCCCGGCAAAGTATTCTGGAACACTTGCGCGTAACGGCGTCGCAGGTGTTTGTTACACCAGAGGCCGCCAGCCCCTTTTATGGCGTGATTGACGATCCGGCAGCCATCGAGTCCATCCGGCGCAAATACGGATTGCCGCCGGATTACGTGTTGGCTATGGGGTCGGCGGATCCCCGTAAAAACCTTTCTACACTGGTGCGGGCTTATGCCGCGCTGCCACTGGCGCTACGCGAGCGCCATCACCTGGCCATTGTTTGGACACACCAATTTTTGGCCGATACGCTGGCCCAGGAAATTGACCGGCTGGGCATCACATCTCAGGTTATTTTTATGCAAAATGTCAGCAACCAGGATTTGAAATTGCTTTACAACGGGGCGGTTTTGTTTGTGTTTCCCTCGTTGTACGAAGGGTTTGGCTTGCCGCCGCTGGAGGCCATGGCCTGCGGCACGCCGGTGGTGGCTGCCAACAACTCATCCATCCCGGAGATTGTGGGCACCGCCGTGCCTCAGTTTGACGCCCTCGATGCGCCGGGCATAACCCAGGCCATCCAATCCGTGCTGGCCGACGAGTTGTACCGGGGCCGGTTGCGCCAATACGGGTTTGAACGCGCGCAAACATTTTCCTGGCGACGGTGCGCCCAGGAAACGCTTCAGGTTTACCAGTGGGTGGCGCAACTGTAACCGTTTTTCCGCCGTATCCCCCCAATTTGATGAGGTGACTTTTTTGAAAATTTTACTTTTAACCCAAGTGCTGCCCTATCCGCCCGATAGCGGCCCCAAAGTAAAAACCTGGAATGTGCTCAAATACCTGGCCCAACATCACCAGGTGACGCTGGTTTCCTTTGTGCGCGGCGATCAGCGCGCCGAGATTGAGCACCTTAAAAATTATTGCCGGGCGGTGCATACCGTGCCGATGGCGCGGGGCGTGCTGCGCGATGGCTGGTACATGTTGCGCAGCCTGTTAACCAACCAGCCCTTTTTGATGGTGCGCGATGACCGGGCCGCCATGCGCCGGCTTATTGACCGGCTGGCCGCCGAAACCCAATTTGATATTGTTCACGCCGATCAGCTTAACATGGCCCAGTACGCCGCCCGCGTGCCGGGCGCGCGCAAGGTGCTCGATGCCCACAACGCGCTGTGGCTGTTGTACCAACGCCTGTGGGCCACAATGAATGCCGGCCCCAAAAAGTGGCTGCTCAAACGGGATTGGCAACTGCTCAAAACCTACGAGGGCCAAATTTGCCGTCAGTTTGAGGCCGTGCTGGCCGTCAGCGCCGAAGACACCACCGCGCTGGCCGAGGCCGCCGGTCAGCCGCTAAAAAATGTTACCGTTATCCCCATCGCTGTGGATACCGATGAGGTTGCGCCGGTGGCTCGCGCCGCTACGGCTGACCACATTTTGCATATTGGCACCATGTTCTGGCCGCCCAATGTTGATGGCATTCTGTGGTTTCTGCACGAGGTGTGGCCGCTCATTCGGGCCGAATGCCCCACCGCCGTGTTTGATGTGGTGGGAGCCAAACCGCCGGCAGAAATTATGGCGTTTAACAACAGCGACGCCGGTGTAAATGTAACCGGCTACGTAGAAGACCCCACCGCCTACTACGAAAACACCGGGGTAATGATTGTGCCGCTACGGGCGGGCGGCGGTATGCGCGTAAAAATCCTCAATGCGCTGGCCCAGGAGTTGCCGCTGGTTTCTACCACCATTGGCTGCGAAGGCATCGCCGTTGAAGCGGGCCGGCATTTACTGGTGGCCGATTCTCCGCCGGATTTTGCCGCCGCCACCGTGCGCCTGCTCCGGGAGCGCGACCTGGCCCAAACGCTGGGGCGCAATGGCCGGCAGCTTATCCAGTCCACGTATGATTACCGGGCTGCCTGTTTGCCGCTGGAAGATTGTTACCGGGCGGCGTTATCATAAATTCTAACTTTTCTCTAAGAAATTTCACACAACCTCATAATTATATCTTATTAAACTAATGGCAGACCCAACAGGAGAACATTTCCCAATGAAAATTTTAGTTACCGGCGGCGCCGGTTATATTGGCAGCATTGTGGTTGAGCAACTGGTTAAAGAAGGCGAAGACGTGGTGGTGTTTGACAATCTTTACCAGGGGCACGCCGCGGCGGTTCATCCCCGGGCGGCTTTTGTTAAAGGCGATCTGGCCAATATTGCCGAAGTTGATGCCGTGTTCAACCGGCACCGGCCCGAAGCGATTATGCACTTTGCCTCGCACACGCTGGTGGGCGAATCAATGGAAAAGCCGTTTCTTTACCTGGGCGAAAACGTGACCAACGGCCTCAACCTGCTCCAAACGGCGTTAAAATACGGCGTTAAAAAGTTTATTCTTTCTTCCACGGCCAACCTGTTTGACGACCCGGAACACATGCCCATTACCGAAGCTGAACGGATTGTGCCCGGCAGCCCCTACGGTGAATCCAAATATATTTTAGAGCGGTTTTTGTACTGGCTCGACCGGACGCAGGGCTTTCGCTATGCGGCGCTGCGGTATTTTAATGCCGCCGGCGCTTCGGCGGAGCGCGGCGAGGACCATCACCCGGAACTCCATTTAATCCCGATTGTGTTGCAGGTGGCGTTGGGGCAGCGCGACAGCATCAAAATTTTTGGCGATGATTACCCCACCCCCGATGGCACGTGCGTGCGCGATTATATTCACGTGCTGGATTTGGCGCAGGCGCATATTCTGGCGCTCCGGGCGCTGGATAAAGGCAGCCGTAAGTACAATTTGGGCAATGGCCGGGGCTTCAGCGTGAAAGAGTTGATTGAGATGGCCCGCGAAATCACCGGGCATCCTATTCCGGCAGAAGTGGTGGCCCGCCGCCCCGGCGACCCGGCCACGCTCATTGCCTCCAGCGAGGCTATTCGCCGGGAATTGGGGTGGCAGCCCCAATACACCAGCCTCCGCGACATCATTGAGAGCGCCTGGAAATGGCATCTGGCTCATCCCAACGGCTACGGTGATTGAAGTTTTACGGGTAATTAACGATTTACCATCTTCTCCCCCGGCCCCATTTGGGGATAAGGGGGAGTATTTTTTTAGGGCATCGCCATGATGAAACGAGTGTTGGGGCGGCTAACCCACGAACAACTGAACCAGATTTTTGTTTTTTTGCTGTTGTTGTGGTGTTATGCCTATGTTTTTCCCCGGTGGGCCGACCCCAACCAGAATTCGCGGTTAAATATGATTGTGGCCGTGGTTGAGGACGGCACTTTTCAAATTGATAAATACGTGCACAACACCGTGGATTACGCCAAAGTTGGCGATCATTATTACAGTGATAAGGCTCCCGGCGCGGCCTTTTTGGGGATGCCGTTGTACGCTGTTTTAAAAATTGGGTTTGATTTACCGTTGTTCGACAAGCTGGTTAACAGCCTGTCTAATAACGGGGCGTTTAAGGCCACGTTGCGCGCCGACGGCTCCGGAATTCTCAAAGAAAAAGTGCGGTTGGCGCTGGCGCAGGTGGTGTTAACGTTTTTTGTTGCCGCTGTTCCCACGGCGCTGTTGGGCGCGTTAATGTACCGGCTGTTGGCGGCTTTGGTACCGGCAGTGTGGCCTCGGCTGTTAACGGTGCTGATTTACGGCCTGTTAACGCCGGCCTTTGCTTACGCCAATGCGTTTTATGGCCATCAACTGAGCGCGGCGATGTTGTTTGGGGCGTTTTACCTGGCGTTTACCCGCCAGCAACATTATTCCCCGGCGGTTTTACTAACGATTGGCCTGCTGTTGGGTTACAGCGTGGTCAGCGAATACCCCACCGCGTTGATGGTGGTGGTTTTGTTTGGCTACGTGGTGTACCAGGCCTACCGGCAGGGGCGCTGGCTTCAGCCGGGCTGGGCGGCTCTGAGTGGCGCGGTTGTGGCGTTTTTCTGGATGCTATACAACAATGCCGTTTTTGGCGGCCCGTTAAAGCTTGGTTACAGCTATTCGGAGTTGTGGGTAAACCAGCATCATACCGGCTTTATGAGTTTGAGTTTGCCTCACTGGGAGGCCGTTTGGGGCATAACCTTTGGCGTTTTTCGGGGGCTTTTCTTTTTGTCGCCGGTGCTGTTGCTGGCAATTCCGGGGTTTGGGCGGTGGTGGCAATTACGCCAATACCGCGCCGAGTTTTGGGTGGCGGTGTTGAACGTGGGGCTTATTTTTCTGTTCAATGCCTCGTCAATTATGTGGTGGGGCGGTTTTGCCATTGGCCCGCGTTACCTGCTGCCCGTGCTGCCGTTTTGGGCGTTGCCGCTGGCGTTTGTTTTTAGTCGGTGGGGCAAAAACTGGTGGCTGCGTGGGCTGGCGATTGTTCTGGGCGGCTGGTCGCTGGTGGTGACGTGGGGCCTCACCCTGGCCGAGCAAGCGTTCCCTTCGGATGCCATCAAATTTCCTTTGTTGCAATACGCCTTGCCCAACTGGCTGGCCGGCAATATTGCCCGCAATTTTGGCGTTGTGTTTGGGCTGCACGGCGGCTGGAGTTTATTGCCGCTGGGAGTTGGAGTAGTGGTGTTGGGTGTGGTTTGGGTATTCGGCGTAAAAATGCTGAACAACAATTCGCTGGCGGGCGGCAACCGGCAGGCATAAAAAATGGAGCTAAAGCAACGCAATCAATGAAACGGGAACATATTATATTAGCCGGCGTTATAGTTATTACTCTGGGGTTATCCACGTTGCCGTATGTGGTGGCCTGGTTGGCGCAACCCCCCGATCAGCACTTTATGGGGATTGTTTCTAACGTGCCCGACACCGCTCAATATTTGGCCTGGATGAAAGCCTCTACCCGCCAGATAATTATTGAAAATCCGCTAACGCCCGAACCCCAGGCGGCCCCAACATTTTTTAATCTCCAGTGGCTGGTTTTGGGGCGATTGAGTGGCTGGTTTGGGGTATCGCCGGCCTGGACTTTGCAGTTGTTCCGGGTTTTTGTGGTGGTACTATTTATGATAGTTACCTATAAACTCTGCAAAGTCTACTTTCCCGCCGAATCATGGGCGGCCTGGGCGGCCTGGTTGTGCATTAATTTTTCGGCGGGCTGGGGCTGGGTGTTGGTGCTGATAAAACAACTAACCCATGCCGCCGATGTAAAATATCCGCTGACGGTGTATGTGGCCGAGCCGGTTTCGTTTCAAAATATGATGATTTACCCCCATTTTTTGCTGGCCGCAACATTATTAATATTGATTTTTGGCGCGTTTGTAATAGCGATTGACCGGCAGCAGCTAAAATACGGCCTGGTCAGCGGTTTATTGGGCCTGATTTTGGGGCTAACCCATGCGTATGATTTGTCAATTGTCTACGGTGTGTTGGGGGTGTTTACCCTGTTGGTTTTGCTTAGAAACGATTTTTCATGGAAGCCGATTCTCGCGTTGTTAACGGTTGGCCTGATTTCGTCGCCTCCGGCGGCCTACTTTTATTACCTGACCACCACCGACCCGCTATGGCGAGAGGTTTTGGCCCAGTTTAAAAATGTGGCGGTGTTCACCCCCGATCCTTTATTGTTAATAATTTTGATGGGCTTGCCACTGGCGCTGGCCGTTTTTACTCTGGATGGCGTGTTCCCCTTGCCGGCTAAAAATCTGTGGCAGCTTTTGATCAGGGTGTGGTTTGGCGTTAACTTTTTTTTACTCTACATCCCTACCGATTTTCAAATTCATATGTTAAACGGGTGGCAGGTGGCTTTGGGCCTGTTGGCCAGCGAGGGCTTGTTTTACCGGTTGCTACCGGCGATTGGCCGGCATGCCGCTTTTAAGCAGACAATTTACAAAATCACGCCCAGGTGGCAGCCGGGGACTTTTAAGTGGCTGCTGGTGGTTGCGCTTTTGCTGGCAGTTGTGCCCACCAACATTTACCTGCTACTGTGGCGCATCAAAGATATGAGCAGCGTGCAGCATCAATATTATCTGTATAACGATGAATTAGCCGCCTTAAAGTGGCTGGAAACCAACACCTCGCCGCAAGATTTGGTGTTTGCCGATTTAACCGTGGGGCAGTACATTCCCGGTTTGGCCGGCAATAAAGTTTACCTGGGCCACTGGGCGCAAACCGTGGATTTTTACACCAAAAAAGCCAGAGTTGCCTACTTTTACCGGCCCGAACTTTCGGAGCAGGATCGCCGGGCTATTCTGGAACAATACCACGTAAAATACTTGTTTTATGGCCGCGAAGAAAAAGCTATGGGCACGGTTAATCCCGCCCAGTTACCATATTTAACCCTGGTGTTTGATACCCCCAACACCAAAATCTATCAAACCAAATTTTAATCCCTTCCAGCAGAGTAACGTTAATGAGCGTTTCATCAAGCCAGGTAAAACTTAATATACAAGCACCGGCAAGCCGGATTAACCGATGGTGGCCGGCCTGGTTGGGTTTGATTTTGGTGGTCGGGGCTGTTTTCAGATTGACCGCCCTCTCCTTGATGGAGTTTCGGCACGACTCGGCGTATTGGGCTATGGATGCGTACCGCATTTTGCAGGGCGAGTACTGGCCTTTGGTAGGCCAGCAAGTGGGCAGCGTTCACGTTGAGTTGTACAACGGGCCGGTGTTGTCTTACATTTCGGCGCTGGTTTTTGCCGGGCTGGGGTACCAACCGGCGGCGATGGCCGCTTTTATTGCGCTTTGCAACGTGGCCGGTTTGTATTTTACGTTTTTGCTGGGTAAACAACTCTACTCTTCGGCAGTAGGGTTGTTAGCGGCGTTGCTGATGAGCATCTCGCCCTGGCTGGTTTTGTACGGGCGCATGTTTTGGCCTCAGGCTTTGTTTCCAAGCCTGATTCCGTTGAGCTTTTTGGTGCTTGTTCTGGCCATAAAAAAAGATAAACCGATTTTGCATTTGGTTTACGGGGTTTTGTTAGGCATCGGCCTGCAATTACACCTGTCAATTATGGCTCTGGTGGGAACGGGGCTGCTTTTTGAATTGATTTATAGCCGGCGGCGGTTGTTGGCTGCCGGCTGGTTTGGAGCGGGGGTTGTGGTGGGCTACAGCCCGGTCATTTTATATGATATTACCCACAACTTTGTTAATTTAAGCGGATTGTTGCGCTTGCCGGCGCTGCATGCCGTCAACGAGCCGAGAATATTCCATTTTGCCAAAGCGTTGTGGAATTTTGAAAATGTTTTGGCCGGGCAAGGGTTGTGGGTTAGTAAATTATCTGATGTGGCTTACCTGCCGGCGGCGATAGATTGGGGCCAGGGCTTTTTGTTCAGTGTGTTGTTTGTGTTGGCGCTGGTCATGCTGATAGCCGAAAATTTTCGGGGCAAAAATTTAAAAGAGAGCCTCCGGTTTTCGCACCCGGAAGGATTACTGCTGCTGTTTGTTATTTTGCCGCTGGTCTACCTGGTTATGTCGCGGAGTTTGATTCAACGCCATTATTACCTGTTTTTTTACCCCATCCCGTTTTTGATTATTGCCAGGGGATTGTTGTCGTGGCAAAGTTATCTTGCCCGGCGACAGGCATCTAAAATAATTTTGCTGGCCGCGCCGTTGCTTTTGGGAATTGCCTGCCTGTTTAATGGTATCACCGTAATGTACGGCTATAATTTTCTTCGTTCCAGCGGCGGCGAAGGGCAATATGGCACGGTGCTAGCCGATAAACAGGCGGCGGTTGATTTTATTCTGTCCCAGGCAACGGGAGCTTATCGAGTTAAAATTGATGGGGTGCAGGAAACATTGCCCTACGTTTTCTTGTTTGCCGCGCGGGCTAAAATTGCGGTTGATGGCCCCGAAGCCGAAGCCCGGGCCATTTATTCAACCATTGCGGCGGGAACATCTCCCCATCAGTATGAAATTGTTGAGCCAAAATATTACGTCGGCCCGGCTATTAATAGCTCAGAAATATTATATCAAGCCAGGGGCGTAATTGTTCTTGATAAACAATGAGCGATAAGGAACTAAATACCAGGAGCGCAAAAACGTTGCGGTCATTAGATTGGCTGCTGGTTGGCCTGTTGTTTTTGTTAACGCTGGCCAGCCGGGTTCCGTTTGTTTCCCGCGTGTTATACCACTGGGATTCGGTGAACTTTGCCTTTGCCATGCAAGAGTTTAACCTGGCCAAAGAGCAACCGCAGCCGCCCGGTTATATTGCCTATGTTTGGCTAACCCGGCTGGTTGACCTTGGGTTTAATAACGCCCAAAACACTATGGTGACAATCAGCGTAATTGCCAGCGCGTTAGCGGTGGCGGCGCTGTTTTATCTGGCCAAAAGTATGTTTGGCCGGACAACCAGTTTTATTGCGGCCTTGTTTTTGGCCGCTTCTCCGTTATTCTGGTTTTACGGCGAAATTGCCCTGCCGCACACGCTCGACACCGCGCTGGTTATCATCTGTGGGGGGTGGTTGTATAAAACCATGCGAGGAGAACGGCGGTATCTTTATCCGGCGGTGATTGCGGCGGCGGTGGTGGGCGGCATTCGGCCTCAAACACTGGTGTTTTTAGCGCCGCTGATTTTGTTTTCGGTGCGGGCGGTTGGCTGGCGGCGGTTATTGATTGCGGCGGCGTTGGGAGCGGCTATCTGCCTGGTGTGGTTTATCCCGCTAATGAGTTGGAGCGGGGGCGTCGCCAACTATCTGGCAATCACCCAGGCTTATGGTGATCGGTTTGAAAAAACCACATCGGTATTTGCCGGAGCCGGCTGGTTTGGACTGCGCCGCAACCTGATTAAGTTAACGCTCTACACCCTGTATGCTTGGAGCGTGGCGCTGCTACCGGCGGCGGTTTATGCCGGCTATCGTCTGTACCGGCGGCAAATGCCCCGCCGATGGGAAAATATTCTGTTTTTGTTGATTTGGGCGTTGCCGCCGCTGTTGTTTTACCTGCTCATCCACATGGGGCAGCAGGGGTTGGTGTTTATTTTTTTGCCGGTGCTGCTGGTGCTCAGCGCTGAAAGTTTAAAACGATTGTTCCCGGCCAAGCCTGTTTTGTTGTTTGCCGGCGTTGCTGTAATTGTGTTGTTTAACATGGCTGTGTTTTGCTGGCTGCCGGAATACCCGGTTGGTTCTCCGGTTCTCCGGCTGCTTACCAGAGCCACGTTGGCCAACTCGGATGCTTATTACCAAACCCGTTTTGCCGCCATAAAACAGAATTTTCCGCCCGATACCACCGTTATTGTGGCCGAAAACTGGCATCATCTTAATTATTATTTGCCGGAGTACACGGTTTTGCCATTTGATGTTGGCGCAAAATGGGAAGTAAACGAGAACGCCGCCGCCAATACGCATGCTTTTTCGGTTTCGCCGGGAGAGCTGGGGTTGAATGCGAATTCGCAACCCCGGCTGGTTATCTTTGACCCCGAACTGGTTAATTTTTTGGCCAAACCGGCTCAATTAAACCGCCAGGGAGTTTTGGATTACCTGGATTGGCCGGTTAACGCAACATTAGAAATGGGGTCTCAAAAATTTGGTTTTGCGGTTAAGTAGATGAGGTTATTGGCTGTGAACAGGCTGATTTTTGGCGCGTTATTATTGCTGCTGGGGGTAATGGTTGCTCTTGGCCGGGCTACTTTGGGTTTGGCTCAATCGCCTGATGAGCCGGGCGTAAAGTGGGGGGCGGCCATGCGGATTCCCTCGCCCGATGAAATGAGCGCCTGGTTTCCCACGCTGGCCGTAGATAGCCAGGGCCGGGTGCATGCGGTTTGGAATGAAACCGATCATTTTGGGGTAAAACACAGCCGTGATATCGAAAGCGTTTATTATTCAATGTGGGATGGCCGGCGTTGGCTGCCGGCTAACGATATTATCCCTTCTCAGCCCGATATTATCCGCAACGCCATTGCCATAGATAACCGCGATGTGTTGCATATTGTTTATGGCTGGATCAGGCTATATTACAAGCAAGCCAACGCCGGCAGTGCCAGTTCGGCAAGCGCCTGGACAACGCCCAAACTGGTTAATACCCGGCAAGGCACTTACTGGAGCGATATCGCGGTTGATCGAGATACTATCCATATTTTATATGATGACGTTGGTAGCGGCGACGCTAATAATCTCGGTTCCGATATGTATTACCGCCAGTCAACTGACCGCGGCCAAACCTGGTCCGACCCGATTGCGCTATTTCCCAATAATGTTGGCGGTTCAAGCCGTCCGCATATAAAAATTGATCGGGGCAGAGTCATTCACCTCACCTGGGATGAAGGTTGGGATCGGTTTAGTGACAAAGGTAAACCGGAATTCAGCGTTTATATAAACTCTAGAGATGGCGGTCACACCTGGTCGGAGCCAACCCTGGTTTCTTATCCGCACTCGGATAATCTGCAACTTGTTTCCGGCAGTGATGGCCAGGGCGGGATAATGCTGGTGTGGCGAACTATGTCAACGGATAATATTTATTACATGTGGTCTACGGATTACGGTCAGAGTTGGTCTCCGCCCGGCAGTTTTCCCAATGTTATGGCGCGAACCTGGGGTGGACCGTTTGACACCTACGATATAGCTACCGACAGCAATGGGCATATCCACTTATTGGCGGTGGTGGATTTATCCCCCGAAAGACGCCGCAACAAATTTCCTCCCGGACTGTATGAGTTCGAGTGGAATGGCAGTAGTTGGTCGGCTCCCAACACGGTGTATGAAGGCGATTGGTATCCGCAGTATCCCAAGTTGGTTATCTCGCGCGGGAATCAGTTTGACGCGGTTTGGTTTGTCACCGATGATGTGTGGAACGGTAAAAAGCCCAACCAGGTTTGGTACGCCCACGGCCAATCCAATGCTCCGGCAGAAACTCCTCAACCGTTGCCCACCTTCACCCCCACGCCGTTGCCGCCAACTCCGCAACCCACGGCAACGCCTACCGTGCAGCCTACCGTTGCCCCGGAGGTTGCCTCGGCGGAAGTGCCCGCCGGCCTGGTAGATTCAATTTTTACGGAATATGACGAAGTGCTTCTACTGCTGAAAAGTTTGGTTCCGGCAGTGTTGATTGCGGTGGTTGTGGTACTGGCTGTGCGTTATTTTCGCCGGTGAGTTACTTTTTTTTACCCAATAAAGTATGGCTCGCGTTCATCAGCGACATAAAATTTATTCCCGGTATAGCAAAAATATTCTCTTTGCCGAACTTGTCTGGCCAATTCCCCTGCTGGCGGTTGGGCTGTTGCAGAATTTTCAGCCGCTGGCCATTACCGTGGCCATTCTGCTGGCGATAACGCCCTGGCTTATCCGCCTGTTTGGGCTGGGATATTTTACGCGCTCGTCGGGATTGGGCTGGCCGTTGGCGCTGCTGGCGGCCGGCACGCTTATCAGTTTGTGGCCCAGCTACGATATTACCCTCAGTTTGCCGGTGCTGTTTGTTTTACTGGGTAGCATTGGCCTGTTTTTTGCCATTGTTAACACCTCCATTTTACCCTGGCCGGTGGCGCAATCCATTGTGGTGATGGCTGCCGCAATGGCTGTGTACTTTATTGGCCAGTACGCCCATTTTCACTACCCCCCCGAAACCGAAACCTGGCAGGCGGCCATCACCACCGTTGCGGTGGCCATTAGCCGCCCCGTTCCCAAAATTGTTCTGTTTGTGCCGCATGTTAACGGCGTGGCCAGTTTTGTAGAAGGGGCGCTGTTTGTAAACCTGGCCCTGTTACGGTTAGCGCGAGGCCGCCGGCAAAAAGCTGTTTGGCTGGCAACGCTGGCTCTAATGCTGCTGGCGTTGTTGTTTTCCATTTCACGCGGGGCGTGGCTGGGAGTGCTGCTGGCGTTGTTTATCGGGGGGATTTTGGCGCTGCCGGCCCAAAACCGGCTCCGGCTGGTTGTAATCACCGTTGCCGGGATTGGCCTGGCGGCAATTGCAGCCGGCTGGCTTTTGCCGGCGCATTCCGGCATGGTGGGCGATACCTTGAGCGCGGCCAAATTTCGGCTTGAGTTATACCTCGATAGCCTTTACCTGCTGGGCGATTATCCTTTCACCGGCATTGGTTTGGGCGATACCTTTGCCATGATTTACTCAAAATACCAGCTTTTGATTGCGGTTCCTTTTCTCAGTTACACGCATAATTTGTTTTTAACGGTGGGGCTGGCGCTGGGAGTTTTTGGCTTGGTGGCGCTGGGTTGGCTGGTGCTGGCTTTTTTCTCGCTGGTGTGGCGGGCCGAGGATTCCGACTGGCATAACCAGCGCGACCATGCCCTGTTTCGGGCGGCCTGGTTGGGGGTGGTGGCTCACCTGGGGCATGGGTTAACCGATGCCACTCAATTTTCAAACTCGTTGTGGGCCATGCCTATGCTGTTGGCTATGTTCGCGCTGGTAGCGGTGTTGGGGCGCAATGGCGTTTTTCGGGATGCCCGCGAATCGGGCCGGCGGGCCTGGCGTGGCGCGGTTGTGGCCGTCGGGCTGCTTCTGGCTGCCGGCGGGTGTTTTGGCGCAAGCGGCTGGTACGCCAACCTGGGCGCTGTTTACCAAACGCGGGCCGACCTTGCGCCCAATCTCACCGACTCCGCCCGGCAGGCGCTACAAGCCCAGGCCGTTGCTTATTACCGCCGGGCGTTGGACATCAACCCAAATCAGCCTACGGCTAACCGGAGGCTGGGCCAAATGGCGTTGGATGCCCAAAATTTTGATGAAGCCCGGCAGTTATTGGAACAGGCTTACGCCCGGCAACCCGGCAATCAGGCCACGCTTAAGGCGTTGGGGTTGGTTTACGTGTGGGCCGGCCAACTTGATGCGGCGGAACCCCTGTTGCGCCGGCGCCACGATATTAGCGAGGTGGCCGAGGAGCTTGGCAACTGGAGCAATTGGTGGGCCACCCAAAACCGGCCCGATTTAGCCCGGTATGCCCGCCAAATGGAGGTGCGGCTGAACCTGCCGCCGTAACCGTTACCCGGCGGCGGCCTCGGTGTAAACCGCCGTGAGTTTGCGCGCCACCTCGCGCCAGTTGTGGTAATTTTCTACGTATTGCCGCCCCGCCTCGCCTATTTGCTGCCGTAAAACGGCGTCATCCAGCAGCCGCAGGGCGCTGTCGGCCATTTCTTGCGGCGTATCGGCCACAATCAAATCCCGGTTGGCGCTAACTTGCAACGCGCCCAACATTTTGGTTGAGGTGATCACCGGCGTGGCCATCGCCATAGCTTCCAGCACTTTATTTTGAATCCCGACGCCGTACCGCATGGGCAAAATGGTGAGCGCGGCCTGCCCAATGTGCGGGCGCATATCCGGCACGGTGCCGGTAATGGTAATGCGCGGGTCGGCGGCTAACGCCAGCAGCGCCGGCGAGGGGTCTTTGCCTACAAGGGTCAGTTTTATGGTGGGGCGCTGTTGCCAGATGAGCGGCATCACCTGCGTAATCAAATCCGTGGCGGCGGCTACGTTGGCGTGGTAGCTCATTTTGCCGCTGAACACCAGCGTATCAACCGCACGCGGCGTGGTTAACGGCGAAAAATAATCCAGGTCAACACCGTTGGGCAGCACCATAATTCGCCGGTCGGCCTGGAGTTGGTTGGCTGCCAGGCTCACCAGCGCCGCTTTATCCTGGGGCGATGTGACCAGCACCCGCCTGAACCGGTGGGTAAGCTGGCCTTCATAAGCGCGATTGCGGTTCATCTCCAGGTTGGCCAAAAACCGGCTGCGCCACGTTGGCCCGGCGGCCAGCACCTTCTCAAACAGCAGGGTAATCGAATCAACCGAATCAAACACAACCGGATGGTTGTTGACCGCGCTGGCTAATTCGGCCCCGCGCATGTGTTCCACATGCACCACATCAAAGGTTTCTTTGGTGGTTGTCTGCCGGATTAGCTCGGCCATTTGAGGCGAGCGCGAATAGGCCGCCTGAACCGGGGTGGAAAATTGGGGCAACGCCCGGAGGCCGTTCCACAACGTGCGCCAGCGGGGTAAAGACACGCCGTGAACCCGCCGGCACCATTCGCCCAGCGGCGTCAGGGTACTGGCATCTTCATCGGGGGGGATGAGCGCCAGCAAGGTAATCTCGTGCCCACGCTCGGCCAGGTGTTTGATTATGTTATAAGGGCGCACCCTAACCAGCGAAGGAATGTACGGGCTGATAAATAAAATGTGCATATTGGATTCCGCCTGGAGTTGATTTTTAAAATTATAAACCAATCGGATTTAATAATAATCAGAACTTTATCTAAAATTGGTTATATTTTTGGCCGGGCATAAATGGCTTTTCCTCAAAACAAAAACAGAGGCGTTTATGTTGCCTCTGTTTTTGGTAAGGTTCGCTTTTTCTGGATAAAAACTACATTGACATGCGCCACCGGCGGGCCACAAACAACACAATAACCAGGCCTATGGCAATCAGCGCAATTTCCAGGCCGCCCCAGCCAGTGTTGGGTACGGCTTTGGGTTGTTCTTTGGCTACTTTTTCCGGGCTGGTTGCCGGGTTTTTGTTGGGTATCGGTAGCCCCGGTTTGGTTGGCTGGCTGCCGGCGGGATTACTCACCGCGGCCTTTTCTCCTGCCGCCGCAACTTTATTGCCGGCTTCTACTACCGGAGTATTGGTGGCGGTGGGCATAGGCGTATTGGTGGCTGCCGGTTTTACGGGGGTGAAGGTAGCGGTTGGGTTGGGCAGTTTAATCATCAATGTAGGGGTGGGTTGCGCTAACGCCGCTTGTTCCTGCAAATTTTGGCGAATGACAAAAACGCCGCCAATCCCCAGCAACCCCAGTACCAGTAATCCAATTAAGGCAATGGCCAAAATTACAAATAACCTGCTTTGATGGGTGCTTTCTTCTTCCACGCGAGCGCTCCTTCTTTAAAAGTATTGTAACCGCAACCGGTAACAATACAGGCAAATAGCGAGAATATTATGTCGTTTTATTTTATGTCAAAATATCGGAAATTGCAAATTAAAAAACTCTATATTTAGTATCTGTTGCTAATAATACCACTAAATATAGAAAAATTCAAGCACTCCAAAAAACTGGTTTTGAGGCGGGAAAGTTTGGGCGGCTACTCGATCAGTTGCAGGTTGGCCCAGGGGATGTAATGCACATCGTTGTTTAGTTTGATAAACGCGCCGGGGGCAATCAGGCCGGCGGCGGTGGCTTGCGGTTCCGGGGGAATCAGGTCAATGGTGCCATTTGCGCCCAGCAATTTGCCCTGGATTACCCGCACTTTGCTGCCGGGTTGAGCCGTGGCTGCTTCTTTTTTGGGCGCGGCGGGCAAGCCCACATAACTGCCGCGCGCCGGCAGCGGATTGGGCGCTAAAATAACGGGCGGCAAATCCGAAAGCGGATTATCGGCCTGGTGGGTAAGCCCCGGCGTTTGCCCGCGGATAGAAATTTCGCGGCGGCTTAGCTGGGTAAGCACCCCAAACGTGTACGGCGACATTGGCACATCGCCAAAACCTTCGGTGGCCACCACCCGCACCTCAACCGGCGGGTCAAGCCGCAATAGCGAGGCCGGGATGCTGCCCACAATGATTCCGCGCACCTGCCACTCATCAGCTTTGCGCAGCGTTTTCTCGTCAATGGTGCGCCCGGCCAGCAAAATTGTTTCGCTGGCGCTTTCTTTAAGGGCCTCCAGGCTGAGCGCCTCGTAGGGGGCGTTAACTACCCGTTGCAACCGGCCATGCGCTTCGCCGCCAAAACCGCACGTCGCTTCAACAATGGCTCCATCGGCTTCAATGATAACGCTCTGGTGGCCCACCACCCGCGTAACCACGCCGTTGATAAACGCCTCAATTTCGGTGACAAGCGGCTCCGTTTCCAGCAAAACCCAGCCCACGCCAATGGCCGCCACATGCCCGGCAGCGGGGGCATACACCGTTTGTTCCAGTAGCGACAACCGGCCTTTGTGTGCGGCCACCACCTGGCCGGCTTCCACGTAATCGCCAACTTCAACCTGAATCAGCGCGCTGGCCGCCGATGGCGATAGCCCCAATTGGCGGCTTACCTCAATTACCCGGTGGCCGCCGGCGGTTTCAGCGCGGGCCACCGGGGTGAGCGCGGTTACGGCTTCGCCCGGATTCACCAGAATTTCGCCCGGCGCGGGCAGCGCGCGCTGCACAGTAATTCGGCTTTTGGGATTTATTTTAGTTGACGGGAGGCGCATAGTTTATGTTCAGGGCTTTTAACCACTGGTTTAGTTGCTGGCGGCGGTCGGCTTCGTTGGTGGCCAGTTTCAGGGGGCGGCCACGGGCATCAATGATAAGGCCCAGCAGCCCGCCTTCCACTTCGGCAATGGCGCCGCGCCCCGGCTGGCCCAGGCCAATATCAAATTGCCGGGTTGGTTTTATGTCAACGGTGGCTTTGTGCGATTCCGGTAAATCAATGGCGGCAATCGCGCCAAATGGAATGTCGTACTCTTCGGCCTCGTCATCGGCCCGCGTAATTTTTATTTTGATGGCCGTTTGGCCCGGCGTGCCGTGCCCGGCGGGCGCAATGACCGTGCCCAAATTGAGAAACGTATCGGTGGCGGCTACCTGCGCCGCCGCCACCGGCTCAACGGCGGCCACCGCGCCCAGCAAATTAACCACGCCGTTGCGGTCCAGCGCCAGTTTGGTTACGCCCCACGGCTCCAGTCCATCAATTAACGCCATTGCCGCATGCGCGGCTTGCGGCGCGCCGGTGAGCGGTTTGCCGGCCCCAATCAGCAAATGCCACTGATGCTCCGGCAAATCGTGTTCGGCCTGGCGGGCTACCGCGCGGAGCGCCTCGCGGGCCACGGCGTGTTCTATCATCAAATCTTCGGGGCTGGTGGGAATGGTGTTGGGGTGCAGGCTTTTGTTTAAAAGCTGATGGTGCAGCTCTGCCGCAGAAATTTCAAACGGCAACCACCGCTGAATTTTGGCGATGGGCGTTTGGCGCAACAGGGCGGCCAGCCCCTGCCCCAGCCCCACATCGCTGCGCACGGTGGTGTTGAGCCGGTTTTGGTAGCAGGTTGAAATAACGGTGCTGCGGCTGCCCACGTTGGCCCCCAAAACGTTAATCGAGCGGTTTTGGCCCAAAAAAGCTACCAGCCGCTCAAACGATTTATAGGCCGGGGTTATGGGGTGGTGCGACCAGTTTTTTAATTTATCAAAACCCGGCAGCGCCAGCATTTTTTGCTGCACAAAAAGCTGTTCCAGTTCTTGCCGGGTGGCGTCCATATTCTCGGTGTGTAGCGCCGGGCGCACGTTATTCACCGATTTGAGCGCCGTCAGTGACCCTAAAATATCGGCCAGCGGCGGGCGCAACTCGGCGTTGCCGGCGTACACCACCGCGGGTTTTTCGGTTGATAAACTCAGCGCCATCGCCACCATCTGGCTTAAGGCCAGCACCGGCTGTTCCGCGCCGTTGTCCGTGCCGCCGGCCAGCACAATTACCTCCGGGTTTTCGGCGCGCAACGCGGCGATTAACGCTTCGGGGTGGCGCAAGTAGGCTTGCGGGCCGGCATCCAGCGCAATTGAGCGGGTAACGTGGGTATAGGTGCGGGCCGCCGCCCGGCGGGCGCTGTTCAGGCTGATGGCGTGAGTCAGGCCCAGCAACACAGCGCGGAGCGGCTGCCCGGCGCTCGATACAATCAAAAAGGCGTCGGCGCCCTGCCGCGAGGCGCTTTGGGGGGTAATGGGCCAGCCGCCCGGCGCTAACAGGGTGCGGTTGAGTTGTTTTTCAATAAACCGGATAGCTTCTTGCACGCCCAAAGTGATGTCTTCCCACGGGGCGGCGTGGGTGCTGGGCGCTTGTCCGGCGGCAACCAGCCGGTAGGTTGGCCCGGCGCGTTCAATCAACACGGCGGTGGTGTTGGTGCTGCCGCATTCGGCGATTAAAATGCTTTTGGGGGGCGCTGCGGCCATTGGCTTACCTGCCCATCAGGTGGTGCAAATCAAACAAAAACTGCAATCTGGCAATTAACAGGGCAATCCGGGCGCTGAAGGTGTTGGCAAATAACGCGCCCAGAGTAAAAATAATCACCAACCGGCCCATACCGGCAAAAAACCGCACCAAACCTTCGCGCAGGCCGCCCAACGGCCCGGTGGCGCGCACGGTAAAGGTAAAATAAAAAAAGGTGCCAATGGTGCCAATTACAATGATGATGTTGTTGAGCCAGTCCACCTGCCCCGCGCCGGGCTGGTATTGGTTGGGATTTAACGACACGGTTGCTACCGCCGCCACTTGCGGCATTAACGTGCCAAATAACGCGCCGCCAATGGCCAACGCCGCGCCTACGCCCAGCACAAAGGCCAGCGCCACGCTGCCCAGCGTGTTGGCCACATTACCCTGCGTGGGCCGGACTTTGAAAATCAATAAAAAGCATAAAATCAGGGCCGGAAAAACCCGTAAAATATTTCCCGGTTCTAACTGGGGCACCAACTGGTACACTACCACTACCGTGGTGTAGCCAATGGCCACGCCCACAAAAACATGCGCCGCGAGTTTAAACAGCGCGTTATCGCCAAAAATATAACTAAACACCATCAGCGTCAGGCCGGCGGCAATCAATACCCCAAGTGTTTCCATTACCGGGTTAACTCGTTTTCTGGGTTGGGATTGGCGGTTTGGGGCGAAACGCCGCTAAAGACATCGGGCGGCATCCAGCCCACAATAGTGCCAAGCGCAATTAAAATTACTACCAACAGGTGAGCCACGCTCATGCTATCAATCATTTGCCGGGCCGGGCCAACCGTTTTGCGTCCGGCTTCAATAGCCGCCGCGCCGGTAATACCGGCAATCAGCCCATTGAGTTGCTCGGTTTTGCGGTAAGGCGCTAAAAACGGCTCGGCGGCGGCGCTGGTGGCGGCCAGCAGATAACGCTGTTGGTCATCGGCGCGAGGCCGGGCCAGTTGCAGTTGTTCTATCCACCAGCGGGCGGTGGCCGGGTTATCGGCCAGTGTTACCACCACGCCGGCGGCATCAAGATTTTTTACATCGCTCCAGCCGGTCAGGTTGCCCAGCGCGGTATTCTGCGAAAAATCCGGCAGGTCGGGCAGGCCGGTTTCGCCGGTAATCAGCCGCCGGATGGCCGCCGCCTGGCCGGGCAAAAAGCCCAGGTTAACAATTTTTTGCCCGTACACCTCTTGTTTGGGAGCCAGCAGTTTATCAATGGTGCGCTGGGCAATGGCGGCTCCTTCGGGTTCCAGGCTGATGGTGATAATCCGCATGCCCTGGCCTTTGAGCCGGTTCAGCACGGCTTCGGCCAGCGGTTGCATTTCGCCCTGAGTGCCGGCGTTGTAATCAAACGAAACCAGCGCCACCGCGTCGGGCGGCTGCAAATCAATCAGGCCCAGTTGTTCGCTGATAAGCTGACGGCGCTGGCTATCGAGCGTGTCACTAAAATCGCGCGCCGGCTCGGTAATGGGGCCGCCATCGGCATTTTGCCAGCCCAGCAGCAGGGGCAGCGCCACCAATCCCATAAACAGCAGGTACATGGCCGCTCGCGCCGCCCGGTTAGCCAGCTTTTCCGGCAAGGAGATGGCGGGCGGCAGCGTGGCTGGTTGGGGCGGCTGCGTGGCAATCTGGTAAAATTGCTGCGCAGCCACCGCCAGGTTGTCGGCGGTAACGCCGGGCGCGGTAGCCGGGATGGTTACTTTTTCTGCCGGCAAAAAAGCCGAAATCCCGGCCAGCATGCCGGTTGTTTCGGGCATTTTTATGCTTTCGCCTTCTGTTGCCGGCCCCGGCGCGTAAGATTCAAGCCAGGCCAGCGCTTTGCGGGCAACGGGCGGGCCGGGTTCCGGCGCGGGTTCGGTGGTTACGGTGATGCTTTCCGGTGAGTCCCCGGCTACCGCTGCCGGTAGCTGCTCGCGGGAGGACTCACCCTCAGATTTTTTTGGCGAGGTATCTCCGGCGGGCGGTTGGTCCGGCGGCTCCTCTTCCCAATCAAAGGCTGTATCTGCCGTATTTTTGGCCGATTGCTGCAATTTTGATAGCCAATTCGCCGGTAATGGCGGGTTTTTGGCCGCGCCGCTGGGGGGAGCAGTTGGAGTCGTATCCTCTCGCAACCAGTCCGGCGTGTCAATATCATCCACCGAGGCATCTTTGAGCCAATCCGGGAGCGTTAAATCGTCTTCTGCCGTGGCTGTTTCGGCGGCGGGGGCTTCGGCGTCCGTCTCCGGCCAATTATCGGCGTGATCGCCGGGCCAGTTGAATTTATCGGGATCGGGGCCGGTTGGGGCGTTATCACCCGGCGATAAATCGGCCAGCCAATCCGGCATATCGGTTTCTTCGGCGGCCTCCGGCGGCTGGATGTCCAGGTTTAATAACCAGTCCGGGGTGTTGGCGTCGTCCGGTTCCGGCTCCGGCGCAGCCGGCGCGGTGCGGGCGGTAGAGCGGGGGAGGTTGATCAACCAATCCGGCGTGGGGTCTTCTTCTGCGGCCTCACCTTTGGCCGGTTCGTTCAGGCCGGTTAACCAGGAATCATCCTCGTCCCCGGTTGGCTCCGGTTCGGCCAGCCAGTCGGGCGTGGGAGCCGGAGCGCGCAGGTTGGTTAACCAATCGGGACCTGCCTCGGCTGCGGTTGATTCCGGCGCGGCCTGGTCGGGTTCCGGTAATTCGGCCAGCCAATCGGGGGCCTCTTCCTCCTCCTTAGCGGCGGGTTCGGCGGCATACGTTGTGGTGCGGAGCCGGAGCCAGTCGGGCATATCGAGGTCGTCCTCGGCGGTGGCGGCGGGTTCGGTTTCAGCGGCGGGGAGTTCGGCCAGCCAGTCGGGGGCTTCCTCTTCCTCCTTGGCTTCTGCGGTTAACCAGTCGGGCGTTTCTTCCTCCTCGGCCTCTTCTTCAACCTCCGGCGAGGGGACGGGCGCGGCGGCGCGGAGCCAGTCAGGCATATCGAGGTCGTCCTCGGCGGTGGCGGCGGGTTCGGTTTCAGCAGCGGGGAGTTCGGCCAGCCAGTCGGGAGCTTCTTCCTCCCCGGTTTCCTCTTCAACCTCCGGCGAGGGGACGGGCGCGGCGGCGCGGAGCCAGTCAGGCATATCGAGGTCGTCCTCGGCGGTGGCGGCGGGTTCGGTTTCAGCAGCGGGGAGTTCGGCCAGCCAGTCGGGGGCTTCTTCCTCCTCGGCTTCTGGGGCCAGCCAGTCGGGCGTTTCTTCTTCCTCGATTTCCTCTTCAACCTCTGGCGAGGGGACGGGCGCGGCGGCGCGAAGCCAGTCGGGCATGTCAAGGTCATCCTCGGCAGGAGCGGTGGGTTCGGTTTCAGCGGCGGGGAGTTCGGCCAGCCAGTCGGGGGCTTCTTCCTCCTCGGCTTCTGGGGCCAGCCAGTCGGGCGTTTCTTCTTCCTCGGTTTCCTCTTCAACCTCCGGCGAGGGGACGGGCGCGGCGGCGCGGAGCCAGTCAGGCATATCGAGGTCGTCCTCGGCGGGGGCGGCGGGTTCGGTTTCAGCAGCGGGGAGTTCGGCCAGCCAGTCGGGCGTTTCTTCTTCCTCGATTTCCTCTTCAACCTCTGGCGAGGGGACGGGCGCGGCGGCGCGAAGCCAGTCGGGCATGTCGAGGTCATCCTCGGCGGGTTCAGTCTGATCGGTTTCCGGGAGTTCGGCCAGCCAATCGGGGGCTTCTTCCTCCCCGGATTCTGGGGCTAACCAGTCGGGCGTTTCCTCCTCAGCTTCCTCTTTAACCTCCGGCGAAGGGACGGGCGCGGCGGCGCGGAGCCAGTCGGGCATATCAATGTCGTCCTCGGCAGGAGCGGCGGGTTCGGTTTCGGCGGCAGGGAGTTCGGCCAGCCAGTCGGGGGCTTCCTCTTCGGCTT
Organism: uncultured Caldilineaceae bacterium; assembly: GCA_964517605.1. Taxonomy (GTDB): domain Bacteria; phylum Chloroflexota; class Anaerolineae; order 4572-78; family J111; genus J095. The sequence goes on along the minus strand of CAZFCE010000006.1, from coordinate 42,396 downwards.
CTGCTTCAACCTCCGGCGAAGGCACGGGCGCGGCGGCGCGGAGCCAGTCGGGCATGTCAATGTCGTCCTCGGCGGGAGAGGTTGGCTCAACCTGATCGGACTCCGGCAACTCGGCCAGCCAGTCGGGGGCCTCTTCTTCAGCCGCTTCGGTTTCTGCGGTTAACCAGTCCGAGATGGCCGCCGGCTGATCCGGTTCGTCGGCAATTTCGGGCAAAACATCGGCATGGGCCGGCATAAGCGGCACTTCGTTAACTTCGGGCGGAGCGGCTAACCAATCCGGCATTGAGGTTTCAGCTTCGGGCGTGGAAGCACTGGCGGTAGCCATAGTCATTTCACTCAACCAATCCGGCAGGTCAACTTCCGGCGCGGCGGGTTCTTCCGGCTCAACCGGGGCAGTGGGGGCCGTTTCTGCCGGCATTGAAGCCCGCAGGCTTGATAACCAGTCCCCGGCGTTGTCATCGGGTTGGGATTCAATCTGGATGGGCGCATCAAGCGCGCTGCTGGTTTCAACTTCGGTCATCCAGTCCGGTTCGGGGAATTGTGACTGGTCTTCAACCCGGTCATCGGTGGTTTCGGCGGGAATTGACCCCATGCTGGCCAACCAGTCGGGCACGTCATCTGCGGCGGGGGCAAACGACGCCGGTAGTTCCGGGGCGGTTTTGAGCCAGTCGGGAACGCCGAGACCGGCGGGTTGCGCGCCGGGTAAATCTGAAAACAGCGACTCAATCGCCGCCTCGTTGCCGGTGGGGGCCGGAGTTTCATCTTCGGTGAGCCAGTCCGGCACATCCCAATCGGCGATGTCGGCAACGGTTTCGGACGGCGCGGTGGGCGTGGTTTCGGCGGCGGCAGCCGGCGGGGCCATAGTCGAAAGCCAATCCGGAATATCAAACTCCGCTTCGGCGGCGGGTTGAACGGGTTCCGGGGCGGCGGGGGTGGACGGTTCGGTTTCTATGTTGCTCAACCAATCGGGAATATCAAACGCGGCGGCTGCCGGGGCGGGTGATTGCGGCGCGGGCGCGGCGGCGGGCTGATCGTCTTTGAGCCAGTCCGGGATGTCAGCGGCGGCGGTTTCTTCATCGGCGGACAAAGTTATCCCCGGTACCCAATCCGAAGCCGGAGAAGGCGGTTCTTCGGCGGCGGGTTGCCTGCCGCCCAATTCAAACAGCACGTCATCAATTGAATCGTCGGCGGGTTCCTCGGCCGGGTAGTTGCCCCATTCCACCGATGAAACCGACCGCCTGGCTACTTGCTGGGGCAGTCCCTCTTCGGCCATTTGCGATAACAGGGCCGAAATGTCATCGTGTTCTTCATCGCTGATGGCGGGCGCAAAGGCGGGCGCCGAAGCGGCGGGCGGCGGGTATTGCATGTCGTGTTCGGCGTCTTCGCGCAAGCCGATGAGTTTGCCCTGGGCTTCGCCGTATTTGCCCAGCAACATTCTGAGCCAACCGGGAACTTGTTCTATCACTTTGGGGGTAGCCGGCGCCGAGGCCGGCGGAGCAAGCCGGCTTAATTTTTTAGGTTTTTGCTGCGATGTTTTGTTTTCAGCCATTTTTTAATCCGTGTAGGGCCGGTCCGCGCCAAACAGCACGCGCAGCCCGGTTGCTATTGTCCCCAGCGCCACACCAAGCAAAATGCCTCGAATACCGGCCAGGGTTGGTACATTTAATAGCCAATCTTTGATTACCGGAAAGCCCGACCAGAGGTAAATTCCCAGCGGAACCTGCCCCAGCAGAACCATTACGGCAAACATCACAAAGAAAAAGGTGTTAAAATCGCGTATTCTTAAAGCTCTGAACGCCGCCGAAGCCATAAACAGCGCCAGCAGCGCCAAAAATGTGGCTTCGAGCGGTTGTAAAACGTAATTAAAAATATAGCGGCTGCCGGCTGAGTTGGGGCCGCTCAACAGCCCCACCGTTACGGTAATCAGTAGCGCGGTCAGCAGCGCGCCGCTGTAAATTGCGCCCGGTTGTTGGGTTTGGATGCGCCGGAGGTGAACCGACACCACGTTATAAAAACCAAAAAACAGGGCAAAGGCCATTACAATGGCGGCCCAGCTTACCAGCAGGTAGGCAATGGCGCTGATGGCCGGCCCAAAACCAAAGGCATCGCCCGGTAGCTGGCTTAAAAATATATCCAGCAGCACAAACAGGCCCACCACAATGGCCACCACCGTGGCCAGCACCCGGCTTGCCCTGGCCAGCATTACGCCCACCACCCCAGCGAGGCCAATGTTACCCCGCCCAGAATTACCAGAAAAATGAGCCAGCGCATGGTATCCTGGGCTAACAGGCTGCTGATATGCGCCGGGTTTTTTTGCAGATACGCGCCCGCCGCGTAAATTTCTTCGCCCAGCAATTTTTCCTGGGTGGTCAGATACACAAATGGTAACGTGCCGGGATCGCTCACGCCGCCAACCTGGGTAAGACCCTGCTGCGCCGCCGCCTCGCCAATCAGCAGGTATTCATCGCCAAATTTGCCCACCAGCACGTTGGCCTGCACTTTGTCGGTGCCCAACAGCCCCATTACGCCGGCGGCGTAGGCCGTGGGTTGCGAAGCTAACCAGCGCACGTTCTGGTAAGCCTGCCGGGCGGCGGGGATGTCGGTGCCGGTGGCGGCCCGCAACCGATTTTGGGCAAAAATCATCACGGTGGGATCGGCGGTGGTAACGGTGGGCGGCGTTCCGGTTAGGGCTGCTTGCCGGGCCAGGTAATCCAAAATAGTTAACCCCGCCAAACTATCGGCGGCAGAGGCGGTGGCCATGCCGCCCACCCCCAGCGACAGGTGCAGCGGGCGGCCTGTTTCAATGGCGTGGCTGGCTAAATCCGGCAGGGCTTCAAAGGCCTGGATTTTTCTGAATTTGGGCAGATGGCCGGCTCTGACCCTGGAAAAAAACACCAGGAACAGGCCCACAAAAGCCAGCACAACTATGGCCGCAATGATAACGCTCATTGGCCCGGCTCCTTAAGGCTGGCAGGCTGCCCGGTTTTTTGTTCCAGCCGCACAATTAATTGCTCCAGTTGATCGCTGTTGGCTAATAGCGCGGTGGTGTTTTGCACCGTTTGCGGCGGCAAAAAAATTTGCAGCGTGGGTTGCGCCATCAGCATTAATTGGCTGCCAATAAACCCCAGCGGTTTGTGGGCTTCTAACAGCGCAATGGCCGGCGAGGCCAGGCCCAGTTGCGATATTTTGTTGGCAAGCTGGTCAATAAAATTATCGGTTGACATTTCAATTTCAGTTACCGAAACCGCCCTTTTACGCCCAATATGGCCTGTAACCAGCGCGGCTTGGTGATGGTTTCGATGGCCCAGCCGGCGGTGGTGGCAACCGCGCCGTTCAGGGCCGGGTCGTTGAGTAATTGGGTAAGCTCCGGCACGGCCTCGCGCCGGCCAACGCGCCCCAAGGCCCAGGCGGCGTTGCGCCGGGTTAGCGCGTCGCGGTCGGTGAGGGCCAGTTTTAGCTGCGGAACGGCTTCAATGGCCCGCAACGCGCCCAAAGCGTAGGCGGCGCTGCGCCGCACCAAAAAAACGTTGTCGCGCAACGCGGCAATCAGCGTGGGAACGGCATCATGGCTGCCCAAATGCCCCAGCGCGTAGGCGGCGGCGCGTCTAACCCAGGGATTGCTGTCTTTGGTGGCGGTGATCAGGTGGGGAACGGCGGCCAGGTTTTTTTGGCCGGCTAACGCTTCGGCGGCGCTTTGCCGTAAGGTGTCGTTGGAGGCGGACAGGGCTTCAATTAACAGGGCGTGGGCCGGCGGCAGGTTGGTGGCGCGTAACGCATCAGCTGCCGCCGAGCGCGTTAAAGTTGCGGCGGTGGTTTGCAATACGGCCACAAGTTTTTGCCGCCCGTCGGCGGCGCTAACCAGCGCCTGCCCGGCCTGCCATCGCACGAACGGATGGGCATCGGCCAGAGCCTGGGTGAACAAAGCCAGGCCAGCCGCATCAACCGGCGGACTCTGGCTTTGGTTGTACTTTGCAATGGCTTTCCAGCGGGTTACCGCAGAATTGGCCTGGAGGGCGGCAGTCAATTCTGTCATATAAAAACCCTTTGGTTGATAATTACCGGCCCATTCCCCGATTTTGCCGGCAGGGTGGAGGCCGGGCGCGGGTAAATCAACTTATTTATGTAATGTACCAGTATACCATAGCCTGACCATGATGTAAAGTTGACATAATTTTATATCTTCTAAATGTAGGGGGTAAAGCCACGCCTGTTACTAAATACAGGCACCGGCTGGCGGCATCACTCTAAATAACCCAACTCAATGAGGATTTGGCGGACTTTGGGCGCGTTGGCCGCCGGCACCAGAATGGTGGTTGGCCCCAAAACTTCGCCCAGCAGCGGGCGCAACGCCGGGTGCTGGCACAGCTCGTTAACCTGGCGGCTATCGCTAAAGCGCAGCAGCGTGGCCTGCTCCAGTTTAACCGTACCAAACCGGGTTCCCCAGGCGCGTAACGTTTCAACCACTTTGAGCGGCGTTTGATTGTTGGTGGCGCGGGTGAGAAAGGCCGTAATCTGGTCCGGGGTGACGCCGTTTTTCAGCGCCCGGCCAATGCTGTCGCGGGTAATTTGATACACGGCCCGGCCATTTTCGCGCTGCTCCAAAGTGGCAATACGGGCCAGTTGAAAGCGATCGTACAGGCTGGCCTGGGCCGGCACACGCACCCGAAACTTGTCATCGAGGCGCAGGTACACGGGCCGGAGGTCAGGAAGTTGGGGGAACGGCTGTTCGGTTAAAAAGGCTTGCCCGGCGGCGGTAAGCCGAAAGCTGACGGGCGCGGCGGTGGCGGCAGCGCCCAACTCAACCACGGCCAGCAGCGGCAGCAAGCTGGTGAGCAGGTGGCGGATTAGCCCGCCTTCAACCTGTTCCCAATGCTCAAACCCCAGCAGCGATTTACCCTGCGCATCCTGAATGTACCAGCTATTGTAATCGCCGGTGGGCCGCTGAAAATCGGGGTCGGCGCGTTTGATGGCAGCCACAAAGTCATCAATTGAATACCATGCGGCAGGCGCAGCCGCCAGTTGCTCCAGATAGCCCAAAATTTTAGAGCGAGCCAGCAGCGGGCTGTTTTCCCAGCCGGTGGGCTGCGGCGTTAAGCCCGGCACGTGCCACAAATCGTTCCAGGTGGGATCGGCCCGCCAGGTGTTTTGCAGCGCCAATAGTTGCGGCCCGGCCTCGGCTTGCAACCAGCTTTTTACGGCATCGCGGTTGGGCCGCAACCGCCCATGCGCCACGGCAAACAACCGGGCGCGCTGCCCCAGGTGACGCAAAAAATCCAGTTCGGCTTCGGGGGGATGGTCGGGCAATTCCGGCGGCAACAGGCAGGTTAGCAATTGCTGTTTGTCTTTGGCGGCCAGATTGGGCAAAACCCGCACGGGGTGGAGTTGCAGGTACACCAGCAGGCTGAACATGTTTTCGCGCAGGCGGTGGGGCTGAGCGGATTCAACGGCGGGCGGGGGCACGGGGTTAAGCTGAAACGCGGGCAGCGGGGCCGGTTGGGGCATGGCCTGCGCCAGCAGCGGCAGCATATCGGTGGGAAGGTAGGTGATTTGCTGGCTACCCTGGCCGGTGACTTCAAAGGCGTTAAAAATGAGGCCCCGGTACCACAATCCTTCGGCGGGATTGGCCGGGGTTTGCCACGGGCGTTCCCGCTCCAGCCGGGCCGCGCCAATGGGCCGGATTGCGCCAAACTGGCGGGCAAACCGGGCCGATTCAACCTGTCCGCCCTGCGCCAGCAAAAATTGCAGGGCCGCCAACTCTGCCGGAGCCAGGTCGTCCAGCACAATGGCCGTGTTTGCCGGCGAAAGCAGCGCCTCAACCAATTGGCCAATCGCCTCCATTTTATTTGAAGCGGGCCGGGGGATGGCCCGGCTGGCGGCAATGGCGTGCAACAGCGCAAGTTCGTAGTCAATTAAAGAGTGGCGCAGCGTTTTCATAATTTGGTTCAACGGTCAAGGTTAATAAAACCAAGTTCCGGCCCAAGCTGATCAAACTGGATTTTGAGCAGGTCTCGTTCAACGGTTTTGCGGGCAATTTTGCGCTCAATTTCCGCCGCCATTTCGGCCAGCAAATCGCGCCCCTGCCGCCGGGCAGATTTTACCTCCAGGCTGATGGCCACGCTGGGGCGGTGGGGCAGGCTGCGCAACTCTTTTTCAATTTCGCGCAGCCGGTTTTGGCAGCGGGTTAACTCGGCTTGCAGCGCGGCAATCAATTGCGCCTCGGTTTGGCCGGAACGCGCCGGCCCGGCGGCAATGGTGGTGTCCGCTGCGTGGGCCAGGGCCACCAACTCGGCCAGGCTGCGGGCGGCGTAGGCATCGTTGATAAGCTGCATTTTTTGGGTGCGCCGCTGGCGGTCGCCTTCGTCAGCGGCCAAATCGGGGTGAAACTGGCGGGCCAGGTGGCGGTACAGGTTTTTTATCTCCGTTTCGGCGGCGGGGCTGACAGGTTGCGGGGGCGGCGTGGCTGCCGCCGGCGGCGGCGATTGCCATTGACGCCGGTACTGGTTTTCTACCGGAATGTGGGCGTTGCCAAACACTTGTTTATTGCGCACAATCTGAATGCGCTCGATATATTTTTGAATGTCCGCCTCCAGCGCCTCCAGCGTGTCCATTAAATGGCCCACTTTGGCTTCGAGTTCAAGCTCAAAGGCGTTGATTTCCGCCAGCCGGTCGGCCAGTTCGGCCTCTTTTTCAATGAGCCGGTTCTGGATTTCGGCCAGCGCGGCCCGCAGGTGGTTGATTTCTTCGGGCATTGTTACCAGTTTTTGCGCCAGTTGGCGGTTACAATCGAGGCGTCAACGGTGGTTTCAACCCGGATGGCGTCCGATAGCCGGGCGGTGACGCTTTTACCATCGGGGCTTTCGACCACGGTGAGAAACCAGATGCACGGAATGGGGTGAGTGGCCAGCGTAATATCGTAAAAACCGGGCGGATCGCCGGCGCTGTTGTAAAACGGCGGCCAACCCACCGGCCCGGACGGGTTGGAAATAACGCGGTAACTGCCGCACTGGGCTTCGATGCTGACGCCGTTAACCGGATTGCCGCCGGCGTCGGTGATGCTGCCCAAAAAGCGGGTTAGCCCGTAGTTTGTATCGGCAAACCAGCCGGTGGGTTCGTATTGAAATTTGGGCAGCGGCGTGGTGGTGGGCGCGGGTGTTGGTGTGGGCGTGGCGGTGGGCGGTGGCGGCGGCGCGGCCACTACCGGCATGGCCCACGAGCCGTTGGCAGCCACCACCGAGGCGGCCACCCAACCCGCTGAGCCATTTGCCAGCGTTACCTGCCACCACGACCCGCCCTGGTTTTGGCCCACCACCGGCAACGGCTGGTTGGGCGCAAGCTGGCCAATCACCGGGTAAACCGTGCCCGGCCCGCTACGGACGTTCACGGCGCGGGCGGCAGAAACCTGCGGCGGGGGCGTTGGGCTGGGTGTGGCGCTGGCCGCCGCCGTTGGCGTAGCGGCGGGTTGGGCATTGGTAGCGGGCGGCGGCGTGGCCGTTACCAGCATGGCCGCCATTAACGGGGTGGCGGTGGCCGTTACGGTAAATGTGGGCGCCGGGGTGGGCGTGGCGGGCACTCGCCGCGCGGCGGTGTATTCAAGTATCCGGGCAAAAATCAGGGTAAAAACCAGGTACGCCAGCACCGCCAAAACCACAATCAACGAAATCAAAACAGGTTTTCTCATAAAAAACGGCCCGCTTTTGCGAATTTTTCCAGTCACGGTTGTTTCGATATTGTAACCCAACCCCGGCAGGAATCAACATGGCGGGCTGCCGAAAAAACGCGCATATAATCCGTAACAACGCCGGATGTTGACAGAACGGGGGCGAATTGTACAATCACAGAGAGCGGGAAATCAGGCTGTAAAATCAATTGCCTGAATCCAAACTCGCGTTTATAATCTCACCTGTAAAATAAAAGCCGTGTTACGGGCAAGCAAAAGGAGCCGATAATGAATGAAAAAAAGGCACTCCAGGCCAATCCCGAAAAACAACTTTCGATGTTGTCCGGTTTAATTCATCAATTGCAACTGGTGTGGTTGTTACTGAAAGACAGCCGGGTTTCGATGTTTGTAAAATCAGTGATTCCGCTGTCGTTCCTTTATATTGTTTCGCCGATTGATTTTGTGCCCGACTGGTTTTTGGGAATTGGCCAGCTAGATGATTTGAGCGTGGTTTTGTTGGGGCTGGCGTTGTTTGTAAAATTATGCCCCCCGGATCTGGTGGATTTTTACCGCAAACAGCTTGAATACGGCCCTGGCCCGGCTGACGACGACGACAGCGACACCGTGGATACCAGCTACAGAATAATAGATGAAGAATAAATTGAGGACGGGATTTGATAATGAGTGAGCCATCGGTGCTGCGGTCACCCCAGGTGGTGGCCAAAGAACTGGATGTTTCTCCGGCCACATTACGGCGGTGGTCGGATGAATTTAAGGAATTTTTCTCAAGAGAGGCTGTCACCAATATCGGGCGGAGCCACCGCCGGTACAACAACAGCGATTTAGCCGTATTGCATTTAATTAAGGAGTTAATGAACGACGGCATGACTTACGAACAGGTACGAGACAAACTGGCTGAAAACAACCCGGCGGCGGACGCCGACGAAACTTTGCTGCCGGATATTGAGGCCGGGTTTCCGTTTTCGCCCTCAAACCAGGAAGATGAAAACGCCGCCGCGCTGATGGCCCCCAACGGCGCCGAATCGCCGGCGCTGGCGTTTTTAACCAACACCCTGGCCACGCTTTCGGACAGCCAAAAAAGTGTGCTCAACAGCCAGGCGGCCAACCGCGAATTGTTGGGCGTTTTGTTGCAGGATAACTTTAATTTAAAAGAAGAAAACAACCGGCTGCGGGATCGCATTTTGGAAGTAGAACGCGAAGTGGCCCAAACCCGGCAGGACGAAGATTGGCGGCGCGAGGCGTTGCGCCAGGAACTTGACGCCAAAATTACCGCCAGCAGCCAGTTGGCGTTGCAGGCCATCAACCTGGCCAACTCCATCGAGGTGCCGGAAATTAAAACGGTTGAATCCAACCCCGGTTGTTTGGGCATGCTCTTTGGGGGCGGCGGCAGCCGACAGGTTGTGGCCTCGCGGCGTAAAAACCCGGCTATGACAGCGGGAGCAGCGCCGGCGGCAACCTCCGCTCCGGTACCGCCCAGCCATCCCAAACCAATGTTTCCACCGGAATAACAAAAGCCGCTGGACGGATGAGCCAGCGGCTTTTTTATCACCCGTTTGGGGCGGGGCATTTTTTATTACTTTGACTATCCCCACCCCGCATGGTATAGTTTTGGTGTTGTAAATCAGTTTATTGAGAAAAAGGAACAAACGCATTTATGAAATGGTCTCGCGCATTATATGCGGTACTAATTTTTATTGTGCTGGCCGTTTTATACGGCATTTTTATGCTCCGAACCGACTCGCCGGACGTGGTTAATATTTCAACCGTGGCCCAAATGGCCAAAGAAGGCAAAGTCGAGGCGATTCGGGTTGACCAGAACGAACTCACCATTACCCCCAAAGAGGGCAAAAAACTTTCTTCCAATAAAGAAACCTCAATTGGAGTTGTTGAAACTTTAAAGTTGATGGGCGTTCCCGAAGAACAACTGCGTGAAATAAAAGTAACCGTTGCGCCCAAAAGCGCCTGGGATGGCTGGCTAACCGTTTTAGGAACGCTGTTGCCGCTGGTTTTGATTGGCGGCTTCTTTTTCTTTATCCTGCGGCAGGCGCAGGGCGCGGGCAATCAGGCGCTCAGCTTTGGCAAAAGCCGGGCGCGAATGTTCTCCGGCGATAAACCCACCATCACTTTTGATGACGTAGCCGGCGCGGATGAAGCCAAACGCGAACTGGCCGAAATTGTGGAATTTTTGCGTGAACCCGAAAAATTTATCTCGCTGGGCGCGCGCATTCCCAAAGGCGTGTTGATGGTTGGCCCGCCCGGTTGCGGCAAAACGCTCACCGCCAAAGCCATTGCCGGCGAGGCGGGCGTGCCGTTTTTTAGCATTTCCGGCTCGGAATTTGTGGAGATGTTTGTGGGCGTGGGTGCCAGCCGCGTGCGCGATCTGTTTGACCAGGCCAAACGTAACAGTCCGTGCATCATTTTTATGGATGAAATTGACGCCGTGGGGCGGCATCGCGGGGCCGGTTTGGGCGGCAGCCACGATGAGCGCGAGCAAACCCTCAACCAAATTCTGGTGGAGATGGACGGCTTTGATACCGATACCAATGTGATTATTGTGGCCGCTACCAACCGCCCCGATATTTTGGACCCGGCGTTGCTTCGCCCTGGCCGGTTTGACCGGCGGGTGGTGCTGGATCGCCCCGACCGGAAAGGACGCGAGCAGATTTTGCACATCCACGTGCGCGGCAAACCCCTGGCCCCGGATGTGGATTTGCCGGTGATTGCCAAGCAAACCCCCGGTTTTGTGGGCGCAGACATTGAAAACATGGTCAACGAAGCGGCCATTCTAGCGGCGCGGCGCAACCAGCGGCAAATCTTTCAACGTGATTTTCAGGAAGCCATTGAAAAAGTGATTGCCGGCCCGGAACGCAAAAGCCGCGTTATCCCCCAAAAAGAGCGCCAAATTATCGCCTTTCACGAAGCCGGCCATGCGTTAGTAATGAAATTGATGCCCGAATGCGACCCGGTTCATAAAGTCAGCATCACCGCGCGGGGTATGGCTGGCGGTTACACCCTGTCGCTCCCCAGCGATGACCGCTACCTTACCAATCAAAGTAAATTTGAAGCCGACCTGGCCGCTTTAATGGGCGGGCGTGCCGCCGAAGAAATTGTATTTGAAGAGGCCACTACCGGTGCCAGTAACGATCTGGATCGAGCCACCAAAATGGCCCGGGCGATGGTTACCCGGTATGGCATGAGCGAAAAATTGGGGCCGTTAATGTTTGGCGAAAAAGACGAAATGGTCTTTTTGGGCAAAGAAATTGGCGAACAACGCAACTACAGCGAAGAAATCGCCCGGCAAATTGACCGCGAAGTGCGGCGGATTATTGAAAACGCCTACAACAAAGCCACCAAAATCATTCAGGAAAACAGGGCCAAACTCGAAGAAATTGCGGAGCGGCTGCTGCAAGAAGAAACGCTCGATCGCGCCTCGTTTGACGCGCTATTTGCTTGATGAATGACAACGGCGCAAATCCTGGCCAGGGATTGCGCCGTTGTTTTTGGTTTTGCCCGTTCATGTTAAACTGTTAATATCAGTTGACAGTTTATGGCCGGATAGAGTATACTTAAACAACTTTACATACAATAATAAAACTCGCCAGACAAATTTAATTGCCTAAATCGCAATTTTTTTGTTTGGAAAACTATCTTACCAGCTTAAATGCGAGTTTTCTCCGCAAATTATACCCTGGAGGTACACAAGTGAGCGACAAGAGTGGATATTATTATCCTAACAAAATGGGTCGCATTTACTTAATGGCTATGGAAGAGGTTATGGGGACCAACGGCATCAAAGCCGTACTCAACCTAGCCAAGGTTCCAGAATTGATTGGCAATTATCCTCCCAACAACCTCGCTCGCGAATTTGACTTTGCTGATTTTGGCGCGATTGGCCAGGCAATTGAAGAAATGTATGGTCCTCGTGGTGGCCGTGGGTTGGCCTTACGGGCAGGCCGGGCCTCTTTTGCCCAGGGGTTAAGTGAGTTTGGATCGGTGATTGGTGCCAGCGAATTGGCTTTCAAGGTCATTCCGTTGCAAACAAAGCTAAAAGTCGGCCTCAAAGCAATGGCCGAAACTTTTTCTAAATTCACAGATCAAGAAACTGATGTCGTCGAAGCTGACGATCATTTTGTTTACACCATTTATCGCTGCCCGGTTTGTTGGGGGCGAACCAGTGACCGTAATATTTGCTACGGGGCGGTGGGTATTTTGCAAGAAGGGTTGCGTTGGGTAAGCGGTGGTAAAGACTTTAAAGTGGAAGAAATAACATGCCACGCCAATGGTGACGAAAATTGCGTGTTCCACATTTACAAAGAACCTCTCAATTAAGTAACTATTTACCAGGCTTTAACTCAAAAACTCTTGTTAGCTGCCCCGCAGGGACAGGCTCGATATGAAACATACCTTGTTGATTGTTGAAGATGACCTGGATACCTCCGAGATGCTCCGGGTCTACTTTGAAGCACAAGGATACAGAGTAGTAACCGCGGCAAGCGGACATGAAGCATTAGAAAAATGCCAGACCGAAACCCTGGATTTAATTTTGCTTGATGTCAGATTGCCGGACATTGATGGCTTTGAAGTAGGGCAAGCGTTACAGGCCGAGGTAAAAACCAGCCGGTTGCCGGTGATTTTTGTAACCGAACGGCGTGACCGGGATGATCGGATTGCCGGTTTAAAGTTGGGTGCTATTGATTACATCACCAAACCGTTTGATGTGCAGGAGTTGCGCCTGCGGGTGCGGAATGCTCTGCGACGGGCCGGCAGCCAAAACAACCCCGTTACCGGACTGCCCGGCGAAAAGCTCACCGTTGACCGTTTGAGCTTGATGCTGGAACGGGAAGTTTGGGCCGTGCTGGGGATCAATATTGTTGGGTTGGATAAATTCAACGAAATTTACGGCTTTGTAGCCAGGGATGATGTGCTACGGGCGATTGCGCTCACGCTGACCAGCGCTATTGATGAGTTGGGTAGCATTGATGACTTTGCGGGGCACCCCAGTGAAAATCAGTTTGTCATTATTACCGTTCCCGGCAAAGCGCAAGTGCTTGGTAACCAAATTCAGGAACGGCTAAACCAGGCCATGATTTACTTTTATCCCATTCACGACCGTGAAGCGGGGTATGTGCGTCGGGGCGCAGAAGACAACGCGCAAGAAAAAGTGCCGTTTATGAGCGTTTATATTGCCAACCTGTCTCACAAAACCGATGGCCTGACCGATGTTGAGACCTTACGGCAGGCGCTCGGCCATCCCGTGCGCGTATAAAATATTTTTATAACTCGTTATTTTTGAGCAGTGTTCCCGTTGGGTAACACTGCTTTTTTATGGTTAGGTAAGGAGCAAACTTTTGGCTTCTCTTCCAAATTTCAACAATGTTACCACCATCATTTTTGATATGGATGGAACGTTGATTGAACATACCTGGCAGATTAACCGCATTTGCCGGGAATTATTTGATGGTTTTGCCGATCAACTGGCTCCGGTTACGTATGAGGATTTTTTTGAGTGCTACTGGGGCAAAAGCGTTGATATGTGGTATATGATGGTTGACGGAGTGCTGGATGGCGCAACGGCGGCCCGATACGGTTATGTTAATACGCTGCGGGCTTTAGAACAGAATATCGCGTTGGCCGAGCCAATGCTTCGCCGGTGGGAAGAACTGGTGCTGGTCGAAGCTGTTCCTTTTGCCGATACATATCCGGTGCTAAAGATTTTGCGCTCAAAGTATACCACCGGTATTCTTACCAACGGCTTTACGTATTTTCAGCGCCAGAAAATAAACAAGTACAAACTGGCCGATTATGTTGATTTTACGCTGGTTTCAGAAGAAGCCGGCTGTCACAAACCCGATCCGCAAATTTTTGATTATGCGTTGAAATTGGCCGGCAATCCAGCGCCGCAACAAGTTTTGTATATTGGGGATAATCCCGATGCCGATATTAACGGCGCATTAGCGGCTAAATTAACGCCCATTTTTATAAATGGCAAAAACAACGGCACTCCACCGGCGGGGGTGGTCAGTATTGAAAAATTGGGTGAATTGCTGGAATTGTTGAATTTACCGGGACTTTAACACGTTAAGCAGCTCTTTGCCGTAAGTTTGGCGCTGCCAATCGCCCAGTTGGGTGAGGTGATTTAATGTTGGGGGGTTGTGACGGGCTATTTCCATAAGAACGTGATTACTAATAATCACGTCCGGCTCAACTCCGCGCTTGGTGGCCAGTTCATTGCGCCATTGCCGCAAAACTTCGTAGCGGGCCATGGTGGTGGTGTCGGGGCGAGGGTGATTGTTGGTGGGGATTGGCGGCGAGGCCGCTAACCCGGTTTGGATAGCCACCAGAACCTCATCGGTATTATGCTGAAGGAGTTTTTCGCCCAGCCCTTTAACCGCTCGCAGGGCTTCGGTGGTTACGGGCTGTATCCGGGCCAGTTCGATCAACACTTTATTGGTCATAACCTTAAAAGGCGGACGGTCAAGCCGGCGAGCGATATTGTCTCGTAAAATAAACAGCTCTTTCAACACAGCTTGTTGTTGGGGTTTTAAATCTTTGGCATATTTAATGCGCCAAAAGTCATCGGGGTCAAAAACTCGCAAAGTGGGTTCTACGTGGGTAAGCCGCTCAAACCCTTCGGTTGCCTCTTGTAGCCGGTTTGATTGGCGTAATTCGTTAAGCTGGATTTCGCGCAGGGACAATAAATAATGGGTATCCAGGTGAGCGTAGTCCAGCGCCTTTTTGCTGAGCGGGCGTAGCCCCCAGTTGTATCGTTGAAAGCGCTTATCCAGCGATACGTTGAAATGTTCTTCCAGAAGCGGCCCCAGACCGTAGCCGGACCAACCCAAAATTCTGGCGGCCAGCATGGTGTCAAACAGATTAGCAAATACAAACCCATAATCGCGTTTCAGACTTAAAAAATCATATTCGGCGGCATGAAACACTTTTTGGATGTGGGGGTTGGCAAAAAACGGACTGAGTTCGGCAACGTTAACCGCCAGTGGGTCTACCAAAAAATCAACGCCTGGAATGGAAAACTGAATCAGGCACACCTTTTCAAAGTAACTAAAAAGGCTGTCGCTTTCGGTGTCAACCGCCACAAGCGGCTGGTCGCTCAAAACTGCAATTAACTTGGCCAATTCGTCGGGGGTGTCAACCCACTGAATACGATGGTTTGACTCTGAAATATCGAGCAAATAACTCATACAGTAAAAAAATGGTGCGGTTTCAGGCCCAAAACTTTACTTAGGACAATAACCGTAAATAATGGTAGATAAGTGGCTGTATAATAGCAGAAATTAAAGGTTTGCCAAGTTGAAAAGCACGGTGTGGCAACTGGTTACACCTCGATATCTTTACATTATGTTGTGGGACTTTCTCTCTATTGGATTTTAAACTTGCGCATGTTATATTAAAGCAGATGGTCGCCTGACGAGAACCGGACGCTTAAAGCATGTTAAGGGACATGGGATTTAGGTTGACTTAATACCGGTGAAAAGGTATAATAGGCCATCCCTCTCAATTCTAATCTTACCACTAGGGTAAAAACGGTAAACAGTAATGGCGTTAAAAGGAAACCTACGGGACTTTAACACTACCCAACTGTTAAATTTGGTTAATTTAGCTCGAAAAACTGGTAAGTTAACCTTGGGTGGGCAACGTGAAGATGCCTTCCTCTTTTTCAAAGAGGGGCGTTTAATTCACGCCTCCACCAACATCGAAGAGGGCCACCTTGCGGCTATGTTGTTCAAGGCTGGCAAGCTCTCGCAAGAACAGGTTCAGTCTGCTGTTCAAAAAGGCGATTCGTCTGATCGGGCCATTGGAAAATATCTAATGGATACCAAAATGGTTTCCCGCGATGATATTATCCAGGGCGTAAAAGATTATATGCTGGATATTGTCTATAATCTTTTTACCTGGGATGACGGCTCGTTTCTTTTTGAGCAAAATTTGTTGCCCACCAAAGATAGAATTACCGTCCCATTAAATCTGGATAACGTTATTCTGGAAGGTAGTCGTCGCATTCAAGAAGCGGATCGGCTTCAGGATGAACTGCCGGATTTAGCTACCATCGCTTTGAAAATTACCGATAAGCCGTTACGGGATGTAAAACTAACGCAAGATGATTGGCGTGTCATCTCGCATATTCATCCCCGTAATTCAGTTAAACAAATTGCTCAAAATAATAATATGGACGAATTTCAAATTCGCAGAATTGTTTACGGGATGATGCAAGCCGGTATTGTAGAAATTATAAACCCCGAAGGGGTAGAAGCCCGCAAGCCCAAAGCGCCCGTTACCCGCGCCGGTCGCCGGATTGCCAATCAAACACCCGCAGAAAAACGAAGTGTTGTTACAAAATTGATTGATCGTATCAAGCGCATTTAATTTTTTTACGGTTCTGGGTCATTAGCCTGACTTTATTCGACCTGTGAGCTGGTAAATTTCATTATTAGCATCTCAAGTTTTTATCCGAGGTAATTCTGTCCATGCAAACCGTAAAAATGGTCATCACCGGACCTTTTAGTGCTGGAAAAACCGAGTTCATTCAAAGTGTCAGTGAAATTGATGTAGTATCAACTGAGCGCAAAATATCCAGTGATGCAGAGCGTGTAAAAGAAGATACTACCGTGGCAATGGACTTTGGCCGCATTACGGTAGACGATGATTTGGTGTTGTACTTGTTTGGCACTCCGGGGCAACGCCGTTTTGATTTTATGTGGGAAATTCTCTCAGAAGGTATGCTGGGGTTTGTGGTGCTGGTAGATAGCGTTCGCCCCGAAACTTTTAGAGAAGCCAAGCACATTCTGGAAGTTTTTAAAGCTTATGCCAATACGCCGTTTGTGGTGGCGGCCAATAAACAGGATTTACCCGATGCCTGGTCGCCGGATGACGTAAGAATTGCTTTAAAAATTGAGAAGGACGTAAAAGTTTTGGGGTGCGTAGCCAGAGACAAAGAAACCGTTAAAAACGTATTGCTTGAGCTTTTGTATTCTATTTTGGAAAAAATGCAGGCTGACGAGTAACAGCTTGCCCGATTCTTTAACAAGTGAGAGTTTCCAGAACTTTACGTGTGGTCGGGTGGAGTGAAGTTCAGTGGATAAATACCCGGGTGGACGGGTTGTTTGCGCCGCTTTTGGGTGTTTGTGTAGTGTTGAGGTTAGACTGTGAGTTCTATTGTTACTGACCAGGGAATAGTGCATTACGAAGCTTACGGCCGAGGACGCCCCGTTATTTTATTGCATGGTTGGTTGGGTTCGTGGGGATATTGGTTGGAAACAATGGAGTCTCTCAAGCGGCGATATCGCTGTTATGCGCTTGATTTTTGGGGGTTTGGAGAATCAGGCAAGCGCCGGAATAGTTATCAGGTTAACGACTTTGTGAATTTAGTCGATCAATTTATGGATCGGCTGGGGATTGAAGAGGCTCCGGTCGTGGGCCACTCAATGGGGGGTACGGTAGCCGTTGCGTTGGCGTTAGCCAGGCCAGAACGAGTGCAACGGGCTATTGTAGTTGGTTCCCCAATTGTAGGCAGTTCGCTTAATCTTTTTCTCCGTTTGGCAGGCAAACCCTGGATTGCCTCGATTGTGTGGCAAATGCCCAGCGCTTTACAACTGGGTATAAAGTTTTTTTCCCCGTATGTGGTCAAAGATTGGCCCCACTGGTACAAAATGATTACCCGTGACCTTTCTCGAACAACGCTTGAGGCGTTTTTTCTCAGTATTAATTCTTTGCATAAAACCGATCTCCGGGCGCAGTTGCCGGGGATGACTACGCCGCTTATGGGAATTTACGGCGTTAGGGATAACGTGGTGCAGCCTTCTCAGGCTAATATTATCGCCGGCAGCGCGCCGGTTTCCAGAGTGAAAATTATGTCGGGGTCCGGTCATTTTCCAATGCTCGATGAACCCCAGGCTTTTAATGAGTACTTGGCCGAGTTTTTAGATTTTCAGTTTCCTGCTTTGAACTAAAGCAGATTTACACTAAACCTTTAATGCTGGCTGAACTCTAACAGATGAAGAAAATCATTATTCGCGATAATACACCAATCCCGCCGTTCCATGAGCCAGCGCGCGATTTGCGCATAATGAACAAACCGCTCTGGCTTTATCAACGCGATGTGCTTAGCCGCCACTGCCGAGAAGAAGTGGAGTGCAGCTCTTTTGACAGTATTTTAACCTTTCCCCCGGAAATTTTGGCTGGCGAGGTGGTTGTTTACCGCGATAATCTGTATTTTGACGAATTCCTCTTTAACGCCTTTCTCACTGAAGCTAAAAAACAAAACAGGCCGGCTCAGGTTGCCTTTTCCCCTAAAGACGAAGCGATTGTAACCCATGCGCTGGCTTTGCAGGACGGCATCCGGCTGCAAAACAATGTCTATGTGGCCGATTTATTCTACTTTCCCGATGGCTCAACCATTGGCAAGGAATCGCCGGTGCCAGTTGTGGTGGATACCATGCCGCGCGAAATTGGCTACTACCGCGTGCCCACGTACATGGCCAATGACCGGGGTGAACTGGGCTATATGGTGCCGCTCCGGGCGTTTTTGTCCATAGAAAACTGGGTGCATATTTTTATGGCTAACGTGCCGTTTGGCATGTTTGCCCACGGCGCACGTATCGAAGCTTCGCTTGATAAGTTTTCGGTGATGCTCGGGGTTTTGTGGCGCTCGTTGCTGGAGCGCAAACAGTTTTTATCCTCCTCGGCGCTGGTTGAAGTGGGCAAAAATACCCAAATTGATCCCGCCGCGATTATTCAAGGCCCTACCATTATTGGCGACAACGTAACCATTGGGCCGGGCGTGGTCATCAACGCCAGTCTGATTGGCAACAACGTTAACATTATGCAGGGCGCACAATTAATGCTCAGCATAATTGGTGATGGGAGTTACCTGCCGTTTAGAACCGCCTTGTTTATGACCACGCTGATGGAAAACTCGATGGTGGCCCAAAATACCTGCCTGCAAGCCTGTGTTATTGGGCGCGACACCTTTATTGGCGCGGGCAACACTTTTACCGATGTTAACCTGCTGGCCAAACCCATCAAGGTTTTGCACAAAGGAAAACTGCACAATGTGGGCCTGCCGGTAATTGGCGGTTGCGTGGGCCATAATTGCCGGATTGGCTCCGGGCACATTGTTTACCCGGCCCGCACCATCGATTCTGATGTGGTGATGTTTGCCAAACCGGAACGCACCGTGATTGCCAAAAACGTACAGTTTGAAGATAGCGACCACCACGGCTACCCCAACCAGGGGCATGTGGCCAAATACCACGACAGCGCCGAAAGGCCGCCCCAACACCCCACCCTTACCCAACAGTTGGTTAACCCCGGCCCAAGGTAGCTATGGACAACTTTGCGTTTATCATTCACCCGGTTAACCCCAAACGCGATGTGCAGCGCAAGTTTCCGCTTCTGGGCAAAATTTTGCCAGAACCGGCCATCCATTTTTTGTCGCAGTATTTTCCGCCGGTGTACATTTCTCACATCACCGGGATTGTGTCGCAGGCCACCGGTAAAGAAATTGAGGGCTGGTTTATTGCCTGCCCGCTCACGCCGTACCAAATGGTTACTTTGCCGCCGGAAAAAGTGTACCAAAAAATTATCGCCACTGGCCAACTGGCCCAAAAACTGGGTGCAAAAATTTTGGGCCTGGGTGGATTCACCTCAGTGGTGGGCGATGGCGGCATAACGATAGCCCGCCACCTCGACATCCCTGTAACCACCGGCGACAGTTACACCGTGGCAACCGCCGTTGAAGGCACGCTTAAAGCGGGCCGGCGCATGGGCCTTAACCCGGCTACATCTACGGCGGCGGTGGTGGGCGCTACCGGCTCGATTGGCAAAGTTTGCGCCCAATTGTTGGGGCCGCAGGTGCAGCGTATTATTTTGGTAGGCCGGAACCTGGCTGCGCTGGCTCAGGTACAAGCCCAGGTGCGGGCGCGCGGTCAATCCAACGTGGACATCAGCACCCAAATGGACAGCTTGCAGCAGGCCGATTTGGTGCTAACCGTTACCAACGCCCTAGATGCGGTGATTGAGCCGCAGCACCTCAAATGCGGGGCCGTAGTTTGCGATGTGGCCCGCCCCAGAGATGTTTCAAAACAGGTGGTTGAAGACCGTAACGATGTGCTGGTCATTGAAGGCGGGATGGTGCAGGTGCCGGGCCGGGTTAACTTTAACTTTAATTTTGGCTTTCCGCCGGGAATGGCTTTTGCCTGCATGGCCGAAACCATTACCCTGGCTTTAGAAGGGCATTACCAAAACTATTCGCTGGGTAAAAACATCACTTTGGATCAGGTAGAAACAATGGCCGCAATGGCCACCCGGCATGGGTTTAAAGTGAGCGGTTTTCGCAGTTTTGAACTGGCCATTACCGAAGAAACCATTGACCGGATCAAACAAAACGCCTATCAAAAACAAGCCCAATTTAACTGGGCTAATCCGTAACGAAATAAAGAGAGGTTATCATGGGTCAAGGCCGCATCCTCGTTGTAGAAGATGATCTGGATATTTCCAAAATGCTGCGCATTTACTTCGACTCACAAGGGTACGAAGTGTTGATTGCCAACCGGGGCAACGATGCGCTGGAGATTTGCCGCCGCAAATTGCCCAACGTGGTGGTGCTGGATATCCAACTGCCCGATATTGACGGCTACGAGGTGTGCCGCCAGTTACGTAACAACACCCGCACCAGTTACGTGCCCATTATTTTCCTGACTCAAAAGGATGAGCGCAGCGATAAAATCGCCGGGTTGGAGTTGGGGGCCGATGATTACATCACCAAACCGTTTGACATTGAGGAGTTAAAACTGCGGGTAGAAGGCGCTATTCGCCGCTCCAAACGCGAGGCGCTCACGCATCCCGTATCTAACCTGCCGGCGGGCAAACTCATCGAAGAAGAGCTTAAAAAAGCCAAAGACTCAACTTCGCCCTGGCGGTTGCTCTATTTTGGCATTAGAAACGTAACCGCCTTTAAAGAAGTGGTTGGCCCCATTCACGTTAACGAAGTGCTGATTTTTTTGGCTGATATTATGCGCGAAGCCGTAGAAACCTACGGCACCATGAACGATTTCATTGGCCAGGCTTCTGATAACGATTTTATCATTATCACCAATCCCGAATCCGCGCCGGCAATCTGTAAAACCGTTACCCAACGCTTTGACACCGAAAGCCAGGTGTTTTATCCCTTTAGAATGCGCGAATCTGGCCGGATTACTTACGAAGATATTGACGGCGTTACCCGCGAATCCGAATTTATGAAGCTGGTGGTTGGGGTTGTTTCCAGTGAAGATGGCCCTTACGCCGATATTATGCAAATCACCGAAGATGCCGCCGAAAACCGCCGGCACAATCCGGGGTGCCCGCAGTAAATTGGCGCGTTGAGCGCAATGAGTTGTATGTAGTTTTGAACCTTATCAATTGAATCCAGAGCTGGGTATTAGCCGGCAGTGAGTCATAAAAATGTACCGGTATTGGTATGGTTTCAGGCAAGTTATACGCAACCCGTTGGGCGGTCAACCTTACGTTGAACTGGCGGTGCTGGCTTGTTGTTTGGCTATTTTATTAGGCTCGGTGGCGTGGCCGGGGCGGTTATTGATTGGGCTGCTGGTTTATGTTATGCTCCATCTGCGCCTCAACCGATTTTGCCGGCGACCAATTCCCATTTCTGGAGCAATTTTGACCTCCGGGTTCAGCCCAAATTGTGTCTGCGCCCCCCAACTTATTCTAAAATCTTCCATCGAAAGACACCCCAAACACGCGGTGGGGGTAAAAACAATCAGGTTGTATCGCCATAACCAAGAATTTTCGCAACAAAAGGACCCCAATGCGGCCGTGTTTGATTCCTCGTTGAAAGCCGTTCAACAGGCATGCAAAGCCATTTTAGATCAGCCTTCGTTGAAGGATTTATTTAAGTTTGATGTGGCCCAAATTTGCCTGTGGGACGAAAAATCCTTTACTCTCCAACTGATTTTGCAATTGCCCGAACCGGCTGCCGATAGCCTGTTTAGCCCGGTGCGCTACCGCCTCAACGAAGGCTGCACCGGCTGGATTGCCGCGCACCAGCGCCCGCTGCTCATCCTTGACCCGGCGCAACTGCCCGAAGCCAATTTGCCCACCCCGCCCGCCGGCTCGTTTATGGGGGTGCCGCTCCGGGTTAGTGGCCGCTTTTTAGGCACGCTGGAATTGATGGCTCAATCTCCGCAGGGCTTTTCGGCGCAGGCCGTAACCCTGCTTGAGGTGGTGGCCAATCAGGTGGCGGTGGCGCTGGAAAACGCGCGGTTGTACAGCCAGGCCAACCAGCAACTCCAACGCCGGATTGACGAACTGGCCGGTTTGCAGCGCGTTAGCAACGAGCTAAACAGCACTCTGGACATGAATAAAATATTGAGCATGGTGCTCGATGAGGCGCTGCATTTAACCCGCGCCGATTCCGGTAGCGTGTACTTTTACAACGCCATCCTTAACCGGTTGGTGGCCTATCCCGTTTCGCAAAATGGCCGGCGCGACGTTTCGGCCTCCGAAGGAATTATGGGCCGGTCGCTGCGCACCGGGCTATCGGTGCTGGTGCCGGATGTGCTCAAGGATGCCGAATTTGTTGATGTGGGCGTTAAAAATCTGCGCTCTAAAGTGGTGGTGCCCATTTTTTATGGCGGCGAACCCGTGGGCATCATCAACCTGGAAAGCCAAACCCCCAACTTTTTTAACGATAACCAACTGCGTTACCTGGAGGCGTTGGCCAACCACGCCGCCGTAGCCATTGGCAACGCCCAGGCTTACCAGCAGCAAATTACCGAGCGCGAACAGGCCAGCCGCCGCGCCGACCAACTGGCCCGGTTATCAGAAATTAGCAACGCCTTTAGAACCAACCGCCCGCTGGTCGATGTGCTGGAAGACATTGCCTTTGCCATTGCCGAATCGGTGGGCTACGATGTGGTGCTGGTTAGCCTGGTGCGGGGCCGCCCGCCCAAAATATACCCGCAGGTGGGCGCGGGCATTCCCATTGCCCAGTTGGCCCAATTAAAAACGCCGGGGCAGGCTCAACCGCTGGAAAACCTTTACGCGGTTATGCGCCCCGAATTTTGCCTCAGCAAATCCTACTTTATCCCCGCCGACCAAATGGCCGTGTGGCAGGGCAAACTCAACGTGCCTTACATTGAAAAAAGCCAGCCGCCGGGCCAGTACCAGCGCCACCTTGAGCTTTTCTCGCTGATTGGCCACGCGCCCGCCAAAGAAATGTGGCAAACCGGAGATTTGCTGCTGGCTCCGCTGATGGATACCGATGGCAAAATCATTGGGGTGCTAACGGTGGCCAATCCCATTGATGATGTGCGCCCCGACCTGTACATTGTGCGCACCCTTGAAACTTTTGCCAACCACGCTGCCGCCGCCATTGAAAACGCCCAGTTGTTTGAGTTGGAGCAACAGCGCCGCCGCCAGGCCGATACTTTGCGCGGTGTGGCCGAGGCCATCAGTTCTCAGCTTGACCTTGACGAACTGCTCAACATTATCCTCAAAGAGTTGGGCCGGGTGGTAAATTATGGCCGGGTTAATGTGCAGTTGTTGCAAGACGACAAACTGGTGGTGATTGGCGCGCGCGGCGGCGAAGACAGCCAAAAAATCATTGGCCAATCCTTATTGATGGCCGATAGCACCCCCAACCGCAAAGTCATCGAAACCCAGGAGCCGGTTATCATCAACGATACCGCCCAGGAATTTTCAGACTTTTTCAGCAACCCATCCCACGCCGATACTCGCAGTTGGCTGGGCGTGCCGCTGACTTATGGCATCAACGTGTTGGGGCTGATTGCGCTGGATAAAGACCGCCCCAACTTTTTTACCCCGGAGGATGTTGACGTAATTTTGGCCTTTGCCAACCAGGTGGCGGTGGCGCTGCAAAACGCCCACCTGTTTGATGAAGCCCGGCAGCAGGTTAAACAATTGGCCGCGCTCACCGATGTGGCTCAATCTTTAAACCGGGCGTTGGGGCTAAACGAAGTGCTCAATTTGGTGCTGGATGCGGTGTTTGATCTGGTGGGCCACAAACACGGCTCCATCTGGCTGATTGACCCCGTTCAAAACACGGTAAAAATGGCCAGCACCAAAAACATTCCCGGCTTTTTGGTAGAACTGTTCAACGAGAGCGACATCCCCACCACGTCCGAGCCGTTTGCCTCGGTGATAAAATCGGGCGACGTACTCATCATTGAGGGCGACATTCCCCGTGATACCGTGGCCAATTTTGGCCTGCCCTTTCCCAGCGATGTAACCTACGTGCCGCTCAGAACCGAAGAGGGCGTGATTGGTATTTTTGCCATCGAAGCGGTAATTCACAACCGCAATATGCTCAAGCTGGTGACAACCCTGGCCGATCTGGCTGCGGTGGCCATTGAAAGCGCCCGCCTGCTCGAAGATACCCGCCGCCGCGCCACCGAAATGCAAAATCTGTACAATTTGGGCGTAGAAGTAAGCCGCATGCTCGAAGTGCGGCAGGTGATGCGCTCGGTGGCGGGCAACGCCATTCACCTGATTAACTGCCAACTGGGCGCGATTATGTTTTTGGACGAGCAGATTAATCAATATGTTATTGAAACCGCCGCCTCCACGCCGGAACTCATTGCCAAATTTGGGCTGGACACCGTTCATTTTACCGACGCCAAAGAAATCCGCGAAAGCGTAAAATTTTTGTGGACTCGCATGTCGCACGAAATCACCACCACCCAGCAGCCGGTTACATTTACCCTGCCGGCGTTGGGCAGCAGCGAAGCCGGGCCGCTGGAAAAAAGCGCCGCCAAATTGGGCATCAAATCCATGCTGGGCGTGCCCATTTACGTGCAAAATGAAATTGACGGCGCTATTTTTGTGGCCAGTTTAACCCCGCGCCAGTTTGATACCCGCGATATTCAAACGCTGGCGTTTGTGGCCAACCAGGCCTCCGTTTCGGTGCGAAACGCGCAGTTGGTGCAGCGCCTTAACCTGCTCACCGAAGAGTTGGAACAGCGCGTGGCCCAGCGCACCGAAGAACTGGCCCAAACCCTGCAAGACCTCACCGAAGAGCGCGACCGGGTGGGCACGCTGTACCAGATTGCCCGCGAGCTTTCGGCCAGTTTTGATTTGGACCGCGTGCTCAACGAGGCGCTTAATTTGCTCAATCGCGCCATTGGCATTTCGCAGGGCGCAATTTTGCTGATAGACCGGGAAACCGAGCATTTGGTGTACCGGGCGGCGCTGGGCCGGTACAAACCGCTGCCGCGCGGCGGGTTGCAAACGCCGTACAAATTGGGGTATGGTTTGGCCGGCAAAGTGATGGAATACCGCGCCCCCCGCCTGATTAACGACTTGCGCGAAGAATCGGATTGGGTTCCCGATGACCACGAGGCCGAAGACCGGCGTTCGGCTTTGGCCGTGCCGCTCAGCACCGGCGACGACGTGCTGGGCGTAATTTTGTTGTTCCACCCCGACCCCAACTATTTTACGCAAGATCAACTCAAACTGGTGTCGGCGGCCAGCGCCCAAATTACCACCACCATCAACAACGCCGAACTCTACCGGCTGATTACCGACCAGGCCAAACGGCTGGGCACGCTTTACCGGCAACAGGCCGCCGAAGCCGCCAAAAACCAGGCCATTCTCGAAGGGATTACCGATGGCGTGCTGGTGCTCGACGCCGACCAAAACCTGATGTTGGTTAACCCCAAAGCCGCCGAAATTTTAAACATTAGCGCCGCCGCCATCGAAAACCAACCGCTGCGCCAAATTTTGGGCCGCTCCGAATCCCCGGTAGAATTAGAACTGGCGCAATTATTGTACGATAATTTATTGGCGGCGCTGGCCGAAATCAGCGCCGGCAAGGATGCCGTTCAGTTTAAGGTGGAAGTTGGCCCCAAAGTGGTGTCGCTGTCGTTGGCGCCGGCTCCGCTGGGCACCGACGACCGGCCCAGTTTTGTGGCCGTGCTGCGCGACATCAGCAAAGAAGCCGAAATTGACCGCCTGAAAAACGAATTCATCTCCACCGTTTCGCACGAATTACGCACCCCGATGACCTCAATCAAAGGTTACGCCGATTTGCTGCTCTCCGGTAATGCCAAAATTGGCGAGTTGAACGACACCCAGCACCGTTTTGTAAAAGTAATCCAATCCAACGCCAACCGCCTCACCGAACTGGTCAATGACATTCTGGAAATTTCGAGAATTGAAACGGGCCGCGTAAAATTAGAGTTTACCTCGTTAAATCTTGTTAATATTATCCGTGATGTTGCGGTTTCGTTTGAAGGGCAAATGGTTAGAAAACACATGAATCTGACCCTTAATTTGCCGACAGATTTGCCGAATATTTATGGAGACAAAGCCAGACTCATCCAGATATTGGTTAACCTGATTGGTAATGCCTGGCAATACACCCCCGAAGGCAGGCACATTAACGTTACCGCTACTCAGGTGGGGCACTTTGTTCAGGTTGACGTAAAGGATACCGGCATCGGCATTGTTGAAAAAGATGTGGCCTATATTTTTGACCGGTTTTTCCGCTCGGAGCGCCACGAGGTGCAGGTGGTGGATGGCACGGGGCTGGGGCTATCAATTACCAAATCATTTGTAGAAATGTTGGGTGGGCAAATCTGGGTAAAAAGCCGGGTTGACGTAGGCACTACCTTTAGTTTTACCATTCCAATTGATTTGGGACAGCAAGGCAACAACCCCACCATTATTCCGCACCTGCTACTTGTTCACGATGACGAAGCCGTGGTAAACTTTTTACAGACCGGATTAGAGCAGCACGGCTACGAAGTAATTACCGCCAATAATCCGTCCGAGGCGTTGGAACTGGCCCAAAATACGCCGCAGTTTATAAAAGCGGTGGTATTGGGGGCAACGTTACGCCAGGTTAACAGTTTTGCGGCGCTGGAACAGTTAAAAAATAACCCGATTGTGGCTAATCATTCGGTGTTGCTGGCGGCGTTAACGCCTACGCCCTGGGGATTGAGCTTGCAAATTGTAGACAGCCTCACGCCGGCAACCGATGTCGCCACGGTGGTGGCTAATGTTCAACGGATTTTGGTGGGTAGCCAGGCTAACCTGCAAACCCAACCGCTGGACAGCGAATCGATGGTTAGCCGGATTTTGATTATTGAACGCGACCGCAAAACCGCCGGCTGGCTGCGCGAAATTTTATCGCCCGCCGGCTACGAAATTCACGTAGCTTTTAACAGCCAGCAGGGTTTGGATATGGTACAGGGCAATTTGCCCAACCTGATTTTGTTTAACACCAGCATGCCAGATTTGGATGACGAATCTTTTATTTGGCAACTGTACCGGGACGAGCAAACCCGGCAAATTCCCGTGGTGCTGATCACCGATGAACCCGTATTTGGGCCAAATGGCCGGGTAAAAATTTGGGGCAAAAATCACTGGGATAAAAACCGGCCCTATCTAACTATGGATGATCTGGTGGCCGAAATTGAGCAATTCTACCTGGAAACAGTGGGGATACAAAAAGGATAATCTATGGCCGAGCCAGTAATTTTAGTAGCCGAAGACGAGCGCGATATTCGGGAGTTGATTGTGTTCACGCTCCAGTTGAGCGGGTTTAATGTGGTTGACGCGCCCAACGGCGAAGAAGCGGTTAAAAAAGCTCTGGAAATCAAGCCCGATTTGATTTTAATGGATGTGCGCATGCCCAAAATGACGGGCTACGAAGCCTGCCAGGCGCTTAAAAAACAAGAACAAACCCGTTCCATTCCGGTGGTTTTTCTGTCGGCCAAAGGGCAAGAATCCGAAGTGAGCACCGGGTTGGAACTGGGGGCCGAAGAATACTTTCTCAAGCCCTTTGCCCCCGATGAACTGGCCGAGCGGGTTAACAGAATTTTAGTAAAATACGGCAAGTTATAAGCATTTTGCAGGTTTACAATGAGTGCAGTAGTTATTGATGGTGGTCTGGTTCATTACGAAGCCTTTGGTCGCGGCAAACCGGTGCTGTTTCTGCACGGTTGGGTCGGTTCCTGGCGGTATTGGATGGCCACAATGGAATCTATTTCTGATAAATACCGCACTTACGCCCTGGATTTGTGGGGCTTTGGCGATTCCGATAAATCCAAGGCGCGTTACCAGATTTCAGATTACGTTGCCTTGATCAATAACTTTACCGAAAATATGGGCATCCGCGAAGCGCCCCTGATTGGGCATGCACTGGGGGCTACCGTTGCGTTGGAATACGCCGCCCGCTACCCGGATCGGGTTAGAAAAGTGATGGCCGTTAGCCTGCCCATCACCCCGGATTCAATCAGCCGGCGGCTGCTGGATACATCAAGCGGCTCAATGTTCTCTAAAATGTTGCGCTGGCGGCAGGTAACGCACAAAGAAGTAGAAAAAGAAGCCGAAAAAACCGCCGAAGGCGTGGTCAATGCCAGCGTTCAATCGGCGGCGCAAATTGATGTGCACAGCCGCCTGCAACTCATTGCCCAATCCAACTCAATGGTGCTGGCGGTTTTTGGGGAAAAAGATGATATGGTTGATCCCTCGCCGGCCCGCGAGTTGAACGGCGGCTGGACCAACATCCGGCCCATCGGCCTGGCCGAATCTCGCCATTTTCCCATGCTCGAAGAGCCGGCCAAATTTAACCGGCTGTTGCAAGACTTTTTGGATGTAAAAGAAGATTTGTCGGTGCTGGAATTAAAAGACGAATGGCGGCGGCGCACCCGCTAACATTGGCTATTCCACCAGGGCGCACCAACCAGTGCGCCCTTTTTATTGGGGTAGTGAATTTGGCCTATTGTCGGGCAAAACATTCAATGTTAAAACAGACTCAACCATCCAGCTAAAACGTGGTATAATTAATCCATTCTCCAGTATCATAAAAAAACGGGAGGTAACTTTATGCCGGAACATCGCCCCCTACCCAACGCAGCTTTACGAGTATTGCTGGACGCCATTCAGGAGGTAATGGGTGAAAATGGCACCAAAGCCGTGTTAAACGCCGGCGGCCTGGGCCGTTATATCAACAATTTTCCCCCAAAAAATCTGGAAATGGAGGCCGCCTTTGCCGATTACGGCGCGGTGCAGCAGGCCGTAGAAGATTTTTACGGGCCGCGCGGCGCGCGGGCCATGTTGTTGCGGATTGGCCGCGCTACGTTTCAATTTGGCTTACGCGACCAGCCTGCTATTTTGGGGTTGGCCGGGGTTGCGTTAAAGGCTTTGCCCGAAAAAATGCGCATGAAGCTGATTTTGGATAGAATGGCCAAAGCCGCGATTGAGCGCGTTAACCAGCCCACCATTGTGCAAGAAGAAGACGACGCCTTTTATTTTATTGTTGAACATTGCCCCTGCGGCTGGCGTCCGCCGCACGATAAACCGGCCTGTTATGTAACCGTGGGCGTGCTCATGGAATCAATGGCCTGGGTTACCGGCAAACTGCACCGGGTAGAAGAAGTGGCCTGCATTTCAATGGGGGCCGGCAGTTGCGTGTACCGAATTGAAAAACAAGCCTCCGAAGGCTGATTTTAGCAAATCCCCACCACAAAACAGGCTCCCTTACCGGGAGCCTATTTTTGTTTACATGGGTTGCATGGGGTTGGGCATAAACAGCAGCACAAACACCACAATCATGGCGTAGGCCAAAATTTTTCGGCCCAGGCCCAACGGCACCAAATCATTGAGGGGCGGCGGATGGTTGGGGCCAATGATAAAAAACACCAGCAGCGCCCACACCCACCAGCCAGACCACCACCAGCCGGCCAGCGTCATTACCCCAATCAGGGCCAGGCCCAGCCAGCGCGCTTTATCTCCCAACAGGGTATAAACCACGTGGCCGCCATCAAGCTGGCCCACCGGCAGCAGGTTCATGGCGGTTACAAACAGGCCAAACCAGGCCGCAAACGCCACCGAATTGATCAAAATATCAACGCCGCCACCCGGCGGAATTGCGCCCGCCAGCAGCAGCAAAAACTGCTGCGCAAACGGCAGGTGGGCGTATTGCTCAAAACCGGGCAGCAATTGGCCGTGAAACAGGTATTTTACGCCCAGGTAAAAAATCGAGTTGCCTTCCAGCACCGAGCCGGGTTCGGCTCCGCGCACCAGCGGCAGCACCGGCGAATGGGCAACGCCCCACAGCAGCAGTGGCACGGCAAAAATCAGGCCGCCAATCGGGCCGGCCACGCCAATATCAAACAACTGCTTTTTGGTTTTAAACGGCGACCGCAGTTGAATAAAAGCTCCCAGCGTGCCCACCGGCGAAACCACCGGCAGCGGGATAAAGTAGGGCAACGTCACGGCCACTTTGTGGTAACGGGCGGCAAAATAATGGCCAAATTCATGGGCCGCCAGAATAACCATCATGCTGAGCATCATGGGCAGGCCGCCTAACCAGTGCGCCGGCGTGGTGGGCACGCATTGGCATTCGTAGGCAGCGCCGGTAAACCACACCGAGGCAATGGTGGCCACGGCCAGCCCCAGGTTAATCCACGGGTTGGTGGGGCGCACGGTTACAACGCCGGGGTGGGCTTGCACTTCAACCTGATTTTGGCGGCGACGGAACATGGGGGTGTAATTGTGCCGCTGCCAGCGGGCGGCAATCGCCTCGTAGGCGGCTTCGCTGTCGGCGGTGAGCAAATCGCCAATAAAATAGATGGTGCCCTGTGGCATGTGGCGCGGGGTTTCGATGGCGGCGACGTAAAAAATATCCTCAATTTCGGCCCGGAGTTCGCCAATAATCTGGCCGTCAAGGATGATATTTTCGGATGGGTTAGCGGTCATGGGGATTAAAGGTTTTCGGCCCGGTTTTGGCGCACGCTGGCAATGGCGCGGGCAATGGCGGTGAGCCGTTCGGCGGTTTCGGGGTTGTTTTCGGCTTTGTAGCGTTCGGTTTCCCGGCTGATGGTTTCAAAAAATTCGCCGTCAAACTGACTGCGGCTTTCGTTGATAATGGCCATCATCTCGTGTTTGTCCAGCGAGTCCAGGATCAGGTCAATCCATTCCAGCGTTTCGGTTTTGGTCATGGGTGGCTCCACGCAAATTTTTACGGCTAATGGGCTAATATTGTAGCATACGGCCAAAGCAAAGTAAAACAGCCGGCAAAACCGGCTGTGGTTGGAGTGCGGCGGGTGGTTTTAAATGATGTCCATGCTGTGGCGGCGGGATGCCCGGTTTAAGGCGGCCAGTTTTTGGCGGGTGCGCTGGGTGTTAATATGGTACGGGCCAAACACCGTTTCCCGGATGGCCAGCGCGTGCTGGTAATAAACTCTGGCAGCGGTTGATTGCCCCATATTTTCTAGCAGAATACCCAGGTTGTTAAAACTGGTGGCGGTGGTGGGGTGTTGTGGCCCGGAGATTTTTTCACGAATGGTTAACGTATGGCGCAAATAGTTATGCGCCCCGGCCAAATCGGCGGTTTGGTACAGGTAAGCGCCAAACCGGTTGGTGAGCCGGGCGGCCTGTTCGTCTTCGCGGAGCAGGGCGGCGCCGGCCAACACCTGCAAATGGGGCATTAGTTCGGCAGTTTCGGGGCCGTAATTGCCCCGGGGGTTTTTGCGGTGGTCAATGGCCACAAGTATGGCGTGTTCCAAACTGGCGCGGGCAGCCTGCTGAGCGTACTGGTCAATTTTTTGCCGGGCCAGTTCGGCCACCAGTTGAGGCATGGTGATGGCTCCGTTTTGCTCCCGGTTTAGCAAGCCCAACCGAACCAGCCGGCTTAGCGCCTGGTTTAAAATCCGCTGCGCTTCGGATTCGGTGGCGGTAGCGGTTTTTATGCTGAGCAGTAATAAATCCGGCGGAATGGGCGCGTTGGCGGCCAGTATGGCGCACCGGGCCAGCACCGCACGCGCCTGTTTATCAATTTCGTTTTTGGGTTTTAACTGGCTGTAATTAATGGCAAAAGCTCGCCCGGCGTATTGGCGGCGATTGGCAGCCAAATCGGTTTGCAGTTTGGCCAAAATTGCCACCGGCCCGCTTTCGGCGTGTATTTTTAGCATGTTGCTGGCCAGGCGCAGGGCCAACGGTTGGTCGCCCAGTTCCGCGGCCAGCGGCGACAGGGTGGGCGCGGCGGCGGTCAGCTCCGGGTTGAATTGCCGCAACAGGCTGATACTTTGGGGCCGGGGCAGCGCCTCCAGTGGCAGTGTGGTCACTTTTAAGCCCGGCTGCCACTGCCGGCGGCGGCTGGTAACTAACACGCGGCAACCGCCGGTGTGCGGCTGCCAGCGGGCCAGCAGCGCTTCATCGGCGCAGTTATCAAACACCAATAGCCGGGGCAGCGGGCTTTGCCAGGCGGCCAGCACCAATTGAATTTGCCGGCGCATGGGCAGCCGGTTAAAGGTGGGGTGCAAATTTAGCGCCGCCGGGCCGCCACAAGCCGCAATTTCGCTGCGAATCAGGGCGGGTTGGGCAAAGTTAAGCCAGAACACGCCGCCGGCAAAATATTGGCCGTAGCGGTACACAAAGGCGTTAGCCAGTTGCGATTTGCCAATGCCGCCCGCTTCGGGCGTTGACTCCGCCGGGCAGATTATGGTGGTGGTTTGTTGGGCCAGCAGTTGGGCCAGGGCGAGCAGTTCGGCTTCGCGCCCAACAAACAACGGGTTGGGCGTAAATACCAGCCGCGAACCGGCTGCCGGCGGCGGGCAGGTTGAAGCAGCGGCAAATTCGGCCTGCGGCATTTGCGCCAGCCGGGCCTCGGCGGCGGTTAGGGTGGCGGGGTCAACGGCGGTGGGGATTACTTGTCGGTAGGCGTTTTGGGCCACCGGCTGCGTTCGCTCCAGCGAACCCAGCAGCGGCTCAAGCTCGGTTTGCCAGCGCGTGGTGGTAATTTGGCCGCGGATGGCCTGCTCGGTTAGGGTGATGGCCGTCAGGTGGTCTTCAATCTGGTTGCGCAAATCCTGCCCGCCGTGTTGGGCCTCGAGTTTGAGCAGCACGTTTAAATTGTGGTATAGCTTTTGTAGTTCTGTTTTGTAATTAGGCATTGATACTTATTTGGCCGGGTTTGTAATTATTCCGGAAGCCGAAGGCGTAAAGGTTACTATTTTAGGTGAATTATAGCACAGTCTGCGGTGATTGCGCCTGTTGGGATGGAGCCAAGCTTAATATATGGAAGATTTACGTTTGCCGGCGGGCGAGGCCGGTGGCTGTTCCCCGGATAGGATAACCTGGCGGTGGTGGGGCGAAACAACCACCCAACCGTTCAAGCCTGCGGGGGTGAGGTTGGGGAGGTTTTCCGCGTCTGGGGGAACGCCATCGGCATTAACCCGAACGGCGTAAAAATTACCATCTATTTCACTGATAAAGCCCAGGTGGTTGAGGTGGTCTTGCAGCG
This sequence comes from uncultured Caldilineaceae bacterium, assembly GCA_964517605.1. Taxonomy (GTDB): domain Bacteria; phylum Chloroflexota; class Anaerolineae; order 4572-78; family J111; genus J095. The sequence goes on along the minus strand of CAZFCE010000006.1, from coordinate 9,433 downwards.
CCGGCGAAAGGTTTTGCGCCAAAAAGTTCCACACGCAAACCGTTTTTTGCCGCCGGATAACGCTGGCCCGCCAGCGGCTTTTGTAAAAGAACACGCCGTCGGAGCGCCACGAGCGCGTGCCGCCAAAGTTAAAATTTTTAGCGCCCTGTTGCCGCGCCCAATTCATGGTAAACCAATCCATGGCCACTTTAATCCCCTGTTCCAGAAGATTAATGTCGTTGTGCAAAACGCCCGATTCTATGGCGTAGCATGTATCGCCTTTAACGTAACACAGCACCCCGCCCACGCGGGTACCGTTTTGCGTCACCATCAGCAGCCCGCCCCTTGAGAACCATTGCCGCTGCTGGCCTGCATACGTGCCAATTAACGCTCGGTTTCCGTGCCGGCCTTTGATGTAGGGCAAATACATGGTGTGGTGAAAAGCGTCAAAATCTTCGATGGCCCGGCTGTAATACCAGCCAAAATTGTTTTTCTGGGCGCGATTAAAGTTGTTGCGCAGGGTTCTCATCTGGTTGCCGGCCAGCAGGTTTTCCAGCGGCTCCGGCAGTTGGAGGGCGTGGTTAACCCAAACCGGCACGGCAAAAGCGATGGCGGCCTGGGGCGGGCGGGGGTAAACGCGGCTCAACTCGCACACCACCAAATCTGCGCCGGCGGCTAACCAGTGGCGGCTCTGCGCCGAAAGCTGCCATAAGGCCACGCGCTCAAACTCCTGCGGCGTAACGGCTTCGTTGGCAAAAAAAAGGTGGGTTATTTCAGACAGCCCTTGTTTGCCGCCAACAAAAATAATTGTCCAGTTTGCGCCGGTTAGTTTATAGGCATCCAGGCGGGGAAAATCGCGGAGCAGCCAGCACAGGTCGCCCAGGTAGCGGGCGATGGTTTGCGCCATACACCGCACGGTTGGCCACGGCAACCAGTAATGATCCATTAAAATCAGGTCGCATGCTTCAATAATCCTGTCGAGGATGTAGTTAAACCCCACTTTGGCGTGTTTGTAGAGTTTAAACGGAATGCTTTCATTGTTAGCCATAAAAATCGCTTCAATACCATATTATCGCGGCCAAGCCAGCCGACGCTGGATTATAGTTGAAGGGGAACCTCGGCGCAATTGTGGGGAATTGCCACCGTCGCAGTTTTACAAGAAGGGGAAAGTCAGCGTGAAGGTTGTGCCACCGCGCCGATCCAGTTCAAGGTGGCCTTTTAACTGCCGGGTGAGCATATCAACCAGTTGCAGCCCCAGCGTGGCCGTGTGGGCGGGGGTAACTGCCGGCGGCAGGCCCACGCCGTTATCGCTGATGACCAGCACCAGCCGGTTGTCCGGCTCAAGCCGCAGGCACAGGCGCACCAGGCCGGGGCGGTCATCAGCGGGTGGAAAGGCATATTTTAGGGCGTTAGAAACCAGTTCGTTAATGATTAAGCCACACGGAATGGCCACATCCACCGGCAAAATAACGTCGTCAAGCTCAAGGTTAACGGTCACGGGCCGGGCAGCCAGCACCATTGAATCTTTAACCTGGGCCACCAGGTCTTGAATGTAGGCTTTAAAATGGATTTGGCCCAGGTTGGTAGAGCGATACAACTGCTCGTGAACCAGAGCCATGCCGCGCAGCCGCCGCTGGCTATCTTCAAACGGGGGGCGCAATTTGGGGTCTGGCAACATGTTGGCCTGCAAACTGAGCAGGCTGGAAACAAATTGCAGGTTGTTTTTAACCCGGTGATGGATTTCGCGCAGCAAAATTTCTTTTTCTTGCAGCGAGGCGCGTAATCCGGCTTCGGCGCGCTGCCGCATTACAATATCCCAGGCAATGTTAGCCAGCAACGAAATGGCCTCAACATCCTGTGGCTGGTAATCGGCGGGTTTGTTGCCCACCCCCAAAATGGCCACAACTTGCTGCCCCCGCAACACCGGGATGATCAACTCGCGGTTAACCGGCACATGACCGTCTGGCAGCCCCTTGCGGTGGGGCAGGCTGGCGTAATCGTTGTGGATGACCGGCTGGCGGGTATATACGCAATCCGCCCACACGCCGGCTTCATCAACGGGATAGTGCAAACCTTTGCCTGTGGCGGTGCATAGGGCGGTTAAGGTGTTGGTTGACCATGTTTGCAGCGACAGGGTTTTCTGGTCGGCTTCCACAAAATGAAAAAAGCCAATCTGGCTGCCGGTTAGCAACTCCGCTTCGTCCAGAGTTTGCCGCAACAGTTCATCGAGCGTATGGGTAATGGCAAACTCGCTGAGCCGCAGGCGGGCGGCCAGCACCGCCTCTTTTTGTTTGCGTTCTGTTATGTCATTGTAGGTTATTACCACGCCGTAATCCGGCAGGGGAATGGGCGCGGCGGTAACGTTGAGCCAGGTTATTTGCCCCGGCGCTTTAACCAGCCCCATTTCAACGTTTTCAATACAGCGATTCTCGGACATGGCGCGCACCGAGGCGAACTCGATGGGTGGCATGGGGCTGCCATCGGCCCGGACAATTTGCCATTCTGGCCCGGCAATATGTCGCTGGCGATGTTCTTCGGTAGGTAGATCCAATAAATATTCGGCGTGCTGGTTGGTTTCTAAAATATTGCCGGCCTGGTCTGTAATGGTAATGCCCAGCGGAAAAGATTCAACCAGCACCCGGTATTTTTCCAGATTAACCCGCATAGCGGTTTCCAGGTGTTTGCGGGCGGTAATATCCGTAGAAATGAACATAATCTGGGTTATTGGATTTTGATGGTGAAACGGGGCCAGGCGGTTTTCGTACCAGATTACATCGCCGTTGGTGCGAGTAATTTGGGTTTCAAACATAACCGGCAAACTGGTTTCAAATACCGTTTGAACGTACTGCCGGGTTTGCGTATGGAGGTCAGTTGGCAGAAACTGGTAAATGGTTTGCCCAATGGCTTGCTCAACGGTGCGGGCTGGTGATGTTCGGTTAATAAATTCAATGATGCCGTCGCGGTTGATAATGGTAATAGTAACCGGGGCGTTTTGCACCAGCGAGCGCCATTTTTCTTCTGAGGCGTGCAAGGCGGTAACGGCTTCTTGCTCTTTTTGTTCCAGGCGTAACGCCCAGATCATATTGGCGCAAGCCGAGGTTAATGCTTCAATCCGGTTGGCCTCGGCCATGGTGTAGCCGCCGGGCCGGTTGGCTACTCCGGCTACGCCCACCATCTCGCCGTTAGCAACCAGGGGAATGCCCATAAAACTGTGCAGTGGCGGATGGCCCGACGGCAGCCCGCCCGCCCGGAGATCGTGGGGGGCATCGTTGGCGATAATCACTTCTCCGGTTACTGCCGGCGCGCCGCTTAAATTGTTTAAATTGCGAAACTCAAGGTTGCGGGCCACCAATTGCTGGTACAACCGGTGCGAAGCGGCATCCCAGGAAATATCAGATAGCGCCAGGCTGAGTTTGTAGGGTTGGCCGTTATCGTACAAAACTTCGTCTAAAAAGCCGTATTCGCTGTTGGTGGTTGTTACCAAAATTTTTAGCAGCTTGTTAAAAACCTGGGGCCGGTTTTGGCGGGCAATGAACAACGCCTGAGCCTGCCGGATGGCCTCTAACAGTTCTTGCTGTTGTTGCAGCGCGGCTTCGGTTTGTTTGCGGGCGGTAATATCAATGCCGGTAACGGCCACCCGCCGCACCCGGCCATGCTCATCGGTAACGGGGTGCAGGTGATGCTCAATCACCCGGCCCCCGCGCACGTCTTCAAACAGAAACGGCTGGCCGGTTTGAAACACGTGGTTAATGTGTTTTCTACGGGTGCGGGCTACATTGGGCGGGAGCAGGTTGTAAATGCAGCGACCTATTATTTCATTGAGTGATAACCCCAACCGGCGGGCGGTTTGTTCGTTGGCGGTAATCACCAAGCCATGTTCATCAATTAAAAACGTGGCTTCGGGGCTGGCATTGATGATGGCCCGCAAGTTGTTTTCACTTTGCCGTAGGGCGGCCTCAATTTGTTGGGGAGTAAGGCCGGTTTCTGGTAATGGCATGGTTGCACCTCATGCACCTGGTTTGGGTTGGTACAAGCCCGGAAACTGCTCTTTGGGATACAATCTGGCCATGCAATCGGGGCAAATACTGTGTGAAAATTCGGCTTCGGAGTGATCCAGAATATAAACTTCTACCTGCTGCCAGTAGCCCCGGTCATCGCGGATTTTTTTGCACGAAGCGCAGATGGGCAGCAACCCGCTGAGCCGTTTAACTTGCTCCAGGGCCGATTTCAGTTCGGCAATCAGTCGTTCCTGTTCCGCTTCGGCTTGTTTGCGGTCGGTGATGTCGCGGTTGCTGGCGCGGCGGCCCAGCCAGCGGCCATCCACCCCATACACCGGCTGGCATATATGCTCTACCCAGCGGGTTTGGCCGGCGCGGGTTATAACCCTAAAGTCTAGCGGCAAGACGTCGTTAAAGTCTTCCCGGCGCGTTTCTAAAAAATGACGGGCCATCAATTCCTGGTCGTCGGGGTGGATAATGGCCTGCATCAAGTTGGGGTCAGCCGTAAACTCATCGCGGTTGTAGCCGGTAATGCGCTCGCACGCCGGCGAGATGTAAAGATATTCACCGGTTGGGCTAACCCAGTATTCCCAATCGTAGGTAAAATCGGCCACGGTGCGGTAACGCTCTTCGCTTTGGCGCAACGCTGTTTCCATGCGATGCCGGAGCAAGGCCATTTCAATGGTGGAGTGCAGATCGCGGCGGTTAAAGGGTTTGAGCAGGTAGCCAAATGGTTGAGTTTGGCCGGCCCGTTGCAGGTTAGAGTCATCGGCGTAGGCGGTGAGATAAATAATGGGAATATCAAACCGGGCGCGGATTAACCCGGCAGTGGTGATGCCGTCCATAGCGCCGGCTAATTTTATATCCATTAAAATCAGGCCCGGCGGCGAGGCTTCAACCCAGGGCAGCGCATCTTCGCCGGTGGCCAAAATTCCGGCAACTTCATACCCCAGGCCGGTTAAATACTGGCGCAGGTCGGCGGCTACAATAAATTCATCTTCAATAATCAAAATAGAAACGGGGGTGGTCATTGGGTTGCGCTCCTTTGGTTGGGTTACAAAGGCCGAGTGCGCCGTTTGTACCTTGCGGGGCGTTGCTCTTGCCTGGTTAAATTATAACCAGTTTCAGCCCCGGTGAATAGCCTTATCCGCAAATCCGGCGCAACTCAATTGGGGCGTAAAAACCAAACTCCGTTTGCAGTTTTGCCGGTTGGTCGGTATGCTCATTAACAAATAAAATCAAAGGAGAATTCCATGAAAGCTGTTAGAATCCACGAATATGGCAGTGCCGGTGTTCTTAAGTACGAAGACGCGCCCAAACCGGATTTTGCCCCCAACGAAGTGTTGGTGCGGGTGGTGGCTGCGTCCATTAACCCGGTGGACTGGAAGGTGAGAGAAGGTTATTTGCAGCAGATGATTCCATACCCGCTGCCGCTGATTTTGGGCTGGGATGTGGCCGGGGTGGTAGAAGCGGTGGGCGCGGCGGTGACTCGGTTTAAGGCTGGCGATGCCGTTTATTCGCGCCCGGACCTTAAACGCAACGGCACTTACGCCGAATACGTGGCCATCCGGGAAGACGAAATCGCGTTTAAGCCCAAAACAGTATCTTTTGTTGAGGCCGCCGCGTTGCCGTTGGCCGGGATTACCGCCTGGGAAGCGTTATTTACGGCTTCGCAGCTTAAGGCGGGCCAAACGGTTTTGATTCACGCGGCCTCCGGCGGCGTGGGGTCTTTGGCGGTGCAGTTGGCCAAAATTCAGGGCGCTAAGGTTATAGCCACCACTTCGGGCAAAAACCGGGCTTTGGTAGAAGCGTTAGGGGCCGACCAGGTGATTGATTACCAAATCCAACGCTTTGCCGAAGTTGTGAGCAACGTTGACGTGGTGTTTGATACCGTTGGCGGCGAAGTTCAAGAAGCCTCGTGGTCGGTGTTAAAGCCGGGCGGCGTTCTTGTGTCAATCATCTCCCCGCCGTCCGCAGAAAAAGCACAATCGCTTGGGGTTAAAAACGCCTTTGTGTTTATTGATCCCAACGCAAAAATTCTTGCAGAAATGGCCAAATTGGTGGATGCCGGCAAACTCCGCCCGATTGTGGGCAGCGAGTTTGCGCTGCGGGATATTGCCAAAGCGCATGCCCTTAGCCAAACCGGCCACGCCGTAGGCAAAATTGTGTTGTACGTGGCCCAACCTTAACCGCAACCGGCCCGGCGGCACAGCGCCGGCGAATGAAAATTGTAGGGGTGGGCCTTGCGCCCGCCCTGAAACCGGGCGACCGCGAGGGTCGCCCCTACGCGCCAAACCGCTATTTTTCAAGGAGCTAACGCATGGATTTGCAAATCATTCAGGTTCCCTACGACTCAGGCCATAAAAGCGTGCGAACGGGGCGCGGGCCGGATCACTTTTTACAGCATCGGGTTGACCAATTATTGCGGGATTGCGGCCATCAGGTTGGCGTAACCCGCCTTGAAACCACCGCGCCGCTGCCCACCGAAATTGAAACCGCCTTTGATTTAAACCGGCTGCTGGCCGGGCAGGTGAGTTTGGCCGTTAGCCGCCACCGCTTTCCGTTGGTGCTGGCCGGAAACTGCAACAGTTGTTTGGGAACCATCGCCGGAATTGGCCCGCATCAATTAGGGGTGGTGTGGTTTGATGCCCACGGCGATTTTAACACCCCCGAAACCACCGTGAGCGGTTTTCTGGACGGGATGGGGCTGGCTATGGCCGCCGGCCGTTGCTGGCGGCTAATGCTCAACACCATTCCCGGCTTTAGCCCCATCCCCGAAGCGAATATTCTGCATATTGGCGCGCGCGATTTGGACCCGGCGGAGGAGCAACTTCTCCGGCAATCGGAGGTTGGGCTTGTGACGCCGGGTGAAGCCAACCTGCGCCCGGCAGTTGAGGCCGCCATTAGCCGGTTAAGGGCCAAAGTGGGCAAAATTTACCTGCACGTGGATGTGGACGTGCTTGATGCCGGGGCGGCGTTGCCCAACCGGTTTGCCGTTCCCGGCGGCCTGCCGGTGGAATTTATCGAGGAAACTATCGCCCGGCTCAAAGAACAATTTGATGTGGCCGCCGGCGCAATCACCTCATTTGACCCCGGTTATGACCAAAACGATCAGGTGCTGGAGGCCGGCCTCAGAATCATCAAAGCGATGGTGGCGTAACGCCGGTTATCAGCCCATCCCGCCGGATTAAAAATTTCTCAGGCTGAAATTTTTATTTCTCAGGCTGAAAAAAATTTTTCTAAGGCTGAAAATAAAATTTCAGCCTGAGAAACTTTACCACCCTTACTTCTGTTGGCCGGTGGCCATAACCAAATGAAATAAGGAGCACCATGAACTTAACCGATCTGGCTAACATCAGGCTTATCAGCCAACAAATTGCCGTAACCAACGCTCAAACCGCTCAAGACGTGGTAAGTTGGATGGGCGCATTGCAAGCCCAGGATTACGCAATGGTAAAATGGGCGGTGGGGATCAGGCTGGCAAACTCAACCGCCCCGGCGATTGAAGCCGCGCTTGATAACGGGGACATCCTCCGAACCCACGTGCTGCGGCCAACGTGGCATCTGGTTTCGGCCACCGATATTCACTGGCTGCTCCAATTGACCGCCCCGCAAATCAAGGCATCGTTAAAAACCAGGCATAAAGAACTGGAACTTTCTGAAGCGGCGTTTTTGGCAAGCTACGCGGTTTTAGAAAAAGTTTTGCGCGATGGCAACCACCTGACCCGCGAGGAGTTGGTAGCCGGGTTTGCCCAGGCCAATATTGCCACCGACGACAACCGGATTTATCACCTGCTGATGCGGGCAGAACTGGATGGCGTTGTGTGCAGCGGGGCCGCCAAAGCGGGCAAACAAACCTACGCGCTGTTAGCCGAAAGAGCGCCTCAACCCAAACCGCTCACCAGGGATGAAGCGTTGGCCGGCCTGGCCCAAAAATATTTTACCAGCCACGGCCCGGCCACTATTCAGGATTTTAGCTGGTGGTCGGGGTTAGCAGTTGGCCAGGCCAAACGCGGCCTGGACATGGTAAAAGCCAACCTTATCGCCGAAACGGTTGATTTGCAAACGTACTGGTTTGCCGATTTTGGCGCGGTGGCCCCCACCGGCCCGGCGGTGGCCTATTTACTGCCCGCGTTTGATGAATTTATAATCAGCTACAGAGACCGGCGGGCGGCGCTGCCGCAAGAAAATCATAACCGGGCGGTGTTTAGCAACGGCATCTTCAGGCCGGTGGTGGTTATCAACGGCCAGGTTACAGGGATATGGAAGCGCACCGTAAAAAAGGATAAAGTGCTGGTAGAAACCGAGCTTTTCCAGCCGCCCGATAGCGCCTCAACCGGCTTAATTGAGGCGGCAGCGACGCAGTTTGGGCGCTTTTTGGCCACAAAATCAGAAACAAGCCACAAATTTTAGCCAACCCGGTGAATGATATTTACGCCCAATGGTATTCGGGATAAAATGGTGGACGAGCCACCACAGGTTGAGAATGTTGAGTTTATTCCGGCGTTTGCAAAAAGAAAAACTCCCGGCGTATGTAAAAGAGGGCGATGTTTACAACACCGCCGTAATGTTGAGCCTGGAATGGGGTGAAAATTGGGGCAATCCCATTCAAAGCCGGCTCCGCAATTATTTCCCAAACATATCAGCGGCAGAATCCAACCGCCTGGATGACCATTGCCGCGAGTTGATGTCTTTCTCAGTCAATCTGGCCGAAAAATATTACTTTCAGCACGAGTATTCGCTGGAAGAGGCGTTGAGTATTCTCAAACAGCAATTCCCAAAGCTAGAAGCGCGCAACCTGAGCCGGTTGCTATCGCAGGCGGTTTGGTACGCCAGAAAATAGAGCTTGCGCCATGGAGAAACCGGTGGAAAAATCCGCCAAACCCATAGATTTAAAAACCTACATTGCGGGCATTCCCGCTTTATCTCCCCAACAGATGTTTGATCTCATTGGCCGGCATGGCTACATTGGCCAGGTTCAGGCCAGAAAAGCCATCTGTTTAATGGCCTTTCGCCACATCAACCGGCTTAAAAAGTTGTATCTAAAGGGCATTCCCAGAGACGCGCTGCCCGGCAAAGAAAATTACCTGTTCATTGGGCCAACCGGCAGCGGCAAAACGTTTCTCATCGAGCTTTTGTTTCAGCAGGTTTTAAAAATACCCACGGTGATTATTGACATCACCTCCTATTCCGAAACGGGGTATATTGGCCAGGACGTGCCCACCATCATCACCCGCTTAATTCACGCCGCTGATGGCGACAGCCGGTTGGCTTCGATTGGCATTGTTTGCATTGATGAGTTTGATAAAATTGCCACCGGCCACAATAACGCTCTTTTTTCGGGCCAGGGAACCACTAAAGATGTCACCGGCATGGGCGTGCAGCGCGAGCTGTTAAAAATGTTAGGACTTACGAAAAAAGGCTAAACACGGGTAAAATAGAGCCAATCTAATCCA
>CAZFCE010000005.1:0-232805 GCA_964517605.1 uncultured Caldilineaceae bacterium | reverse complement strand
GGCCCGAATTGCCCGAATACCGCGAATAATTCCTTATGAAAATTCGTTCCATTCGGTTTATTCGTGAAATTCGCGTTGGGTTTGAGCGTGAGCCGGGCGTAAGGCAAAACCTCAACGCGAATGGCCCGAATTGCCCAAATACCGCGAATAATTCCTTATGAAAATTCGTTCCATTCGGTTTATTCGTGAAATTCGCGTTGGGTTTGAGCGTGAGCCGGGCGTAAGGCGAGGGCGGGGGCAAGGCCCGCCCCTACCGGAGACCCTTCGGGCGTGCGCCCTCAGGGTGACATTCGCCATTCGTAGTTCGGCGCTCGTCATTCGTAATTCGTAACTCGTCATTCGGTGGGGACAAGGCCCGCCCCTGCTCCTACAGCGGATTTAGCCAGCCGGCCCGGAAATTGGGGGTTATTGCTGATCCGGCCAGCGGCCCGGCGCTTGCCGATCCAGCATCCAGCCGGGGTATTCTGCCGGCAGCGCGCTGACCTCGGCCAGCCGGGCCAGTTCTTCGGCAGTGAGTTGCACCGCCGGCGCGCCCAGGTTGTCGGCCAGTTGCGCCTGGTCTTTGGCCCCGATAATCACGCTGGTGACTACCGGCTGGTGCAGCAGCCAGCTTAACGCCAGTTGCGCCACCGAAACCTGCCGCGCCGTGGCTATTTCGCGCAGCACATCCAACACATTAAAGACCCGCTCCCTTTCCACCGGCGGAAAATCAAAGCTGGCCCGCCGGGCGTCCGCCGGCCCTTCGCCATCGCGGTAAAATTTGCCGGATAACAGCCCGCCCGCCAACGGACTCCAGACCAGCAGCCCCACCTGCTGATCTTGCAGCAGCGGCACCAGTTCCCGCTCCAGGTCGCGCCCGGCGATGGTGTAGTAGGCTTGCAGCGTTTCAAAGCGGTGCAGTTGGTGCTTGTCCGATAGCCACAGCGCCTTGGTTAGCTGCCAGGCCGCCAGGTTAGAGCAACCAATATAGCGAACTTTGCCGGCCCGCACCAAATCGTCCAGCGCCCGCAGCGTTTCATCCAGCGGCGTCAGCGCATCGTACCCGTGAATCTGGTACAGGTCAATGTAATCGGTGTTCAGCCGGCGCAGGCTGTCTTCAACGGATTGCATAATATGCCCGCGCGACAACCCCACCTGGTTGGCGCCCGGCCCCATCCGGCCCCGCACTTTGGTGGCAACCACCACCTCGTGGCGGCGGTTGCCCAGGGCCACGCCCAGCATTCGCTCCGATTCGCCCTCGGAATAGACGTTGGCCGTATCAAAAAAGTTGATGCCGCCAGCCAGGGCCTGGTCTACCAGCGCATTGGCCATCTCCTGCGGCTGCTGGCCGATGGCTCTCCAGTAGCCTCTGCCGCCAAACGTCATTGTGCCAAAACATAACTCCGACACCAGCAAGCCGGTGCGCCCCAATTGTTTGTAACGCATTTGTCATCCTTTCATTTATATTTTTATTATGCCATTGCTCCGGCCAACGCCAGCCAGAGCGGGATTAGCAGCGCCAGTCTCGCTGCCGATACATTTGCCGCCAATATTATACATGCTATACTCAATTTTACTCATAAGGCAACCTTTCCAATCAATAAGCTCCCAAGGAGAAAGCCATGCAAGCTATTCGAGTACATCAGTTTGGTGAACCAGAAGTGATGCAGTTGGAAGAAGTGGCCGCGCCCCAACCCGGCCCCGGCGAGGCGCTGGTAAAAATTGAGGCCAGCGGCGTAAATTTTATTGATATTTATCAGCGCACCGGTTTGTACCAGTTGCCGCTGCCCTTTACGCCCGGCACCGAAGCCGCCGGTGTGGTTGAGGCCGTTGGCTCCGGCGTTACCGGGGTTGCTCCCGGCGACCGGGTGGCCTATTGCATGCACCCCGGCTCTTACGCCCAGTACGCCGTTGTTGCCGCCGGCAAACTGGCCCCCGTGCCCGAAAACGTGCCGTTACGCTCTGCCGCGGCGGTGTTGCTGCAAGGGTTAACGGCGCACTACCTGGCCCGCACCATCTTTCCGCTGCAACCCGGCCAAACCTGCCTTGTTCACGCCGCCGCCGGCGGCACCGGCCAATTGTTAACGCAGGTGGCTAAACTGGCCGGCGCTACCGTCATCGGCACCGTGTCTACCCCGGAAAAAGCCAAAATCGCCCAGGCTGCCGGCGTTGACCACGTTATCATGTACACCGAAACCGATTTTGAAGCCGAAATCAAACAGATTACCCACGGCAAGGGCGTGGATGTGGTGTATGATTCGGTGGGGCAAACCACCTTCAACAAGAGTTTAGCGGTGTTGCGGCCCCGGGGCATGCTGGTGCTGTTTGGGCAATCCAGCGGTAAAGTGCCGCCCTTTGATTTGATGCAACTGGGCAGCGGCTCACTGTTTATCACCCGGCCCTCGCTGGGCCATTACATTGCCGACCGCGACGAACTGCTGTGGCGCGTGAGCGAGGTGTTCGGCTGGCTGGCCGCCGGCCAACTTACGCTGCGGATTGACCAGGAATTGCCGCTGGCGCAGGCCGTGGCCGCCCATCACCTGCTGAACGGGCGCAAAACCGCCGGCAAACTGTTGTTAATTCCGTAACCCAACCCGGTGATGCCCGTTTTGGCAACTCCAAACGCGCTAACCCAACTTTACCCCGGTGTGTGGCGGCTGGTTGCGCCCAACCCGTCGCCGCTTACCGGGCCGGGTACCAACACGTATGTGGCGGGCGGCTCGGCTGTGGTTATAATTGATCCCGGCCCCAACCTGCCCGCTCACCTTAACGCCATCGGGCAGGCGGTGGAATCGCTGCGGGCCAAAGTGCAGGCGATTGTTATTACCCACCCCCACCCGGATCACAGCGAATGCGCCGCGGCGGTGGCCCGGCAGTTCAATGCGCCGCTGCTTCAATTTGATTGTCCCCTCCGCCCCGGCGATGAAATCAAGGTGGAGGGGTTAACGCTGGTGGCGCTGCACACGCCCGGCCACACGTTTGCCCACCTGTGTTTGTGGTTGCCCGGCCAGCGGGTGCTGTTTGCCGGCGATCTGGTGGCCGGAAGCGGCACGGTGCTGGTGGTTCCACCCGAAGGCGACATGGCCGCTTATCTGGATTCGCTGCGGGCCATGCAGGCGCTTCAACCGGCGGCAATTTTGCCCGGCCACGGCCCGGTTATTACCAACCCGGCTGAAACGCTGCAACAATATCTTGACCACCGGCTGGCCCGCGAACAGCAGGTGCGCCACTGGCTGGCGCAGGGGCTAACCACCGCCCGCGCCATTGCGGCCCAAATCTACGCTGACCGGCCCGCCGCGCTCGAACTGGCCGAGTTGCAGGTGGAAGCGCATCTGCAAAAACTGCGCCGCGAAGGGGGCCTGTAGCTTCGCCTTTGGCTAAAATTGTTGCTATAATAGCCGCCGCTCAAGAAAAATTATGGAGAACGAGATGCGTTATATTGTTGCCATGTTCATAGTTTTGGCCGCCGGCCTCACCGCGTGCAGCAGCGAGGCCGCGCCCACGCCCGCCTCGCCCGTGGCGGCGGCTACCAGCACCCACACCCCGGCTCCAACCGTGTCGCTGCCCACCGCCGGCCCCACCAAAACCCCGGCCCCGCCCACGCCCACCTCAACCCGCACCACCGCCGCTACGCCCACCCCCACGCCATCGCCTACGCCGCAAATTTACGCCGTTAAAGAAACCGATACCTTGCTGGGCATCGCCCTTCAATTTAATACCACCGTTGAGGCGCTGTTGGCCGCCAACAACCTCACCGAGAACGACTTTTTGCAAATTGGGCAAAAACTGGTCATCCCCACCCCCGCGCCCACGGCTACCGTTCCACCGCCCGCCACTCTGGCCGCCGCCTCTGGCGTGGCGTTGCCCGCGCCGCAGGTGTTTAACCTGCCCACGGTGCCGCCCATCAACCGCGCCGCCAACATTAACCCGCTCACCGGCCTGCCCGTGAGCGACCCCGCCGCGTTGCAGCACCGCCCGCTGATGGTGCGCGTGGGCAACGATGTGGGGGCGCGAGGCTCGCAACTGGGGTTGAACAGCGCCGATATGGTTTACGAAGAAATTGCCGAATGGTGGGTAACCCGGTTTTCGGCCATTTTCCTGTCGAATATTCCCGATCTGGTGGCTCCCATTCGTTCGGCGCGGCTGATTAACACGCAGTTGGGGCCGCAATATCAGGCGGCGGTGGCTCACTCCGGCGGCTCCGACCCCGTGCGCTGGCAAATGACGCAAATTCCCATTGCCAATCTTGACCAGTGGTTTCACGGCGATCTCTTTTTTCACCGCCCCAACGAAGGCTGGATGACTCGCGCCGCCTTTAAAGCCGGCGAAGCCTACGCCTACCTGGCCAAAAAGGGACTGGACGCTCCGGTAAAATTGCGCGGCTTTAATTTTAGTCCCACCATTAACCAGGGTGAGGCCGCGCCCAACGTTTTTATTCCGTATCCGCAGGCCACCAGCTTTACCCAATGGGCTTACAACCCCGCCGCCGGCAAATATCTGCGCCGCATCAAGGATGCGCCGCTGGTTGACGCCGCCGACGGCCAACAAATTTCGGCCTATAATGTGGTGGTTTACTTTGCCGACCACCAGGAAACCGATATTGTTGAAGATTCCAGCGGGGGCAAATCCATCCAGATTACCATTAACGGGCGCGGCCCGGCCTGGTTTTTCCGCGACGGCAAGCTGAACAAAGGCTACTGGCTAACCGATGGCTCGCAAACACCCTACTTTACCTATGAAGACGGCTCGCCCTACCCGCTCAAGCCCGGCAATACCTGGGTTGAGGTGGTGCCCACTTCTTACAAAATCGGTTTAAATAGCGCCGATGAAGCCTCTTCCCGGCCCTAAGCCGGCGGCGTAAAACCGTTGGTCATTTTCATTTAGGCCATACCGGGAATAAAAGTTGTAGGGGCGGGCCTTGCGCCCGCCCTAAAACCGGGCAACCGCGAGGGTCGCCCCTGCGCCAAAAGTTGGATGTCTCAGCCGGGACGACACCGATAATGAAAATACCTTTCTGACGACTGGTTACTGACGACTGATAACTATTTTTAAAGGAGAAAAACTATGCGCCGGCCAGGAATTTGGGTAGCAAACGGCCAACCCGGCAACACCAGCCAGATGTACAGTTGGCAGCCCGGAGCGGTGGCCAGTTTTTATGAGCATCTTGCCGCCAACGATGTTTTTAACTACAAAGCCGGCCACCCGGACACGCCGGTGATTGTGCGCTTTGCGCACCCGCGCAACTGGCAGCAAAACCCCGGCCAATCGGCGCGGGAGTTGGGCCAGTTTATCGCCGGCAAATGGGCCGAACTCAAACCGCTGGAACCGTATGTGTATTTTGCCAGCCAGTTGAACATGCACTACGAAAACGGCGATCCCAACCCGGCTAACCAGCCCCGCTACACCACGCCCGCATTTTACCAAAAATACGCCGATTGGGTGCGACTCACCGCCGACGTGATTAAAAACGCCGCGCCCGAAATGCGGCTGGTGACGCCGCCGTTTGCGTTTGGTTTTAATGAAGATGGCGCGCCGGATGACAACGGCAATCCCCGCCAGGGTTGGGCCGGCTACGATTATCTGTGGGAAACCATCCGCGATTATTTCCATAATATTCTCACGTTCCACGCCTACTGGGGCTATCCGGCGGGCGGCCCGGTAACGGATTGGCTGCGCCAGCCGGAGTTGTCTTCGTGGTACGCCTTTCGCTGGCAACGGGTGCTGAAACTGTTTGAAAAGCGATACGGCATGCAGGCGCAGGTTATCATTGATGAAGTGGCCAACTTTGGGCCGGCGGCTCCCGATTTTGCCGACCAATTGATTGACTACGCCGGGCAATGCCTGGCCGACCCGCGCGTGCTGGCTCTTACTTACTTTTTATGGGCCGCTGATGGCCAATCGGCGCGGAACCGGCTTAACGCCTGGACTAAAATCCCCGATTTGGCCGGGCATTTGCAGCGATTGGCCGCCGCTTTTCCCGCCGAAGCCGCGCACCTGGCCGATTACACCGAGGACGCCACCGATTTGAGCGGTTTGGCTGAAGCCGAACCCGCGCCCGCGCCGGAGGCTCAATTGCCCACCATTCGGGTGTTGTTTGATGATGACACGGTCAAAGTAATGGCCATCGAAGAATATTTGCGCAGCGTGGTAGCCGGCGAAGTGCCCTCGGATTGGCCGCCGGAGGCGCTCAAGGCGCAGGCCGTGGCCTCGCGGAGCTACGCCCAGTTTGCCATTGAGCACCCTCGCCACCGGCCCCAGGCCGATATTTGCGCCACCACCCATTGCCAGCACTACGCGCCGGCCAAAATCAACGCCAATACCGATGCCGCTGTGGCTCAAACCGCCGGTTTGATTTTGCAGTTTGATGGAAAAACCGCCAACACCGTTTTCTCGGCCCGGTGCGGCGGCCACACCCGCAACAACGAAGAAGTGTGGACGCAAGGCCGCCCGTTGCCCTATTTGCGCGGCGTGCCCTGCCCCGACACGGCGGAGAAACTGGGCCACGGCGTGGGGCTGTGCCAGTACGGCGCGCGCGCGCTGGCCGAGCAAGGCCAATCCTTTGAGCAGATACTTGGCCACTATTACCAGGGCGCAAAACTGGCCGCAATTAACCCCCCAACGGTTATTAGCTGAATTCTCTAAGCGGGTTGTATAGCTTGCAGAGTTTACGCATTTCACCTTCCAGGAAGCTGAATACCGGTTTGTCGGTCTAAAAACCGGCTTCCTGGAAGGTTTTATCCCCTTGCAACCGATTAAAGAAACACATTCCCGGCCAGGCTACCACACCACCGGGCTTAACCCCAACGTAGCCGGGTTAACATAGGCTGCGCCATTATCGGTGCCAAACCAGAGCTGACCTTTGGCATCCTCGGCAATGACTCTCACCTTGTTACTGGGCAGCCCGTCCTGAGCCGTGAATTGCCGCCAGGTTTTCCCGTCATAACGGAAGACGCCCTCATCTGTACCTCGCCAGACTGCGCCATCGGCGGCGACATAAAAACCTCTGGTTAAAGCGTTAACAGAAGAATCCGGTTTAAGGGGGGGTAGGGTCATCCACTCCCCCTTAAAGTAACGTTGAATAATACTTCCATCACCCAAAAAATAAGCTACTCCAGCGGAGTCAACCGCAACTCCATATTGCTCAGATAAAGCGTAATTAGACCAGACCCCGTTTTTATACCAGGCAACTCCACCTGAGGTGGCAAACCAAAGAGTCCCATCCGGCCCAACAGCAAAATCAAACATGACAATATCGGTATAATTTGCCGGGTCATTTATCCGTAGCCACGAATTTCCATTCCAGCGCGCCGCGCCTTTGCCCCCAAACCAGATATTTCCATCGGGTCCTACCGCAAAATCAATATGCCCATTAAATAAATTTTGAAAATCATGACGTGTCCAATTTTGTCCATCAAAACTGACGAACCCGCCATGATGGGTGTTGGCCCACAGCGTGTTATCCGATGTAACAGCCAGTGCGCCAATTTGCTGGTCAGGCAAACCATCTTTAAGGGTGTAGCGAGTTTGAGTAGCATCAGCAGTAAAACGAACGATGCCATTGTCTGCTGTGCCTACCCAAACATCACCATTATGAACGGCGGCAATATCATTAATTGCCTCTCCCATTAGAATAGTAGGCCATTGAAAGACCGAAAGAACCGGCTGCCACTTGATTTCCGCCGGGTTCAACGTCCAGAATTCACCGGCGGCGCTGCCCAGAAAGAGGCGATGGCTGCCATCCTTAAGCCGCGGTGACACCGCCAGAGCTTTCGCCGTATTGGTGGGGTCACGCGCCCAGGTTATTCCGCCGTCAATGGAGCGGTAGAGAGCCTCGTTAGAGAGCAAATAGACCGTTTGGTCCTGCTTGATGTTGGGCGATGGGACGATGGACAGGACGCTAAACCCCGACTGATGAGAGATGACTACGGATTGCCAGGTTTTACCGCCATCGGTAGTGCGCTGTATGCCATATTTAACAGGGCGGAAACGCATAGCCGGCAAGGAGTCTGGTGGAAGTAATTCTTCCGGCGCGGCCAGGTCGGTATAGTAACCGCTGTCGGTCATCACCAGAGTCCAGTTCAACCCCCGGTTGACAGACCGGAAAACGGAGCCACCTACCTCATTAGGTGGAGGGAAATGATTGTACCTGGCATAAGCCAGTACCGTACCATCCTGGCTATAATTGGGTGAGATGACAATATCGTTCACCCGTAAATGAACCAGGCCGTTCCAAATAGCTTGCCAGGTATCGCCGCCATCAGTGGAACGATACAGGCCGACGCCTCGACTATCAGTATCGCCGCCCCCTGCAAAAACAGTTTGATCCCGGTCAAAATTGGGTGATAATTCAAAGTCAAATCTGATTTTTTCGAGCGAACCATCGTATACACGTAGCTGCGCCCAACTCAGGCCGCCATCGGTGGAACGGTAAATCTGCCCTCCCATATTTACAAAAATTGTCCGATCCGCAGCATATCCCGGCGATATTTTAATCGCCTCAATAGAACCTGGCGGTAGCGGGCCGGTGGGGCCGGGTGGCGGCGGTTCAGGCTGCCCGCCCTGCTCCGAAAAAATCAGCAAATCGCCGCCGCGCCGGGTGTAGATGCGTCCGTTAGATAAATCAAGCGCCAATACACATTCGCCCGGAAGCGTACCCGCCAGCGAAAGGGCTGGTAAGTTTAGTACCCACAACCGACCGTTATTGCTCAGGTACATCTGGGCTGTGTTGGGGTTGGTTATACCCAGGTCTATGCCGTCCCAGCGCGTTTCTACTTTTCCATCCGGCCCATAGGCCAATAGATTAAAGTAGTTGAGGTCGAGACTCTGACGCGACTCTTCCCGGTAGATGCGACCATTAATGGGGCGGCTCAAACTGACCGAACCGCAACCACGCTCAATCACCGGAACGCCGGTCAGGTCGGTCAACTCATCCAGAGTAGTGGCGTCAAAGAAGCGATCCGGCTGTGAATACCCACCGTGCCCCGGCGCATTTATGGATGATTCCACGGCGATTAGATTTTGATCGGGGAACAACTCAATGCCGTTTACAGAGGCCGTACCACCGCAATCATAACAAGCCTGGGCTGTAAAATCAGGCAAGAGATCACGGGTCAGGCGTTGGGTTTGCCGATCCAGAGCCAGAGCGCTGAGACCGTCCCGAATCAATTCATCCCGGAGAGGATTATAATAAACGCCCCACTGCCAGGGCCATTGGCCTACAGGTTGCAGCGTATCGCCGTCGTACACCTGCCCGTTGAGGTAAATCTGGTTGCGGGCGCTGTCTAAAGTAATTTCACCCCCCGGCGAAATAACACCGGTCACGGTTAAGGCGGTTGTATCAATAACCGTAACCGGGCCAGGACTATAGCCAGGGTAAACATAGCCAGGACAAATATAGAGCCGATGATTTGGCGCGTCAAGTATAAAAATTTCTCTGCCATCAATTTGGAAGGCAGCCAACTCTGTCAGGTTAGTGGCATCAATAATATACAAATGACCGGCGTCATCTCGCACATATAAATGACCGGTAGTCTGATCGAGATCCATCTGTCGCAATGTTTTTCCCGCTGGAGCCAGAGGGATTTTGGCCACGAGTTTAGGAAAAGTACCGATAGCGGAAGTCGAAGAGGGGACAGACATGGGTGTAGAAATTGGGACAGCAAGTGTTGCCAGGGTAGGGGTAGCCGGCGGCGGCGTTTGGGCAATGATTGAGGTGGCTGCGTCGTCCAGCTCAACCACACCGCTGCTCATGGTGTTGAACCATTTGTGGTTGGCCGAGTCCACCATAATCTGGTCAACCCGGTTGCGTGGCAGACCATCGGCGGTGGTATAGGTTGTCCATGTATTATCATCAAATGAGGTGACACCGCCGGGGCCGCCAAACCATTTTTGTCCTGCTTGGTCAATGGCTACGGTAAAGACACTGGGAAAATTCTTAATGCTCTGGGTAATAGTTTCGAGACCATCAATTATTCGAACTCCATCCCGCCTCAAAACCATCCACAAAGCCATCCACTTACGCCCGGCCTGGTCTACTGCGATACTGGTTTCTTCCCAAACAACCGGCAAATTCTGCGTATCGGTAATAGTCGTCCAACCCCGGCCATCAAACCGGCTGGCAATGCTGCCACTGCTATCACGCGGCCAGATTTCGAACCAGAGTTGCCCGGCATCATCCCGGCCAATGGCCTTGACTTCATTGCCCGGCAAACCGGAGGCGGTGGTATAGGTGAGCCAACGGCGGCCATCAAAGGTACTGATGCCATTTTGGGTGGCAAACCACATTTGCCCGGAAGCATCCACCGCCACATCATTAACCCAATTATCGGTCAGGCCGTCGGCGGTGGCATAGGTTGTCCAGGCGCGGCCATCGTAAACGCTCACCCCGTTGTCGGTGGCAAACCACTTGTGCCCGGTGGGGTCTTCGGCCATAGCGTTGACATTATTGTCGGCCAAACCGCCGGCGCTCAAACTGCGCCAGGTATGGCCCTCCAATCCAATTACCCCGTCAACCGTTCCCAGCCAGGGTTGGCCGGACTCGTCGGTAGCAATGGCGGTGATGTGATTGCGGGGCAGGCCGTTGGCCGGGGTGTAGTTTTGAAAAGTTTGCCCGTCAAACCGGCTCATCCCGGCCGGGGTAGCCAGCCACACCCGCCCCAGGTTGTCAACCGTGATCGCGTGAACGTGGTTGCTAACCAACCCATCGGCAGTGGTGTAAGTGCGCCAATGCCGGCCATCAAACCGGCTAACCCCGTTGGGCGTGCCAAACCAGAGCCGCCCCTGGTTATCCACGGCAATGGCGTGAACCCAATTATCAACCAGGCCATCGGCCGTGGTGTAAACAACCCACTGCCGCCCGTCGAATTTGGCGACGCCGTTGGGAGTGGCTATCCACTTGTTTCCTGACACGTCTATGGTTATAGCGTAAACGTGATTGCTGGGTAAGCCGCTGGCGCGGGTGTAAGCTGTCCAGGTGTGGCCGTTAAATTCGCTTACCCCGCCCCAGGTGGCAAACCATTTGCGGTTGGCCTGGTCTACGGCAAGGCCCAACACTTTGTTGTCAATCAAACCGTGGGTGGTGGTGTAAGTTGTCCAGGTGAGGCCGTCAAACTCGCTCACCCCGTTTTCCGTGCCAAACCATTTATGCCCGTTTTTATCCGTAGCAATGGCCCGGACGGTGTTGTTCACCAAACCGGCGGCGGTGGTGTAGCGCGCCAGAGTCCCGTCGGCGCGGTTCCAACACACCACCCCGTCGCCATTGGTGGCCGTCCAGATGGAATTGCCCTCAACGACCAGGGCGTGAACAACCGGGTTTTCGGCGGCGTAGTGTCTCCACACCCCGGCTCGCCGGGTAGCCGTAACTACCGGAGCTGGGGCTAGGGTGACTATTGGCGTTACCGAGGGAGACAGGGAGGCTGCCGATACCGGCGGTGATAACAACGCCAGTTGGCTCCAGGCCATAAACCCAAAAATACAAGCGAACAACGGGGCCAGACAAAGTTTATGAAGCATAGGGATGTGCCTCCTTAAAAATAGCGAATTGCGAATGTCACCCTGAGGGCGCAAGCCCCCGGTTACTTGTTGCGAAGACTCTGTGCCAGGCGTAGAGTGATGTTTTTGTCACTCGTGGCAGTATCGCCGATTCGGTCCGTTTCTTTAGAAGTTGAGCGATTATTTTGTTTTTAGAATAGTTTGGAGGTTTTGGCCTTACGGCTCCAGTCCGCAAAAATTGTTTGCTTACCAGAGCCGGGGTGCGTAAAGACGCTCTATCTGGGCCGGAGTATAAATCAAGAGGGTTTACTTAACAAGCCTGAGTGTATGTCTATATCGTGTCCATGAAAGACAGCGACCCCGCCGGTAAATGGGCCAACTATTATCCTGGCCAGAATATAGTCTAAAATCAACGACTGTCTCAATTGTTGGGCGATAATCTGATTGTAATGAAGCAATGAATAATTGTTGTAAACGGGATAGATACAGCGCTTTGTCAAAAAGTTGAAATATAGCCCCCAAAAGATTAAATTTTGGGCAGAAATCACTTGCCATGCCGATGGGCTTGTGGTATAATTGGCTTTGTTCAAGTGAAAGTTGCAGGAAAAAAGTGGGCAACCCCCACTTTTTTGTTTAGATACCGCCTTTGCTTTAACAAACAATAAAACTACAGGGCAAATAAAACTTACCCTGCAAAAATTAAATAAACATTTAAATAATTTAAGTTTCGGTAGGAGGCTCAAAACATCGTGAAAAGTGACTTCATGATGGCAATCAATCAAGTTTGCCACGAACGGCAATTACCCACAGATATTGTGCTGGAGGCCGTCGAAGTGGCTCTTATTTCGGCGTACAAACGTAATTTCGGTGGAAATCAGTCCATTACCGCCCAGATCGACGCCCGCTCTGGCGAACCGCTGATTTTTATTGAAAAGGTTGTGGTGGCAGAAGTAGAGAACGACAAACGGGAAATTTCGGCAAAAGACGCGCAAAAAATTAAACGAGGCGCTCAACTTAATGAGTTGGTTTCGGTAGAAAGTACGCCCAAAAACTTTGGCCGGATTGCGGCTCAAACCGCCAAGCAGGTTATTTTACAGCGAATCCGCGAGGCCGAACGCGATGCGTTGTTTGCGGCCTACGCCGAACGCGAAGGCGAAATTGTGAGCGGCACCGTTCACAAAGTTGATCCGCATCAGGTCACTATCAGCCTGGGCAAGGCCGAAGCGGTGTTGCCCCGCTCCGAGCAAGTTCCAACCGAAACGTACCGTGAAGGCCAGCGGCTGCGGGCTTATGTGGCCTCGGTGGCGAAAACCAATCGCGGGCCGCAAATTGTGGTTTCGCGCACCCACCGCACCATGTTGCGCCGGCTGCTGGAAGTGGAAGTACCGGAAATTTACAACGGCACCGTCGAAATAAAATCCATTGCCCGCGAAGCCGGGTATCGCTCTAAAGTGGCGGTGGCGGCGCTGCAAGAAGGCGTTGACCCGGTGGGGTCGTGCGTGGGTATGCGCGGCACCCGGATTCAGAATATTGTCAACGAACTGAACGGCGAAAAAATTGACGTGGTGCAGTGGAACCCCGACCTGTCGTATTTTATTGCCAACTCGCTCAGCCCGGCCAAAGTGATGAACGTAATGCTCAACGATGAGCACGGCAAAACCGCCACCGTGGTGGTGCCCGATAAACAATTATCGCTGGCTATTGGCAAAGAAGGGCAAAACGCCCGGTTGGCGGCCAAACTCACCGGCTGGCGGATTGATATTAAAAGCGCCAGCGAAGCGGTTGAAGAAGCCGTTAAAACCGCGCGGGAAAATACCTCAATTAAAACCCGCATGGCCGATAAAGCGGAATTGTTCAACATGGCCCAAACCATTCTTAAAAACAAACCGGCGGTTGACCTGTCGGATGGCGAGTTGAACCTGTTGAGCGAGGCGATTGAAGCGGTTAACCTGGCGCTGATGGCCGTGGAGCGCGAGCGCCGCGCCGCCGCCGATGCGGCGAAGAAGGCGGCTCAATCCCGTGATATTCTGGCCGAAGCTGAAGCTATTCTTAGCGGCAAATCGCCGTTATCCAAACACATTGAGCCGGTAGTAACGCCGGAAAAAGTAGTCGAGTCGGAGCCGGCTGAGAAAATTGAAGAAATCGCTCCCGAAGCCGAACTGGTTGAAGTTGAACCGGCGGCGTTGGCTGTTGCGGCTCAACCGCCAGCCCAAACCATTGATGAATTGATGGCCGAAGCCGAGGCGATTCTGACCGAAAAAGCCGAAAAAGAACCGGCAGCCGTAACCAAACCCGAAGCCGAAGTTGCGGTTGAAACCAAAAAAGCCGAAACCGGCGTTGAAGAGAAAACCGAAGAAACCCCGGAAGGTGAAAAATCGATTAACTTCCGTGAAGTCTTTACCCGTGAAGTAGCTTGGGATCAAGAGGAAGAGTCGGAGGTTGTTGACGACGACGACAAACGCGACCGAGAACTGGATCGCCAGAAATCGCGCAGCAAAAAACGCCGGCTGGTTTTTGATGAACGCTTGGGCGAAGTGGTGGCCGAACGCCGGCGCAAACGCAGTCGCCGTGGCGATGATTGGTCTGAGTACGACGACGAATAATTGTGATGGCTAAACACAAACCGCAGCGCACCTGCATTGTGTGCCGAGAAATAAAGGATAAAAAAGAACTTATTCGAATTGTGCGAACACCGGATATGAGGGTATTATTAGACCCAACCGGTAAGGCTAATGGCCGAGGCGTTTATCTGTGCCACCGGCCGGAGTGTTGGAAGAAAGGATTAAAAAAAGAGCGCCTCGCGTATGCCTTAAAAGTAACAGCGATTACGCCGGAAGATTTTGAGGCATTGCGCGGCGCTCTTGAGGCGGAACTTTCAAATATACAGGGTGTATCTTGAAGACAAAACTCAGTAACCCGGATGAGCCGTTGCGGCAATTTGAGGGTGATAAGGACAAGTAAGCGGTGAAGACGCACTTACTCAACTTGTCGGGTGAGGTTTTATGAACAGGTAAAAATAGTTTCGGTGTTGCCAAAACGTTTCCTCTCATAAAAGCCAATTATCCCCGGCTAAAAAATATCACCTCAATCGCAATCCGGCTACCATTAGCCGGATCACCGGCACAGTTGAACTTCGTTCACGTGTTTATCAATCAATTGAGTAAAAGTCTCGGCTATGTATTTACATAGTCCTATTTTGTTGGGTGTGCGTATCACCCTGTAATCTGGGCTGGTTGGTTTCAGTCCCTTTAGTAATAAAATCTTTCAGGTGAGGTGGTATTATGGCAATTGCTCAACAAAACAAAACAGCAACAAAAACCGGTAACAACGGGCCGCAGACTAAACAAATCGAGGTGCCGCCCTCAATTTCGGTGCGAGGTTTGGCCGAGTTGATGGGTATCAGCCCGATTGAAATCATCAAGGTGTTGATGGGTAACGGCATTATGGCCAACATCAACCAGATGATTGATTACGATACCGTGTCAATCATCGGCGGTGACATGGGGTACGAGGTGGTTCCGCCGCAGGTGGAAGAACCCGAACCGGTTGAGGAAAAACGCGAGCTGCCGCTTCACCGGCGGTTGATTGAAAACGAAAACCCGGACGATCTCAAATCGCGCCCGCCGGTGGTTACCGTGCTGGGCCACGTAGACCACGGCAAAACCACCCTGCTTGACGCCATCAGAAAAACATCGGTGGTTAAAGGCGAAGCCGGCGGCATTACCCAGCACATTGGCGCGTACAAAGTGTACCTGGGTGATCGCTCGATTACGTTTTTAGACACGCCCGGCCACGCCGCCTTTAGCGCCATGCGCGCGCGCGGCGCTCAAGTGACCGACCTGGCGGTGCTGGTGGTAGCCGCCGACGACGGCGTAATGCCGCAAACCCGCGAAGCCGTGGAACACGCCCGCGCCGCCCAAGTGCCAATTATGGTGGCGCTCAATAAAATTGATAAAGCCAACGCCAACCCCGACCGGGTAAAACAAGAGTTGGCCGATGTTGGCCTGGTGGTTGAAGATTGGGGCGGCGATACTATTTGCGTGCCCATTTCGGCTTTAACCAACAAAGGCATTGATGAACTGTTGGAAAACATTTTGCTGGTAATGGACGTAGCCGACCTGAAAGCCAACCCCAACCGGCTGGCTCAGGGTGTGGTCATCGAAGGCAAGCTCGATAAACGGAGCGGCGTATCGGCCACGTTGCTGGTGCAAAACGGCACGCTCAAAGCCGGTGATTTTGTGGTGGCGGGCAGCCAGTATTGCCGGGTGCGGGCTATGTTTAACTTTAATGGTAAAAGCATTAAAAAAGCCGGTTTATCCGAGCCGGTTTCTATTTTGGGGTTTTCTGAAGTGCCCGATGCCGGTGAATTTTTTGAAGTAGTTGAAACCGAAAAAGCCGCGCGGATTATTGTTCAGGAACGCCGTAACACCACCCGGTCGGCGCAGCAGGCCGTCACTCGCCCGGTGCTGTCGCTGGAAGAGTTCTTCCGGCAGCACCAGGCCGGCGGCGACCAAACCTTGCGGTTGGTGATAAAAGCCGATGTGCAGGGTTCGCTGGAGCCGATTGTTAATTCGCTCAAAGATTTGGGCGACGATCACTTGAAAATCAAAATTCTGCTCGAAGGCACCGGCAACATCTCGGAATCCGATGTTAACCTGGCGGTAGCGTCCGGCGCGATTGTTGTCGGCTTTAATGTGGACAGCGACCCCGCCGCCGAGCGCGTGGCCGAAGCCGAAGGCGTTGACGTGCGCCACTACAACATCATTTACAAACTGATTGATGACATTGACAAGGCGCTCAAGGGGCTGCTGGAGCCGGTGTACGCCGATAAAACCATTGGCCGGGCCGAAGTTAGAGCCGTGTTTAAAATTGGCCGCAAAGGCAACGTGGCCGGCTCGTATATTACCGAGGGCCAGATTACCCGCAACGCCATGATCAGAGTGTGGCGCAACAACAAAGAGCTATTTGCCGGCAAGCTGTCATCCCTGAAACGCTTTACCGATGACGTGCGGGAAGTATCCAACGGCTTTGAGTGCGGGATTGCCATTGACGGCTTTAACGATTTTGAGGAAGGCGACATCATCGAAGCCTACGTGAAGGAACGGGTGAATTAGTATGGCCAGCCGACGACAGCGGCAGGTAGCTGAACTTTTGCACCATGAAATCAGCCTGCTTTTGCAACGCGGCGTCCGCGACCCGCGGTTGGGGTTTGTAACCGTAACCGATGTTGAAGTTAGCCCGGATTTGCGGGTGGCGTGGGTTTATATTACGGTGCTGGGCGACGCCGCCGATGTAAAATCAACCCTGGCGGGGTTAACCAGCGCCGCCAGTTATTTTAGATACGAAATGCGCCAGAGTTTGTCGCTGCGCTTCATCCCCGAACTCAACTTTAGGGTTGATAAATCGCTGGAGTACGGGCTGCGGATTGACCGGCTGCTGGATTCAATCCAGCAAGAAGCCGGGCCAGAGGACGACCCCGGCGCGGCAGAAACCTTGCCCGGCGCAGAAGCGTAAGCAATGACATCCGGTTTGCTGATTATCAACAAACCCAAAGGCATCACCTCGCACGACGTGGTGGCCCAGGTGCGAAAAATCACCGGTCAACGCCGGGTGGGGCACACCGGCACGCTCGATCCTATGGCCACGGGCGTGCTGGTGTTATGTTTGGGCCAGGCCACCCGCCTGATTGAATACGCTATGGCCTCGCGCAAGCAGTACCGGGCGGTGGTGCGGTTTGGCGTAACCACCGATACGCTCGACGCCGAAGGTAATGAACTGGCCCGTTGCGATGCTTCGGGGCTTACCGCCGCGCAGTTGCAGGCCATTTTGCCGGCCTTTACCGGCCAAATTGAGCAGCGCCCGCCCGCCTTTTCGGCTATTAAACAGGATGGCCAACCCTTGTACAAACGGGCCAGAGCCGGCCAACTGGAAGAACCGCCGCCGCGCCCGGTAACTATTTATCAACTGGATTGGCTGGACTGGCAGCCGCCGGATTTAACGGTGATGGTGGCCTGTTCCACCGGCACTTATATCCGGTCACTGGCCCGCGATTTGGGGGCCGCCGCCGGCACGGGCGCGCACCTGGCCGGGTTGGAGCGCACCGCCAACGGCCACTGGACGCTGGCGCAGGCCGTGTCTTTGGCCGAACTTTGGGAACAACCCGAGGCGTGGCGCAGCCGCCTGCTGCCGCCCGATGAGGCCGTGGCGCACCTGCCCCGGCTAACGCTCTCCGCCGAGGAGTCCATCCACGTAAAACATGGCCGCACCTTGGCTTTGCCCCACGCGCCCGAAAACCACGGCTTGTTGCGCGTTTACGCCCCCGACCACACTTTTTTGGCCATTCTAACCCGCGACGATACCGCCGATTTATGGCATCCCAATAAAGTTTTTCAAACCTGATTACCGGTTGATTCTATGCAAATTTTCAGAAACCTTGACCATGCCCGGTTAACCGGGCCAAGTGTTCTCACCATCGGCACTTTTGACGGGTTGCACCGTGGCCATCAGGATGTGTTGCGGCAGTTAAAAAGCGCGGCCCGCCAACTGCACGCCCAATCTGTGGTGATTGCCTTTCATCCCCGGCCCAAAGCCGTTTTTGCCCCCAACCGCTACCACAACGATTACCTCACCACTCCGGCGGAACGGATTATGCTGTTTGAAAATATGGGCCTTGACGTGCTGATTTTAGTGCCATTTACTCTTGACCTGGCCCAAACCAGCGCCCGCGATTTTATGCAGGCCATTTGCCCGCGCCTGAGTTTGGTGCAGCTTTGCGTGGGCCACGATTTTGCGTTGGGCAAAAATCGTGAAGGCAACATTACCCGGCTCCGCCAATTGGGGCAGGAGTTTAACTATTCCGTGCGCGAGATTGAGCCGTTTCAACTGGATGGCCAATTGGTGAGCAGTACCCAAATCCGGGCGCACATTGAGGCGGGCCGGGTTCGTCCGGCGGCACATTTGCTGGGCCGCTACTTTTCTGTAACCAGCCCGGTGGTAGCCGGAGTGCAGCGGGGCCGGACGATTGGCTTCCCCACCGCCAATTTGGCCGCGCCAACCGAACGCCTGCTGCCGGCCAACGGCGTGTACGCCACGTTCATCACCCTAAACGAGGTGCGCTACCCCAGCGTGACCAATGTGGGCATTCGGCCCAGTTTTAATGGCGATGGGCGCACCATCGAAGCCCACATTTTTGATTTTAAATGCGATATCTACGGCCAAACGGCCACCCTGGAATTTGTGGAATACGTGCGCCCCGAAATAAAGTTTGATAACGTGGCGGCGCTGGTGGCTCAAATTAGCCACGATGCCGAACAGGCTAAAAATTTGCTAACTAACGAAAACGTAGTATTCTAAAAACCAGCAATTCCCCCATCTGCCCTGAGCCACGAAGCTCTTAAAGATCGGCAAAATGCCGGTATTTAAGAGCTTTTTTTATCCAAGAAAACCGGAGGACGAAATGGAGCAATCAAAATTACTACCCCGCCCGCGCGTTTTTGGCGGAATCAGCGAGTCGCTGCTCAGTGAAATTGTGTTTTTTATTATTGTTTTCTTTTGGGGGATATCTTTTGTTTTTAGTAAAGATGCCTTGCAGGTGGTAGGGCCGTTTACCTACAACACCCTGCGCATGCTGATGGGGTCGGCGACGCTGGCGGTTATGGCCGGGCGACAGTGGCGCTTTTTTAACATGAGCTACGTTTGGCCGGCTACCATCACCGGGGCGGTGTTGTTTTCGTCGTATGCGTGCCAGGCGTATGGGCTGCAATTTACCACGGCCAGCAAAGCCGGTTTTCTCACCGGGATTAATTTGGTGTACGTGCCTATTTTTTCGGCGTTTTTGCTGCATCGCAAGCCGGGCCGGGCCGCGATTGCCGGCGTGGTACTGGCGTTTGTGGGACTGGCGCTGTTATCATTTGAGGGCAATCTGAACGAACTCACCCTGTCGCACGGCGATTTTTGGGTAGCCACCAGCGGGATTGGCTGGGCTTTGTACATTATTGTGCTGGCCCGGTATTCGCCCGGATTTAACGTGATTATTTTCTCGTCGCTGCATGTGCTGGTAGCGGGGCTGCTCAGCGGGTTGTGTTGGGCTTGGGTGGGGCCAATGTCCGTGCCGTGGCAATCGAGCGCGTTGTGGGTGGGGCTAATCAGCACCGGTTTTTTGATTATTGGCCTGGGCACCAGCGTGCAAACCTGGGTTACGCGCTGGACATCGCCCACCCGCGTGGCGCTGATTGGGGCTATGGAGCCGGTTTTTGCGGCGCTGGCCGGCTGGTGGATTGGCGAACCCATCACCCTGCGGATTTTGGTGGGTGGCGCGTTAATTTTAACCGGCATGGTGGTAGCCGAGTTGAGCCAGGTGCACGAATAGCCATCAGTTTAAAAACAAAAAGCCGGTCGGCAACTGCGACCGGCTTTTTTTATGCGTTAACGAACCTGCACCGGCAACAGCGGATTAAACCGCGCCCAGCTACTTTCGGCTTTGCCACTGACGCAGGCATCTTTGCGGGCAAAACAAATTGAAAGCTGAATGGTGTAGTCGCCCGGCGCGGCAAACGCCAGCCCGTCTTCATGCTTAAAAGTTTGGCCCGGCCCAATGTTGCCGCTGCTCCAACTGCTTTGAAATTGGCCGGTGCTGGTGAGCAGCCCCAAAATGCCAAACCGGATTGTTTCGGTGGTGATGTTGGTCACTTCAATTTTGGCAAAAATCTTTTCGCCCACGGCGTAGGTGGGGCGCGGGTCGCGGAGGCTAAAATTAACGCGCACGTTATCCGGCCCGGCCACCTGATCAAAAATCACTTTGGTAAATTGGCCGGTTAAGTTTAGCTCAAACCGCTGGCCCAAAAATTGTAAAATGTATTTGCCCGGCGTTTGCGCGTAGGTTTCAAACCCGCCGCGCCCGTATTCGGGTTTAGCGCCGCTGGTAATGCGCTCTACCGCGCCCTGCGGTTTGGTAACGGTAATTGGCACGTTGGGCACGTCAATATCGCCGACCAGCAACCCCATGCCCGGCCCGGTTTGCAGGTTGTAAATCCATTTGGGATTGGGCGGCAGCGCCGGCAGCGGTGGCGGTGACGGCGGCGAGGGCAACTGTGCCAGCGGCGGCTGCGCCATCTGCGCCAGAGTTGGAGTCGGCGGCGGCGGCGCGGGCAACACCGATAACGGCAGTTCGTGGCCCGCCGGTGTGGGTGCGGGCGTGGGAGTCGGAGTTGGCGCAGGCGTGGCAGGGGCGGGCGTGGAAGCCGGAGCTGGCGCGGGTTCGGCGGGGATTTCCGTTGGAAGCGGTTTGGCTGCCGGTTGGGGCGCGGGCGTAACACCGGCGGCAGTAATCACGCTGGGCGTGGGATTGGGCACAATTTTGGGCAGGTCGGCGATGGCTACCGGGCGCTGAAAAGCCCGCAACCGATCCATGATTGGCCCCAAATGCTCAAATGTGGTCCATTCTGGCCGGCCACTGGCTCCGGTTACAAACAGGCACGCGCCCATTACGTAATCATCGCGCATAAGTTCGCTGTTGTACCATTGCAGCGTTTGCCAGTAATTATCCGCCGAAATAGGCGTGGGGACTGTGCCGCCCAGAATATTGGCCGGCACGGTGAGTTGGGTTGCCCACGGGCCAATGTCTTTGGATGGCCCGCCCCACACGCCCTGGGTCATGCCGCATTCGGTGATGATGACGGTGTGTTTATCGCCGTAACGCTGCCGAATACCCTCGTTCATAACGCGCCGGTAGCGCAGGCAGCGCCACATGCCATCGTTGCCGCGCCCTTCGCCCACCACCGGCACCAAATTTTGCGGCTCCGAGGGGCCGTTCAACCCGATTTTGTGCAACCGATCCATCGTGGGCCAATCGTATTCGTGAAAGCCCAGATATTTGTAGGTTTCCAGCGTGCCGGGGTAAAGTTTTAGCCACTGCTGGCCGCGGCCATTACCCTGCCCCAAATTAAAGGCGATGGGTTCAAAGCCGTTGGCCTGCATTTTTTGGCCAAAGGCTACCTGGTATTCATCAAATAATTTTTGCTGGTTTTCGTCGGTCCACTCTGGAAAGACTTCGTTCAGCGATTCCCAGGCGTCAAACACTGGCCGCCCGTTGATGTTGTGAACGGAACGGTTAATCTCTTCGCGCAGAATCCGGTCGGCCATTTCGATGCCTTTTTGCCGGGCAGCCTGGGCGGTGCTACCGCTAAGTTGGCCAAAATCCTGGGGATGCACAAACAGGCGGCCAATCAAAAAAACGTCGGGGATTTCCTGTTTGATGCGCGTCATCACATCAACTGAAAAATCCATAGTTTTTACAATTTTGGGTTTAATCTGAAAAATCTCATTAAAAGCCCCCTGGTGCGGGCCGGTGATGTGAAACCCAAATTTGTGGTTGTAAAAAGAGTCGAACTTATGGTATTTCTGGTTGTACATCGGCTCCTCCTGAAAACTGACCATGCGGGGATAACAGGTACGGTCAGAATGTATTGAATTGGCGGCGGTGGGAAAAATTTTAACGGTTTAAGCTATGATAACACGAGGCCGGGGCGGAGTCAATCAAATAAAAAGCGGCCCAATGGCCGCCTGCCCTTTAAAAAATTTTGCCCAGAAGTTGGTGGGAACGGCCAACTTCTGGGCGAAAGAAGGAAGGAGATGCGCAAAGATTATTGCGATTTGTTGAAGTTAGTATACCAGCTATCAGGGGTGATGCCATCGGCCAACCGGCGATTTTTATGGTCAACTTGGCTTAAGCCATTTGGCGTAATTGCGGCGACGGCCCGTTTTGCTCAGCCCGCGTGCCTCTGCTATGATGGGGACATCTTAAAAAAGTGGAATATCGCTGGCCGAGGAGCTTATGTCTACACCAACCTGGCGCGCCGCAAACGGGTGGCGCGAAATTTTTGCCCGCATTTTTGTCGAGTTTACCCCGGAACTGAACGTAACCCCGGATTGGCTGGTAAACCCAACCACCAACCGGCGGCTAAAACTGGATATGTTATACCCCAAAATTGGCGTGGCGGTGCGGCTTGAAGGCGTGCAGGGCGCTGGTCGCCGCCCCCGGCTAAGCCTTGAGGAAGAAGCCCAAAAACAGGTGCGCGAGGATGCGCGGGTAACGGTTTGTCGCCGGCGCGGCATCGAACTGATTGTGGTTGAGGTGGATTCGGAGAAAATTGGCAAGATTTTTCAGGCCATAGAAATGGCGCTCAGCCGGGCCGGGCAAAAAGCCGACGCCCAGTTGCGCCCTTCAATCAGACAGGCCCGGCACACCGCCAGCGCCATCGGCTTAAAAATTAAAAGCCCGGCAGATTTAAACCTGTACGCCGATCTGTGGAACGACCGCCAATACCGAACGCCCGAACCGGCAGCCGCTCCCACGCCCGCCGCCGAACCCGCTAGGCCGGTGGATTTTGCCGTTGGTATGGCGGTGGAACACCCGGCTTTTGGCCCCGGCGCTATTATTTCAATTGTCCCCAGTGGCGGCGACACGCTCATTGCCGTGGATTTTGTCACCGCCGGCCAAAAAACGCTGGCGGCCAGCCTGGTCGCCGGCAAATTAAAGCCCCGCTGATTCCGGTTGACTTGCCTTCTGGTCGGCATTATAATTTTTATAGATTTTGTACGTGTTCGTCCCCGGTTACTCCGGATTGATGCTTTTTTCGCCCACATTAAATATGAACCCGGCCCCTGATCAGGGGCTTTTTAAACCATTTCAGGATGAGCTTATGTGGCAAACCTATTTTACGCCTCAATCGGTTAATGAAGCGATTGAGTTACTCAGTAAATACCAAAATCAGGCGCGGCTGCTGGCCGGCGGCACCGATCTGCTGATTGAAATTGAGCGCGGCGTTCGCTCACCCGCTGTGGTGGTTGATATTAGCCGGATTGCCGGACTGGATACCATCACCCAGGACAGCGCCAAAAATATCCATGTGGGGCCGCTGGTTACGCATAACCAGGTGGCCGGCTCGCAGTTGATTGTTGACCGGGCCTTTCCGCTGGCCAAAGCCTGCTGGGAGGTGGGCGCGCCCCAAATTCGCAACCGGGGCACGGTGGCCGGCAACCTGGCCACGGCCTCGCCCGCCAACGACACCATTACCCCGTTGTGGGCGCTGGGCGCGTTTGTTACGCTGCAAAGCGTGCGCGGCACGCGCACCCTGCCGTTTCCGGAGTTCTTTTTGGGCGTGCGTAAAACCGCGCTGGCCCCGGACGAAATGATTACCGATATTTTCTTTCCGGCGCTAAAAGGCGACCAGGTGGGCGCGTTTATAAAACTGGGACTGCGCCGGGCGCAGGCCATTTCGGTGGTGAACGTGGCGGTGGTGTTGAACATGCTCGGCGATAGCGTAACCGGCGCGCGGGTAACGCTGGGCAGCGTGGCCCCCACCATTGTGCGGGCCGAAAACGCCGAGCGTTTTTTGGCCGGCAAAGTGCTGCGCCCGGATGTGATTGCCCACGCCGGCGAACTGGCGGCGCAAACCATTACCCCCATCAGCGATGTGCGCGGCTCGGCGGAATACCGGCGCTACATGGCCGCCACCCTTACCCGTCACGCTCTGGAAGCGCTGGCGCAGGGCACCGAGGCCGACACATTGCCGCCTCACCCGGTAATGTTGTGGGGCAAAACCAACGGCCATTTTCCCACCGGGCCGGCAGTTCCGCCGGTTCACCAGGCCGATGACCCCATTGTCTTTACGGTTAACGGCCTTGAACGCACCGTTTACGGAGCCAACCACAAAACCCTGCTGCGGCTGCTGCGCGAAGACCTTGACCTGATTGGCACCAAAGAGGGCTGCGCCGAAGGCGAATGCGGCGCTTGCACGGTGCTGCTTGATGGGGTGGCGGTGATGAGTTGCCTCATCCCCGCGCCGCGCGCCCACGGTTGCCAGGTTGTCACCGTTGAAGGGCTGGCCCACGGCGACCAACTGCACCCGGTGCAGCAGGCGTTTTTAGAAGCCGATGCCGTGCAGTGCGGTTACTGCACCCCCGGCTTTTTAATGAGCGGCGCGGCGTTGCTGGACGAACGCGCCCACCCCACCCCCGACGAAATTAAACAGGCGATTACCGGCAACCTGTGCCGCTGCACGGGGTATTACCGAATTTTGCAGGCTCTGGAAAAAGCCGTTACCAAAAATAACGAGTGATGGTTAACACTATGCCCGAACAAAATCAAACCATTGGCAAATCTATCAAACGGATTGACGCGCTGGGCAAAGTAACCGGCGCAACCCTGTACCCCGGCGACCGCAACCAGGCCAACGAGCTTTGGTTAAAGGTGCTGTTTGCCCGCCGGGTGCACGCCCGCATAAAAAGCATCAATACCGACGCGGCCAAAGCCCTGCCCGGCGTAATGGACGTGCTCACCGCCGCCGACGTGCCCATTAACCAGTACGGCCTGCAAATTCCCGATCAGCCGGTGCTGTGCGGCCCCGGCTCAAACAAAAAAGGCGGCGATGTGGTGCGCTTTGTAGGCGATAACGTGGCCATTGTGATTGCCGACACCGAGGAAATTGCCGCCGCCGCTCGCAACCTGATCAAAGTGGAGTATGAAGACCTGCCCATTGTGGATAACCCGGTTGAGGCCATGAGCGGCAAAGCCCCGCAGCTTCATCCCAATGTGTCCAACAACGTGGCCGAGTACATGCGCATTCGCAAAGGCGATCCCGAATCCGTCTGGGATCAGTGCAACGTTATTATTGAAGGGGTGTACCAAACGCCCTATCAGGAACACGCCTACCTGCAACCCGAAGCCGGTACCGCCTATATTGATGACGAAGGCCGGATTACCGTACACACCGCCGGCCAATGGACGTGGGAAGACCAGCAGCAAATTGCCCACTCCCTTGATTTGCCGCCGGAGAAAATCCGGGTGGTGTACGATGCCATTGGCGGTGCGTTTGGGGGCCGCGAGGACATGAGCGTGCAGATTGTGCTGGCGCTGGCGGTGCTGCGCACCTACGAGCGATACGGCAACCGCCGCCCCATGAAAATCATCTGGAGCCGCGAGGAATCCATGATTGGCCACTGCAAGCGCCACCCCATGACCATTTACGCCAAATGGGGCGCCAAAGCCGATGGCACGCTGGTAGCCGCCGAAACCAAAATCATTGCCGATGGCGGCGCGTATATGTACACCAGCAACAAGGTACTGGGCAACACCATGATAACCTGCGTTGGCCCCTACGAATTTCCGCATGTCAAAACCGATGGCTATGCCGTGTACACCAATAACGTGCCGGGCGGCGCGTTCAGGGGGTTTGGCGGGCCGCAGGGCCACTTTGCCGCCGAAATGCAAATGAACAAGCTGGCCGAAAAGCTGGGCATGGATCCGGTGGAACTTCGGCTTAAAAACGCGCTCGATGAAGACAAACTGCTGCCGGTGGGCACTACCATCCCCGGCGGGGTGAGCATGGCCCAGGTTATCCGTGAAACCGCGTGGCAATCAAACTGGGTTTACAACGGGCGGCGCGGCGAAAACAACCCCGACCACCCCGAAGAGTTGCCGCGTTACGTTAAAGGCAAAGGCTTTGCCGCCGGCTACAAAAACATCGGCTTTAGTTTTGGCTACCAGGAAAATAGCTGGGCCGCCGTTGAACTGCGCGGCGATACCGAAATTGAAGAGGCCGTGGTGCGGATTGCCGGGGCCGATGTGGGCCAGGGCCACCACACCGCCATGGGCCAGATTGCCGCCGGGGTGTTGGGCATCAGCTTTGATAAAATTACGATGGTGGTGTCCGACACCGCCGTAACCGATAGCTCCGGCAGCGCCAGCGCCTCGCGGCTTACGTTTATGGCCGGCAACGCCGTAAAAGAGGCCGCCGGCTTTGCCCTGACCAAATGGCGCAACGAAGATCGCCCCGCCGTGGCCGAGGCCACCTACCTGGCCCCCAAAACCACTCGCCTTAACCCGCAAACCGGTTACTGCGTGCCCAATTTTGCTTACGGGTATGTGGCCCAAATGGTTGAGGTTACGGTAGATACCGAAACCGGCGCTGTGTCGGTAGACCGGGTGGTGTGCGCCGATGACGTGGGCCGGGCTATCAACCCCGGCCAGGTGGTGGGGCAGATTGAAGGCTGCATCGTGCAGGCGCACGGCTACAGCCTTATGGAGGATTTTCGCACCGAAAAAGGGCGGGTGCTTACGCCGCACCTCAGCACCTACCTGATCCCCGGCGTGTACGATATTCCCAAGCGGGTTGACTCTATCATTGTGGAAGACCCGCACCCCGACGGCCCGTTTGGCGCGCGCGGCATGGGCGAGATGCCCTATTTGCCGTATGCCCCGGCGGTAACGGCGGCGGTGTTTGATGCGATTGGGGTTTGGTTTGATGCCTTCCCGCTCACCCCGGAGCGAGTGCTGCGCGGGCTGGGCAAGGTTCGCAGCCGGGTGTAAAAACCGGTTTGATTGCTTAAAAACAGCGGGACGGGCCAAAACCCCGTCCCGTTTTGTTTGTAAGGGCGACCCTCGCGGTTGGCCCGGCGCGGGCAGGCCACGTTTCCCAACGTAACCCGCGAAGTTACGATTAATATACGTTGAAGGTGTTATGCCCTAAACCTAACCATACTTTGCTGCCCAACTCGTCAGGCAATGGGATTGATTGGCTGGTAGCGTCAATAACACTGAAAAGTTTCAAGCTGTGTTGCTCCCCACATTGGAGTTGCACAATGGACTGACTGTTCTGTTCCCACTGCCAGGCACATCCCTGAATAGGAATTTCGTTAATAACCTGCCTGGCCTCCGGGTCAACAATCACAATGGTATTAGGGGAAGCAACTACCCCTTCAGGGTTATACTCAGCCGCAATCAAGCGCCCATCCGGCGACCAGTGCGGTTTGGCTAAACTGCGGTTAAAGTTACCAACCAACTCCCGGACTTTGTCCGTTTCCGGGTCAAATAAATACAAACTAAAGGGAGGTGGAGAGGGAGACCGTTTGAAGTCTTCATCAGCGCCGGCAAAAACAATTTCGTTTCGTTGCGGTGACCAATCCACCATCCACGCATCAATCCATATCCCATCCAATTCGATGTCCCGGCAACTTACCGGTTCTATCTCACACAACCGAATAACGCCACCCGACGAGTCAAATCCCGAACGGTAAAGGTATAGGAAAACAGTGGTTGAGTCAGGAGACCAGGCCAGGGGGCCAAATAAATCAGCCGCGCCCTCCAATCGCTGCACTTCACCCGTGTTCACATTGATGATAAGGGGTGTATTCCTAAGATGGACCACTTCATACTCTGTAGAATAATATTGCTCATCAGGCGACCAGAGAGGTTCATCCAACCCCGTAAAGTAATCCATCTCATCAATAAGCAATTCAAACGGCGACTGAAAAAAGATTTGTGATTGGTTTGTTTCCGGCGTGAAATTCCCGGTGTATACAACTCCAAAATAACCTTCTTCAGACCTGTCCGCAGAGTATGAATACCATTCAACAAACGCTAATTGTTTAGTTGTGGGTGATAAAACCAAATACATGGGGTGAGGTCTGAATACGGGGTCAGCCAGCAGGTGAATGGGAGGTATTTGGTTGGCCAGATATTTTTTCATCCGTTCCATTTCTTCAACCGGAACAGCCACCTCGCCCGATTTATCAAGAGGGTAGGTAATTGTATACAGTTTTGACCAGCGGTTATTCTCCGGCAAAAATTGCCAGACATTGATGACGTTAGTTCCAACTCCATTACTTAAAACGTAAATCGGGGCGGTGACAGTGGGAGTAACCACCTTCTTTACCGGGGCTAAAGGCATTTCTGTTGGGGTTAAAACAACTGTGGCTGTTAGAGTCGGCATTTCAATGGCCGCAACCACGGGGAACAAACTCGCTGCCATAGGCTCAAGTTCGTTTTTTAGGTTTTGGGCCGGTTTTTTTGACCCTGACCAAAACCATAACAGGAACATACCGGCAACTACACCCAGACCAACCATAACCGCCATACGATAAAAATGTTTTCTACGAAAATGGTATCTCATTCAACTACCTCCGCTGTTATTCCCTGTCCGGCCAAACTTGTTGGCAGCACCCGGCGACACTTCCTTGCCGGTGAAACCGTGGGGATTTATGATTAACGATTCTGGATTTTACGCTGGGATTACCCGGTGATCTGCGTTCATTATACGCCGGTATCGCGCCGGTGTCATCTGACGGTAGGGCGAGTCGTAGGTCACGTTTCAAACGTGATCTGCTCTGCCTTAAAACATCAATACGAATGATACGAATTGCCCGAATACCGCGAATAAATTTATAAAATTCGTGTCATTCGTACAATTCGCGTTTTGTTTTGGCGCAAGGCCCGCCCCTACAGTCACCCTTCGTCGCTCGTCATTCGTAATTCGTAACTCGTCGGGGGCAAGCCCCGCCCCCTGCTTACCCCGCAAAAATACCGCCAGGCATCAAAACCCGTGCCGCGCTTGCGCAATGTTAAAGTTTTGAGTAAAATTTTGTTTATGTAAATCAATTTGATTGATTGCATGGCGTCAGTTACCCGGCCCAACTTCCAACCCAACCCGGCTCAACCCGATTCAAACCGTGAATCAGCTGATTCAAAGATATATCCAGGTCATTTAACCTCTGAATCAGGTCATTTAACCTTTGAATCAGCTCATTTATATTCTAAATGAGATCATTTAAGGAGTAAATCGAAAATATCAACAAATAAATGAAAGTATTCAAAAGTTAAATGAGCTAATTTTATCAATTTTTAACCAAAAAGGAGGCTTTTTTTATGGAGAGTGGACAAGCATTAGCCGATTTAGTGCGGGAGGTGCGCCTGCGCGCCGAGGGGATGAACAATCACCTGAATGAGTTAACCGGGATTGGGTTGCAACAAACGGATATTGACGAAGGCAAAGCCTACGCCAACCGGCTGGAACAACTGGACGCCGAGCAAGAGGCGTTAAAAGCCCAACTCAAAGCCAAAACCGCCGAAGTGCAGGAAACCTCCGAAGCCGCCCGCCATTGGCGCAACAATGTTTCCAACCGCATTAAACTGGCCATGGCCCAAAACCTGTGGGTAGAGTTTGGCATCACCGCCGACCGCTAAACGCAACCGCTAACCATCACCACGATTGGCGCAGTTTACCTTCCCGGAAGTTAATTTTATGGCTTCCGGGAAGGTTTTTTTACCGGCGGGTTAACCCGGCTTTAACCCCCGGCCTCTGTATACCGCGAATAACCTCTATCAAAAATTCGTTCCATTCGTTTCATTCGTAAAATTCGCGTTTTGTTTTGGCCCCTCAAAAATCTCAACGCGAATAATGCGAATAGGACGAATACCGCGAATAAATTTATAAAATTCGCTCAATTCGTTTCATTCGTACAATTCGCGTTTTGTTTTGGCCCCTCAAACCATCAACGCGAATAGCGCGAATTACCCAAATACCGCGAATAATCCCTATCAAAAATTCGTTTCATTCGGGCCATTCGTACAATTCGTGTTTTGTTTGAGCCGGTTCCGGGGTTTAAACCATCAACGCGAATAATGCGAATAGGACGAATACCGCGAATAATCCCTATCAAAAATTCGCTCCATTCGGTTCATTCGTACAATTCGCGTTTTGTTTTGGCGCAAGGCCCGGCGCGGGCGACTGCGAGGGTCGCCCCTATCTCAAACCATCAACACGAATGGCGCGAATAGGACGAATACCGCGAATAACCTCTATCAAAAATTCGCTCCATTCGTTTCATTCGTACAATTCGCATTTTGTTTTGGCGCAAGGCCCGGCGCGGGCGACCACGAGGGTCGCCCCTACCTCAAACCATCAACACGAATAATGCGAATAGGACGAATACCGCGAATAACCTCTATCAAAAATTCGCTCCATTCGGTTCATTCGTACAATTCGCGTTTTGTTTTGGCGCAAGGCCCGGCGCGGGCGACCGCGAGGGTCGCCCCTACCTCAAACCATCAACACGAATAATGCGAATAGGACGAATACCGCGAATAACCTCTATCAAAAATTCGCTCCATTCGGTTCATTCGTACAATTCGCGTTTTGTTTTGGCGCAAGGCCCGGCGCGGGCGACCGCGAGGGTCGCCCCTACGGTTCCCTTCGTAGTTCGTAACTCGTCGCTCGTAACTCGTAGTTGCCTGTGTTTGCCAATCAAACACAATTCTAACACTCGCTGATTATAATGAGCCTGTCACTGGAAAAACCACTTGTGCAGCGTGGCCACAAGTTCAACAAAAACAACGCAAAAGGAGAACAAACCTCATGGCAAAAATTATAGGCATAGACCTGGGCACAACTAACAGCGTGGTGGCGGTTATGGAAGCCGGCGATCCGGCGGTGATTGCCAACGCCGAAGGCGGGCGCACCACCCCCAGCGTGGTGGCCTTTACCAAAAACAGCGAGCGGCTGGTGGGCCAAACCGCCAAACGCCAGGCCGTGACCAACAGCGATAACACCGTTTACTCGGCCAAGCGGCTTATTGGCCACAACTTTGATGAAATCACCGCCGACCTGAGCAAGCTGGCCTACACCGTAGAAAAAGGCGCGCACAACGACCCGCGCATCAAAATCCCGGTAATGAGCAAAAGCTACACCCCGCAAGAAATTTCGGCGATGGTGCTGCAAAAGCTCAAAACCGATGCCGAAGCCTACCTGGGTGAAAGCATTGCCGAAGCGGTGATTACCGTGCCGGCTTATTTTAACGATAGCCAGCGGCAGGCCACCAAAGACGCCGGTAAAATTGCCGGGCTGAACGTGCGCCGCATCATCAACGAACCCACGGCGGCGGCGCTGGCTTACGGGCTGGATAAAAAATCCGATGAAACCATTCTGGTCTTTGATTTGGGCGGCGGCACGTTTGACGTGAGCCTGCTCGAAGTGGGCGAAGGCGTCATCGAAGTGAAAAGCACCAGCGGCGACACGCAACTGGGCGGCGACGACTGGGATCAGCGGATTGTGGACTGGATTGTAACCGAATTTAAAAAAGAGCAGGGCATTGATTTAAGCCAGGATAAACAGGCCCTCCAGCGGCTCAAAGAATCCGCCGAAAAAGCCAAAATCGAACTGAGCGCGGTGCTGGAAACGGAAATCAACCTGCCCTTTATTACCGCCGACGCCGGCGGCCCCAAACACTTGCAGCTAAAATTGAGCCGCAGCAAGTTTGAGCAAATTACCGATGACCTGTTGCAGCGGGTGCGCCGTCCGTTTGAGCAGGCGTTGCGCGACGGCGGCGTGAGCGCCAGCCAGATTGATGAAGTGGTGCTGGTGGGCGGCTCTACCCGCATGCCGATGGTGCAGGAGTTGGTAAAGCAACTCACCGGCGGCAAAGAGCCGCACAAAGGCGTAAACCCCGATGAAGTGGTGGCCATCGGCGCGGCCATTCAGGGCGGGGTGTTAGCCGGCGATGTGAAGGATGTGCTGCTGCTCGACGTGACGCCGCTGAGTTTGGGCGTGGAAACGCTGGGCGGGGTAATGACCCGGCTAATTGAGCGGAACACCACCATCCCCACCCGCAAAAGCGAGGTGTTCAGCACCGCCGAAGACAGCCAGACGGCGGTGGATATTCACATTTTGCAGGGCGAGCGGACAATGGCCGCGGATAACATGACGCTGGGCAAATTCCGGCTGGAAGGCCTTCCGCCCGCGCCGCGCGGCATCCCGCAAATTGAGGTGACGTTTGATATTGACGCCAACGGCATTTTGAACGTCAACGCCAAAGACAAGGCCACCGGCA
The DNA here is from genome assembly GCA_964517605.1 of uncultured Caldilineaceae bacterium. Classification (GTDB taxonomy): domain Bacteria; phylum Chloroflexota; class Anaerolineae; order 4572-78; family J111; genus J095. The sequence continues at coordinate 200,675 of CAZFCE010000005.1, read as the reverse complement.
AAGAGCAAAAAATCACCATTACGGCCAGCACCAACCTGAACAAAGGCGAAATTGACCGGATGGTGCGCGAAAGCGAAGCCAACGCCGCCGCCGACCGGGAGCGGAAGGCGCTCATTGAGGCCCGGAACCTGGCCGACAGCCTGGTGTACCAGAGCGAGAAAACGCTCCGCGAACTGGACGGCAAGGTTGACGCCACGCTCAAAGCCGAGGTGGAAGCCAAAATAGCCGACGTGAAAAAGACGCTGGACGGCAACGATAAAGGCCGGATTGTGAGCGCCACCGAAGCGTTGCAGCAAGCCATCAGCAAAGTGGGCCAGGCGGCCTACCAGCAGGCCGGCCCGCAACCCGGCGCGCCGCAGAACGGCGCTCACCCCGCCGCCGGCGAGGACGAAGGCGTGGTCGAAGGCGAGTTCAGCGAGGCGTAAAGCATCCATAAAATGCAGTCCCCGGCACTTTTTTGGGAAATCAAATCAGTGCCGGGGATTTTTTGCTGTGTGATTCCAAAAAATTAATTCAACGAGGTGAACCCAATGACCGACACTGTAAAAGAACCGGACCCAAAACAGGTTGAATTTAGGGCCGAAATTCAACAACTGCTGGATATTCTCATCCATTCGCTCTACTCCAACCAGGAAATCTTTCTGCGCGAGTTGCTGTCAAACGCCTCAGACGCGCTGAACCGCATTAAATTTGAAATGCTCACCAACCGCGACGTGCTCAACCCCGACGCCGAGTTGGGCATTTGGCTGGAAGCCGACGAAAACAACCGCACCCTCACCCTGCGCGATACCGGCATTGGCATGAACGAGGCAGAAATTGTGCAGGGGTTGGGCACCATTGCCCACTCCGGGGCCAAAGAGTTTCTCAAGGCTATGGAAGAGGCCGGCAAAAAAGGCCAGGGCGTTACCACCGATGTGATTGGTCAATTTGGCGTTGGGTTTTATTCGGTGTTTATGGTGGCCGAACAGGTAAAAGTAACCTCGCGCTCCTTCCGCCCCACCGACCAGGCCGTGGAGTGGATTTCAACCGGGCAGGGCGTGTTTAGCGTTGGCCCGGCCCAAAAAGAAACGCGCGGCACCGTCATCGAAATAAAATTAAAGGAAGAGGCCAAAGAATACGCCCGCAACTACCGCCTCCGGCAGGTGGTTAAGGCCCACTCTGATTTTGTGGCCTTCCCCATTTATTTAAAAGAAGAGAAGCCCCCGGCTGAAGGCGAAACCGAGCCAAAAACCGAGCAAAACCAGATCAACGAGCAAACCGCCATCTGGCGGCAATCGGCCCGCGAGGTGGATGAGGAAAAGTACAAATCATTCTACCAGCAGTTTACGTTTGATTTTGGCCAGCCGTTGTTGCGGGTGCATACCTCGGCAGATGCGCCGGTGCAGTTTTACGCGCTGCTGTTTGTGCCATCTAAAAAAGATTACCGCATGTTTGGCGGCAAAGATGATTTTGGCCTTAAACTGTATGCCCGCAAGGTGCTGATTAAGGATAATTTTAAGGATTTGCTGCCCGGCTACCTGCGTTTTGTTGAAGGCGTGGTGGATTCCGAGGACATCCCGCTGAACGTGTCACGCGAAATGGTGCAGGCCACGCCGGTGATTGAAAAAATCAAATCCACGCTGGTGCGCCGCATTTCCAGCCAGTTGGGCGATTTGGCCGAAGCCGAGCCGGACAAATACCGCACCTTTTGGACGGAGTTTGGCCCGTTCATTAAAGAGGGGCTGGCTACCGACCCCGACGCCAAAGGCAAATTTACCGATTTACTGCGTTTTGCCTCCAGCAAAAGCGAGCAGGCCGACGAGTTGGTTTCGCTAAAGCAGTACGCCGAGCGGATGAAGCCCGACCAAACCGAAATTTACTACATTCTGGGCGATGATTACAAGGTGGTGTCGCGCAGCCCGCACCTGGAATATTTCCGCAAGCACGATTTGGAAGTGCTGTACCTCACCGATCCGCTGGATAGTTTTATGCTGATTGGCCTGTCGGAGTACAGCGGCAAGCCGCTGAAAAATGTGGATGATGCCGGGCTGCAATTGCCGGAAGCCGAAAAAACCGAAGCCGAAAAACAGGCCGAAGCCGCCATCTCCGGTGATGATTTTGATAAGCTGATTGCCCACATTAAAAACGTGCTGGGTGACCGGGTGGAGGATGTGCGGGCCAGCAAGCTGCTCACCGATAGCCCGGCCCGGCTGGTAAACCCGGCTGACACGCTGAACGCCTCAATGCAGCGGGTGCAGCGGTTGCTGGGCAAAGATTACCACATTCCCAAAAAGATTCTTGAAATTAACAAGGCCAATCCGCTGGTGCAAAACCTGGCGGCGCGGCTGGCGGCCAACTCCGGCGATCCGCTGGTGAATTTACTGATTGAACAGCTTTACGCCAACGAACTGGTTACTGAGGGGCTGCACCCCAACCCCGCCGAAATGATTGCCCGCATTTATGAGCTGATGCAAACGGCCAGCCAAAACCGCTGATAAACCGCTACAATAAAAACCGAAAAGGGACGCGCCCGGCGCGTCCTTTTTTTGTTTTGCCGGTTATGGGGTTTTACGTGTCGAGCATGCGCCGCACCTGAAGCGCCAGTTCGGTGGCGCTGAACGGTTTTTTGAGCACGGCGTTTTCGCCGGGGAGACCGTGCCGGGTTAAGGCGTTATCGGTATACCCGGACATAAACATAATGCGCAGGTTGGGCCGCAGTTCTTGTATTTGAGCGGCCAGCCGCACGCCGGATATATCGGGCATCACCACATCGGTGAGCAGCAGGTCAATTTGGGTTTGCGGGTCGGCGGCAATCTTTAAGGCTTCGTTGCCGCTGCCGGCTTTGAGCAAGTTGTAACCCAATTCGCCTAAAATGTGCGCGGTAAGTTCGCGCACCCCCATATCGTCCTCGGTAATCAAAATAATTTCGCTGCCGGTGGGCAGGTTAAGCGGCGCGTTGGTTTTACCCGCAGCCGGCGTGGGGTTTGGCGCGGCGGGGATAAAAATTTTAAATTCGGTACCGTGACCGGCCTGGCTAAAAACCTGAATATCGCCATTGTTTTGTTTGATAATGCCGTACACCATAGCCAGACCCAGGCCGGTGCCTTTACCCACTTCTTTGGTGGTAAAAAACGGCTCAAAAATATGGTCAAGCACATCGCCGGTCATGCCGGTGCCGGTATCGGCAATGGTGAGCAAAACGTAATCGCCGGGCCGCAGGTCTGGCAGGGTATCAAGGGGTTCATCAAAATGGATGGTGGTGGTTTTTATGCGCAGCGTGCCACCGTCGGGCATGGCATCGCGGGCATTTACGCCCAAATTGATGATAACCTGCTCTACCTGGGCCGGGTCAAACATAATGGAATACACATCGGGGGCCAGCGCCGTTTCCAGTTTGATGTCTTCGCCGATGATGCGCCGCAGCATTTTTTCCATGCGGCTTACCACCGCGTTTAAATTGAGCACTTGCGGCTCGATGATTTGTTTGCGGCTAAAGGCCAGCAATTGCCGCACCAAATCAGAGGCTCGCTGCCCGGAATGCAGAATGTTACTGAGCATGGGCTGGCGCGGGTCGTCGGCGGGAAGCTGCATCTGGATGAGTTCGGTAAAGCCGTTAATGGCGGTGAGCAGGTTGTTAAAATCGTGGGCCACGCCGCCGGTTAGCCGCCCCAACGATTCCATTTTTTGGGCCTGGTGGTACTGCTCTTCCAGTTGCAGCTCGCGGGTAACATCGCGCCGCACAATAACGTAGCTGACAATCTGGCCATGTTCGTCGCGTACCGGCGAGATGGTGGCGTCTTCGGTAAAGCGCGCGCCGCTCTTTTTTACGTTGGTAAATCGCCCGTGCCAAATGTTGCCGGCGGTGATTGCGTCCCAAATTTCCCGGTACGTGGCCAGCGAGTGCAGGTCGCTGCTTAAAATATTGGGCCGCTTGCCAATGATTTCATCCTGATTAAAACCGGTATTTTGGGTGTAGGCCGGGTTTGCAAAAATAACGTTGCCCTGAGTATCGGTGACAAGAATGCTTTCGGCGGCCTGGGTAATGGCTTCGTGCAGCCGTTTGTATTCGGTGTTGAGTTGCCGCAGGTTATGGTTTTGTCGCTCAATTTCGGCTTGCGCCCGCCGGATGGTGGTGATGTCGCGCGATACGCCCAACACCGATTTTACCTGCCCCCGCTCGTCAAACTCCGGGGTGAGCCGCCAATCCAGCACCACCGGCCCCTCGGCGCTGTTCCATTCAAATTGAGTTTGGAACGGTTGGCCGGTGGCCAAAACCTGCCTGATTTTTTCTTCCCAAAAGGCGCTTTGGTTGGGGTCAAACCCGGCTTCAAGGTGAGTTTTGCCAATGATGTCGGCCTCGGTAACGCCGGTAATCGCCAGTCCGGATGGATTCATGTAAATATGACGCGCGGCGCGGTCGTAGCGAATAATGTAATCGGCGCTGCTTTCGGTGAGCGTGCGGAATTTTTCTTCGCTGTCGCGCAGGTCTTGTTCGGCTTTTTTGCGTTCGGTAATGTTATGAAAAATGGTTACAAATTGGTTTTTAGCCGGGCTAAAGGCAACTACTTCAAACCAGTTGAGGCGGTCATCCTGGCAAAAATAATTTTCAAACTGAATGGGCTGGCCCGTGAGCGCCACCTGCCCGTAGGTTTCAATCCAGTGAGATTCAATGGTGGGTTGTATCTGGCGGATGGTTTGGCCCAAAATAGCCCGGCTAAAGCCGGTAAACCGTTCAAAGGCGGGGTTAATGTCCAAAAAGCGATAATCGTAGGGTTGGCCGTTGTTATCGTACAGCATTTCGTGAATGGCGTAGCCATCGAGCATGGTGTTAAACAGGCGCTCATATTTGCTCCGGCTGTCTAAAAGAGCGCGTTCGGCGCGTTCGCGCTCGATGATTTCCTGAAGCAGTTGCTCGTTAGTGGCCATCAACTCGGCGGTGCGGGCGGCTACCTGTTCTTCTAGCAGAAGGTGATATTGGGCGGCTTCATGTTCGGTGTGTTTGCGGTCGGTTATATCCCAATCAATACCAATCCAACGAATGGGGCGGCCATCGGCCCGGATAATCCGGCTGCGGCTGTGAATCCAGCAGATGGCTCCATCCACGCGCCGAATCCGGTAATCGTGCTCTAAATACGGGGTGAGGCCATAAAAGTGCGCCCGTTCCATCTCCTTTTTTTCCAGCAAATCTTCGGCCAAAACGTGGTTATCCCAACTGGATTCCCGGTTGGGTTGGCTATCGCCGGCGGAGTACCCGAGCAGGGCCAATCTTTCTGATGATAAAAAAAGAGCGTCGGGCTGGTTATCAAAGCCGGCGGTGGGGATTAGCTCAATATCCCACAACGCGCCGCCGGTGGCGGCAATGGCTAGTTCCAGCCGTTGCTGGCTTTGGCGCAGTTCTTGCTCAATATTAATGCGGATTCTTACTTCCAGCGCAAGCTGGTCGTTGGTGAGTTGCAGTTCGGCGGTGCGCTGGACTACCCGTTGTTCTAGTTGATTTTTTATGTCTTGCAACTCGGCTTCGGCGTGCAGGCGGTCAATAATTTCGCGCTGGAGTTGGGCGTTTTTTTGCTCTAATTGCTGCCGCATAAGCTGCAAATCAAGGTGAGTTTTTACCCGCACCCGCACTTCGTCAACGTGAAAGGGCTTGGTGATAAAATCCACGCCGCCGGCTTCAAAGCCTTTGATTTTATCGGCAATGGTGCCCATGGCGCTGATAAAAATTATGGGGATGGCGTTGGTTTGGGGGCTGGCTTTGAGTTGCTGGCACACCAAGTAGCCGTCTATATCCGGCAAAATTACGTCCAGTAAAATCAGATGGGGTTGTTTTTGCCGGGCGTTATCCAGCGCGGCTTGCCCGGTGGTAGCCTGAATTACCTGATAGCCATACCGCACCAGCATTTTGGTAAGGATTTCAAGGTTGAGCGGCTGGTCGTCAACTATAAGTATGGTATATTCACTGGCTTCGGAATAACTCATTGCAAGGTTCCCTCTGCCCAAAATGTTTAACGGTGAGCCTTAAGAGTCCAAAACAATCCTGATTTTTTGGACCAGCGTTTTGGTACTGAACGGTTTGGGCATCAACTCGATGTTTGAAGCCAGAATACCGTGCCGCGCCAGGGTAACTTCGTTGTACCCCGACATAAACATTATTTTTAAACCAGGGCGCAGTTGGATGGCCGCATCGGTTAAATCTTTACCGTTGAGGCCGGGCATCACAATATCGGCCAAAAGCAGGTGAATATGGCCGGAGTACTCGGCCACCAGATTGAGCGCGGTTTGGCTGTTGGGCGCAGCAAGCACGGTGTAGCCATGTTTGCGCAGCACCACCTGCACCAAATCCCGAACGGTGGTATCGTCTTCTACTACCAAAATTGTTTCGTGGTTAACCGTCGGTTGGGGTTCGGTGACGGGCAAAATATCCGCTGTTTCGGCAATGTTGGCCGAAGGCAGGTAAATTTCAAACTTGCTGCCGGCGTTGGGCTGGCTGTGCACCAAAATATTGCCGTTACTTTGTTTGATGATTCCAAACACGGTGGCTAACCCCAGACCGGTGCCTTTGCCCGGCTCTTTGGTGGTAAAAAACGGCTCAAAAATATGCTCTTTGATGTCGTCGGTCATGCCCACGCCGGTATCGGCCACGGTTAGTTTTACATACATTCCGGGCTTAAGGTCAAGGGCCAGCGCCGGGTGGCCAGAGGGCAGCAGCGCGTTGGCCGTGGAGATGGTTAAGCTGCCGCCGTTGGGCATGGCGTCGCGGCCATTCACCACCAGGTTAATTACAATCTGCTCAATTTGAATCGGATCAATTTTTATCCAGTTCAGGTCGTGGGCCAAATTAAGGTGCAGGTGAATATCTTCGCCAATCACCCGTTTGAGGATTTTGTGCATATTTTGAACGCTAACATTCAAATCGAGCGGTTGTGGCCGTACCACTTGTTTGCGGCTAAACACTAACAACTGGCGCACCAAATCGGCGGCGCGCTGCCCGGATTCTAGAATTTTCTCTACCATTTCAAGATGACTGCTGCCGGGGTCAAGGTCAATCTGGAGCAGACTGGCAAATCCATTGATGGCGGTGAGCAGGTTGTTAAAATCGTGAGCAATGCCGGCGGTTAGCTGCCCAATAGCTTCCATTTTTTGCGATTGCCGGTATTGGGCTTCAAGCTGAATTTCGCGGGTCACATCGCGCTGCACGCTCACAAAACTTACAATTGTGCCCTGTTCGTTCCGCACCGGGTTGATGGTGGCTTCAATTGTATATTCAGTGCCGTCTTTTTTCAGGTTGGTTAGCCGGCCCTGCCAGGTTTGCCCGGCGTCAATAATTTCCCACAGCTTTCGGTAAAAAGCCGAGTCTGAGTTTTGGTTTTTGGCCAGAACGGAGTTTGGCCCCAGCACTTCGGCGCGGGTAAAGCCGGTGGTGGTTTCAAACGATGGGTTAACGTACACAATCCGCCCCAGTAAATCGGTGATAATGACATTTTCCGAGGATTGCTCAATAGCCTGGGTGAGCAGGCGGCGGGCGGTATCGAGTTGGGCGCGGGTGAGCGCCCCCGATACCTGTTGCGCCACGCTTTCGGCCAGCCGGACTTCAACCGCCGTAAATTCACGCGGCTCCGGCGATTCCAGGTTGAGGCTGCCCGTCACTTGGTCTTCAACAATGAGCGGCAGCAGCAATAGCGAGGCCGGGTTAGCGGCAGTGCCGTTGATAACCAGCGGCGTTTTGTTGGTGATCAGGTGTTGGTAGTGCGGGTTATTGGTTACCGAAATAAAGTTAGAAGGATGCTGCGGCGGCCCATAGGCAGCCACCACCAGCGCAATGTGATCGGTGGGGTTGGTCAGGTCCAGGCGGGTGGCAAAAACCAGGGGCAGGTTAAAAGTTTTGGCCAACTCCTGGCAGGCAATGGCCAAAATATTGTCCGGCTCGGTGTGCATTACCGAAGCGGCGATAATTTTATTAAGCAGCCCCAGTTCGCGGTTTTGCCGGCGCACGTCTTCTTCGGCGGCCCGACGCTGTCGCCGCACTTCGGCCTCACGCAGTTCCCGCTCAATGGCGGGAGCCAGCCGGGCCAGTTTGTCCTTCATTACATAATCGTGCACGCCCGCTTTCATGGCGGCCACGGCTACTTCTTCGCCAATGGCCCCGGACACAATGATATACGGAATATCAAGCTGTTTTTGCTTAAAAATTTCCAGCGCCACCAGGCCGTTAAATTGGGGCAGGTTGTAATCAGAAACAATAATATCCCAGTCCTGCTCGTTGAGGGCTTGTTGCAGCGCCGCAACGGTATCAACCCGAAGCAAATTCAGGGTGTAACCGGCCCGGCTGAGAGTGCGGGTAAGCAACAGGGCGTCATCTTCTGAGTCTTCTATTAGTAATAGCCGCAGGGGTGTGGGCATAACTATTATTGATTATAATTGTTGCGGCGGGGCTTCATTCAGCGCCAGCCAGTATAATTTTAACTGCCGAACAACCTCGGTGAACTGGATAAAATCCACCGGCTTCCGAATATAGCTGTTTGCGCCTAAATTGTAGGATTCAATCAAATCCTGCTCTTCGTTGGACGAGGTGAGGATGACCACCGGGAGCAGTTTGGTGTTTTTGTTGGCCCGGATATGCTGCAAAACTTCCAGGCCATCTATTTTTGGCAATTTTAAATCAAGTAGGATCAGTTGCGGCAATTGAGTGGGGTTGCGATCGGCGTAAATGCCGGTACAAAACAGGTAATCAAGCGCCTCGGCGCCGTCGCGCGCTACGACCACTTCGTTGGAAATGAGATTTTTTTTGAGCGCACGCAGGGCCAATATTTCGTCATCGGGATTGTCTTCTACCAGCAGAATTGTTTTCTTGTCCATGCCATTCAATCCTTAACTCAATTCTTTTGGGTTATAACCAATGAGATACGCTAAAGCTGAGTATAACTTGTTTTTTGTTGTAAAGCGAGTTTGGGGTTATGGGTTCTTGTTGGTAATGGTGGTTGTAGAAATTTCAAACTTGCCGTTGTTGATTTTGGTAATATAAATGGGCCGTTTTACATTGCCAAATTAATCCAGCGAGATATGGTCGGTTCAGCGTCTGCCCGGTAATATCATTGCTGGCAATTATCCGGAAAAAGTAATCCGCTTGTTGGTTTAATTCGGTGCTGGAGATGGCGGGGCTGAGCAGCACTACTTTGGCCTGGTTAATTTGGCCAGGCACGGCGGAAGTTTGCTGGCTGGTAATGTGGCCGATAATGGCCACCACGCCGGCGCAGCCGCTCAATAGACAAATTGCCAATAACAACCCAATCCCAACGGATGGGGCCAAAAATTTGGCTGTTAACCTGGGCCGGGTCATAAGCGTCCTCGCTTTCTGTGAACTGACCAAAGCGTTACAGGAAAATTTGTCTATTCAACTCGCATTAACACAAATTTTAAATACCTGAACTCGGTAAAAACCAGCGGCGTGGGGTGATCGGCCGGTTGGCCGTGAATAGCCAAAACCGTGGCCCGCCGCCGCGCTTTGGATATACCTTCTTCGCAGGCGGCTAAAAAGGCGGGCAAATCCACATGGCTGGAGCACGAGGCCGCGGCCAACAGGCCGTCCGTTTGAGTAACAGCGGCGGCGGCGGTGATCAATGTTTGGTAGGCGGTTATCGCCTTGGGAACGGCTTCTTGAGTGGCGGCAAACGTGGGCGGGTCAACAATCACCAAATCCCACACCTGGCGCTGGTGAGCGGCCCGCTCTAAAAAAGCAAAGGCATCGGCTTTTTCGGCGTGATGGTTGGCCGGCGGCAGGCGGTTAATGAGCCAGTGGCGGGTTGCGGCATCAAGCGCCGGCGCGGATAAATCCACGGTGGTAACGTGGCTGGCCCCACCCAACCCGGCATACACCGAAAAACCGCCGGTGTAGCCAAACACGTTCAAGGTGCGGCGGTTGGCGGCTACCTCTCTGATTACTTGGCGGTTGTGGCGCTGGTCTAAAAAAAAGCCGGTTTTTTGGCCGTGTACCACGTCGGCTTCAAATTGAACGCCGTTTTCTAAAAATGATGCCGCTTCGGTTGGCACCGCGCCCACCAAAGCCAGGCCATCGGTTTTGCTACGCGCCTGTGCCTTTAAATACACCTGCTCCAGCGATAACCGCCGCGCCACCCAGCGAGCAATTTCGGCGGCGTCCCAAAACCCGGCCGGGGCGGGGCCATCAAGCTGGATAACGGCGGTGTGGCCGTACACATCGCAAATTAACCCCGGCAGCCCGTCGCCTTCGCCGTTGAACAGCCGGTAGCCGGTGGTGTTGGGGCCGGCAAAAAGAAACCGGCGCAAGGCCAGGGCGCGGTTTAGTTGGGCTTCGGCCCAGGTGTGGTTAAGCGGTTGTTCCGGTTGCAGGCTGCACACTCTAAAGGCCAGCGGGCTTTGCGGGTGATAAATTCCACGGGCTATGGGCTGGCCTTTTTTGTTATCTAGCAAAAGGGCGTGCGCGCCGGGTTGGGCCGGCGGCAACTGCCGCAAATTATCGGCAAAAACCCAGGGATGGCCGCGTTTAAGCGACCGAACCAGGTCGCGTGATAGGCGTAATTCAATGGGGTGTCCATTAAACGGTTTGATAAGCGACATAATATTCTCTGACTGTATCTTATACCAAACCCAGGCAAGCGGCAAGTAACATCAAAACCGCCTGCGCTGGGTGACTTGACGTAACATATCAGGTATGATATTATGTAATGTAATCAAGGTTTATGTCTACTTACTTCCCTTATTATCCTTGCGGAGGAGTATAATTATGCAAAAAATGCCCAAAGTGTTTTACGCGCTGCTAATGTTGGTTCTGGTCCTGGTTTTGAGCGGTTGTGAACTCCGCCGGGAAAGTAGTGATTTGGTTGAAGCTACGCCGTTATCCGATTTACCGCCCACGCTCGCACCGTTGGGGGCTGAAACCAACTCGTTGGCCGAAGCTACGGTGGTGCCTACGGTAATCAACGTGCAGCCCACCGCCACGCAAACCACGCTAAAGGCCGGTGATGCCGCCGATCTTCCCCAGGAGCCGGTTGCGCCGGCGGCTGCGGCTAATAATAAACCGGCTACCACCGTAACCTCCGAGGTGGCTGCCAAAAACAACACCGGCACCGGGCCGGCGGTTACGGTAAATTCTGTGCCAACCGCAGAACAGGCCGCAATTTCCAAACCCAAACCGGAACAATCCATTGTGGTTGATGCCACCGCCAACCTGCCGCTGGGCGGCCCGGTAGCGGCTAATCCGCCGGCTACGCAAGCCAACGGCGCTTCAGCCACCTATGGCGAATCGTCCTATCTGGTCAGGGCCGGCGACACGTTGTTCAGCATTGCCCAACGTTATGGCACCACGGTTGAGGCCATTGCCTATGCCAACGGGTTGTCATCTGATATGATCGCTGCCGGCCAAACGCTGAGCATTCCGGGTGGTGCGGTGGTTAACCAGCAACAGCCGCAGCAACCCCAGCCAGCGCAACAACAGCCGGCTTATCCCGCTCCCGCCGCCCCACAACAACAACCGGATTATTCAGCGGAACAGCAGCAAGCCTACGGCTACCAGCAACCTGATAACCAGGCCGGCGGATACCGCCAACAGCAGGCCATTGGCGGCTATCACCTGGTTACGCCCGGCGAAACTTTGTACCGGATTGCGCTGCAATACGGCACCTCGGTTGAGGCTATTGCGGCGGCCAATAATATTGGCTATCCGTACAATATTCAAATTGGCCAGCAGTTGGCCATTCCGATGGCGGGTGGCTACGGCACGGCTCCAAATTATCCGCAACAACAGCAACAAAACGGCTATTACCCGCAGCAACAACAGCAACAAGCCGATCCGTATTATCCGCAACAACAGCAACAACAAGGTTACGATAACTACCAACAGCAACAAAACGGCTACTACCCGCAGCAGCAACAAGGCGGCAATTATTCGCAACAGCCGCAACAAGCCGACCCTTACTACCCACAGCAGCAACAACAAGGTTACGGCAACTATCCGCAACAGCCGCAGAATGGCTATTACCCGCAGCAGCAACAAGGCGGCAATAACTACGGCGCGGCGGGCACTCACACTGTGGCTCCCGGCGAAACCCTGTACTCCATTGCCATGAGCTACGGCACCAACGCTGCGGCGCTGGCGGCAGCCAACGGCCTGGCCGATCCCAACCAGATTTATGTGGGGCAAGTGCTGTATCTGCCCTGATTTGTCCAGCTTGTTACCAAAGAGGGACGTTCAACCGGTTGAACGTCCCTCTTTTTATCACGTATGTCAAGCGTAGAGTCGCCGCTTAATGGCGTCAAGTAAAACTGGCCAAAATTTGGTATAGTAAAAGCGTAAAAAGAAACATTTTCTTCTCCTCCTTTTGAAAAAGCTGGGCCTGGGCAACCCGGCTTTTTCGATTCTGGACGAGAAAATTCAATCCTTTTTGATGGCCTCCGCCGGCAGGTCGTTGGTTAAAAAGCGACAAATGGCGGTTAAAGCCGATTTTACAATGGCTTCGCCCAGCGGCACCATTTTGATGTCAATAAAAACCCGTTCATCGGGCAGCGATTCATCAAGTTTGAACATTTCTTCCCGAAAGATTTGCAACAACTGTTCCTCGTGTTCTTGCAGAAACAGGGCCAAATCCTGCCGGGCCAGGTTGAATGCGGTTTCGCGCAGAATTCGCCTCATCATTCTCCTCAGTTATCCAAATTTAACGCTGCCACACCGGCGAGTTGATGGCCTCCAGCGATTGATGCCGGAAGTAGGTGTTGTACAGTTCGGCGTAATGGCCGCCGCGCTGCATCAGTGCGGGGTGTGAGCCTTCTTCCACAATTTGGCCGTGATCCATTACCAGAATGCGGTCGGCGTTTCTAACGGTTGATAACCGGTGGGCAATCACAATGGCGGTGCGGTCGCGCATGACCGCTTCCAGCCCCTCCTGAATTTGGGCCTCGGTAAAGGGATCAACGCTGGCGGTGGCCTCATCCAAAATGAGGATGGCCGGGTTTTTGAGCAGTACCCGCGCCAGCGCCACCAATTGCCGCTGCCCCAGCGACAGGTTGGCCCCGCGTTCGCCCACGTCGGTGTTAAGGCCGTTGGGCAGGTCGGCCAGCCAATCGCCGTGGCTAATGCCCATGGCCGCCTGTTGCACCTGCTCGTCGGTGGCGTTAGGCCGGCTGTAGCGAATGTTCTCGCCCACGGTGGCCGAAAAGAGAAACGGCGTTTGCGATACCAGCCCAATATAGCGGCGGTAATCATCCAGATTGAACAGCCGGATGTCCCGCCCGTCAATCAGCAGTTCGCCGCCCTGAAACTCGTAAAAGCGGGTAATCAATTTGATGATGCTGCTTTTGCCGGCCCCGGTGTGGCCCACAAACGCCACGGTTTCGCGGGGAGCAATGGTCAGCGAGAAATCGGGCAGCACCACTTCGGTGGTGTTGTAGCTAAAGTGCATATGTTTGAACTCAATCCGGCCCGCCATTGATGTAACCGGCTGGCTATCGGTTTGCACCACTTTGGGGTCGGCGTCAATCAGCGCAAAAACGCGCTCGCTGGCCGATAGCCCATCCTGAAACTGGCTCCAGAACGAGGCGATGTTAATCAGTGGAAACCAGAAAAAACCCACCGCCTGCATAAACAGGTACCATTCGCCGGGGGTTACTACCTCGCGCCGCACCGCCAGCCCGCCGGCGTAAATCAGCGCGGCCACGCCCAACCCGGACGAAGCGCCCAGCAGCGGGAAAATGGAGTTAAGGGTGAGGCCGCGTTTTACGCCCACTTTGTAGCCCTGCTGGTTGTTTTGGGCAAAGGTGCGGTAAATGGTTTTTTCCTGCCGGAAGCTTTTGGCCACCATAATCCCGCTGATGGATTCCTGAATCTGGGCGTTGATGGTAGCCGTTACCTTGCGGGCATCGAGCGTAACCCGCCGGGCGATTTTTCTGAATTGCAGGGCGATGAACGCGGCGATGGGCGCAAAAGACCACAAAATCAGCGTTAGCCACAGGTTGTGGCTAACCAGCCAAAGCGATAGCACCAGCACCAGCGTCACCTGGCTAAGCAAACTCACAGTGAGCGTTACCACGTCAGAAAAATCCTGCGTGTCGGAGGTGACGCGGCTCACTACCCGCCCGGATGAAAATTCGTCAAAAAAGGATAAATCGTGGCTAATGGTGGCGTTGAACACGTCTTCGCGCAGGTTCAGCACCACGTTGCCCACCACTTTGGCCCCAAAATACTGGTGGATAAGGTTAAAACTCCAGCCCAGCGTGCCCAACAGCAACACGCCGCCCGTTACCAGCAAAATCATCCCCAGTGTGGGGTTGCCGGATACCAGGTCAATGCCGGTTGAGATCATCACCGGCCCCAGTGCGCCCACCACCGAGTTGAGCGTGAGCGTCCCGGCTACCACCAGCATGGCCTGGGTATGGGGTTTAAAGTAGCCTATAATCCGGCGCAACAGCGCCGCATCGCTGTAGGTGCGGTCGTAGGCTTCGGTTTCCAGTCCGTCTAAAATAAAACCCATATCGAGGGATGAGGAATCAGGATTCAGGGGGTAGTAAACATTTCAACTCCTGGCTCCTGATTCCTGCCTCCTTTCATTCATTCATACACTGAAAAGATTTTTTGATATTCCGGGCTGCGGGCCAGCAGATCGTCGTGCGGCCCCTGGTCTACCAGTTCGCCCCGGCGCAGCACCAAAATGTGGTCGGCCCAGCGGATTTGGCTGAGCCGGTGGGTAATGAGAAAGGTGGTGCGCTGCTCGCTGATGCGGCGCATGGCCCGCTGGATTTGGTCTTCGGTGGCGCTGTCAATGGCGCTGGTGCTGTCGTCTAAAATGAGAATGCGCGGGTTGGTGAGAAAGGCGCGGGCAATGGCAATCCGCTGGCGCTGCCCGCCCGATAGCGTTACGCCGCGCTCGCCCACCTCGGTTTGGTAGCCATCGGCAAAGCTCATAATAAAGTCGTGGGCCTGCGCCTGTTTGGCGGCTTCTTCGATGGCTGCCGGCGTGGCCTCGGCGCAACCAAAGGCAATGTTGTCGGCGATGGTGCCCGAAAACAAAAACACGTCCTGCTCGATGGCGGAAATTTGCGACCGCAGCGATTCCAGGCTCCAATCGCGCACGTTCACACCGTCAAGGGTAACGCTGCCGTTGCTGGTATCAAAAATGCGGTTAATCAGGCGCGTCAGCGAGGTTTTACCGGAGCCGGTTTGCCCCACCAGCGCCACAGTTTGGCCCGGTTTTACGGTAAACGTGATGTCTTTGAGCACCGGTGTGCCGTTGTAGGCAAAAGTTACGTTTTTAAACGCCACTTCGCCGGCGATGGGTTGGGCCAGCCCGGCTTCGTTTTGGTCCAGCTCGGTGGTGGTGTTGAGCACCGCCAGAATGCGCTCGGCGCTGGCCAGCCCCAACTGCACCAGGTTAAACGAGAAAATGGAAATAAAGCTGACAAATCGGTATAGCCCCAACAGCCCCATAAACGATACCACCTGGCCCAGCGTAATCTGCCCGGCCCGCCACAGCAGTAGGGCGTGCAAAAAACCACCGGCCCACACCAGGCTGAACATCAGCATGGGCAGGTAAACCGCTTTTATTTTACCTTCCCGAATAAAATAATCGCGGTAAACGCGGGCGTTTTGGGTAAATTTGTTCCACTCGTACCGTTCCTGCACGTTGGCTTTTACCGTTTCAATCCCGGCGATGGCTTCGGCCAGGCCGGCGTTCATCGCCCCGAATTGTGTTCGCATAGCCACAGAAACCGGCTTAAGCCGGCGGTTGTAATCGGCAATGGTAATGGCAAACAAAATTAAAAAAACAACCGGCGCAACCAGCAAATTAAGCTGAATGCGGGCAATCAGCAGCAGCGGCATAATAATGGCAATTCCGGAATCCAGCAACAGGGTGAGGCCGGGGCTAAACATAATGTTTACGGCCCGCACATCGTTGGTGGCGCGGGCCATAATATCGCCAATGCGCTGCCGCCCGTGGAAGGTTTGGCTTTTGCCCAGTAAGTTTACATAAAATTCGTCGCGAGTGTCCCGTTCTACCCGTTGCGCCAGCATCTCGCCGCAGTAGTTGCGGATTAGCCCGCCGATGCCTTGCAGCAGGGCCATGGTCATTGCGCCCAGCGCCAGCCCGCCCAACGCCGATACCTGCCAGTTGGGCGTGGTAATCAAATCAAAGGCGCGGCCCACATAAACCTGAATGTAGCTGTAGGCCAGGTTATTAACAATAGTGGCCACTACCGACAGAATGGGAAACACCGGGTAGCGCCACACGTGCGAGTTAATCCAGCGCACCGGGCTGGTGCGGTTGTAATGATATTCGTTTTCAATTGAAAATTCTCGTTTAATCATGGGGCAAAAGTATAGCACAGGTTGCATAATAAAGCACAAATGTTTCAAACATTTGGCGCTGGCGTCTCCATAAGTTCTCCATATTTGTTTGTTACACTGAGGCCATCAATAAAAATTCGGCTGCATTCAATCATTCAATGCAGAACCATACAAAAGGAGCTACAAAATGAACAATCAAAAATGGATTATCGGGGCCGGAATTGCTGTAGTAGTAGTGTTGTTGGCGGCCATATTAGCGCCGCTGGCGTTAGCGCAAACCCCGCTGGGCACGCCGTTTGGCTCGCGGTTTTACAATCAGGCCGGAATGGGCCAGGGCGGTGGCCGGATGGGGATGATGCAGGATTTTGCCGCCCGTGGCGGTCGCGGCGGGCGAATGGGCCAGGGCGGTGGTCGCGGCGCGGGCTTTGTGGACAACAACGGCGATGGCGTGTGCGATAACGCCGGTCAGGGTGGCGGCAGTGGTCGCGGCGGGCGGATGGGCCAGGGCGGCGGTCGCGGCGCGGGCTTTGTGGATAACAACGGCGATGGCGTGTGCGATAACGCCGGTCAGGGTGGCGGCAGTGGTCGCGGCGCGGGCTTTGTGGACAACAACGGCGATGGCGTGTGCGATCACCAGCAAAACCAGAATGCCGCTCCGCAGAGCACCCCCACCCCGGCAACGCAACAATAGGATAACGACTCAACAAAAAAAGCCGGCAACGCTGCCGGCTTTTTTATTTTTACAAAGTTGCGGCGCTAACTTCGTTCCCACCAGGAGAACATAACCACCATAGAATGGGGTTGCACCCGGTAGGTAGTGGTTTTGCGCTGGATTTCGCGGGCGTGCTCTTCGTCGGCGATGTCATACGGCGAGGGCAGGCTGGTATCAATGATAATGCGCCAGTTGCCGGGGTGCGATGGCCGGGGCAGCAAAAAGGCGCGGGGAACGGCATCGGCGTTGAATAGCATCAGCACATCGGCGCAATCGTGGTTGGCGCCGGTTTCCTCTTTGGCCCCGTCGAGGGTGCACATCAAGCACTTTTCGTCGGGTTGCCAGGCGGCGTCGCCGCCATCGGGCTGGTACCAGTGAATATCCTTAAACTGGTCGTTATCAATATCAAGGCCGGTAAAAAACGTGGTGCGGCGAAAAACCGGGTGTTTTTTACGCAAGGCGATGACATGCTTGGCAAAACGGAAAACATCGGCGTATTTTTTGGTGTAGTTCCAGTTGTACCACGATACTTCGTTGTGTTGACAGTAGGCGTTGTTGTTGCCTTGCTGGCTGCGCCTGAATTCATCGCCGCCGTTGATCATGGGCGTGCCCTGGCTTAACAGCAGCGTAGCCCAGAAATTTTTAATTTGCCGGTTGCGAATAGCCTCAACGCCGCCATCGCCGGTGGAGCCTTCGACGCCGTAGTTGTAACTAACGTTGTGGTTGTGACCGTCACGGTTGCCTTCGGCGTTGGCTTCGTTGTGTTTGTCGTTGTAGCTGACCACATCATTCATGGTGAAGCCATCGTGCGCCGCCACAAAATTGATGCTGTTGGTGGGGCCGCGCCCGTTGGGGTGGTACAAATCGGCGCTGCCGGCCAACCGGGTAGCCAGCGCGCTGATTTTGCCATCGCCCCGCCAAAACTGGCGAATTTCATCGCGGTAGCGATCATTCCACTCGGCCCAGCGCCCGCCGGGGAAGTTGCCCACCTGGTAGCCGCCCACGTCCCACGGCTCGGCAATGATTTTGGCCGTGCGCAACAGCGGGTCTTCGGCAATGCGCACGGTCAGCGCCGGGTCGCCGGAGATTTCGCCCCAGCGGTCGCGGCTGAGGCTGGTGGCCAAATCAAACCGAAAGCCATCAACGTGCATGTCCTGCACCCAGTAGCGCAGGCAATCCATAATAAAATCGCTGACAATGGGGTGGTTGCAGGCAACGGTGTTGCCTACGCCGGTAAAATCCTTGTAGTAGCGAAGGTTGTCATCTAATAAATAATAAATAGAGTTGTCAATGCCCCTGAAACTGAGGGTTGGCCCCAGTTGGTTGCCTTCGACGGTGTGGTTAAACACCACATCAAGGATAACTTCCAGCCCGGCTTTGTGCAGTTCGCGCACCATTTCTTTAAAGGCAATCACCTGTTGGCCTTTATCGGTGGGGTAGTGGCTGTACAGGTTTTGGGGCGCAAAAAAAGCCAGGGTGTTGTAGCCCCAGTAGTTGCGGAGCGGTTCGCCGGTTTTGGGGTTGCGCCGGTTAAATTCCCACTCGTTAAACAGGTGAACCGGCATCAACTCGATGGCGGTAACGCCCAGTTCTTTAAAATACGGAATTTTTTCGACCACGCCCCAAAACGTGCCGGGGTGCTCAGCCGCCGCGCTGGGGTGGTAGGTAAGGCTGCGCACGTGCGTTTCGTAGATGATGGTATCGCGGTAGGGCAGGTTGAGCGGGCGGTCGCCCTGCCAATCAAAGCCGTCATCGCCATAGGCAATACATTTGGGCATGCCGGCAAAGTTGGTGCTCACCGAAAAGGACAAATCCGCTTCCGGCGAGGTGGTATCGTAGCCAAAGGCGCGGCTAAAATCCCACCGAAACCCGCTGGAAATGGCCCGCGCATACGGATCGAGCAGGGGTTTGTGCCGGTTAAACCGATGCCCGGCGGTGGGCTGGTAGGGGCCGTCCATGCGGTACAGGTACAGTTGGCCGTGTGCAACCCCGGCCAGGTGAATATGCCAGATATCGCCGGTGCGGTTGGCCACGGGGTCCAGTTCAAAGGTGTGGGTGGGTTCACTGCCGGTGGATTTATCAAACAGGTGCAGCCACACGGCGGTGGCGTTCCGGCTAAAAATAGCAAAGTTAAAGCCCGTGGGAGTTTGGCTGGCCCCCAACGGAGTTGGTTTTCCGGGCGATGCGTGGATTTCGGTTGCGGTTGCAGTGGTCACTACGGTTTCTCGCTTCTGTTGTCCCCTTTTTGGGTAATTTTAATGTAAAACCAAGGGATGGAGTTACCATAAAATTATAACCAAAAGCGCTTAATGTTGCCAGTTGCGCCGCGAAGCCGGATAAAAAACCGGCGAGAGGAGGTGTCTCGCCGGTTTTGAGGGCATTGGGTGAGTTCAGCCGGTGGGCGTGGCCGCATTGGGGCCAAAGAAAAAGTCTTCCAGTTGTTTCATCAAAAACAGGCGAGCGTTGGCATCGGCCAGCACCAGCCCGTGGTGGTTAATCAGCAACACCTGGTAATCCTTCCACATTTCCCACGCCTCCGCCGAAACGTTTTCAAACAGGCGGTTGCCCAGATTGCCGGGGAAGGGCGGTTTTTCCAGGCCGGGGAGTTGGCGGCCCAATTTTACGCAGGTTACGGTTCGGGTCATTGTTCTGCTCGCAGTTGAATTTTGCCCGCAACGGGGCTTTAAATTGCACCACTCCTTGACGTAGTTGCACGCCAATGCTACCATAAATAGTACCGCCGCCTCTGCCGGAGTGGTAACCAAAGCCCCGGTTTATAACGGGGCTTTTTGCTTTTAACGCACCAGATTTTAACACATCCCGGTAATAATAGCGAGTCAATTTTATAGTTTGGCTGATTTAAACCCCCGGTACCGGGCCATTTGGCGGGTTAAACCTGGCGGCAACGTTTTTGCGGTAAAGTCAAACCCCAAATATCCCAGGTTAGTTTACAAAAAAGGACATTTTATGAACAACAACACAGTTTTGATTGTTGATGATGAGGAAATTGGACGCGAAACTTTGGGGGATTTGCTGGTTAATCATGGCGTTCAGTTGCTTTTTGCCGCTAACGGTCCCGAAGCTCTGGCCAAAGCCGCTGCATTTACCCCGGATGTGATTTTGCTGGATGTGATGATGCCGGGCATGGATGGTTTTGAAGTTTGCCGCCGGTTGCGAGCCGACCCGTTTTTGGCCGAGGTGCCCATTATTATGGTAACGGCTTTGGATGACCGCGCATCGCGGTTGCAAGGCATCGAGGCCGGCGCGGATGATTTTATCTCCAAGCCGTTTGACCGGCTGGAGCTACGGGCGCGAGTAAAAACCACCCTCCGGCTTAATCGCTACCGCCATTTGCTCACCGAGCGCAGCAAGTTTGAGTGGGTGGTGAATAAGGCCAAAGAAGGGTATTTAATTTTAAGCGATACCGACCAAATTCTTTACGCCAACGCGCAGGCCCGGTTGTGGCTTGGCCTGGCGGCCAACGCTGCCGGGCCTTACCCGGAAACGTTCTTGGCCCTGATAAAACAACAATATCACTGCGAGCCGCAGGAATTGTGGCTTACCTGGCCGGAATTGCCGCCCGCGTTTAACCCCGATTCCTCCCGATATTTGGTGCGTCCGGAAACGGCGCAGGCCAATACGTTATGGCTACAGGTGGAACAAATGCAAATGGAATCCGGCGTTGGGGCCAGTTATCTGCTCTGTTTGTTTGACGTTACCGCTTCAATGACCAAACAATCCATTATGTGGAGCTTTCATTCCCAGATAAGCCACAAACTCAGAACCCCCAGCACCCTGCTAACCGGCATTCTCGAAGTGGTTGCAGAGGATGTATCTACCTTATCAACCGCCGAGTTGCAAGATTATTTATCCACCGCCCGCAATAACGCCGCCAAACTGCAAAACCAAATTGAAAACGTTTTTCGGTATCTAGAAATACCCAGAATGGGCAATCACGCCCGGAATCACTGTAATTTACTGGATTTGCCCCAGATTATTGCCGAAATTAAAAACACCCTGACGCTTGACGCCATCAATATCAATTTTGATGGGGTGGATGAGCCGGAACTAACATTTTTGGCGTTGCCCAGAGAAGATGTTGAAGTGATTATGTGGGAAC
This sequence comes from uncultured Caldilineaceae bacterium, assembly GCA_964517605.1. Lineage (GTDB taxonomy): Bacteria > Chloroflexota > Anaerolineae > 4572-78 > J111 > J095. The sequence continues at coordinate 179,558 of CAZFCE010000005.1, read as the reverse complement.
TGCTTGAAAACGCCAAAAAATTTCATCCCTGCCAGACACCGGTGGTTGAGATAAAAATCAGCCCGCATGCCACCGGCATCCAAATTCAGGTGGCCGATAACGGCCAATCGCTGTTGCCAGAGCAGTTGGCTAAAGTGTGGCAACCTTACTACCAGGCCGAAAAATATTTTACCGGCCAACTGCCGGGCATGGGCCTGGGGCTATCTATGGTGGCGGCCCGGGTGTGGGGAGCCGGCGGCTCCTGCCGGATTTACAACCAAAAAACCGGGCCGGGTGTGGTGGTAGAACTGGTAATACCGCTACTGGCCGATGACATTATCTGAACTTTTTTGGGGTTACAAGCAGGCGGAGGCGCGGTGTGAAAAAAACAAAACCTTCAGCGATAAAACAGGCCGGCGCAAGTTCTGCCGATTGGCTGGCCACGCTGGCCGAACGGTTAGAAGTGGCCGTCCGCGTTGCTAAAATAGGTATTTGGGATTGGGATATTCAGCTTGATAACCTGGTTTGGGATGACCGTATGTACCAGCTTTACGGCCTTAACCCGGAACAGTTTCCCAATGCCCACCACGCCTGGGTCCACGGCCTGCACCCAGACGACCTGGCGCTTAACGACCAAATTGTGCAACAGGCCATTCGCGCTGAAAAGGAATACGATACCGAGTTTCGCGTTTTTTGGCCGGATGGCTCGGTGCATTGGTTAAAAGCCACCGCGCAGGTTTTTTGGGATGAAACCGGAACGCCCATCCGCATGGTGGGGATAAATTACGATATCACCGCGCGTAAGCAGGCCGAAGAAGCAGTCCTGGCGAGTAAGGCTAAACTGGATGCGGCTTTAGCCAGCATGACCGATGCAGTGTTCATCTCCGATACCGCCGGCCGTTTTCTTGATTTTAACGACGCCTTTGCCACTTTTCACAAGTTTAAAAACAAGGCGGAGTGCGCCCAAACGCTGGCCGAATACCCGGAGTTTTTAGACGTATTTATGGCTAACGGCCAATTAGCCCCGCTGGAACAGTGGGCGGTGCCGCGGGCGCTACGGGGCGAAACAGGCACCAACGTTGAGTACTCGCTATGCCGCAAAGATACCGGCGAAAGTTGGGTGGGAAGCTACAGCTTTGCGCCCATCCGCGATAAAGATGGCGCAATTGTGGGGTCGGTGGTGGTGGGCCGCGACATTACCGAGCAGAAACGCGCCCAAGAAGCCTTGCGCCAAAGCGAATCGCGTTACCGGCTTATTTCAGAAAATGCCGCCGATGTTATTTGGGTACTCAACCCGACCGGCGGTAAATTTACCTATATTAGCCCATCGGTAGAAAAACTGCGCGGCTACACTCCGGCAGAAATAATGGCCCAACCGGTTTCTGCTGCGCTTACGCCCGAATCGCTCAAAATAGTGAGTGATTCGATAGCAACTACCCTGCCGGCCTTTATAGCGCAGGGGGCGGGCACTCTGTCTTTTATCAGCCAGGTTGACCAGCCGTGCAAAGACGGCTCTATTGTTAATACCGAAGTAACCACCACCTACATGTTCAACGAGCAGAGCGAGGTTGAAGTTGTGGGTGTGTCCCGGAACATTACCGAGCGCAAACGGGCGGAAGAAGAGCTGCGCCGGCGCAACGAAGAACTGGCTCAACTGTTCAACTTGCTGCCGTCGGCGGTTTGGATTGCCAACGACCCGCAGTGTTTAACTGTGCGCGGCAACCATTATGCCAATGAACTGCTAAATGTTCCCGAAGATACCAATGTTTCCCAATCCTTGCCCGTGCCAGAGATGCGCTTTCGGCAATTTGCTCAGGGCCGCGAGCTTGGCCCGGACGAGTTGCCCCTGCAAATGGCGGCGCGTACCGGTCAGCCTCAACTGGGGATTGAACTGCGGGTTGAATGCGCCGACCGGATGACCCGGACGCTGTTGGGCGGCGCAGTGCCTCTGTTTGATGCCCATAACAACGCGCGCGGCGCGGTGGCGGCCTTTTACGACATCACCGAGTTAAAACACACCGAGGCCGAACTGCGCCGCTCTAACGCCGAGTTGGAGCAGTTTGCCTACGTGGCCTCGCACGATTTGCAAGAGCCGTTGCGGGCGGTGGCCGGCATGGTGCAATTGCTGGGGCAGCGTTACCAGGATAAACTGGATGAACGCGCCAATGAATACATTGGGCTTGCGGTTGAAGCCTCTGGCCGCATGCAGGCGCTCATTAATGATTTGCTGGATTATTCGCGGGTGGATCGGTTTGGCAAACCCCTCGAGCTAACTTCAACAGAAAAAACATTAAAAAACGCGCTGGCCAATTTACGGCTGGCCATTCACGAAAGCCAGGCGCAAATTACGCACGAGCCATTGCCCACCGTTATGGCCGACGCCGGGCAACTAACGCGCGTGTGGCAAAACTTAATTGGTAACGCCGTTAAATTCAGGGGCGATGTTCCGCCTCAAATCCGAATTACCGCCGAAAAAGTAGAGAATGCCTGGCAGTTTGCCGTTAGCGATAACGGCATTGGCATTGACCCCCAATATTTTGATCGCATTTTTTTAGTGTTCCAACGCCTGCACACCCGCCGCGAATACCCCGGCACGGGCATTGGGCTATCGCTGTGCCGCAAAATTATCGAACGGCACGGCGGGCAAATCTGGGTAGAATCCCAACCCCAACAAGGCGCTACGTTTTATTTTACCATCCCGGAGAGAAGAAAATGATCCGCACCCCCATGAAACAAGTTGATATTTTACTGGTAGAAGACAGCCCCGCCGATGTGTTGATGACCCGTGAGGCATTTACCGAAGCCAAATTGCTCAATACGCTGCACGTGGTAGAAGACGGCGTAGAGGCGCTGGCCTTTTTAAACCGAACAGGCAAATACACGGCTGCGCCGCGCCCGGATTTAATCCTGCTCGATTTGAATTTGCCGCGCAAAAATGGCCGCGAAGTGCTGGCCGAGATTAAAGCCAACCCCAATTTAAAAACCATTCCGGTGGTTGTTTTAACCACCTCGGATTCCGAGTTGGACGTTTTGCAGGCCTATGGGCAGCATGCCAATTGCTATATTGTTAAACCGGTTGGCTTTGCCAACTTTGCCGAAGCGATGAGGTCCATCCGCCAATTCTGGTTTAGCGTGGTTACTTTGCCACCCCCGGAGGAATAACATGACCAACCCTGTCATCAATGTATTGCTGGTAGAAGACAACCCCGCCGATGTTGTTTTTCTGCGCGAAGCGTTAGATGCCGATGCCTTGGCTACGTTTGAGGTTACTGCCGTGGAGCGGCTCAGCGCCGCGCTGGATATTATACCCCGGCGCGCTTTTGATGTTGTCCTGATTGACCTGGGGCTGCCCGATAGCCAGGGTTTGGCCACTTTTACCCGCCTTCACCGGGATTTTCCCGATTTGCCTATTGTCATTCTTTCCGGGCTGGCCGATGAAGCCCTGGCCCTGCAAACGGTACAGGCCGGTGCGCAGGATTATCTGGTAAAAAGCCCGGGTTGCATTGCTGTCAGTTCGCGTGCCATTCGCTACGCCATTGAGCGGCACCAGTCGCAAACCATTTTGCGCGCCAGCGAGTTGCGTTTTAAAAGCCTGTTTGAACATTCGCCGGTGGCTTATCAATCTCTGGATGAGCAGGGGCTTTATCTTGATGTGAATGACCAACTATGCCGGCTAACCGGCTATTCTGCCGCCGAATTACTGGGCGTTAGCTTTGGTGAGTTGTGGCCACCCGATGTTCGGCCCAAATTTTGGCCCACCTTTGAGCGGTTTAAGCGGGAAGGCGCTGTTCACGCCGAAATGCAACTGGTCTGCAAGGATGGCGCGTTGATTGATGTGCTGCTGGAAGGGCGCATTCAGCACAATTTGCAGGGGCAATTTGTGCGTACTCACTGCATTCTGCACGACATTACCGAACGCAAACGGCAGGAACGGGCGCTGCGACAGAGCGAAGCGGATTTGGCCGAAGCCCAGAGCGTGGCCAAAATTGGCAACTGGCGGCTGGATTCTGCTACCAACGCCCTTACCTGGTCTGATGAAGTCTACCGGATTTTTGAAGTGGAGAAAACCACGTTTGGCGGCAATTACGAATCCTTTTTAAACCACGTTCACCCCGATGACCGGGCGTTAGTGTTGGGTACCAACCGCGAAACCGGAGGTGGCGGCGAGTCGTTTGATACTGAATATCGCATTATCACGCCCTCCAGCCTAAAGTACATTCGGTCAACCGGCTACGCCCAAAAGGACGATGCCGGCGCAATTGTGGGCCTGTTTGGTATTGCTCAGGATATTACCGAGCGCAAGCAGGCCGAATTAGCCCTGCGCCAGAGTGAAGCGGATTTGGCCGAAGCCCAGAACGTGGCCAAAATTGGCAACTGGCGGCTGGATCTTACCACCAACGATCTTATCTGGTCAGACGAGCTTTACCGGATTTTTGAAGTGGAGAAAACCGCGTTTGGCGGCAATTACGAATCCTTTTTAAGCCACGTTCACCCCGATGACCGGGCGTTAGTGTTGGGTACCAAACATAAAACCAGGGAGAGCGGTGAGCCGTTTGATGTTGAGTACCGTATTGTCACCTCCTCTGACCAGTTTAAATACGTCAGGGAAATTGGCTACGCCAAAAAGGATGATACCGGCGCAATTGTGGGCTTGTTTGGTATTGCCCAGGATATTACCGAGCGCAAACAGGCCGAAGCCGCTCTGCGCGAAAGCGAAACCAAATTTCGGCTTATTGCCGAAACCATTGACGAAGTTTTTTGGACCGCCGACATCGGAATCGACAAAATGATTTACATTAGCCCCAGGTACGAGCGCGTGTGGGGTTGCCCCCGGCAAAGTCTGTACCAAAACCCTAAATCCTTTATTGACGCCATTCACCCCGATGACCGGGCGCGGGTGCTGGTTACGCTGGAACTTCAAAAAATTGGCCAATCATTCAGTCACGAATACCGCATTATCCAACCCGGCGGCGCAATCCGTCACATTTGGGACCGGGGCTATCCAATTTTTGATGAGCATGGACAAGTTGCCAAATACGTGGGCGTAGCTTCGGACATTACCGAGCGTAAACAAGCCGAAATCGCCCTGCGTGAAAGCGAAGCTCGCTTCTATACCATTTTTGAGCGCAGCCCTTTGGGTATTGCCATTTCGCGCTTAAGTGATAGCCAACTCATCGAGGTGAATCCGGCCTTTTGCAAGTTGTGTGGTTACTCGCGTGAAGATATTATCGGGCGCACTGCCTTAGAATTAAGGTTGTGGGTAACCCCGGATGACCGGGTGCGCTTGCTGGAACAGTTACACCTCCATAAAAATATCTACAACTTTGAAATGGTCGGACGCCACAACTCCGGGCGCGAATACAACCTGCTTCTTTCGGCGGAAATAGTGAAAATAAACCACGAGCGATCTTTGTTAACCCATATTCTGGATATTACCGAGCGCAAACAGGTCGAAGTTGCCTTGCGCCTGAGCGAAGAAAAATATCGCGGCCTGATGGAAAGTTTGGATAGCGTGGTGGCTACCATAGATTACGAAGGCCGTTTTTTATACGTTAACGATACAGCCGCCACGCAACTGGGCCAGCCCGCTTTGGAATTAACCGGCAAAACCATGGCCGATCTTTTTCCGGCGGATGTTGCCGCCCGCCAACTGGAAAGCATTCAGCGGGTAATCGCCGAAGACCGGGGGATTGTTTTCGAAAGCCCAAGTTTTGTAGGCGGGCAAATGCGCTGGTATCGCGCTTCGCTCCAGCCCATCCACAACGAAACCGGCCAGGTTATTTACGCGCTTGTCAACTCAACCGATATTCATGATCTCAAAACGGCGCAGCAGGAGTTGCTTGATTTAACCCGCACCCTGGAAGCGCGGGTGCAACAGCGCACCGCCGAAGTGCAGGATTTGTACGAAAACGCGCCCACCGGCTACCACTCTTTAGATGCCAACGGTAACTTTATCATGGTCAACCAAACCGAGTTGAGTTGGTTGGGGTACACCCGTGCCGAACTGATTGGCCGCCCGATTAAGGATATTTTTACCACCGAGAGCCTGGTTGTTTTTCAGCAAAATTTCCCGGTGTTTAAACAACGCGGTTGGTTAAAAGATCTGGAACTTGAATTTATCCGCAAAGATGGTTCTACCTTCCCCATTTTGGTTAGCGCCACCGCCACTTACGATAAGACCGGTAAATATATACTTAGCCGCTCGACGGTGCTTGATATCACCGAGCGCAAAAAAGCCGAGATTGCCCTGCGCGAAAGCGAAGAGCAAAATCGCCTGCTCTTTGAAGTAGCTCCCGAAGCGGTGGTGCTGTTCGATGAAAACGGGGTGATGGTGCGCCTGAACCGCGCCTTTGAGCAGCTTACCGGCTACACCCAGGCGCAACTTACCGGCCATACGTTGGATGAATTGGGGTTGCTGCCCGCCGCGCAAATAGAACAATTGGCCAGAGTGGTGGTAGATGGGCTAACCTTAAACAACGATTTCCAAACCGTAGAATTTAGCCTCCGGCGGGCCAGTGGCGAAAGGCGCGAAATTGGGACGCGGGTGTTTGGCCTAAAAGTTAAGGACCGTCAGCACTACCTTACCACCATGCGCGATATCACCATTGAAAAACAGGCCGAAGAAGCCCTGCGCCTGGCCAACGCCGAACTGATGCGGGCTGCTCGCGCCAAAGACGAATTTTTGGCCACCATGAGCCACGAACTACGCACGCCGCTTAACGCCATTTTGGGCCTCAGCGAAGCCCTGCTCGAAGAAGTGCGCGGCCCGCTCAACGAGCGCCAGCGGGCGTCGCTCCGCAACATCGAAATCAGTGGCCGCCACCTGCTAACGCTCATCAACGATATTCTGGACCTTTCCAAAGTAGAATCCGGGCGGCTGGAGCTTCGAATTGAGCCTATTCCCGTTGCCGATGTGTGCCAGGCCAGCCTGCTGTTTGTTAAAGAAGCAGCCGTTAAAAAACAACTGCAATTGGCCTTTTTTACAAATGATCAACTGGCCAAAGTTGAAGCCGATCCCAAACGGCTAAAGCAAATGCTGGTCAACCTGTTGAACAACGCGGTAAAATTTACGCCCACCGGCGGGCAGATCAGCCTGGAAGTAAATGCCGATGCCAAAGCGGACGTTACCCGGTTTATGGTGCGCGATACCGGCATTGGCATTGCCCCCGCCGATATGGCCCGGCTATTTCAGCCTTTTACCCAGCTAGATTCCAGCCTGAGCCGCCAGCACGAAGGCACAGGGCTGGGGCTGGCGTTGGTGCGCCGCCTGGCCGAACTGCACGGCGGCAGCGTATCGGTAGAAAGCGAAGCTGGCCGAGGCAGTTGCTTTACCATTGCCCTGCCTTACCACCCCCCGGCGGCAGAAAGTGCCGGCAGTCGCCCGGCGGCCTCAACCGGGCATGGCCCCGAACCGGGCCTGCGCATTCTGGTTGTGGATGATTCCGACAGTGCCGTTGAACAAATTACCCGCTACTTGCAGGAAATGAACATGCACCCAACGGTTCATCTGCAAAGTGAAAATGCGCTGGCGCGGGCTATCAGCCTTAACCCCGATGTAATCATGCTCGACCTGCTCATGCCGGGGCAATCGGGTTGGGTTGTTTTGGCCCAACTCAAAGCCGATCCACGCACGCGGGCCATCCCGGTAATTGTTGTCTCTGTAATGGATGAACGGGCCAAAGGGCTGGCTGGCGGCGCGTCGGAATATCTGGTAAAACCCGTTTCGCGGGAAACATTGCGGCAGGCGCTTGCTACTGTGGTTATCAAGCCCCAAACAGTCGCCGCCGAAGCGATGGTTGTTGCGCCGCAAGCCAATCCGGCGGGCGCGCGGATTCTGCTGGCCGAAGATAGCGACGCCAATATTTTGCCCATTAGTGATTATTTGGTATCCAAAGGTTATCAATTGGCTGTGGCGCGTAACGGCCTGGAGGCGCTTGACCAGGCCAGCACAACGCACCCCGATTTGATTTTAATGGATATTCAGATGCCGGAGTTAGACGGGTTGGAGGCCATTCGCCGCTTGCGGGCCTGGCCCGAATTTGCGGGCACGCCCATCATCGCCCTGACCGCCCTGGCCATGCCCGGCGACCGGGAACGTTGTTTAGCCGCCGGCGCAGACGAATACCTGACCAAACCCGTCCGTTTAAAAAGTTTGATAGAGGCCATGGAAAGATTGCTGCAAAAGGGAGCTGACAAGTGATAACCGGCCCGCCGCTATGGCTTTACGGCAATGCCACGGTTGTTAGCGGGATGGCGTTATCGGGTTGGGGCTGGCCGTTAACCCAGGCCGGCAGGCGCTCGCCCGTGACCGGGTTGTACATACCCACCACCAGCCGGTATTCGCCGGGCGGCGCGCCGTCTCGCCGGGTAAGCGTGTAACGGTCAATCACGGTGTCGTTGGCGGCCCAGGCCAGGGTGGGGTAGCGCCCGGCCTGCGGCGGGTTATCCCATTGCGCCCACACCTGCCCATCCGGGCCGATAAGCTGGGTAAACACAGTGTAATCGGCGGCGGGCGTGGCGGCGCTTTGCCAGTAGAGCGCCAGCGCCAGCGTTTCGGGTGAATCGGAGCCGGAACGATTTACCGCAAAGCCGGTCAGCCGGATTGAATCGCCTACCTGCGCGGCAATAGCGTTGGGCGGCGGGCTATCCTGCGCCGGGTCTGGCAAACGCACCATAAGCGGGTACAGATTTTCGCCCAACACAGCCTCGCCATTGAACGCGGGCAGCTTTTCGTAACCGTCCGGCAGCGCGGCATCCTGCCGGATTAGCCCCAACTCCAGCCGGTACAGGCCCGGCGGCGCAGCGGGGTTAAAGCGCAGCGGGTAAGTTTCTTCCACCACCTCGCCCGGCGACCACAGCAGGCTGGGGTAACGGTCGCCCAGCGTGGCAATCCGCTCACCGCCCACCGCAAAATTCTTATCCAACAATTTTAAAGCCACCACCAACGGGCCGGCTTGCCGGCGGATAGCCTGCCAGCGGATTGTGACCGGCAGCCCGCCTGCCGTTGCCGCCAGTCGCGGCGCGGCGGCGGGCGCGGCCGCCAGATTGATGTTTTGGCCGCTGGCGGTCAGTTGCAGGGGAGCCAGGGCGCGGCTAAAGGTGAGCGTGGCCGTAACCGGCGCAAAAACGCGCGGGCGCAAATTCAGCGTTAAGCCGGGTAATGTCGGTTCACCGGCGCGGTAATCGCCGGCGGGCAGGTTGGGGCTAACCACAAACTGGTCAACCTGAGCGGAGCCATCGGCGCAGGGTAATTGCAGCGCGGTGGTGTGTTGCGGCAGCCAGCGCTCGCCGTTGGCGGCGGTAAACCGGGGCGCGGGCGCGGCGGTGTTGGCCAAATAACTAATCTGCGTTAGCGATTGGCCCAGCGTAACGACGGCGGGCGCGGTTAGCTGCTGCGGGCCAAGCCACAACTCGGCGGGCGGCGGTTGGGCGTGGTTGGGGTTGGCGGGCGTAATCTGGATGCTGGCCGGGAGTTGGGCGCTGAGCACCGGCGTTTCGGGTTGCGGCGCGGTGGCAGCCGGATTGAGCGCCCACACCGTTAATTCCAGTTGATAATTTTGCTCCGTTAAAAGCCGGGAACAGGCGGGAATGGGCACATAAACGGTATCGAGCAGCGTGTCGCCTGGCTCCCAGGCGCGGGCAGGGTAGCGCCCGTCTTCAAAATTGCCGCGCCAGCAGGCGGCGGGCGCGTGATTAGGGCCGGTAAGGCACACTTCCAACAGGTAATCGGCGGCGGCCTCGCGGTGAGTCTGCCACGCCAGCGTTACCGGCAGCGCAGAGCCGGCGGCGGCAGTGGCAGGGGCATCAAACCCCAGCAGCGACAGGCCGGGCGCAAATTCCAGGTTAAGGCGGCGGTTGGCGGGCAGTTCGGCGGGTGTGATCGTGACCGGGTGGGTGTGGTAGCGCGGCGAGACATAGCGGGAAAGCTGGTCAATGGTGAATGATGGCAGCAGGGAAATCAGCGCGGGTAAACAAAAAAGGGCTATCGCCGCTAAACGCAAAACGCCATTCGTTATTCGCCATTCGCTATTCGCTATTCGTAAATTATAAATTCCCACGGCAACCAGCAGCGCAATCACCGGCAGCGCGGGGTACAAATGCCGCCCCTGCCCGGTGTCTATGGTGGCGCTGAGAATGTAACGCGCCAGCACCACCACCACAAACAACGCCAGCCGCAGCCCCAACAGCGCGGCCACTGGCCGGTTTTTTAACCGGCGCAGCGCGGTTATGTGGCGGGCCAATCCCAGCAGCGCCAGCAGCGAAAAAGCGGCCAGCAGCCAGTATACCCAGGCCGGGGCAAACACGTTCATCCAGCCAAACTCAAACCAAAACGAGCGGTCCAGCAGCCCCAGCCACGCCGGTAGCGGATACGTGGCCGCCACCGGTCGCACCGAATGGCCGGCCAGTAACCCCACCAGCCCTTCGGTGATTTGCGGCTCGCCCAGCGCGGCGGCCAGCCCGGCCGGCCAGCCCAGTTGCTCTACCCGGTTAAAACGCAACGCGATAAAGGTAAACCAGCCACCGGCGGTGATCAATAACGGGAGCAGGAAGCCGGCAGCCAGGCGCATAAGATTCACGCGGCCCGGCAACCAGGCGATTCTGTAAGCAACCACCGCCAGCGTTAGCGCCACTTCGGGCAGCAAAATCAGCGAGAAATATTTAGTAACCAGCGCCAGCCCAAACAACGCGCCCAACCATGCCATCATTTTGGCGGACGGCGGGCCATCGGTTTGTAATAGGATGACCTGTACCAGCAGCAACAGCGCCGCCAGCGCAAACACCAGGTTATCATCATTAATAACGGCGCTGCTAAACACAAAACGGGGCAAAAAGGCCACAAACGCCGCCGCGCCCAGCGCCATCGCCGGCGTGGCGGGGCACAGCCGGCGGGCCAGCGCATACGTGGCCCCAATTGTGACCAATCCCAACGGCAGCGACAACAGCCGCACCAGGTGCCAGGCCAGCGGTTGTCCGCGCCACGGCCACTGTTCATCCAGCGTGTGCAGCACGTGGTTAAACCCCAGGCCGTCGGTGGGCAGGTGTCGCTCCGGGCGGGCGTCAACCCGGCGAATATCAGGCAGGGTGCTTTCGCCCACCAGCGCCACCGGCCAGGCGGTTAGCCAGTAATACAGCGGGGCCAGCCCGCCTTTAAAACCGGCCTCGCGTCGTTCGGCTTCGGTGAGGGGGGGGTGGCCGGTGCGGGCCACAAACCGCAAATACTGGTAGTGGTCGGTTTCGTCGTCGGCTTCGCCCAGCGGCAGCACAATGGAATGGTAAATGGTGAGCACCGAGAACGCGGCCAGAATAAGCCACAGGATTTTTTGGGGAGCCAAACGCTTCATGGGGCCACCTGCAATTGCCCCACCTCAACGGCGTAATCCGGCAGCGGCCCGGCGGAGCCAAACGCGGGCAGCCGCTCGCCGCTGGCGGGGTTGTACAGCCCGGCCAGCAGCCGGTAACGGCCCGGCGGCAACAGCGATACATCCAGCCGGTGCGTGTCGAGCACCACTTCTCCGGGCGACCACAGCGAGGTGGGGTAATCGCCCTGCACCGGCGGGCCATCAAACCCGGCGACGTACTGGTTGGTTTGGGCGTTCCACGCCTGCAAAAACACGGTGTAATCGGCGGCAAAATTGCCCGTTACCTGCCAGCTTAAGGTGATAGATTGCTGGTCGGCGGCAAGTTGCCAACCGGTGAGCGTGGCCTGGTTGAAAAAATTAACCGGCGCATTGCCCGGCAACGGTGCGGGCCATTGCCACGGCATCAATTTAACTGCGCCGATGATGGGGTCAACCGGTTGGCCGGCGGCGTTGACCGCCGGTTTGCCGGGGCGACCCGGCTCGGCAAAGTTGTAAATACCGGCGGCAATTTTAAGTTGAGCCGGGGCGTGGTCAACTTCGGCCTGGGGTAAAATCGGCACCTCGTAGTAATCGGCCACAATTTGGCCGGGTTGCAGCAGGGTGGTGGGCCACCGGCCACCGCCGGGGTAGGAATCAATCTGGCCAATTACCTGCCGCTGCCGGCCCAGCAGGTGCACAAAAATACTGTAATTCAAATCCACCGGGCGGAGCAACTGCCAGTAAAGGGTGATGGGCGCCGTCTCCGCCGGGTGAACGGCATCGGTGTGGAGTTGGTAGCCAATGAGCCGCACGGCGTTATCGTAAGTAAAATTAACCGGGCGCAGGTTGGCGGGCAACCCGGCCTCGGTGAGTAGCGGCGGGCGGGCGTAGGCCGGGGCGATGGTGCGCCACGGCGACACCGCCGCAAACAACAACAGGCCGCCGGCGCACACGGCGGCAACTGCGGTTTTGGCGCGGGCCGGCAGCCACCAGGTTAGCCCCAGCAGCCCCAGCGGTGAAATGGCAGCAATGGCCGGGTACATCAGCCGGCCCTGTCCCGCCGGTTGGGTAATGTTCCAGCCGATGAAGCCGGCGGCCATAATCAGGCTCCAGCCGAGGAGAAAAAGGAACGAGTGGCGAACGACAAACGACGAGCGACGTATCGCAAATTGTAATTCGTCATTCGTCACTCGTAATTCATAAATCGTAAATCCAATGAGTCCGATGAGCGCCGCCAGCGACACCCAATCCAGAACGGGGTAAATCCAGGTATCGGCCAGAATGTTTACCCCGCCAAAGAGCGCCCAGTAAGCAATCCTGAAACCCTCAAACTCGGCGCGGAGGGTGGCCAGCGTGGGGGCCTGGTGGCGCTGCCCGGCGGTTTGGCGCATCACTTGCAGAGCCAGCACATCGCCGTGGTAAAGGATGGCATTACGCAGATAAAACCAGCCGGCGGCCAGCAGAAATACGGCCAGCAACACTGCCGTCAAACCCGCCGCTTTTTTCCAGAACCACGGATTGCGCATAGTGATTGATCTATTTGTTTCGGCGGCCAGCCAGGCCAACCGAACCACGGCCAGCGGCAGCAACCCAAAGGCGTACAATTTGCTCAACGCGCCCAATCCAATGAGCAATCCCAGCGCCGCCGCGTATTTTACCGGCGATTTTGCGGCTAATTGCCGGTTACTGGCGGTGAGCAAGTACAGCGCCAGCGTGCAGAACATAATCACGGCGTTATCGTTGTTAACCGAGGCCGAAATAAAAATGAACATGGGGTTAAAGGCGGTGATGGCCATAGCCCCGGCAGCCAGCCAGCGTTGCCCGGCAAACAGCCGCAAGGCGATGGCGTAGCCGGTAGCCACCGTAACCGCGGCCATGACAATGGATAAAAAGCGGCAAAGATGCACGGCCAGCACCGCGCCACGCCACGGCCAATCGGCGTTGGGCGGGTGGATGGTAATGTTTTTGTTGTCCGGGCGCAGCGGGTTGCCAATGGTGGTGTGCGGGTTGTACCAGTAAACATCGGCCCAGGTGCCGGTGTCAATCCAGCCGGTGAGCGCGGCGGCCAGCGCGTAGTAAAGTGGCGGCTGGTTGCCTTCGTGGCTCCAGTGGATTTGGGCCTCGCCGGGCTGCTGGATGGGCAGGCGGCCCGTATCGGCCATATATTTAACCACGGCATAGTGGCGCGATTCGTCGCCGGCTTCAAACGGCGGCGTAACCAGGCTGTAAATTACGGCCAGCACCACAAATAACGCCAGCACAAAAACGGCCTGGGGATGATGTTGAAGGTTGAACTTTATGTTACCCGCGCTTTGCATTGGGCTATTATATCATTTTTAGCCGTAATCAAAATTGTTGAAGCCGCCAATGAAGCAACGAACAGCGCCAATAGCAAACCTGCCGGCATTTTTGCCGGCAGGTTTTGGTGATACGGATAATTTTGTTAAATGGGGATGCTCAATCCTGGCGTTTAACCGAATACCAGCCGCCAATCCCCAGCGCCAGAATTAGCCCCAGCGCCATTGCCAGCGTAACCAGATTGAGGGGTTGTGGCTCTGCGCCGGTGGTGGGCAAAAGGCCAACGCTCCCGGTGGGGCTTGGGGCCGGCGGGGCCGGTTGACCGGCGCTGGCAACGGTAGGCGTAACCACGGTTGTTTTCGCCGTGACTAGAGCCGGCGGCGTTGCCGTAGCCACTACCGCCGGAGCTAATGTTGATGTTGCCGCCGGTTGGGTTGAAACCGCCTGCGCCGCGCTGATTTCGCTGGTTTGCGGCAGCGCAGTTGGGACGGCGGCTGTAACTGCTGCACCACCGCTTACGGCCAATTCAAGCGCCTGCGGCGTGAGTTGTTCCTTGTAAGTAAACAACACCTGCACTCCGGCCTGGCCCGGATCGGTTGAGGCGGCGGCATCTGCCGCTTCAAGGGTTACATTGAGGGCAACGGTTTGGCCGGAGGCAATTTCGCCCGGCTCAAATTTGGACCAGTGCGCCGCGTAACTGGCAAGCTGCCCCTGATCGGCTTGAATCACCGGCGCTATTTTAAGGTTGGCCGGGGTGATAATTTCTACCAGGCCGCCGGTAACAGCCTGCCCGGTGGTGTTTTTCAGGCTCAGGCTGAGTTGCCCGGCGTTAATGACTCCGGTGAGCAACAACGGCAATGGCGGAGTGTTTTTGCCCCAGTAAAAACCCAAATCCACCTGCTGTCCACCGGTGTTGGCCAAACTCACCGGCCAATCCGGCGCAGCCGGATGCGCATCTGCCGGCAGGCGCAGGTTAACCACCGCTTTGCCAAACCCCAATTCCGGCATGGAGTAATAACCGTTGCTATCGGTTACGGCTTCGGCCTGCCAGCCCTGGCCCTGCGCCACAACTTTTACCCCGCCTTCGTAAGCTTTGGTGGAATAGTTGTACACAAACCCAAAGAGGCCGGTTTTGGGCATCAGCGGCGCAGAATCGCCCGATTTGCCGCCGCCGTGGCTTGCGCCGCTGCTATCACCACCGCTGCTGCCGCCGGGTTTGGGGCGGGGGGTAGGCGAGCTATCGGCATTTGCGTAGCCAGTAAAAGCCAAACCTTGCGCAAGAACAAAAATCAAACCCAGGCAAATTAAAGCCCAAAAACTCAGACTATTTGATTTTTTTATTATCTTCATAAACCAATCCTTTTTTTCAGGGTTTAGGGCTAAAACGTTACACTTTCATTATATCCAAAGTGTTTACATAATGTCAACATGTCAACGAACAGGTAACGGTCTGGGCAAAATCACTCGCTGCGGTTTGGCGCTGGATGCCGATTCGATGCTGCTGCCGGTTACGCTCACGCCTGTCAGTCCAATGGCGTTGTTGGTTTCGTTGCTTTCCAGCACAAAGCCGCTGGTAACGCTGCCGTTCCACGAGTCGACATACGCCCCCACCTGATTGGTACCGCTCCGGTTAAAGTAGCCGGGCCAGATGGTGTAATCTGTTTGCAGGTATTGGCTGTACTGCCCGGTGGACGTTACCGTAATTACCTGTCCGGGCGCGAGCGATTCTTTTATTTGCCAGGCCAGCCCGTAACAGGGTGTGCCGCAATACCCGGAACTGCTCCACATATGCCCGGCTTCGGAGGGCAACTGGTTGGGGTTAATGTAGAAATCAACCCAGAAGTTGGCCGGGGCGGTGGCAGTGCCCTGGTTGGCAATTACTACGCCCAGCATTACCGGCGTGGTTGGTCCCAGCCCGGTAGACGGTTGCACAATCAACCGGGTGGGAACCAAATCCGGCTGGGTGGCATAGTTTTTAAGGATGATGGGCAGGTACACAGTGCTGCTCTGGCTTTGCCGGGTAAAGGTAAATACCTGCGGGCTGGCGCTGATATTGCCCGCCCGGTCGCGGGCCAGCACCGTCCAGGTGTAGAGGCCGGTGCTCAGGCTGGTGGTTGGCGTAAACGCGGCGGTGGTTGTGGTGGTAATCAGGCTGCCGCTACTGCCGGTGATGATAACCGTGTATGTCACCGGCCCGGACAGGGCATCGGTTGAGGCGCTCCAGAAAAAGCCGGGGCGGGCGGTATTGCTGATTACTTGCCCGTTGGTGGGCAGTTGCAGCACCGGCGCGGTGGGCGGCGTGGTATCCACCGTAACTTGCCAGGCCGTGGCGTAACCGGAAACGCGGCCATGCGCGTCGGTGGCCCGTACCGTCCAGGTGTAAACCCCGTCGCCGGGCAGGCTGGGAGTGGTGGCGGTAGTTGGCGCGGCCACGTTGATGGTGGTGCCGCTCACCAGCAGGGTGTAGGTGGCGGCGTTGCTGCTGGCCAGCCAGCCAAAGGTAACGCTGGTGGTGTTGGTGTAGCTTTGGTTGGGCGGACTGAGCAGCGTGGGCGTGGCCGGTAAAACGGCATCCACAAACGCCTGGGCCGAGGCCGTTACCTGGCCGCCCAGCGAGGTGGTGCCGGTGGCCAGGGCCGTATTGGTAAAACTGCCGGTAACGCCGGTTCTGGCGCAGGTGATGCTATCAAAACCGCCGTTGGGGGCCAGGTTGGTAAAGGTGTGTTCGCAGTTGGCGGTTAACGCATCGGAGATAACCACGCTGGTCAGGGTGATGCTGCCGGTGTTGGTCACGCCGATGGTAAACGTGGCCGTGCCGCCGGGCTGAATGTACTGCACCGCGGGCAGTTTGGTCAATTGCAGGGCCGAACTGACGTGATTGACTGCCGCCGAAGCGGTGGCGGTGATAACTCCGCTCAAGCTAAATGGCGTGCCGGTAACAATGGCCGTGTTGATAAAGCTGGCCGTTACGTTGGTTACGGCGCAGGTGTAGCTGGTGCCGGTGAGCGGCGGCAGCATCCCCGGCGACCGATCGCAAGCGGGAGCCTGCAAGTCGGTGATAACCACGCCGGTCAGGGTAATGTCGCCGGTGTTGGTCACGGTGATGGTGAAGTTGGCCGTGCCGCCGCTGGCCACGGTTTGCGCGGCGGGCAGTTTGGTAATGGTGATGGCGGGCGTCACCATATCAACAAAGGCGGTGTCGGTGTGCGTGACCACGCTGCCTTCGGGCGAAACGCCGGCCACTACCACCGTGTTGAGCATATCGGTGGTGGTGATGGTGGTGGAGCAATCAATCCGGGTGGAAATGCCCGCAAACAGGAAGGTGTTGGTGAGCACCCGGCTACAGGCCGGAGCCAGCGCATCGGTGACGGTGATGGGGTCCAGCGTCAGCGAATCGCCGATATTGGTGATAAAAATGGTAAAGGTGACGGCCTGGCCGCTACGGGCGTACTGGAGATCGGGCGTTTTGGCCACGGTGATGGCCGGAGCAATCACGTTAACATAAGCCGCCGCGCTGCCGGTAACTGTTTCGCTGGGGAGCAGCGCCGTGGTGCCGGTGGCGGCCACGGTGTTGGTAAAATCGGCGGTAACGTTGGTCAGAGCGCAGGTGTAGGTATTGGTGTAAACGCCGCCGCCCGCTGCCGTCAACGCCAACCCGGAGCGGTCGCAGTTTGGCGCGCGGGTGTCGGTAACATTCACCGACAGGGCCGTATCGCCGGTGTTGGTAATGCTGATGGTAAAGGTGGCTGTTTCGCCGGGCTGGATAACCGGGGTGCTGGTGGTTTTTTCAATTTGCAGCGCCGGCGTTATCACGTTAACAAAGGCGGCGGCGGTAGCCGTAACCACGCCGCCATCGAGCGCCACGCCGGTAACGGTAGCGGTGTTGGTGAGCGGCGCGGTTACGTTGCTGGCGGTACAGGTGTAACTGGCGGTAGGCGCGGCGGTGGTTAAACTGCCAACGGTGTGATCGCATGCCGCCGGGTAAAGCGGATCGGTTACGGTTACGCCGGTCAGGTTGCTGTCGCCGGTGTTGGTAATGCGAATGGTGAACGTAACTGCCTGGTCGCGGCGAATGAGGGCGCTGCTGGCGATTTTTTCAATTTGAATTGCCGGAGCGATCATTTTTACCACGGCGCTGGCGGTACCGGTGATGGCGTTGCCGGTAATCGGCGTGGCCGTAACCGCCACGGTGTTGGTTAAATCGGCGGTAACGGTTACGGCACAGGTGTAAAAATCAGATCCGCCCGCATCCAGCCCGCCCAGAGTCCGGTCGCAGTTGGCGGCCTGGGTATCGGAAATGGCCACGGTGGTGAGGCTAATGTAGCCGGAGTTGGTAACGTGAATGGTAAAGGTGACGGGTTGCCCGCTGCGGGCGTATTGCTGCGCCGGCGTTTTGGTGACGGTGAGGCCCGGCGACAGCACATTGACCAGAGCCGTATCGCTGGCCGTGACCACTTCACCCGGTAGCAGCGCCGTGGTGCCGGTGGCAATGACGGTGTTGCTAAAATCGGCAGCCGCGCCGGGGTGAACGCAGGTGTAGGCATCAAACCCGCCCGGAGCCAGGCTGCCCGCGGCGTGGTTGCAGGCCGGGGTAGTGGTATCGGAAATGTTCACAGTCAGGGTTATGCCGCCGCTGTTGGTAACGCGGATGGTAAACGTAACCGGCGTGTTCACGGCGGCAATTTGGCTGGCGGGCAGTTTGGAAATTGTGAGCGCCGGGGTAACCACCTGCACCCAGGCTTCGGCGCTGTGGGTAACGGTTTTGCCGGTGGCGTAATCGCCGGCGGCAATGGCCGTGTTGGTAAAACTGGCCGTTACGCCCGATTGCGGGCAGGTGTAGCTGCTGTATCCACCGGGCGGCAGCGTTCCCACTGATTGGCCACAGGCGGGCGGGTCGGTTACGGCCACATTGGTCAGGGTCACGTTGCCGGTGTTGGTCACGGTAATGGTAAAGGTGGCCACGCCGCCGTTACGCACCAATGGCGTGGTTGTTATTTTGGTAATGGCGATAGTCGGTGTTACCAGCGTTACCCGCGCCGAGGCGGTAGCCGTTACCGCCGAACCAAACCCGGAAACCGGCCAGCCGGTTACAATGGCGGTGTTGGTGAGGCCGGCGGTTACATTGGCCAGCGCGCACTGGTACACCGTGCCTGCTGCTATGTTTAGCCCGGCGGTGATAACCTGGCTACAGGCGGGCGCAATCTCATCGGTAATGGTAATGGGAGCCAGCCGCGCCAGGCCGGTGTTGGTAACGGTAATGGTAAAGGTAACGGTATCGCCGCTAAAGGCAAACTGCTCCGCCGGCGTTTTTTGCAGCGTCAGTTCGGCGGGCGGAACTTCAACCGTAACCGGCGCGGTATGGGCCAGCGTGGTGGTGGTCAGGTCGTAGGTGGCGGTGATGGCGGCGTTATAGTATTGGCCGGGCGTGATGGGCGCGGTGGCGGTAAAAGTAACCGTGGCTGTGCCGGCGCTGGCATCCCAGGCGCGGCCCGGAATCACTTTGGTAATCACGGTGGGCGCGGCGTTAAAGGCGGAATCCAGCGCATCGGTGATGGTAACGGTGGCAATACCATCGCCGCTATTGGTGAGGGTGATGGTGTAGGTAAGCACCCCGCCGGAGATGGTGGTAGTGGGATTAACCGTTTTGGCCAGCGTGATGACGTTGGCGGCGGTAATCGGCGTGGTTACGGTGCCGGTTATTCTGGCGGCAATGTTGCTGGATGTTACCCCAAAGGTGTTGGTGAGGCTGGCCGGTACTGCCAGCGGGCTGGTAATCCGCACGGTGGCAGTGAGTTGCACCACGCCATCCGGCTGAATGGCGTTGGCCAGTTGCCCGGTGAGCGTGCGCCCGGTGAGGGTGATGGTCCCGGTAGCCGGTGGCGTAAAGCCCCAACTCACCGGCACGCCCGCCGTTGGCAGGGTATCGGTCACAACCACGTTCAGGGCCGGGCCAAAAGCCGTGGCCAGATTGGTAATGGTGATGGTGTAGGTTAGATAATCGCCGGGCCGAACCAGGTTTAGCGCGGCGGTTTTGGTGGCGGTGAGGCTGGCGGGCGCATCAACCAAAACGCTAACCGCCTCGCCGGTGGCCGCCGCGGGCGCGCCGCCGCCGGTAATGCTGTAAGTTTGGTTGATAATGGCCACGCCGGTAGTAAGCGGGCGGGCTACCGTTACCACCAACGTTACCGAAATGGTCTGGCCCACGCCCACCGGGTTGCTCAAAACCCAACTCGCCGGGTTGGTGGTCTGCGCCGAGGGGCTGGCGCTGACAAAGGCGGTGTGATCGGGCAGTTCATCGGTGATGGTGTAGGGCAGGGTGGCGGTTAAATCGCCGGTGTTGGTAATGGTCAACGTGTAGGTGAGCGTGTTACCGGGTTGCACCGGGCCGGCAGGCGTTACGGTTTTGCTGATTTGCCATTCGGCGGCCTTTACCTTGATTTCGTCGCGCACCGTGGCCAGTTGGCTGGTCAGCGTGGAGGTAGCGGTAATCAGCGTAACATTGGTTTGGCCGGCGGCGGTGAGTGGCGCGGTGTAAGTAACAACCACGGTGCGGCTAATGCCACTGGCCAAAGTGATGGTGTAAGGCAGCGTGTGGTCAAAATTAATGGGCCACGTCTGGCTGCTATCGGCGGTAATGGTAAAGGTATCGGTGATGTCGCCGGTGTTTTCCAGAATGTGGGTAATCACCAGCAGATTGCCCGCCAATGTGGAGGTGACGGTATCGCTGTAGAAGAGCAAGCCCTGCACCGGCATGCGCTCATCCGCGCCGCGATCAAACCCGCCGATGGTGGGCGGCAGCGGGCGGGGGTCGTTGTCGTAGTCAATGGTGAGCGTGGTCGCCGGGTTGCCGGTATCGCGGGCAGGCGAGCCGGATTGAATGTGCAAATCGGGCGGGTTGGCCGCCGGGTTGATGAATAACGGGTTGGCAAAGCGGTTGTTGGCTCCGGGCGGCGTGGCCGGCGTGCCGTTCTGCGCAAAATCGTTGGCGGTGTTGTTGTAGTACAGGTTGTAGGCCATTGCCGGGCTAACCGTGTTGGCAATGGCAATGGCGTTGCCGGTGCTGTTGGCAAAAATAGTGTTGGTAATTACCAAATTGCCGTTGGCTGCGTAGATTGCGCCGCCGGCGCTGCCGGCCTGGTTGTTATAAAAGGTGTTGTTTTGGAGCGTAGCCGCGCCGGTATTAATGTAAACGGCCCCGCCGGTGGTGGCGGCGCTATCGTGGAGCATGTTGTTTTGCAGCAATAGGTTGCCGCCGGTGCTGTACAGCCCGCCGCCCTGCGCCGCGCTGCCCGCTTGCAGGCGGTTGGCGTTCAACACCAGGTTGGCGGTTCCTTCGTTGTAAATTGCGCCGCCCAACCCGCTGCCGGCGCTGCCGTTGCGAATGGTGAGCCGGTCAATGGTGACAACAGCGGTGGGGCTGATGTTGGCGGTGACAAAAATGCCGCGCCCCTGGCTTTGCGGATCAATAATAGTGGTGTGAGAAATATGGTTGGGCGGGTTTTCGTCCCAGGCGGTGCGGATGTAGCCGCCTTGCAGCATCACGGGTTTATCCACAAACGCGGTTTGGGTGATGGTTTGGCTGTTGTAGGTGGTGCTGAGCACATCTACCGCAACCACGTTGTAAAGGCCCTGTTCTATTTTGATTAAGTCATCGGCGGCAGCCTGGTTAAGCGCCTGCTGAATGGTGCGGCAAGCGCCAATGTTGGGCTGGGTGCAGTTGTTATCCTTGTAATCAACGGCGTTGGGGTCGGAACTGCCCACGGTTTCATCCACCAGCGAATCGTTGCCCTCGCTGGAAACGTAGCGGGTGCCGGTGGTGTAGCTGATGACGGTGTTATCGGCCACGCCTTTTTTGGTACCCAGCGAACTTTGCGCCGTAAAGCCGGTTATGTCGGTGAGGCCGCCGGCGGCTTCATCCCGAATGGTGACGCTCACCACAATGGTGGTGCTCACGCCGGGGGCCAGGCCCTGCACCAGATAAGTGGACGGTTCGGCCACATCGCCAATGGCGTACAACGACGCGCCGGGGGTAATGGAGTAGTCATCGGTAATGTTGCCGGTGTTGGTTAAAATGTGGCTGTAGGTAATGGTTTGGCCGGGCAACACCGGACCGCCAAAATTATCGGGCGCAATCTCAAAGCTGTAATTTTGCACCACGCGGGTGGTGGCGGCGCTGCTATCGGCGGTGGTAAACGAGCCGCCGGGACATTGCCGGGCCTGATAAGTTAAAGTGGTGAGTTCGGTGGTGGCGGAGTTACCGCTAATTGAGGCGGGAGCGCCCGCCGGCACGGCCACTTTCACTTGAATGGCGGCAATATCGCCCGGCCCCAGCGCAAAAACGGCTTCCTGGTCGCCATCGGCAATGCCGTAGGCGGAGTTGGCCACAAACCCCTGCGCCCAGCCTTTGGAACTGTTGATGGTGAGCGAAATGGTTTCGGTGTAGCCGGAGCCAACACCCAGAGGATATTCGCTGCTAATCAGATAGTTTTTGCTTTGGTTTTGCAGGTAAAAGGTGTAGACCCCGGTTTGGGTGGGAGCCAGCGTCAATTCGGACGGCTCCGGGTTAGCCGCGATTGAATCCGGGGCAGACAGCCAGACCGTACTGTCCGTTACCGAAAACTCATCACGCCCCATATCTTTTTGGCACAACGCGGGCCGGGGTTGCAGATAGTAATCCACGTCAATGGCCGATTTACTGTCGGCAACCTGGTCAATGGCCGGCGAACTGTACATCAAAACGCCATCATCCACGTAGCCACTTCTAAACACCGGATCGGCGTTGATGATGGTGCCCTGCGGTATGTAACCGCCGTAACTGTTGCCGGGTTCCAGCAAGCTGTCGGCAATGGTCAGGTTGCCGCCGCCGGTTACGCCGCTGTTGCCGGTAGCCGCCTGGTTAAACGCCAGAATGCTGGCGCTGATGACCATTGGCCCGCCGGAGTTGTAGATGCCGCCGCCGGTAGTATTGGCCGAGTTGTAGTGCATGGTGGCGTGGTACAACTTGGTGGTGCCGGTGGCGTCCCGGTAAACACCGCCGCCGCTGCCGCTGGTGGCGGTGTTGCTGTAAATAGAGTTATTGGTCAGGGTTACGTGGCTGCTGCCGGTAACGTACAGCCCGCCGCCGGTGTCGGCTTCGTTCCAGCCTATTATATCTTCATACGATTCAAAATTGGCGTTGTTAACGTAAGCGCCGCCGCCGTAGCCGTTAGCAGTATTGCTGCTCAGCGATCCCTGGCCCCGGCTGCCTTCTTCGAGCGTGATACTGCCGGGGGCGTTGTAAATACCGCCGCCATTGCCAAGGGCGGTGTTGCCAATGGCAGAACCATCAAAAATGGCCACGCTGTTTTGCCCAATATAAATACCGCCGCCGTCACCGCCAGCATCGTTGGAGTAAATAAACCCAATATCAACCGTGCGGGTAATGCCATCGGCAATGTAAAGGCCGCCGCCATTGGCCGTGGCGTGGTTATATTCAACCACGCTGCTGCCGCCATTGGCTAGGGTACCTTTGATAATGGCTACCCCGCCGCCGTTACGGGCGGTGTTGTTGGCAATGTTCGTATTAATCAGGTTGAGGGTGCCGGCCCGGCTCCAAATACCGCCGCCATCCTGGGTGCCGGCATTGCCATGAGTTATCTCCAGCCAATCAATGGTGACTTCACCGCCAATTTCGGTTACGGTGATCACCCGGCTGTTGACCAAAACAGCGTCAATGGTGCTATTAATCACGGTGGTTGATTGTGAGCTAAAGCTTTTATCCCACGAGCCGGACAGCGTAACCGGCTTGTTAATGGTGATGGCTTCGTAGCAGGCGCCTTCGGCTATTTTTACCGTAGTGTCCGCAGGCGCTTCATCGAGCGCCGGCTGAATGCGGCCATAGGTGTTGCCGGTGGCCACCACATGCACCAAACAGGTGCTGTACTCATCCGCGCCCATTTCTACGTAGCGGTTGCTGGGGCGGGGGTCGTCTTCAAAATCGTGATCCAGGCCCAAATTGGCCGCCAGCGCGTTATCAATCAAACCCGATGTGCTGTTGAGATGGAAATTCCGGCTGGCCGGGTCGGCGTTGTCGGGGTCGGCAAAATCGGGATCAGTAATGTTGAGGTTGTTGCCAACCGTAAAACTGGCTCCGCTGCCTTTAACCTGGCTGCTCACATTGCCGGGCGAGTAATCATTCGGTTCCAGCGCCGGGCTACTGCCGATGGCAAAAATGGCCGTGCCGTTATTGGTGTTATTTACGCTGTTCTGGTCAAAAATATTGTTTTTAATAGTGGCGCTGCCGCCACCGCTAAAAATTGCGCCGCCCTGGCTGGTGGGCTGGGTGCCGGCGTTCTGGTAAAACGTGTTGTGGATAATTTGCGGGCTGCCGCCGCCAATATAAATTGCGCCGCCCCGGTAGTAGGCGGAGTTACTGTAAATAAAAGTGTTCTGAATGACCGGGTTGCCGCCGGCGGCGTAAATGGCCCCGCCGTTGCCGCTACCGCTGCCCGTGGCCCGGTTGTTGTAAAAACGGTTGCCGCCATCCAGCACCGAGGCGCTGTTATAGTTGTAAAAACCGCCGCCATACAGGGCGCTGTTATCATACAGGGAGTTTGCCGTAAAAGTGATAGCGCCGGTATGGTTGTAAATGCCGCCGCCATTGCCGCCGGTTACGTTCTGGTAGATGGTGTTACTTTGCAGGTTGATGGCGCTGTTATCGTTGTAAATGCCGCCGCCGGCGGTGGTGGCGGTGTTGCTGTAAACATTGTCGGCGGTCATGGTGATCACCCCGCCGCTAAAAAATATACCGCCGCCCACCCCGGCAACATTAGAGTAAAAACTTACGTTGCTTAACATGCTGCTGCCGGCGTTATCAAACAACCCGCCGCCGGCATCGCCGCTGGAACTGCCGCCCAGCCCGGCGGCGTTGCCGTTTTGCAGCATAAAATAGCTCAGCATGAGGGTTTCGGTATTTGTTACCAGCATGGCCCGCCCCAACCCCAGCGGGTTGAGCGTGGTCAGGCCGGTTTGGGCGCTGAAATCATCCTTGTAACCGCCCAGCAGGGTAAGGCTGTGCGTAATATGCACGGTTTGGCTCACCACCTGGCTGCCAATATTAAAGGGATGCACGCCCCGGCATTCATCGGCGGTAACTAAAATGGTGTCGTTGGGCTGGCTAAAGTTAACGGCCTGTTGGAGACTGCCGTAAATTATCCCGGTTCTCACAATTTTAGATAAACAACTGGGTTGTTCGTCCGCGCCCATGTCAAAGCCCTGGTCGCTGGGGCGCAGGTGCGGGCCGGCAGGCGAAGCCGATGGGCCGTCAAAGTCGTAGGCAAGCGGCATGGACGGGTCGCCCTGGTCAATCACCGGCGAATCGGTGTTGAGGTGAAAATCCGCCGTCAGGTTGGGATCGGCGGTGATGTAGCCCACGCCGGTGGTTACGCTGCCGCCGGTGCGGATGCTGCCGCTGTGGGGAAAGACGTTGTTGTAGGTAAAGGTGTAAACGGGGCTGCTGTAAATAATACTGTTACCAACATCTTCGGTAAAAATGTTATTGCGGACATCGGGCGTGCCTTGCTGGTTGTACAACCCGGCCCCGTTGCCGGTGCTCACGTTGTTTTGGTAAAAGGTGTTGTGCCACGCGGTTAATCCGGCGGCATCGTTGTAAAGCGCGCCGCCGCTGGTGGCCCGGTTGCCGCGAATAATGTTGTTTTGCAGCAGCGATGTTCCGGCGGCGTGGTAGAACGCGCCGCCGCTGGTGGCAGTGTTGTTGTACAGGCTGTTGTCGTCCAGGGTGATGCGCCCGCCGTTGTTGTAAAACGCGCCGCCGCTGGTGGCAGTGTTGTTGTACACCAAGTTATCGCCGCTGAGTTGGTTATCACCCAGCAGGTTGATTTCGCCGCCGGGTTGGGCGTAAAACGCGCCGCCCAAAACCGCGTTGTTGCTGTACACCTGGCTGTTGGTCATGGTTAAAACGCCGCTGCCCACAAACACCCCGCCGCCGTTATCGGCGTTGCCCTGGAGCAGTTGCAGCCCGTTGATCTGGATTTTGGCCGAGTTAGTAATGTAGGCCACGCGCCCCAAATCCAGGGCGTTCAGCGTGGTGGGGTTGCCGGACGGGTCGGCGGTGGTCCAGTTGTCTTTGGTGTAGCCGCCCTGTAGCGTAAGCGATTTGGTGAGCAAAACCGTCTGGCTGATGGTCTGGCCGTTATCAACAAAAGTGTTCACGCCCTGGCAATCGCCGGCGATAAAAATGGTGTCGCCGGCGGAGCTGCGCTCAATGGCCAGTTGCACGTTGCCGTAAGTGGGCGCTGCGCCATTAATGCGGGCGTAACAGTTGCCCACCTCATCCGCGCCAATATCAAACCCCCGGTTAAAGGGGCGAGGATCCTGGTCAATATCAATATCAACGGGATTGTCGGGCCGGGGCTGGGCTGCGTCTTCGGCGGGCGAGCCGGTGGGAATGTGCAAAAATTTGGGGCTGGCGGCATCCGTTGATAAAAAGGTGATGGTTGTTGCTTCGGGCAGGTTGCCGCTGCCGCTACCAACGCTCAAACTGCCGCCGCCGTAGTTGTTGGGCGAGTTGCCGGAAACCGCGTTGTATTCAAACGTGGGGTTGGCGTTGGCGCTGTAAATACCGCCGCCAGCGGCAGCCGTGTTGTTAACCATCATGCTGCTGTTAATCAGCGGCGTGACCGTGCCGGCGGAGTGGTAAATACCGCCGCCGTTGCCGCTGGCGCTGTTGGCGTAAAACGTGTTGTGGCGTAGTGTTAGCTGCTCCGACTGGTTATTTAGCCCGCCGCCGTTGCCGCTGGCCGCGTTTCCGGCCAGAATGGTGTTGACCATTGTCAGCACGCCGGTGGCCGGGTTGATAACACCGCCGCCATCGCCGGCGGTGTTGCTCAAGACCAGGCTGCGTTGCAAGCTTAATTGGCTGCCGGCTTCGTTGTAAAAGCCGCCGCCCGTGGCCGCCAGGTTAAACGCCGCGGTGATTTCGGTGGCGGCCAGCAGCCCGGAGGCATTGTACAGCCCGCCGCCGTTGCCGCCGGCGGTGTTGGTAAATAGCTGAAGCTGGCTGATGGCAGACTGGCTGCCATCGTTATAAATGCCGCCGCCGGTTTGCGCCTGGTTTTGGGCCACGGTAACGTAGGTTAGCTCCGGCGAGCCGCCGCGCAGGTAAATGCCGCCGCCATAAGTGGCGGTGTTGCTCGTTACTTGCGTGCGTTTGGCCTCGGTGGTACCGCCCACCGTAACCGCGCCGGCGTAGTTAAAAATACCGCCGCCGTAGGTGGCCTGGTTGCCGGTGATGACGCTGTTTTCAACCTGCAAAATGTTATCGTAACTGTAAATGCCGCCGCCGGAATCGCTGCCGCCTTGCGCGGCGTTGCCGCCGGTAAGCTGCAAATTGGTAATGTTAACGGGCAACGAGCCGGTTAGCACCACCACCCGGCCCAAATTAAGGGCGTCGAGGGTGGCTTTTTGGCCGGGCGGGTTAAGTTCCGTGTTGTCCAGCCCGGCCAGCGTAATGCCTTTGTCAATGAACACGGTTTGGCTGATAGTTTGGCCATCAAGCTGGCGAGCTTGCACGCCCCGGCACAACCCGGCAATTTGCACCACATCGCCGCCCTGCGCCGCGTCCACGGCATCCTGAACCACGCCAAAAGTTTGGCCGGTGCGCTGAATGGTGGCCAAACAGCCGCTCACTTCATCCGCGCCCATATCAAACCCCTGGCCCACCGGCCGGATTTGATCGTCAATATCCACGGTTAAAAATGTGCCGGGTTGAGCCGTATCCACAATGGGCGAGCCAAGCCCAACGTGCAGAAAATCGGTGTCGGCGACGGTTTCGCTGGTAAACAGCGGATTGGCGGCAATACTGTGCGTACCGGCAGACACATTGCTGTTGGCGCTGGCTGCCGCCTGGTTGCCCCAAATATCGTTATAATCAATCCGGGCTGCCGTTGAGCCGCTGCCGCTGCGGTACAGTCCGCCGCCGGCGGTAACGGCGGTATTGCTCACCACCACGGTGTTAGAAATAACCAGCCCGGCGGTGTTGTTATCAAAAATGCCGCCGCCTGTGCCGGCGGCGCGGTTGGCGTACAGGGTGTTGTTAACCAGTTGCAGCGTGCCGCTGTTGTACAGCCCGCCGCCGGAGGCAGCCGAGGCCGTATTGCTGTAAACCAGGTTGTTCCACAGGGTGAGCTGCCCGCCGGAGCCGGAATAGATGCCGCCGCCCTGGCTGCCGGTGTTGCCGCCAAGCCGGGTTTGAGAAATAATCTGCGTGCCGCCGGCCAAATAAATGCCGCCACCGTTACCGCTGGCGGTGTTAGCTTGAATGGTCAGCCGTTGGCCGGTTAAACTGCCGTTGTTTTGGTAAATGCCGCCGCCCCGGGTGGCGCTGGCGTTGCTAATGGTGCTGCCGGAAATAGTCGGGCTGCCCTGCGCCAAATAAAGCCCGCCGCCGTCGGCGGCAGTGGTGGTGGAGATAACCACGTTTTTAAGCGATGGGCTGCCGTTGTTAATGTAAATGCCGCCGCCCTGCCCCGCCGCCGATGCCCCGGTGATGGTAATATCCTGCAAGTCCGGGCTGCCCCGGTCAATGTAAATGCCGCCGCCCTGAGTAGCCGAGCTATTCTGGATAACGAGCTTACTCAGGTTGGGCGCGGAGTTGGCCTGCACCAATATCCCGCCGCCCACGCCGGTGGTGGCCGCATTTTTAATAGTAAAGCCGCGAATCTCCGGCTTAAACGCCGGGGCCACCAGAATATTCAACCCGCGCCCGTTGTTGCCGGCGTCAATCACGGTGAGGGCCGGGTCCAGCACGCCGGGCAGGTTAAAGGTGCCGCTACTAATATCAAAAATGTAGCCGCCCAATAAATCGGTGTCCAGGCTGATGTTGATGGCGTAATCGGTGTAAGTGCCTTGCGCCACACGCACCGGGTCGCCGTTGGCGGCCTGCTGCACGGCGTGGCTAATGGTAGCGCACGGCGACGCCTCGCGGGTGCAGTTGTTGTCAACGTCATTGCCGCCGTTTTGGGCCACAAACCGGGGGCCGGTGGTGGCGTTGGCAATGGTGGTGTTGGTTACGCTGGCCGAAATATCAAACCCCACCGAAGTGGCGGTTACGGTCATCACATCGCCCAAACCGGCGGGGGCGGTGTCAGTTACAACCACCCGAATGACAATGGGCGTGGTTTCGCCCGGCCCCAGCGCCACGGTTAGCCCGGCGGTGGGCACAAGCTGAACGCCCCAACCCAGCGGCGAGTTGATGTTAACGGTGAATATATCGGTAATGGGGCCGGTGTTTTTGAGGGTGTGGGTGTAGGTGAGCACCTCGCCGGGATCGGCGTTTTGGGTGTAGCTGGGCGATAATTCCAGCCCCGGCTTGGCGATAACATCGGTGGCGGTGGCCTGAATGTAGCTGTTGGTTTGCGAGGTGGCGGTGATGACGGTCTGGTTAAACAGCGATTCGGTGACGGTAATCGGTACGGCTACCACCACTTTAAAGGTGACGCTGCCATTTTGGGCCAGCGTTACCGCCGAGCCAACGCCCACCAGCGTTACCGGCCAGCCATTGGTGTTGGTGTAGCTCAGGTTAAAGGTATCGCTGCTGCCGGAAAGCTGCCCGGCGTTGGTGAGGGTGTGGGTAAAGGTAATCAGCTTGCCAACAACGGTGGCGGTATCCAGAACGACATGAGGGCTTTCCGGGGCGCTGCTCAGTTGGGCTTCGGCGTAAACCAGGCTTTCATCGGCTCCAATATCGGCGCGGCTGCCCTGCGGGCGCGGCTGGTTATCAAAATCGGTGGAGAGCGCCGTGGCCGGGTTGGCGGCGTTAATCAAACCGGACGACAGCGCCAGGTGAAAATTGCCGGCGGCGGCGTTGGCAAAACCGGGCGCGCGGGCAATATCGGTGGCCGGCGCGGACAGCCCGCCGTAGGCATTGGGGCTGTTGCCAAAAAAGTTGTTATAGGCCAGGCTAAACCCGCTGCCGCTGGCCGGATCGTAAATACCGCCGCCGCCCCCGCCGGTGGTGGCGAGGTTGCTAATCACAGCGGTGTTGTTCAGCGTTACCTGCCCGCCGCCGGTGGCGGCATAAACGCCACCGCCAAACGAGGCGGTATTGCTGTAAATGGTGTTGTGTTGCAGCGTTACGCTGCCGCTGCCGGAGTTGTACACCCCGCCGCCGTTGCCGGTGGCCGTGTTGTGGTCAATCACGGTGTTTTGCAGGGTGGTGTTGCTGCTACGGCCAATGTACACTCCGCCGCCGTTGCCGGTGTAGCTTCCGCCGGTGAGCCGCAGGTTTTCAATCACTACGGCGGTGGTGCCGGTAATGTAGAGCGCCCGCCCGCCACCAAGCGGGTTTAAAATGGCCACGCCGTATTGCGGTGTGGCCCAATCGGTAACGGTGTAACCGCCGCGCAGGGTAAGGTTTTGGCTGATGTATGCGGTTTGATTGACGCCGTTGGCGGCGCTCACGCCCTCGCAGCGACCGGCTACCTGCACCACGCTGCCCGCCGAAGCGGTGTTGATGGCCGTTTGGATGGCGGTGTACACCGGCCCGTTTTGCATGCGGGCGTAACAATCGCTGCTGGTGGTGTATTCATACGCGCCCATATCGTGGCTGCTGCCAAAGGGACGCCCGTTGCCCGCAAAGTCGTCGGTAACGGCGGCCACAATCAACCCGGCATCGCGGGCCGGGGAACCGGCGGTGAGGCGAAAATCGTTGCCGGTGGGGTTTTGCCACAGCGGGTCCTGCGAAATGTCGTGCGTTCCGGCGGTAATGTTGCTGTTAGTGTTGCCCCAAATATCGTTATAATCCGAGGTGGCAGTGCCGCCGTTAAAAATACCGCCGCCGCTGGTGGTGGCGGTGTTACTCACAATCAGGCTGTTGGTAACGGTGAGTGTTCCGGCGTTGGCCAACCCGCCGCCGCGAGCGGTTGAGTTCTGGTAATAGGTGTCATTCCAGATACTCATGGTACTTAAGGCTTCGTTGATTAAACCACCGCCAAAATTGGCGGCCTGATTGTGATGAAAGATGTTGTTCTGTAACACCGGCACGCCGCTGCCGCTGAACAACCCACCACCGGAACCGGTGGCGGTGTTACTGTAAACAAGGTTGCGCTGCAACCGGGGCGAACCATCGTTGTAAATGCCGCCGCCCAAACTGGCGGTGTTGCTGTAAATGGTATTGGCCTTGATGAGCGGACTGCCGTTATTAATGTAAATGCCGCCGCCGTGTTCGCCGGTGGGGGCTTTGCCGCCGCGTAGCACCAACCCTTCGATAGTGGGCGAAATCGTGCCGGCAATGTACATTACCCGTCCGCCGCTTTCGGCGTCGAGGATGGTGGGGTACGTGGCGGGGTTAGAAGCAAACCAGTTGGTGGTGGTATAACCGCCGCGCAGGGTTAATGTCTGGTCAAGGTAAACCAGTTGAATCCGGCTGGCGTGGGTGGTAACGCCGGTGTAAACGCCGCCGGCCACCAGAATTTCATCGTTAGCGGTGGCGGCGTCAACGGCGGCCTGAACGGTGGCATAACAGGGAGTCATGCCGCCGCAGTTGCCGCCGGGGGCCACGTAACGGGTGCTGCCGGCAGCCAGGGCGGTTTGCCCCGAAACCAGATGCAGGGCCAACAGCAGGGCCAGCGCGGCCCCCATGGCCGCGATTACGGGCGCAGCCATATTAATCAGGCGTAACCGGGTTATTGACTCGAAATTACTTAAAGTGCGGTTAGTAAACATAAACTCTCTCCCAGGAGTTGGCAAATTGGCAAAGCAATAACCCGTTATCGTTGACGGCAATGAGTGGCATGGATCAACTTTACACGGGGGATTCAAAGCGCAAGCCGCTGACGCGCGGCGTAAAAAAATTAATAACTGGCGGTAGCCGTTGCGCCGCTAACGCTAACTGTGGCGGAACGCCCACCGCAGGGGTTGGGGTCTGTGCCCAGGCTGCCGCCGCTCCACTGGACAATCCCGCTGCTGTTGGTGGTGCCATTAAGGCTTTGGCTGCCGCCGGCTTGCAAGCTGACCGTGGCCTGCACCGTTGCCCCGTTGACGGCCTGGCCGAGTTGGGTTACTTTTACCCTGAGGTTGTACAGCGTAACCGCGCAACTACTCATCCCTGTGCCGGATACCGAAAATGCCTCAATTGTGGCCGATTGATTACCGGCGGCTCCGCCTTTTTGCAGCACATCCGTTACCTGGCTAAACACCTGGCCAATCTGCGGCCCCAGTTGCAGTAAAATTATAATCACCACCACTGCAATCAAAACCAGGATTAGCGCGTATTCCACCAAACCTTGCCCTTCTTCACGTGGCCGAAATCTGTTCAGCATAATGCCAGTTCTCCCTTGAATAATTAAATTAAAAAAATAAGGATCAAATAGAGGATTGCCCGCCTTCTCGCTGGAAAGAACAAGGCGGCAAAACAATAAAAATAATGAGTTTGCTAATTATATCACAGATAGCAGTTAAAGAAAGTATCGAATCCCGACAAAGATGCGCCAAATCTGCTAACTTATAACCGGAATTTTTGAAAGCCCCCAACTGCTGATAAAATTAGCCCAAAAATTGCTCAGGCGTAATTTGAAAACTATACTCTATCCTTTATGGAATCTTTTTGAGGTAAAATGACTACAGAACCCGTAACCGAGCCGGAACTTGCCAAAATTATCGAAGGGCTGCTGTTTGTGGCTTCTGAGCCGGTCACTATCAATCACCTGGCGGCGGCGGCGGAGTGCCGCCCGGAGCAGGTAGAGGCCACACTCGAAGTGCTGCGAGCCAACAGCGCCCAGCGCGGCATGCGCGTGCAGCAACTTGGCTCCAAGGTGCAGTTGGTCAGCGCCCCGGAACTGGCTGACCATATTGAGCGTTTTTTGGGGCTAACCAGCGCCGGTAAATTATCCACCCCGGCGCTCGAAACGCTGGCCATTGTGGCTTACCGGCAGCCCATCACCCGGCCTCAAATCGAGGCCATTCGCGGGGTAAACAGCGATGGCGTGCTGCGCACGCTCATCAGCAAAGGGCTGGTTGAAGAAGTGGGCCGGCTTGATTCGG
This sequence comes from uncultured Caldilineaceae bacterium, assembly GCA_964517605.1. GTDB lineage: Bacteria > Chloroflexota > Anaerolineae > 4572-78 > J111 > J095. The sequence goes on along the minus strand of CAZFCE010000005.1, from coordinate 146,904 downwards.
TGGGCAACCCGGTGCTGTTTGGCACCACCTTTGAATTTTTACGCTATTTTGGGCTTGACAGTCTGGAACAACTTCCGGAACTCGATTTGCCGCAGGTGGTTTTTCCCAAAAATCAGCCGGTAGCCGACGAAGCGGAACTACCGGAAGAATTTCAGGAGGAGGTGGAATGATGCCGCCCCAACCCAACGCCGCAATCCGGCAGAAAGGCCGCCGCGCCCATGACGCTTAAACGCAAAGCCATCACTTCAGCCGAACGCTTGCAACAGGCTTCGCTGCCGCCCAAAAAACGGAAACCGCCCAAACCCGATGCGCCGGTGGCCAAAAAGGCCACGCCTGCCAAAGGACGGTTGCAGCGAGCCACGGTTGCTAAAAAAAATAAACCCGCGCCGGTGGCCGAACGCCTGCAAAAAGTGCTGGCCCACGCCGGTATTGCCTCGCGCCGCGCCAGCGAAATGCTCATTCTGGATGGCCGGGTAACGGTGAACGGCAAAACTGTCACCGAACTGGGGCTAAAAGTTGATCCCTTCCGCGATGTGATTGCCGTGGATAAGCAGCGGTTGCTCCAAAAAACGGAGCAGTTGGTGTACATTATGCTAAATAAACCGCGCGGTGTCATCAGCGCCGCCAGCGATGAGCGGGGCCGCCAAACCGTGGTTGATATTGTGAATATTGTGGAGCGGGTGTACCCGGTGGGCCGGCTCGATTTTGACAGCGAGGGGCTAATCCTGCTCACCAACGATGGCGAACTGACCAGCCGGCTCACGCACCCCAGCCGCCACGTTGAAAAAGAGTACCACGTGCTGGTTACGGGCAATCCCTCCACCGATACGCTCATCCGCTGGAGCAGCGGCCAGGTTGAACTGGACGGCGTGCCGGTGGCTCCGGCCATAGTGGAGCGCCTGAATCTGGAAGGCGATCAATCCTGGCTGCGCATCATCCTCACCGAAGGGCGCAAACGGCAAATTCGGGAGGTGGCCAAAATTTTTGGACATCGGGTAAAAACCTTGCGCCGGGTGCGGATTGGGCCGCTGCAACTGGGCAACCTGAAGCCAGGCCGGTGGCGCTTTCTGACCCCGTCGGAACTTGAACGCCTCAAACGGGCCGCCAAATAACTTTTACGGATGAGGAGAACCGTTTTGTCTGTGCCTTCTACAATTGCAATTGATGGGTTTGCCGCGTCGGGCAAGAGCACCGTTGGGGCGCTGTTAGCCAAAACGCTGGGCTACCTTTATTTTGATACCGGCGTAATGTACCGGGCGGTAACGTGGGCGGCGCTGGAGCAAAAAATTGACCCCGCCGCCGCCGAGGCCGTTTCGCAACTGGCCGAAGCCGTCTCGATAGAAGTAACCGCCGGCGGCCCCGCCGATGGTCGTCAGGCTACCGTGTGGGTGGATGGCCGCGATGTTACCTGGGAAATCCGCCACGCCACCGTTGACGCCTGCGTGTCGCAGGTGTCGTCGTATCCGCGGGTTCGCACGGCGCTCACCCGGCAACAGCGGCGCATTGCCGCCGCCGGTTCCATTGTAATGGCGGGCCGCGATATTGGCACCGTGGTGCTGCCTCAGGCCGATTTGAAAATATTTTTGCTGGCCTCTGCCGAAGAACGCGCCCGCCGGCGCTGCCAACAATCGCTTGAGCAGAACCGGCCCGCCAATTACCCCGAAATTCTGGCCGCCATCATCAAACGCGACGCCCTTGACCGCAATAATCCGGTGTCGCCCACCAAACCCGCCCCCGACGCCATCATTGTAGATACCGATAATTTAACCATTGAACAAGTGGTGGCCCGGCTAAAACATCTGGTTGAGGTGGCCGCCAATGGCCAACAAAACTAATCCGCCCCAGCCCATTCCCGGCCGTTGGCCGGCCCGCCGGTTTGTTTACTGGCTGGCCCACACGCTACGGTGGCTGCTGGTGCGGCGCTCCCAAATTTTGGGTCGCGAGAATATTCCCGCGACCGGGCCGGTGATTGTGGTGATTAACCATATTACCGCCTTTGACCCGGTAATGGTGTGGATGTTTGTGCCGCGCATTGTGGTGCCGCTGGTAAAAGTTGAAGCCTACAGCCTGCCGGTTTTGGGCTGGCTGATGCGGATTGGCGGCAGCATTCCGGTGCAGCGCGGCGAAGCTGATACCAGCGCCATCAAATCGGCGTTGCGGGTGCTTAAGGCCGGCGAGTGCATTTTGCTGGCCCCCGAAGGCACGCGCAGCCGCACCGGCCAGTTGCAGCCGGCCAAAGATGGAGCCACTATGCTGGCGCTACGCAGCGATGCCCTGATTTTGCCGGTGGGCGTTACCGGCACGGAGCATTTTGAAAGTTGCTGGCGGCGGCTAAAACGCGGGCAGGTGACTATTACGTTTGGCCAGCCGTTCAAACTGGCCGCGCCACCGGGCGAACATCGGCTGGCGCGAGAGGAGATGGCGGAGCTAACCACCCAAATGATGCGGCAAATAGCCCAACTGCTGCCGCCCGAATACCGGGGCGTGTACGACGAAGAGCAACCGCAAGGAGCGGAATAAAAAAGAGGCGCGTTCTGAATAACGCGCCTCTTTTTTATTCTCAGTCCGTGGGTTAAAGCCGGTTAAAATATGACCCGGTCAAAAAAAATTATGACTGGGTCATATTTAATTATGACCCGGTCAAAAAAAATTATGACCCAGTCATAATTTTTGGGGGTCGGGTTGGCGCAAAAGGCATGTTGAACCGTAAAAAATGCGGGGAATTTGTTATAAAAAATTCGGTGTTTCCGGCTGCAATTACAACTGCCTCCGCAGACGGGGGTCCATCGCGTCCCGCAGCCCATCGCCTACAAAATTAAAGGCCATCACAATGCTAAAAATGGCCAGGCCGGGAAAGGCGCTAATCCACCACTGGTCAAAGTTAGCAATGCCGTCGGACACCATCCGGCCCCATTCGGGTGTGCTGGGTTCGGCGCCCAGCCCCAAAAAGCTAAGGCCGGCAAAAATCAGCAAAGCGTTGCCCAAATCCAGCGTGCCCATTACCAAAACGGGGGCAAAACAGTTGGGCAGAACAACCCGTAACAGCACCCGCAGCTCGGTGGCCCCCACCGCCCGGCTGGCTTGCACGTACTCGTTTTCCTTCACCATCAACACCAGGCCGCGCACAATGCGGGCGTAGTTGGGCCACCACACAATCGAAATGGCGATGATGGCGTTGCTGAGGTTTGGCCCCAACGCCGCCGCAATAGACATAGCCAGGATGATGGTGGGAAAGGCCATAAAAATGTCGGTTACGCGCATCAGCGTTTCTTCGGCGGCGCCGCCCAAAAAGCCGGCTATCCCACCGACCACCGTTCCCAACAGGCCCGATAGCAGAATGACCATGAGCGCGGCGGGCAAACTAATGCGCCCGCCGTAGATTACCCGGCTCAAAACGTCGCGCCCTAATTGGTCCGTTCCAAACCAGTAGGTGGCGGTGGGCGGTTGCAACCGGGCGCTGATGGTTTGCTTGTACGGGTCGTAGGGGGCCAGCCAGGGGGCAAAGGTGGTCAATGCCAGCCAGGTTAGCACAATCAACAGCCCCACTACCACCAGGTGATTCCGTTTTAGAAAATAGACAATGGTGCCCAGAGCAGTCCGCCGGGGACGCAGGTTTGTTCCGGGGGAGTTTACTGCGCTCGGAACAGGGGAGTGGGTTAAAGAGGATGGCGAAGTTGACGGCATATCCGGTTATCCTTGGCGCAGGCGGGGGTCCAGGTAAACATACACAATGTCAACCGCAAGATTAACCCCAATGAAGATAAAGGCAATCAGCATTGTTACCCCCATAATCGCCGGGAAATCCAGCGAGGTGGAGGCTTTGTAGGCATACTGGCCAACGCCGGGCCAGGAGAAGATTTTCTCGGTTAAAACTGTGCCCGACAGTAAATTGCCGTAAGACAAGCCCAATACGGTAACGGTTGGAATGAGCGCATTCCGAAAGGCGTGATCCAGAATCACCCGCATTTCATGCAGCCCTTTGGAACGGGCGGTGCGGATATAATCCTGGCTGATTACATCCAGCATAGCCGAGCGGGTCATGCGGGTGATTAACCCCATGCTGTAGCAGGCCAGCACGATGCTGGGCAAAATGAGGTGGCGCACGGCGTTAAAAAACAGGGCCGGATTGCCGGCCAGCAATGCATCCAGAGTGTACAGGCCGGTAACATACGGCGGCGCTTTCATGCCAATGTCCAGCCGGCCCGGGCCCGGCAGCCAGCCCAACCAGGAGTAAAAGACGTACAACCCCAGCAAGGCCAGCCAAAAAACCGGAGCCGACACGCCCACCAGCGATATCACCCGGCTGCTCTGATCCAGCCAGGTATTGCGCTTAACCGCCGAGATTACCCCAAACGGCACGCCAATCAGCACCGCCAGAATAATCGCCGAGGTGGCTAACTCAATGGTGGCGGGTAAATAACGCGCCAAATCGCTGAGCACCGGCTGGTGAGTAGAGATGGATTGGCCGAGATCGCCCCGGAGCAGGTTTTTAAGATAAATCAGGTATTGTATGTAGGGCGGCTGGTCAAGCCCCCATCTGGCTTTGAACGCCTTAACCAGTTCCAGGTTGGCCACCGCGTTCTGTCCCAAAGCCGCGTTCACCGGATCGGAGGGAACCGTGTGCGAGATAACAAAGGCTACCAGCGTTACCCCAATTAAAAGTGGTATTAGTAGTAGTAGACGGCGAAAGATAAAACGTTGCATCAGGTTTGGAAAGGTGAAAGGTGAAACGTGGAGTTTAGCAATAAACCGGCCACGTTTCACCTTTCACAGGTTATTTGTTATAAAGTTGGGTCGGGGCAAATGCGGTTATCTGCCCCCAGAAGAACTACTTGCTCATGGTGTAGGGGTTGATCCGCCCCAGCGCAACGCTGTCGTATGTAAACCCTTTAATGGCCGAGTTGTAGGCCACCTGGGTTCCGTTTTGCACCACAAACACAAAGGGGCTTTCGGTGAGCATGCGCTGCTGAATTTCTGTAAAGGCGCTTTCGCGGTCAGCCGGTTTGGTCACAACTTTGGCTTTTTCTACCGCCGCCATCAATTCGGGGCTGGCGTTGGCTTTAGTCCAGTTTACCCGCAGGCCAACTTTGCCTTCGGGAGTAAAGGCCAGCCGGTCAATCGGGTCAATGTAATCCGGCCCCCAGTACCACAGCCCCATACTTTCTTTGCCGTTGCGGTAATTTTCCAGCGCCACGTTGATGTCAGCCGGTTTTAACTGCACGGTGATGCCGGCTTCGGCCAGGTCGGCCTGAATTTTTTGGGCCAGGGTGCTAAAGGCCAGCCCGCCGAGCGTAAACTCAGGGTATTCCAGTTCAATTGTTGCGCCATTACCAAAACCGGCTTCGGCCAGTTTGGCTTTGGCCGCGGCCACGTCACGTTTGATGGCTTTGGCCGGGTCGAGCGCGTAGGCCCACTGCACCGGGATAATATTGACCGGGGTGGCCGAGCCGGTGCCGCTCAGTTGGCGGATGCCATCGTAATCAATCGCCAGGCGAACGGCCTGTTGTACCGCCGATTGCGCGAGCGGGCCGCCAATTTGCGGGTCCATATTCATCGTTAAGAAGATCACCAGATCGCTGCTGCCTTCGTAAACGGTGAGTTTGGAGTTGCTCTTGAAGCTGGGTACCTGGTCGGCGCTGATGTCCAGGCCAATGTCCAGGTCGCCGGCTTCCAGGGCCAGTTTTTGCGCCGCCGCATCGGAAACGGTGCGGTAGATTACGCGGCCAATCGCCGCCGGGGTGCCGGCATAGTTGGGGTTGCGCACCAAAATGGCCTCAACTTTGGGTTCCCATTTTTGCAGCATGTAGGGGCCGCTGCCAATGGAATTTTGGTTGAGCCATTGTTCGGCTTTGTCGGTGTCGGGGTTGTCGGTAGCGCCCTGAGCTTTGGCCTCGGTGCTGTCCATAATGCCCAGCGAGGTGAACGCCAGTTTGGCCAGCAACGCCGGGTCGGACTCTTTTAGTTTGATCACCGCGGTGCTGTCATTGGTGGCTTCAACACTGGCAAAGGAGTCAGTTAAAAATGATGGGTTGCCCTTGAGGTTGTGGATGCGGTTGAGGCTAAAAACCACATCCGCCGCCGTAACCGGACGGCCCGTGCTGAATTTTGAGCCTTGCTTTAGGGTAAAGGTGTAGGTTAAACCATCTTCAGAAATGTCCCATTTTTCGGCCAGGCCCGGCACAATTTTATCAACGTGGCTGGGAGGAAAGGACACCAGCGTTTCGTAAATGGGCCGGTGCACGGAGATGGCGTGCAGTTCGTAGGCGCGGCTGGGGTCGAGCGTGAAGGTGTCTTCGGTGAGGCCAATCACCAGGGTGCTGGCGGCTTCATCCGATTTGACCGCCGTGAAAACCTTCTCGTTGAGCAGTTTTTGGGCCACTTCACCCGGCGGAATGCACAGCTTTGAGCCGGATTCAATCACGTTGGGATCGGTGATTTTGGTGTAGCTGCTGTCGGTAGCGGCTTTGGCGTTGGTGGCGTCAACAATCACCGGAAATGCCATGACGTTACCATAATATTTGGCCGCCAAATTCGAGAGCGAATCTTCGGCCTGCACTACTGCATCCCGCTCGCATACAACCTTTTCCTCCTGCGCCCACGCCGTTGCCGTCGCCAGAGTCAGCAGTAAGGTTAACAGAAAAACTACAGTTGTAACACTAACTACTTTTTTCATCGTTGCTCCTCCTCAAGAGATTTGAATTTTGGGAAACACAATGTTGGGTAATACAAACAAAAGACCCCCGGAGTTAAATCGGAGGGGTTTTGTCTTTGGTTTTGACCAGGCAAGCCTGGCCGGATGCTGAGGGTGATTTATCTTAGTCCAAAAGGAGCATCCGGTCAAAAAGCTAAAACAACACGAGGATTGCTCTAATTTTTCAGGACTTAATGTTACGGTTTGTCGTTGCTGTCCTGCTGAAGATAGCCGTAGCCAAACCGGTCCCGTTGGAAGCATAACAACGGCGTGTCGTCGTTGGGGTGCGCCCAGGTATCAGAAAAAGATTGCACTTCGGCTTCGGCATGCAGAATATCCGCCACAAAAAGGGTGTGGTCGCCGGTGAGAAGTTGTTCTTTTACCCGGCATTCCAGGTGGCCAAGCGCCCCGGATATTACCGGCGGGCACACCTGGGCCGCCGGCCTGAGCGTTAATTCGGCCATCGCTATTTTATCGTGCGAGGCGCCGCTGTAATTGCCGCACAGGTTTATCGCGGTTTTAAAGGATTGCCCCACAATATTAATGACAAACTCTTTGGTTTCGCTGATGAGGCCGCAGGAATAGCGGTTATGTCCCAGGCTGATGCCCAGCAACGGCGGCTGGTGAGATAACGGCGTGTGCCAGGTTACGGTGAGCACATTAGGCTTGCCGGTCTTGTCGCAGCAAGTTACTAATACCGCCAGCCGTGGATTGAGCATGGCGGCAATGTTGCGTTCAACGGTTGCTTGAATCTTTTTAGTTAACATTTTATAACCTCGGTAAAATTTTTTATTGGGTTAGACGACAGGTGGTTAACCGTGATTTTACTGTAATTCCTTACAAGGGAAAATTCTAAAGCAACTAATCCAACGGTATTGCTGACTTTATCTACAGTTTGGTAATGTGTTCCAATCGGTTGCCACAATAACTCCAGCAGGATTGCCCCGGCACCGTTTTTGACAAATGTAACAAAGTTGATTACATTCACTTTTTGGTAGGATTCAAAAGGTGTTTTGTAATACCAGCAATTCTAAATTTAACCTTTCTGGAAGCTCTTTGCGTTTGAAAGTTCATTACTTCTAAACTGGCGCACCCTCTGGGTTGAAGTTAAAACTGCCAGCGGTCTGGGTTAACTTAACTTAACCTTGTACACTCGGACTTTAACGGCGTGACTCTTAAGGTGTAGCTGTAAAATTAAACCAAGAGCCAATGTATGCCTCACCTTTTAGATTCACCACTGTTTAATCAAAACAAGGAGTGTTACCCATGATAATTCCTCCTGAATCAGACCCAAGGTGGATCAGGGCAATTTCTGGTGAGGAAAATCCTAGCTACGAATTACTGGCGACTAAAATCCTCCTTGGCCGACTCACGTTGCTTTACAAAATGACTCCTTCGCCTGAAATAACCCGAAAAAGTGTGGCAGAACTACGAGACTTTTTCGAAAGAAATAAAGACCTCCCCAAAGCTCAAGCCGATTTGAAAAAAATTTTTAATGAGGCGGTGAAAGAATGAACGCCGTAATGTATGACAAAAATGCCGTGACCGCAATGATTGCGGCTGGAAAAAACCTTCTGCTGGCGGGTGACGAAAAATCCCTTCAGGATTTGCCGCCTGGTTTCTGGATAGCGGGAACCATTCCTTATTTTATAGGCGAACAGGGGGGAGTGTTCACTCAAGACCAAATTTATGTAACCGAACTGCCTGATTATGTAATCAAAGCCGAAGTCAAAATCTATGACGAAACAAACATCCACCATGTTTACAGAGACGCGCCTCAACACGGTTTTAGCGTAATTATTATTCCATCCTCTTGCTCCACGCATTTTACCTTTGCCTTGAATGCGCCGGGCTTTCCGGGGTTTGCTACCAGGCCGCTCATTGGTTGGATTGCCGGGGTAGCTTTGGATGAAGTAAAGTCCATTCCCAAGGTGTTTGATGGAACGCAAGGCCAGGCTCTGGAAAACGGAGCGGTTGTTCTGCATGTGCATCTCCCGGCCAATAAACTGGTTGAGATTGATATTGTTAACATCTTTGAACAGGGCGAGGGCGATGCCATCACCTTTCCCCAGGATGGCTTTAGCGCAACCGATGCCCTGATCAACGGTCAGTTAAAAAACTTTGCCAATTATTTAACTGAAAATCGTATTGATACCAAACTGCCTCTGGTGGCTAATCTTTATGGAGCGATGATCAATACCAGTTTTCAGGGGATAGACTTTGCCAAGAAACAGGTTAATTTTTACGCCCCGGTATTTGCCGGCATTAGTTACAAAATTGCCAGACCCGTGGGCGATTATATGAGTCATTTCTTAACCGAGTTGCCTGCCGGCGTGGGTGATAACCTTTTCTTTTCCTGCAATTGTATTTTGAATTACATTTATGCCGACCTTGCCGGTAAGAAAACAGCCAACTTTACCGGCCCGATAACCTTTGGCGAAATAGCTTACCAGCTTTTAAACCAGACAATGGCCTACCTCACCATACAAGATGCCTGAGAACCCGGTCTGTAATTCTGGGAAGCCAACGACAAATTTTTATTGATGCGAAAGCGCAAGCACTTAATAGCCCCGCACTCTAATAATGATTGAAACTGTAGCCCTTCCGGTGGATCGTCCGTTTTGTCTGTATGCCAATATCCCCTGTTCCACCAAACAATATGCCGATGAGTTGGAAACGTTGCTCCTTATCCAGCAGGCTATTACCAGCCGGCTTGAATTGAGCGACGTTTTGCAATTAATTGCCGAAGCCGCGCAACGGCTTACGTCCGCCCAACTGAGCCTGCTCTACGTGCTTGAAGGAGATGAACTGTGCGTAGCTGCCGTGTCGGGCCAGGCCCGTTCCGACAACTTGATTGGTTATCGGATACCGGTGGCCGAATCGATAGCCGGTTCGTCTATTCAAACCAGCCGGCCAATCATCATCCCCGATGCGCAAAATGATCCCCGAATTTGTCGGGAAACCCTGATGTACTTTAACGACATCCACAGCTACCTGGCTGTACCGCTCCTTTCTGAAATCCGGCCCATTGGGGTTATTGTGGTGGCTAACCAGGAAACATCAGTTTTAGGAACAGACAGCCTGCGGGTGCTGAGTATGCTGGCTTCCAGCGCCGTTATTGGGCTGGAAAACGCCCGCATGTATCAGGAGCAACAACAGCGGCGGCTTGAGTCCGAAGAACGTTACCAGATGGCCGAAAGCCTGCGGGTTATGTTAGCCATCCTGAATTCAAACCGTTCCCCGGATGAAATCCTCAACTATATTGTCACTCATGTCAGCAGCCGTTTACTGGATTGCCAGGCTATGGCCATTTATTGCTTGCAACCGGGGAACAGGGCGTTAACCATTCAAGCCGCTCACGGTTTGCCGGCTGACTTTGTTGCCAACGCCCACTTTCTGCCGGGGCACGAGACGGTAGGTCAGGCGGTGCTAACCGGCCAACCGGTAGCCGTGCCCAATGCGGTGATTTTATCTGATGAAACAAGAGTGACTTTGACCCCGGCGGAGTGGGCCTGGGTTAACCAGCTAAGAGCACTTTATCAAGCCTGGTTGGCTGTCCCGCTCATTGTTAAAGGTGATATTTACGGGGCTATTCTGATGTGTTACCGTCAACCCCGGACTTTCTTCGAGGAAGAAATTGGCATGGCCCTGGCTTTCAGTGACCAGGTGGCTCTGGCCATTGAAAACGCCTGGCTGCGCACTCAGGCGGAACAGGCCGCGGTTATGGCCGAGCGTAACCGCTTGGCCCGCGAACTGCACGATGCCGTTAGCCAAACTCTCTTTTCAACCAGTCTGATTGCCGAAGTATTGCCCCGCATGTGGGATCGCAACCAGGCCGAAGGCCGGCAGCGGTTAGAGGAACTGCGCCAATTAACCCGCGGCGCGCTGGCCGAGATGCGCACCCTGTTGTTTGAACTACGCCCGGCTGCCTTGAAAGAAGCCCAACTGGGTGATTTGCTCAAACATTTAACCCAGGCCATTACCGGACGGTCGCGTATTCCCATTTCGCTTGTGGTAGAAGGAGATCGCCCGCTACCCCCCGAAGTGAAAGTAGGCCTGTATCGTATTACCCAAGAGGCTCTCAATAACGTGGTCAAATACGCAAACCCCAGCCAGGTGATCGTCAGCTTTCGCAGCCACCCGGAACATGTGGAGTTAACCATTGGCGATGACGGGTGCGGGTTTGATCCCAGTTGCGTCTCCCCGGAGCACCTGGGCCTGGGAATTATGTATGAGCGGGCCGCCGCCATTAACGCAATGATGAAACTAAAAAGCAGTCCGGGGCACGGCACCCAAATCGAAGTTTTCTGGTCAGAACCCACCCTTAAGGAGCAGCCATGACGGAAACCCGGCCTATTCGAGTGATGATTGTAGATGACCATGCGGTTGTTCGGAGTGGTTTGGCCGCTTTTTTTCAGGTTTACGATGATCTGGAGTTGGTGGGTGAGGCCAGAACCGGAGAAGAAGCGGTTCAAATTTGCGCCCGGGTTCAACCCGACGTGATACTGATGGATTTGATGATGCCCGGCATGGATGGGGCCACGGCCACCCGGGCAATACGCCAGCATTATCCCCAAACCCAGGTGGTGGCATTGACCAGCTTTAAGGAAGAAACGTTAGTGCAAAACGCGCTGCGAGCCGGAGCTATTGGCTACCTGCTCAAAGATGTTCAGGCCGATGAACTGGCCGAGGCCATCCGTTTGGCTTATGCGGGCCAATCTACCCTGGCCCCCGAGGCTACCCAGTCGCTTATTTACGCGGCCATGCAACCCCCAAAACCAGGCCACGACCTGAGCGAACGCGAGCGCGAAGTCCTGGCGCTGATGGTTAAGGGGTTGAACAACACCGAAATCGCCGGGCGACTGATTGTTAGCCTGTCAACCATTAAACACCATGTTAGCAATATCCTTTCCAAACTGGGCGCAACCAATCGCGCCGAGGCCGTAGCCCTGGCCGTGCAGCATCGCCTGGTCAACTGACCCATGTAAAGTTGGCTACCTGTCCCAACGTATACTCCCCGACTGTCCGATGCGCTTTTTTGGTTTTTGTTTTATGCTGACCGGGGGTAAATAGAATGCAGATTCGGTAGCCTGACCATTTCACCAGAATCCAGTACGCAAATGATACCGTATCTACTCTACTCAGTACTTTTGCCGCCCAATTTAAGGCATCGCGCCAAGAGGCATCATAAATGTTTGGTTGGATAGGAACTATTTTGCGCGTTAATCTCACCTCTGGGGCCATTACCCGCGAGGCTCTCAGCCCGGAACTTGCCCGGTTGTTTATTGGCGCGCGCGGCCTGGGTACTAAAATTATGGAACTGGAAGTTGACCCCACCGTTGACCCATTCAGCCCCGATAACAAACTCATCTTTGCTCCCGGTCCCCTTAGCGGCACCTTTGCCTCTTCGATGGGTCGCTACGATGTTATCACCAAAGGGCCGCTAACCGGCGCTATCGCCTCATCTAACTCCGGTGGTTCTTTTGGTCCCGAGCTGAAGATGGCCGGCTACGACCTCATCATTTTTGAGGGGCGGGCCAAAACACCCATGTACCTGTGGATTAAAGATGCTCAGGTGGAACTCCGCGACGCCAGCCACCTGTGGGGTAAATGGGTGCCAGACACCACCAATCTTATCCGGGCCGAAACCGAAGCAGAGGCAAAAGTGGCCTGTATTGGCCCGGCGGGTGAAAAGCAGGTGCTTTTTGCCTGCGTTATGAATGAAATGCACCAGGCCGCCGGGCGCAGCGGCGTTGGCGCGGTGATGGGGTCTAAAAATCTAAAGGCCATTGTGGTAAAAGGGAGCGGGGTTGTGCCCATCGCCAACCCCCAAACCTTCAACGCCGCCGTAATAAAGGCGCGGGCTAAAATTCAGGCGCACCCTGTTGGCGGGCGAGGGTTTAAAACCTACGGCACGGATGTGCTGGTTAATATTCTTAATGAAGTGGGCGGCCTACCAACCCGTAACTTTAACGATGGCTATTTCCCTACCGCCGATAAAATCGGCGGCGAAAGCCTGAGCGCCAGGTTGCTGGTGCGGCCAAAAGGCTGCTTCTCTTGCATTATCGCCTGTGGCCGTGTGACCAAAGTAACCAATCCCAAATTTGCCGGCGAGGGCGAAGGCCCGGAATACGCAACCGTCTGGTGTTTTGGCTCGGATTGCGGGGTTGATAACCTGGATGCCGTGACCAAAGCCAACTACTACTGCAACGAATTGGGGCTGGACACCATCAGCATGGGGGCCACCATTGCCTGCGCTATGGATATGTACGAAGCCGGTATTTTAACCCCGCAAGACACCGGCGGTGTTGCCCTAAATTTTGGCAACGCCGAGGCCATGGTCGAAATGGTCCGCCAAACCGGGCTGCGCGAAGGTTTTGGCGACAAGCTGGCCCTCGGTTCCTATCGCCTGGCCGATGGCTACGGTCACGTTGAATATTCAATGACCGTTAAAAAACAGGAACTATCGGCCTACGACCCGCGCGCAATCCAGGGGATTGGCTTAAATTACGCCACCAGCAACCGGGGCGGCTGCCACGTGCGCGGTTACACCGTTTTTTCCGAGGTATTGGGCGTGCCCTCCAAAGTAGAGCAGCATACCACTCAGGGCAAGGCCGCTCTGGTAAAAACCTTTCAGGATTTAACCGCTGCCATGTCCTCAACCGGAGCCTGCCTCTTTACCACTTTTGGCATTGGCGGGGAGGAAGTTGCCGAGATGTTGAGCGCCGCCACCGGCGTGCCCTATTCCACCCAAGCCTTTATGCAGGCCGGCGAGCGCATCTACAACATGGAGCGCATGTGGAATCTCAAGGCCGGCTTAACCAGCCAGGATGACACCCTGCCGGAACGGCTGCTGAAATCACCTATTCTAACCGGGGCTTCCAAAGGCGAGGTTAGCCATCTTGACCAGATGCTACCCGAATATTACGCAGCGCGAGGCTGGGACGCCACCGGTGTGCCCACCGCCGCCAAGCTAAAAGAATTGGCCTTATAACCAACAACAAACCATCACCCGGCCAATAATCCCCCTGATTTGAATTTGACCATTCCCGCCTATTTTTACCAGTTACTCCCCCCATCTCTTTATAGAAGAATGTAAAAACTGGCAACTCTACTGGTCAACTGACCCATCCAGAATGAGCCATTTGACTAGCGGCAGACTATCCGGCTGCCCGATGTTTTCCAACAGCTTTTGCTCTAATATAGAAGGTGTTCTTCTACCCGTTGTATTGGCAACCTTGCCAACTAAATTACGGATAAGTTGCCGGGTTTTACCCCAGCACGTTTTCCTACCAATTTTCGCATCATTCTTATAAGGAGGTAAGAATGCCCCAAAAAACATTCATTATCAATGGAGTATCCCAATCAGTTGAAATTGACTCTGAGACCTCATTGGGCGAGGTGTTGCGTGAGCAACTTGTACTGACCGGCACCAAAGTATCTTGCAATGATGGTCATTGCGGAGCCTGCTCGGTTATTGTGGATGGCAAGCTGACCCTGGCCTGCGTTACCCGGGCCAAGCGCGTGCCAGACGGAGCCAAAATCACCACCGTCGAGGGGATTGGTACGCCGGCCAAAATGCACCCCATCCAGGTGGCCATAGCTGTTCACGGCGCGGCTCAGTGCGGTTTCTGCACGCCCGGTTTTGTGGTTTCGGCCAAAGTGCTGCTGGACCAAAAACCCAACGTCACCCGCGAAGAGGTTCGAGACTGGTTTACCAAGCATCACAACGCCTGTCGCTGCACCGGCTACAAACCCATTGTTGATGCCGTTATGGACGCCGCCAAAGTTTTGCGCGGTGAAATGAGCCAGGCCCAACTGGAGTACAAGCTCCCGCCGGATGGCCGCATTTGGGGTGGCAAGTATCCGCGCCCCACCGCTAAGGCCAAAGTAACCGGTACGCTGGATTACGGCCAGGATTTGATTCTGAAGATGCCGCCCGATACGTTACGGTTGGCGTTGGTGCAGGCTAAAGTTTCCCACGCCAATATCCTCTCCATTGATACCTCCGCAGCCGAGAAAATGCCGGGGGTCTTCAAAGTAGTTACGCACAAAGACATCAAAGGCAAAAACCGCATTACCGGCCTGATCACCTTCCCCACCAACAAAGGCGACGGCTGGGATCGCCCCATTCTGTGCGATACCAAAATCTTCCAATACGGTGACGCCATCGCCATTGTTTGCGCCGACACCGAAGCCCACGCCCGCGCCGCCGCTGACAAGGTTAAAGTAGAACTGGAAGAGCTGCCGGCTTATATGAACGCGCTAGACGCCATGGCCGATGACGCCATCGAAATTCACCCCGGCACCCCCAACGTCTATTTTGAGCAGCCTATTGTTAAAGGCGAGGACACCAAGCCCATTATGGCCTCGGCGGCCTATGTGGTTGAAAACAACTATTATTTGCAGCGCCAGCCCCACCTGACCATCGAGTCGGATATTGGCTTTGCCTACTACGACAAAGAAGGCCGGGTGACCATTCACTCCAAGAGTATTGGCCTGTACCTGCATCTGTACATGATTGCCCCCGGACTGGGCGTTGAACCGGACAAACTGCGGTTGGTGCAAAACCCCGCCGGCGGCACCTTTGGCTACAAATTCTCCCCCACAATGGAAGCGCTGTTGGGCGCGGCCTGTATCGCCACCGGTCGGCCGGTTTCTCTGGTTTATGATTACCAGCAATTTATGACCTACACCGGCAAACGCTCGCCCTTCTTCCTCAACCTTAAACTGGCCGCCGATGAAAACGGCAAGCTGCTGGCCATGGAAAGCGACTGGGTAGTGGACCACGGCCCGTATTCCGAGTTTGGCGACCTGTTGACCCTGCGCGGGGCGCAATTTATCGGCGCGGGCTACAACATTCCCAGTATTCGCGGTTGCGGCCACACCGTGGCAACCAACCACGCCTGGGGTTCGGCTTTCCGGGCTTACGGTTCGCCGCAATCCTTCCTGGCTTCGGAAAGTTTGATGGATGATCTGGCCGAGAAGATGGGGATTGACCCGCTGGAACTGCGCTACAGAAACGTCTATCGCCCCGGTGATACCACCCCCACCGGCCAATCCCCCGAAGTTTACTCCCTACCGGAGATGATTGATAAACTGCGCCCGCTGTACCAGGCCGCGGTGGAACGGGCCAAACGCGAATCGACGCCCGAAAAGAAGAAAGGCGTGGGCGTTTCTATTGGGGTTTATGGCTGCGGCCTCGATGGGGTTGACGGCGCCGAAGCCGATGTTGAATTGACCAAACAAGGCGTAACCGTTTATGCCAACTGGCACGATCACGGCCAGGGCGCGGATATGGGCGTGCTGGGCACGGCTCACGAAGCCCTGCGCCCGCTGGAACTGGCCCCGGAAGAAATTAAGCTGGTGATGAATGATACCGCGCTAACCCCCAATGGCGGCCCGGCGGGCGGCAGCCGCAGCCAGGTGGTTATTGGCAACGCCATTAAAAACGGCTGCGAAAACCTGATCGACGCGATGCGCAGCAATGGCAGCTTCCGCTCGTATGAGCAGATGGTGGCCGAGGGCCTGCCGTTGCGCTACAAGGGCAAATGGGCGGCTTCAGCCTGCTCCGACTGCAACTCGAAAACGGCGCAGGGCAACCCCTTCTCTAATTACATGTACACCGTCTTTATGGCCGAGGTTGAAGTGGATATCAAGAGCGGCAAGACCAAAGTTGAAGGGATGACCGCCGTAACCGATATCGGCAAAATCAACAACAAGCTGGTGGTAGACGGCCAGATGTATGGCGGCCTGGCTCAGGGCATCGGCCTAGCCTTAACCGAGGATTTTGAAGACATCGAGAAACACTCGACCATGTTGGGCGCGGGCATTCCCTACGCCAGAGACATCCCCGACAAGCTGGATATCATCTACGTAGAAACGCCGCGCGAGAGTGGCCCCTTTGGCGCCGCCGGCGTGGGTGAAGCCCCGCTGACTTCACCGCACGTCGCGATTATGAACGCCATCAATAACGCTACCGGCGTGCGCATCACCCATCTGCCGGCTCGCCCGGAAAAAGTGTTGGCCGGTCTCAAAGCCAAAGACAAG
This sequence comes from uncultured Caldilineaceae bacterium, assembly GCA_964517605.1. Classification (GTDB taxonomy): domain Bacteria; phylum Chloroflexota; class Anaerolineae; order 4572-78; family J111; genus J095. Next base: position 130,163 of record CAZFCE010000005.1, on the reverse strand, counting down.
GTTGTTCCGGCCTGGTCTAAACGCTAACTGAGTTAAAAAATTTCGCCGGGATTGGGCAGGAGGAGCTTGGTTTCTCCAAATTCCCAATCCCGGCCTCCCCAATCACTACCCCAGCAAAGGAGCTAATTATGGCTAAAATTTTAATGATCCACCCCGATAGATGCGTGGGCTGTAAAAGTTGTGTGGCCGCTTGCGCTTTTGCCCACGAGGGCAGCCAGCGGTTAGAAGCCGCTCGCGTTCACATCTACACCTGGGAACAGGATGGCATCTCCATCCCCATGCTTTGCCAGCAGTGTAGCGACGCCGCCTGCGTTTCCGTTTGCCCCACCGGAGCCATGCACCGCAACCGCGACACGGCTCAAATAGAGCTGGACGCCGGTCGCTGCATTCGCTGCCGCATGTGCGTTATGGCTTGTCCCTTTGGCAACGCGGCTTACGATGCCCTCACCGATAGCATCTTTAAGTGCGATACCTGTCAGGGAAATCCCGCCTGCGTTCAGGTGTGTCCCTCTGACGCGTTGGAATATGTGGGCGATACCATTTCAACGCTTTCCCGCCAAAAGGCGTTTGCCGCCAAATTAAAAGAAGTATTTCAGGAATTTCCTGTTTGATAAAATCTCCTTTGGGGTTTGGGCCAGCCATTTCGCCTCCTTTTTACCGGCTGGCTCAAACCTTTTTTTGTCCCGAAATTATTTTTAAGGACAGTAGATATGGACACTTTTACAATTATGCCCCTAGCGGCATTGGGGCTGGGTATCTTGTTGCAATTGGCCCTGAGCTGGGTGTTGTCACCTCGAGGCAAGGGCTGGTTAGCCTTCCTGTCGGGTGCAGTGGCCTTGGGCGGGGTGCTGGCCATGTTGCCGGTGATTGCGCAAGGCGGAGTTATTCAACAAACCTTCTTTCTGTGGGATAAAAACGTGCCGGTACAGTATCACCTGGATGGCCTTAGCCTGCTGTTTGCGCTGATGGCAACGGGTATCGGCACGGCTATTTTGTTGTACTGTGTGGGGTATATGGCCCACGAAGCAAGCGTAACCCGGTTTTATGTACTGCTGCTAACCTTTATTGCCGGGCTGGTCAGCCTGGTCTACGCGGCCAACTTGCTGCTGGCCTACCTCAGTTGGGAGGTCATCGGGCTGTGCTCGTACTTTTTGGTGGGCTTTTGGTACAAGGAAACGGCAGCGGCCAACGGCGCGCGCAAAGTTTTGGTTATGACCCACCTGCCCGGTTACGGGCTGCTGGCCGCAATTCTGTTGCTGTACCAACGCAGTGGTACTTTTTTGTGGACTGACCCGGCGGTGGGGGCGGCGTTTACCGGCGGCATTTTTAGCTTGATGTTGGTGGCGGCTATGGCCAAATCGGTTATGTTCCCGCTGCACACCTGGATACCCGAAGCAATGAACGCGCCCACGCCGGTATCGGCGCTGCTGCACTCGGCCTGCTACGTTAAAGCCGGGGTCTACCTGATCGCCCGGATGTATTCTTTTTCGCCCTGGCCTCACACCTGGAATACGGCGGTGATGACGTTGGGCTGCGCCACCATTCTGGTGGGGGCACTGTTTGCCTTGGTGCAAACGGATTTAAAACGGCTGTTGGCCTTCTCCACCATCAGCCAGTTGGGCTACATCATCACCGGGCTGGGATTGGGCACAAACCTGGGGTTGGCGGCAGGATTATTTTACTGCCTGAGCCACGGTTTGTTTAAGGGAACGCTGTTTTTGTGCGCTGGGGCGGTGCAACACGCCACCGGCACCCGCGATATGCGCCGGCTGGGCGGACTGGCGGCGTATATGCCGCATACTACCCGCATCTGGTTAATTGCCGCCGGGGCGATTGTGGGCGTGCCTTTAACCAACGGATTTGTGGCCAAGTGGCTGCTGTTGGATGCGGCGTTAGAGGCAAACCAGATAGTTGTGGTGGTGGTAGCTTGGCTGGTTAGCGTGCTTACCGCGTTTTATATGCTCAAAGCAACGGTTAGCACCTTTTACGGCAATCTGCCGGAGTGTCTCCGAGACCAGCACCTCCACGAAGCCGAACCCTCAATGTTAGGCGGGATGGGGGCGCTGGCGGCCTTGTGTGTATTGTTTGGCCTGGCCCCGCAAATATTAATGCAAACGGTGGTGGCTCCGGCGGTAAACGGCCTTGGATTTGCCTGGGCGGTTAACCTGTCGTGGCTGGGGTTGCAAACCACCTCGGCGGGGGTACAGGTAACGCTGGGGGCGGCTATCGCCGTGCTGGCCCTGCTGGCCGGTTGGTTGGGGTATAGCCTGAGTCGCCCGGCCAGCGCCAAACCGGCGGGCCTTTTTACCGGCGGCGACCCTTTGCCCGCCTCGGCTGGGGTCAGTGTGGTTGATTTTGCCGCTTTGGCCGAAACTACCTTTACCCCAATTTACGCCGTAACCAATCCTGACCGTTTGTACCTGGCCCTGTGGCAGGGTCTTAAAACTCTGGCTGGCCAATTTGACCGGCTGCTGAACCCACTGAGCGAAACCTACCCGCTACTGGCAACCCTGGTTTTAACGGGGCTGGTCTTTATTGCGGTGTGGTTGGGGTAGTGAGGTAATAATGAATCCAACAATAATGGAAGCGGTCGCTATACATAATGGTCTTCCGTGGGATATTGTTTTTGGCGGCGCATTTGTGGTGCTTTTGGCCGGCGTGGCCGTGTATGCGGTTGCCATTCCCCAGGGCGATTGGCGCTGGTGGAGCCTGGCCGTTTTACTGGGCGTTGGGGTTATTGCCGCCCAGGTGAGCGGCGCGGGGGTAAGCCGCTTGTTACTGCTCGATGCCGCGGCTTTTGTGGCCGTGGCTATGGTGTGGGTTCAAGGCACGCCAGAGGCCGCCGCCGCCGCTCGCAATTATTTAATGTTGTTGGCGCTGGCGGTGATATTTCTGGCTGTTGGCCTTTACCTGAGCGGCGAGAATGCAACTCCCCCGGCGGCTCCGCTGGATAAGCTGGCTATTGGGCTGCTGGTGGTGGGGTTTGGGCTTAAACTGGCCCTGGTGCCCTTCTATTTTTGGCTGCCCCGCCTGGCCGAAGCGGCCAAACCCATGACCACCGCCCTGGTGGTGTCGGTGGTTGATATTGCCGCTTTTGGCGAGTTGGCTCACTTGCGGCAGGCCGCGCCGTGGGTTTTTACCGATTACCGTACCCTCTGGCTGGTACTGGCCTTGCTGTCAATGTATGGCGGGGCGCTGCTGGCCTTGGCCCAGCGCAATCTCAAGCGGATGCTGGCCTACTCGACCATAGACGATATGGGGTATTTGCTGTTGGGCGTGGTTGCCGGGTCCGAAGCGGGCCTCAGCGGGGCAATGCTGGCCGCCTTAAGCCATGCCTTTTTCAAAGTACTGCTCTTTGGCGCGGTTGGTCTGGCCGAACACCAACGCAAACGCGACCTGACCCTGGATGACCGGGGGTTGGCGGCGCAATACCCCATCAGCGCGGCAGTTTTTATTGTCAGCGCCCTGGGAATGATTGGCGTGCCGCCCTTCTTTGGGTTTGTGGGCCGCTGGCGGCTTTACTTGGCCGGGGTAGAAACGGGCGGATTGCCCATGGCCCTGGCGATGGCTCTGGCTACCGGCCTGGCGCTTCTTTACTACGTGCGAGCTATTCACCGGGTTTGGCTGGGCCAGCCGGATGGTAGCGTTTCGTCCGGCGAACCTCCACTGGCAGCCGTTGTTCTGGTTGCCCTGGCCGTCTTGATGCTGGTGGCCGGTCTGTTTCCCGGCTGGCTAACCGGGTTAGTTGGCTAAAAAAGGATGAAATGATGAACCCTTTGCAAAAACTTATGCAAATCGCGCGAGCCAAATCACCCTGGGTTTACTGCCTGAACACCGGGGCCTGTAATGGCTGCGATATCGAAATTGCCGCCAGCCTGACCCCTCGCTACGATGCCGAACAATTGGGAGTGCGGCGCGAGGGTAGCCCCAAACACGCCGATATCCTGGTGATATCCGGCCCGGTCACGCTGCGCACCCGCGATGCCTTGCTCGACATCTACCGGCAAATGCCCAACCCCAAAGCCGTGGTGGCGATTGGTTCCTGCCCGGCTTCGGGCAACGTTTTTGCCGGCAGCCCCACCGTGTTGGGCGCGGTTGACCAGTTTATTCCGGTGGATGTTTATGTGGCCGGTTGCCCACCGCGCCCCCAGGCTATCTTGCAAGGTATTGCCCAGGCCGCCCAACTGTTAGCCGCCGGTCAGCAGAAAAATCGGCAGGAGGATAAATAATGATCAACGGGTGGGATATCTTCGCGTTGTTGGCCTGGCCCGGTTTGCTGGGCGGGGCGCTGTTAGGCTGGCTGTACATGGGGTTAATGCGCAAGCTGACCGCCCGGCTACAGGGCCGGCAGGGGCCGCCGTTTTATCAACCTTTTCTTGATTTTGTGAAATTGCTGGGCAAAGACACGGTGGTTCCGGCTGGGGTTAGCCGTACCTTGTTTTATGCTCTGCCGTTGGTCTCTCTGGTTTCGGCCCTGTTCGCCCTGGCCCTGGTTCCCGTTCCGGGCAATCGGGTGCAGTCGTTCACCGGCGATTTGATTGTGTTTTTGTACCTGCTGGAAATGCCCGCCTTGTGCGAGGTTTTGGCCGGCTACAGCAGCCGCTCGCCTTATGGACAGGTTGGCGCGGCCCGCGAGGCCATGATGAGCCTGGCTTACAATTTGCCCTTTCTGGCGGCGGTGATTGCGCTGGCCGTGCGGGTTGGCAGTTTTAGCCTGACAGATCTGGCCGCCGCGCCGCTGAGTTGGGCGCATCTGGCGGCGGCGCTGGCACTTTTGCTGGCTCTGCCGGCCCGGCTCAAGCGGAATCCCTTTTCCATTCCCAACGCCGAGCAAGAAGTGGTGGCCGGCCCGCACACCGAGTACAATGGCCTGCCCCTGGCCGTGTTTGAATTAAGCCACGCGCTCGAACTGGTGGCCCTGGTTAGCCTGTTTACCGGATTGTTTTTGTCGCCGCTGGCCGCTAGCCCATTTGCTTGGGGGCTGTACCTGCTATTGAGCCTGGCTCTGGTCATTATTGTTACCGTACTGGGCGCGGCTACCGCCCGGCTTAAGCTCAATCAGGCTTTTGGTTTTTATTGGAGCTGGGGAGCCGCCGCCGCGGTTTTGGTTTTGTTAGTTGCCATGGTCGGCTAAAAATCATAGATAAAACGAAAATAAAGATAAGTTAGAGGGATGCTATGAATATCCTGAACCTCTTGTCAATTAATCTGGGCCGCGGTTCGCGTACCCGGCCACCGGAAGACGCCGTGCCCTATCCTCCCGGCTATCGTGGCCGGCTTCAGCACGAGGCCTCGCTATGTATTGCCTGTGGCATGTGTGTTTACACCTGCTCGCCCGGCGCTATTACTCGCAACGAACAGGCTCCCGATTGCGTGTTCTGGGCCTATACCGAAGATCGCTGCACCTTTTGCGGTTTTTGCGTTGATTACTGCCCCACCCAGGCCCTCAGCTTTGAGCCGGTAGCGCCCGCGCCCCTCACTGACCGGACGCAGCATTATCTAACCCATCCCATTCAGTTTCAGCCCTGCGCAGATTGCGGCCAGCCTTTTATTCCCCTGCCGCCCGCCGTCCTGACCCGCCTCTACGGCGAGCCGCTGCCGGCAGATGTGACCGCTGCCAACTTACGCTGCGACCAGTGTCGCAAACGCGCCACCAGCCGGCGCTTCCGTGAAGCGTTGGTGGGCAAGTGAGGTATTTATGACCAATGATTTTATCGCTCAGTTACAGGCTTTACCCGGCGCAACCTCCCTCATCTGTCAGCGCGATGGCTGGTGGATGGCCGCCCCTGCCCTTGAGGTGATGGCTCTGGCCCGGCAAATAAAGGCGTGGGGGGGCAGGTTGAGCACCATTACCGCCGCCACTTTGCCCGGTGAGGAAACCGAGGTGATTTACCATTATTACCTGGAGCGTCAGGTTTTTAACTTTAAAGTGCCTACTCAGGGCAACCGCCTGCCCTCCATCTGTCCCATCCTGCCTTCGGCTAATTGGGCCGAGCGCGAAATTCAGGATTTGTACCGGGTTGAGTTCAGCGGTCATCCCCAGCCCACCCGCCTGATCCGGCCCGTTCAACTGGAGCCGGGGCTTTTTCGCAATGGCGGCCCGGTTAAATAACGAAAGCTGTGTATTTTTTAGGAGCGCAAAATGTCATACACCATCCCCATTGGCCCATACCATCCGGCTTTGGAAGAGCCGTACAAAATTAATGTCATTTGCCAGGGTGAAATTGTTCAGGACGTTGAAATTGAGATTGGCTTCAACTTTCGCTCGATTGAACTGCTGGCCCAACGCCGCAACTATTTTCAGGTTTTAACTCTGGTCGAGCGGGTTTGCGGCATTTGCTCCAATATTCACACGCTAACCTGCTGCATGGCCGCCGAAGCCGTTGCCGGGATTGAACTCCCCGCCCGCGCCCGCTATATTCGGGTAGTCATGGCCGAGCTGGAACGGCTGCATTCGCATTTGCTCTGGGCCGGCGTCGCCGCCGAATTGATCGGTTTTCAAACCATGTTCATGGAAATTTTTGCCCTGCGCGAAGTGGTAATGGATGTGCTGGAAGCCATCTCCGGTAACCGGGTTAACTACGCCATGAACTGCATTGGCGGGGTCAACCGCGACCTCACCGATCTCCCCGCTATTTTGGCTGCCGTGCGCCAACTGCGCCAGGGCATCGAGCGGGTGGTTATTCCCATTTTCACCACCGACCCCACTGTCAAGGCCCGCACTGCCGGCGTGGGCGTGCTGACTCAGGCCGATGCCCTGAGCTACGGCGCGGTTGGCCCTACCGCCCGCGCCTCTGGTGTTGCCTTTGATGTGCGCAACGACCTGCCGTATGCCGCTTATGCCGACCTGGATTTTAAGATGGTGGTTGAGAACGCGGGCGATGTGCGGGCGCGCGTGGTGGTGCGGGCGCTAGAAATGCTAGAAAGTATCCGCCTCATTGAACAAGCGTTGCAAACGTTGCCGTCCGGCCCCATTCGCATTGCCGAGCGCTTTCCGGCTATTCCCCCCGGCGAAGCCACCGCGCGAGTTGAAGCGCCGCGGGGTGAGGTGCTGTACTACCTGGCCGCCGACGGTAGTGATGTTCCCCAACGGCTTAAAATTCGCACCCCCACCTTTGTTAATATGCCCTCTGTCCAGGCCATGAGCTTAGGGCAGCAGTTGGCCGATATGCCCCTCATTCAAGCCTCCATTGATCCGTGCTACTCCTGCACGGATCGGTAGTGATGCCTTGTTTTAACCACACTGGGGCCTGTAAATCGGCTTACAAGCCCCAGTGCTGGTAAAATCAGATCAGCGCAATGCAAAATTGAGTTCTACATTTACAAAGAGCCTTTTTTACTCCTTTAAAAAGTTGCGCAGTACCGTTTGTAAAATGCCACCGTTGCGATAGTAATCTACTTCAACCGGCGTATCAATGCGGCACACGGTAGTGATGGTGCGGTGGCTGCCATCGGGGTTGGTGATGGTTACAGGCACGGGCTGCCCCGGCTTGAGGTTATCGTCAACCTGGATGGTGTAACTTTCCTGGCCGGTTAGTTTCAGAACCTCGGCGTTTTCGCCTTCGTTGAATTGCAGCGGCAGCACGCCCATGCCCACCAGGTTGCTGCGGTGAATGCGCTCAAAACTTTCGGCGATAACCGCCCTCGCGCCCAACAAGAATGTGCCTTTGGCCGCCCAGTCGCGGCTGGAGCCGGTGCCGTATTCTTTGCCGGCCAGCACCAGCAGCGGCACGCCATCGGCCTTGTATTTTTCGCTGGCTTCAAAAATGGGCATCACTTCGCCGGTGGGCAGGTAGGTGGTCCAGCCGCCTTCGGTGCCGGGAGCCAGTTGATTGCGCAGGCGAATGTTGGCAAACGTGCCGCGCGTCATTACCCGGTCGTTGCCCCGGCGCGAGCCATACGAGTTGAATTCTTGCGGCGCGACATCGTGATCCTGCAAATATTTTCCGGCGGGTGAATCTGCCGGAATTGAGCCGGCGGGCGAAATGTGGTCGGTTGTCACCGAATCGCCAACTTTTACCAAAACCCTGCCGCCGGTAATGGATTGAATGGGGCCGGGCGTGGTTCCGAGGTCGGTAAAGAACGGTGGCTCCTGAATGTAGGTTGACCACTCATCCCAGGCGTACAACGCGCCTTCGGGCACGGGGATGGCGTTCCATTTTTCGTTGCTCTGTTCAATCCCCGTGTATTCCTTTAAAAAGGTAGCCGGGTTGAGCGCCTTGTCGTATTCGGCCAAAATTTCGGCGTGGCTGGGCCAGATGTCCTTTAAATAAACCGGCTGGCCATCGGAACCGTGGCCAAGGGGGTCGGTGGTCAGGTTGATGTCGGTGGTGCCGGCCAGGGCGTAGGCCACCACCAGTGGCGGCGAGGCCAGGTAGTTGGCTTTGATGTAGGGGTGAATGCGCCCTTCAAAGTTGCGGTTGCCGCTGAGCACGCCCGCCACAATCAGGTCGCCGGCTTTGATGGCCTCAACCACCGGCGCGGGCAGGGGGCCGCTGTTGCCAATGCAGGTAGTGCAGCCGTAGCCCACGGTGTAAAAGCCCAGCGCCTCCAGGTAGGGCGTTAACCCGGCTTCATTTAAATAATCGGTGACTACTTTTGAGCCGGGCGCCAGGCTGGTTTTGACATAAGCCGGCACTTTAAGGCCCTTTTCAACGGCCTTTTTGGCCAGAATACCGGCCCCCAGCATTACCGATGGGTTGCTGGTGTTGGTGCACGAGGTGATTGAGGCCAGCACCACCGCGCCGTGGTTCAGTTCCGGGCCGTTTTTCATTGCGCCGGTTCGGGTTAAATCGGCCTCTTTAAGGCCGTAGCCCTGCGGGCCAACCGGATTGGACAACGCAATTTTGAATGCGTTTTGCACCTCGGCCAGCGGCAAGCGATCTTGCGGGCGTTTGGGGCCGGCCAAACTGGGCGTTACGGCGCTCAGGTCAAGCTCCAGAGTGTCGGTAAATTCGGGGTCGGGGGTGTTATCGGTGCGGAAAAGGCTTTGCTCTTTGGTGTAACGTTCTACCAGTTCCACCAGTTCCGCCGGGCGACCGGTGCGCCGCAGATAGTTGAGCGATTCGGCATCTGTTGGGAAAAAGCCCATGGTGGCCCCGTATTCGGGGGCCATATTGGCAATGGTGGCCCGGTCGGGCAGAGTCATCCGGCTCAGGCCGGGGCCGTAAAATTCTACAAATTTGCCCACCACGCCCTTTTTGCGGAGCATTTGCACCACGGTCAGGGTTAAATCGGTGGCGGTAACGCCTTCGCGTAGCTGTCCGGTCAATTTAAATCCCACCACCTCCGGGATTAGCATGTAGATGGGCTGGCTCAACATCACGGCTTCAGCCTCAATGCCGCCCACGCCCCAGCCCACAATGCCCAGGCCGTTAATCATGGTGGTGTGGCTATCGGTGCCAACCAGCGTGTCGGGGTAGGCGACAATGCCGTCATCCTCCGGGCGAGTCCAGACGCCGCGGGCAATGTATTCCAAGTTTACCTGGTGTACAATTCCGCTGGCCGGCGGAACCACTTTGAAATTATCAAAGGCGCGCTGGCCCCACCGCAAAAATTCGTACCGTTCGCGGTTGCGGTCAAATTCAATTTCGGCGTTGCGCTCCAAAGCGATGGACTGGCCAAAAAAATCCACCTGCACCGAGTGGTCAATCACCAGGTTAACCAGCACGGTGGGGTTAATTTTTTGCGGATTGCCGCCCAGCCGGGCCATGGCCGAACGCATCGCGGCCAAATCAACCACCGCCGGCACGCCCGTAAAATCCTGCAAAATAACGCGAGCCGGTTTAAAAGGGATTTCTTCGGCCACCGGCGCTTTGGGATTCCAGGTGGCCAGTTTTTTTACGTCGGCTTCGGTGACAACGTAGTTATCAACTTCGCGTAGAACGTTTTCCAACAAAATTTTAATCGAAAACGGCAACCGGGCGATGTTGTAGCCGGCCCGTTCGAGCTTATCCAGCCGGTAAATATAGGCTTCGCCGTTGCCGGTGTTGAATTTTGCGCGGGCACCTAGCGGATTTTTGGTGGGTTGGGTCATCTTGGTAGCTCCTTAAATTTACAATTCTTATGGTTCCCAGACTCAGATGGGCGAATTTATCAATGTCTGGATTATCCTATTATTTGCCAACGCTGCCAAATTGTATTTTGTTATACCTCAGTCAAGCGTAAACTCGCCCAATTCGATGGCGTCATTGAGCAGGCGCTGCCCGTTTGAGTTGACTGCGGGCAGGCGTTGCCCATTGGTCAGGCTGTACATGCCCACCAGCAGCCGGTAACGGCCCGGCGGCGATCCGTCTTTTAGTTTTAACGCATAGCGATCCACCACCGTATGTTGCGCAGCCCAGGCCGAGGTAGGGTAGCTGCCGCCCTGCGGCTGGTTATCCTGTTGCCCCCAAACCTGTCCATCCGGCCCCAATAGCTGAGTAAAAACCGTGTAATCGGCGGCAGGCGGGCGAACGGCCTGCCAGTACAACGCCACTTGCAACGGCGTTTCTCTGGACAGGCGCGGCGCGGGCACGGTGTAGCCCAGTAATTGAATCTGCCCGTTCAGCGTTACCTGAAGCGGCTGCTGGGGCGGCGTTGTTTGGAGTGGGTCCAACACCTGCACGTGAGCCGGATTTAGCTCTTTGGCCGGTTCCGGGGTTTGGGGCGTAGTAATCGGCAAAAAGTTAAACACGCCCGACTCGTAATCGTATACGCTGAACTTGAGGTTGTACAGGCCGGCGGCAACATAATCACGGATGGGCAGGTAGTAGGTATCTTCCACAATTTCGCCGGGTGTCCACAACAGCGTGGGGTAGTCACTGCCCAGCGGGTGATCCGCCTGCCCCCACGAAGTGGCCGTATTATCCAGCAGGTGAAACGACCCCATGTGTTGCCGGTTCATGGTGCGGAGCGCGCGCCAGTAGGCCACAATTTTTACCCGGTCTCCGGGGTAGCGCGGCGAGAGATTCACATTAAAGCCCAAAAGTTCAAGCTGGTTATCAAAGCGGGCGTTAAGGGGGATGTCCAAGCGGGCGGGCGGCGTAAAATTGCGGGCGCGGGTATTTACCAGAACAAACCAATCCGGGTTTGGCGTTGAGCCATCTTTTAACCGGTACAAACCCGGCGTCACCCCCGGATGCAGTACAAAATTATCTGTGGTCACTGTTGCTCCGCCAGGGCAACTATACACCAGCGTAGGAGTCAACGGCAGCCACGGTTGGGCGCTGGTTTTATCGGTGGGCAACAGTTGGACGGCATTCTCTCCGGCGGCGTTGTAACGCAGCACGGTCAGGGTTTGCCGCAGTTGCCACATGGTGGGCGTTCCCGGCCCGACCAGTTGGCCGCCTGCCCACGCCTCAACTTTAGGCCCGGTGGGCGCTTGCCCGGCGGTGAGCGTTACCTGGCCCAGAGAAATTGGGGCTTTGGTTTTTACGGATTCATCAACCACGGCAGCGGCTGTGTCCAGGCTCAGGGGCAACACCGCCATGTTCAGGCCGTATTGGCCGGGCGGGAGGCAGGCCGGGGTGGGCAACCCCACCGTATCCCGAATTAAGTAGCCTGTTTCCCAGGCGCGGGTGGGGTAACGTCCATCCACCGGCTGCCCCGCCCGGCACGTTGCCGCTGCCCCACTCGAATCGGTCAGGCAGAGGTTAACCAGATAATCGCGCGGTTGTTTGGCCCGGCTGCGCCAATAAAGAGTCACCGGAATAGCCTGGCCGGCGCGGATGCTGTCTGCCGGCAGGTCGTAGCCTTCAAAGCGCAGTTTGTTGGGGTATTCCACCAGCAGGTGGTTGGCAATGGCGGCGTCATCGGGGCGCAAGGTGGCAATGGGCAGGAATGGGCGGAATACCGGCAGAAAAAAAAGGGGAATCGCTAGCACGCTCAGCCCCAGCATCGAGCCGCCAACCGCCGCCGCCAGCGCCCGGTCATTGACGGGATGCCGGACAACCGTTTGCCAGATTTCCACCAGCCCCACCACCAAAAATAGGGCGATGGCGCTGAGTGCGGGGTACAGGTGTCGCCCCTGCGAGGTAGACCAGGCCGGAAAGAGCATATAACGCAAAATGGCCAGGCTCAGATAAGTGAGCAGGTGAACAGTTAACAAAGCCACATCCAGCCGGATGTATTCCAAACGATTGGGTTGCCTGATAATAACCAACAGTCTGACAACACCCTTTTTAACCAGCCCCAGCCCGGCCAGTAACGAAACCACGGCCAATACCCCAAAAAAGGCCCAATAAATATTCTGGCGGCCCATTGCGGCCATGCCCGTATCCAGGCCGTTGTAGTGCAGCCAAAAACTGCGAAAAGTCCAACTGAGCCAGTAATCAAACTCCCAAATAGAAATGGGGTTAAAATCAGGGCTGAGTAGGTAATTAACGCCCACGGTCATCACCGGGTCGCCCAACGGCTCGGCCAACCCGCTGACCACGCCCGCTTCTTTGATGTTGTTAAACTGAACAAACACAAACCCCAGCCACCAGCCCGAAGTGACAACCAGCATCAGCGTCACCCACCCCCAGCGGCGGAGAGTAGCCAGCCAGCCCCAGCGCTTGCGCCACCCCAGCATCACCAAAATCAGGGTCATCTCCGGGATCAACACCAAACTATGATACTTGGTGATGACAGCCAGGCCCATCAATGTGCCTAGAAAAATAAAGGTGCGGCGGCGTTCATCACCTTGAATGATGTGCACTAAAAAATAAACAGAAAAAGCGATGAGAGGTAACACCAGGTTATCATCGTTGATAACGGCGCTACTAATGATAAAGCGCGGCAAAAAAGCCACAAACGCCGCCGCCGCCAGCGCCCGATAACGCCGCGCCGGGTAGATACAGAGCGCGGTCAGGTAAACGGCAATGATGGTGGCCATGCCCATCGGAATTGAAGCCAGCCCGGCCAGATGCCAGGCCAGCACCGCGCCTTTGAAGGGGAACGATTCATCTTCGGTGTGGAAAAAGGTCTGGGTAACGCGCTGGTCGGCGGGGATAGCTCGCTCGCCTTTTTGGTCTACACGGGGCAGTCCGGGGAAGTTTGAAATATCAACATGCTGGGTGAGCAGAGCCACCAGACCGTGGTACAAAGGCGAAGCATCACCTTTAACCCCAACGGCTGAGCGTTCTTCTAATGTGAGCGGGGGGCGACCATTATCGGCGATGAAGCGGATTAGCGCAAAGTGCGCGCTGGCATCGCTGATTTCACCCAGAGGCAGAATGATATTGTAGGTAACGGCCAGCGTTGCAAAAAGAGTCAAAATTAAAATAAGAGGCCAAAATACAGACTTTGCATTTTGGCCAGCCTGTAATGTAGACAAGGTATCTCCTGTGTCCAGAATATTTTTAAACCGGCCATAGTTTACCAAAGTGCCATTGTTCTGTCTAACTCCGCTGCGCTGCCCGGCAGGGTTTTATGGTGAAGCAAAATGGCCGGATTTTGGTATTTCACTTCGGATAAGAAAGTTTAGCCAGAATAAATGTTCTAATGACTTGGGGGTTTAGTTCGCTTTATGGTTAATTCTGATGTCGTGCTATTTGTGCTGTCCGTGGCGATTATTACCAGTTCGGTTATGTCGCTGGCGGTGTCTGTCATTACTCTTGGCGCGGTGATGACGCTACTTCGCTATGCCCGCGAAAGTGATATGTTGCTGGATAAAATTATTCTGGTTACACAACAGCTTGGTAAGACTTTGGAGCTGGCAATCTGGCGCGGTTAACTGTACAAAACCTGTACAAAACCTGTACAAATCATTGACTTTTTGCCGGTTTTGGCCTAAACTGCAAGCAGTTTAGAAAAATTCTCAAAGAGAGGAGGTTAAAAAAATGGCTTTAGCATTTGAAAAATTCAATCTTCAAGTACGTATCGCGGACGCCGCTGGCAACATTGCCAGTATGAACTTTCGCATTTCTGGCACGGTTACAGAAACCGCGAAGTTAACCGCTGATGAAATTGTGGCTGAAGTTCAAGCGTTGACTGACGGCCAAGTTGTGGGCTACACCTTCACCGCTGTTTATGGCGAAGATACCACCTATCTTGGCGCGGCCAAGTCCGAGGTTGAGAATATCGCCCAAATCAACTTCCGGTTGCAACAGTCGGCTACTCCGGATGGCCCTATTGGCAAATGGGGTTCAATCCGCATTCCGGCACCGAAAGACGCTCTGTTTCTGGCTACTACCGGCAGTTTGCGCAACACTGTCAACCCGGCTAACGCCGCCTTGCAAACCCTGCTTGAGCGGTATGACGGCGCGCTGACGTACACGTTAACTACCAGTGATGGCCAAAACGCCGAAGCGGTTGCAACAACTGGCAACGTTAACGGCCACCGAATTCACCGCAAATCTAACCGAGGTTAGTAAAAATGGGCCGGGTTTACCGGCCCTTTTTTAGTCCTATGAAACATTATCCGGCATCCGTAAACACAATACCATTTGACGCCATTGAACTAAACTGGCCGGCAACCGGCGCTATGTTCACTGATGGTGATGGAACCAACGCTTGCATGCTGGTTGCTGTTGACTGGCGCGCTATATCAACGCTCATAAGCTGCCTGCGTTTTGCCGAACTGCCGGCGATTTGGGGATTGCCGGAAAATAGGGACACATGGAGCGCGGCGGATAAAAACACGTGGTTTGAAATATCGGCGTTTATTGCTGATTTGGAGGTTAGCCTGATGACAGGTTGCAATGTATCTGACCTGATTAAAACCAATAGAATGATTGTGGCGGCCATTGTCGGTGAAGAGATACAGGATTTGGACAGTGATTTGCCAACAAGTGTTGATTACACCGAAACTGGGTTATCGCCCCGGTTGCTGGCAATTAAGGACGCTGTAAGTTCCGAGGACGTGCAAGATAATATTGACAACGTGACGTTGGCAATCGAAGCACTAACGGCGGTGATGGCAGCATGACAACTATCAACGGTATCTTGTCGGCGTTGACCAGTATCGCCGGCTACTTTGGCAGCACAGAAGGCAGCAACATTGCCGTTATCGCTGACAACGTTGAGGCGCTTGGCAGCACGTTTGAGGCGCGTTCGATTGCTGAAACAACGGCGGCCAATGAACGCAATGAGGCATTAATAGCGGCGCTTGAAGCATTAACGCTGTCGGCGTCTGTGTCGTGTTCACCGCACGTCACCGTTAATTGCAGTTGTGGCGGATCGGCAGGAACACCCGCCGGCACAACGGTTGACCAAACCGCCGGCACAGAAGGTGGTACGCCGCCGACTGGCACAACAACGCCCAGCGCGATTGATAGTCGCAAGTGCAAGGCGGCCGGCGTTATTATTGACAACCTGATTGACCTGTACGCCGGCTTTGAGGGTACAAGTGTTTTTAGCTGGATACTGGACTACCCGGCGCTGGGTGGTATGGTTGGCACGGTGGTTGATGCGGTTGAGAATATGGCTACCCGCGCTATTAAAAAAGTCGGCGGGTTGCTGGCGCAGGTTGTCACATTGCTGTTTGGTGGTAGCTTGTCGGGTGATGTATCGTCAATTTTAACCGCAAATCGCAACGCGATAATCTGCGCAATGTACAACGCCGAAGACGCTGCCGGCGCACGTTCTGCGTTTCTGGATGCAAGCGGGTTGACCGGCCTTGACCAAACGCTGTTGTCATTGCTGCTGCCAAATAGCCTTATGAATATCTTGTTCTTCGCCAATAGTGACGTTGACAGTGAGACCGTGATAGCTGCCTACACTGGCACGGTGGATTGCGACAGTTGCGCCGGCGTTGGGGTATCTATGGCCAACGGCACATGCAGCGCGTTCACTGGGCGGGTTGTTCCGGCTGACGGCCAATGGTACACGTTGCAGCCGGAGTATATTGGCTATTGGGTGCTGACGTTGGATGACAACATTGGCGACAATCCGCGCTGGAATGTCTTTATGGAATTTCAGAACTTAACCGGCTTTGATACCAGTTGGAGCTTGACGGAACAAATCAGGGCCGGCAGCAATAGCAGTAACGGCGGCAACAATATCTATTCCGGCGAAAACTTCAGCGCGTTTCAGTCGGCACTAAGTAGCACGTGTTGCGGTTCCGTGGCAATGGCGGCAATGAGTAGTTTTAGTGTTCAAGTGAGGATTACAGCATGTCAAAATTAACTCTATCTGTTTTGGGGCAACCCGTGCCGGTAACAATTACGCAGGACACTGGGCCGGTGGGCGGCTACGTGGCGCGGATTGATAACACCGATTATAGCTATTGGGGGGATACGCCGGCGGTGGCAATCATCGGCGTCTTGGCGGTGGGAACAATGCTATCGGTGATGGCTGAAGCCGCCAATATACCGGCAACAATCTAATTAACTTCACCAAGACCGGCCCCGCGCCGGTCTTTTAATTTGCCCCACAACGCGCCACAACGCGCCACAACCGCAGAACACCCGTTCTGTGGTGTCATTTACCCACTAAACAACAAAAACGCGCCGTAGAGGCTCTACGCGCGTTATAGGGCGGGTCGGGCAGAACAAAGGTTCTGATTGACAATGTAACGATACTTTGTTACACTGGTATTTGTCCGCCAGACATCTTGTCTTTTTTAGTTTTTCACAATTAAACATATTGCGACTAAAAAGCCGGTCGCGTTCAATGGGCAAGATGTCTTGGCGGACTCCCTCATAGAACGTAACCGGCTTTTTAGTTTCCGCAAATTATACGATAGGAGTCCGCCAATGCTTCAAAACAACCCGGCGCAAATTGCGTCAATATCCTCCGCATTGCTTGCTATGGTCAAGCTACAGCAATGCCCCATCTGTGGTAAAAATTTTATCACACAATCCCGTTCAAAGAAACAGTACTGCTCCGGCGCGTGCCGCGTGCGCGCCCACCGCGCCCGCAAGGTCGGTAAGGTCGGTGCAAAATGATAGACGTCGAATTTTGCTACTTCTGCCAGCAACACAAGGACATTAATGACTTCTGTGACGAATTCGGCGCATGTGGCGATTGTTGCGAGTGCGAACCGTGCCCAATCTGTGGTGAGTTTGACGGCTGCACATGCACAAGTCCGGTACCAAACGCCGTGCCTGTCACCGTCTATATTCCCGGCGAAGTGTACGACAACCTGTTAACCGTTGCCAGTGACAACGGCCAATCGGTTGAAGATACGATCCGCGCCACACTGGACAAAATGTTCGCCCAAACCCCGGTGGTTATTCCGCTTGATGTTTCCGCTTTGCAGTTTATTTATTACAAGAGCGGCAAGTCTGTTGCTGACGTGTTACCCGGCGCGGCCAAGAGCGCGCGCATAGAGGTGCTACTATGAGCAAGCTGGCAACCCGTAACAGCACAATATCACGGCTTGAGAGCTATGGCTACAAAGTCAAGCGGCTAGGCGCGCCGGATTTGCCCGCTAGCCGGCGCACTATCGGCGTGGCGTTCTATCGGCTAACGATTGCCGGTGAAGTCGTGCAGAACTACCAAGACAAGTTCGGCTTGTACACCGACGGCGACTTGGCGCGCTTTGCTGATAGATTGCCGAAAGTCAACCAACCCGCACTCTTGTAATCACAATCCCGTTGGCCGGTTGTCAACGGTTAGTTTTTTTGCCGGTAGTTTGGCAAAAAAACTACCTGCGAAGCGGGTTGCCGTTGACAACCACACCGGTTGAACCCTATATCAATCCCCGGCGCGTAACCACGCGCCGGGGCTGCCCCCCGGCGAGGGAGAAAGAAAACTGCAATGTATTGTTACTTACGGAGCGAACCCGGATTGTACACAGTCGGTTTTTACGACAACAACGGCAAGTGGGTTGCCGAGAGTGACCACGATACCACCGATAGTGCCGCCAGGCGCGTAACAGAACTTAATGGCGGCGCGCCGCCGGCCAAAACTCAACATACCGGCCCAAGTCAGGCAGAGTGCTATTTAGCCGCCTACATGACACTCAAGGAATGCATAAAAGTCGTGATAGTCAACCTTGAGACCGTCAACGCAATGCAGCTAACGCACGCCGAAAAAGCCGGCGCGTTGAAGGTTGACATAAACAGGATGAAGCGCGCAACTATGTTGGCAACCGATTACGCCGCCGGCTTAAACGACAATGACAATATCCCATTTTGAGACAACGCAGGAAACGTGCCTCATGCGCGCGCACATGCGCGCGCATGAGCGCACGCGCGCAAAACTAGGAATTACATGCGAACTTACAAGCCGCTACCAAGATTTTGTCAGTTTTTGGCGCGAAAACCCGGTATCGGCGCGGTTTGCGCTACAGACAGAAGCACGCGCGCTTTTGCCAAGTTTCCGGGTGTCAAACTGCTTGAGACGCCGTGTTTCCGAGCGTGAACCCGTTGGTGTATGGCATGCGCCGGCACAAAACAAGGCGCATTACGGCAACCTTCAAACGTGCGCGCTGTTGTGGGTTTGTCCGGTTTGCGCCGTTAAGATTGCACAGCGCCGGCTTGAGGATTTGCAAGCCGGTATCGCCCAATGGGAGAGTGCCGGTAACACCGTGTTAATGGCAACGTTCACTTTGCAGCACGTGATAACCGATAGTTGCGCCGGCGTGCTATCGGCGCTGCTTGACGCCCACAAGCGCGTTTGGTCAAACAGGCCTGGTAAGCGCATTAAAACAGGCTACAAGATAGCCGGCACGGTCAAAGGGCTTGAAGTCACTTATGGGGCTAATGGCTGGCATTGGCACATGCATGCGCTGTTGTTTGTTGCCGGCCCAATGCCACCAAATGAGGTATCTAACCTGCGCGGTGATTTGGGCGCGGTCTGGTTGGCAGAAGTCGCCAACGCCGGCGCATTTGCCGATGGCCAACACGGTTTTGACGTGCAACAAACAAGCGGCTACGTGGGCGAGTACTTTACCAAGCACGGCAGGACACCAAAGCCTGGCCAATGGAGCGAAGCGCATGAAGCGGCGCTATCACCGATAAAGCGCGCCGGCAATGGTGGCGCAACGCCATTTGAACTACTGGCAATGTCACTGGCTGGTGATACCAGCGCCGGCACGCTGTTTGTGGACTACGCCGGCACGGTTAAGGGCAAGTCACAATTGCGCTGGTCAAGGGGGTTGCGTGCTTTGGTCGGGTTAGGTGCGGAACAATCAGACACAGAGATTGCTGCCGAACAATCCGAGCGTGCCAGTTTACTGGCGCGTCTTGACCGTGAACATTGGCGTGCCATTATCGGCAACGCCATGCGCGGTGAATTACTTAAGGTTGCGTCAACCGGCAATAGTTGGCTACTTCTGGATTTACTGGAGTCAATCGGCCTGGGTGACGTTGAGTTACCAGCGCTTGTTGATGATCCAAACTATCACGGAGTGTGGAGTGAAAAATAAGTTTTACATGCGCCAAAGCTGGAATAGACGTGATTGGTTCATGATATGCCAAGCGTCAAATAACGTTCTGGTTTGCGAGTGTCCAGAGGAAAAAATATGCTTGCTAATTCTGGAATTTCTAAACTCGCTGCCGTTCAACGCAATTGGCCGGCTAAAATTAACTCCGAAATAACCATACTTGCGGTTACTGTTTTTACTTCGGATAAGAAAGTTTATGCGAAATAAAATGTATTTTTTATGTTTTGTGGATTTCTGCGCTTATGAGATCGAAGTCCCAGCGGTCTAGTAGCTTTTTAAGCGTTTTTACGGCGAATTCTATCAATTTGGCTTTGAATTGGCTTTTGATAGTCCAGTTGTCCAGGCCCCGGTTAACTTCGCCAAAACCGTTGTTGTTGTACTTTATCACCATTATCACAGTTATTGCGGATGGAATTTGGACAAAGCCGGACGCATCGCGGACAAAGGCATCGTTTAGAGGACGTTTATCGGACAAAACCGGGTATTTCTTGGACAACCGCTCATATCTTTTTCGACATCTGTCTGAACAATAGTGTCGTTGATTGCCCGTTAGTGGTTTGTCACATGCGATACAGAAGCCGATCACCGTTAAATAGTTGCGCTTTCGTTTGCTATACGAATTTCTTCTACGTTGTTAGGCTGCCAGTAAATTACCGTTTTGGGTAGAGAAGTCTTTTTGGGCCGGAGAAGAAGAAGTTAATGCATCAAAAACGGCGCTGATCCGTTTGTGGCTCTGGCCGCCGTAGTACCGGCTGCCGGTTAGAATTTCGGCAATGTCGGCCTTGGTTGGGTTTATCAGGTGCCTGCAGCGGTTAACATCTTCGGTTATTGCGGCGGGCGCGGTTGGTCGCCGGCCGAGCAGCACTTCCCTTACATCGTCGGCCATTTCTCGTAAAACCGGCGATTCCTCGAAATATATTACCACTTCTTCCGGGGTGATGGTGGCCACCCGTTTTAATTGGTCTCCGATGGTTTTTCCCCTGGCTCGTTCTGCCACCTGGTAAAATGTTTTGGCCAAGTCCTTGTTATAGCCTTTGATTGAGATTTGGCCGGCTTCGGTGTAGATGGTGATTACGGTGGTGTGGGCAAAAGTTACGGTCGTTACATCCGTAATTTTCTCAACATTGCCGTTGTTTTGCAACCATGCTTTTAGGTCGGGTTCGTTTTGTGTTACAATTGGGTTGCCCATGATTGTGCTCCTACACTTTTTTGGGTGGCTCCGGGTTTTTCCCGGAGCTTTTTTTTTGTATTTGGTAAAAAAACCGTTTTAAATGCTGTCCGGTTCCTATAGTGTTGGGGGTTGCTCGTTCATTTTTTCCTCGTTTTGACCATGGGCAACCGGAGCTATGGCCATTTTGTTTAAATCCTGCTCGGCTGTATACAATTCCTTCTGTTCCTGGTAGTGCGTATGTGACGATTAATCCGTTGTAGTTTGTTAGTTTTTTTGTGCATTTTCTTAAAAATGTACTGGCGCTTCCTGTTGCCAGTGGTGACCATGCTAGTCTTGATAACTCTAGGGTTACGTTGTAGTTTTTCCAGCGTGATCTTGGTGATGTAAATACAGCCACGAACATGGGAAATCCGTTTTCGTAACCGCCTAATATTTTTATAGCACCTTTTAGCGCCCCTTTTGATTTAAGGGGGTGATAATTATTAAGAAAGTTTTTGGCGAATTTCGGTGTTATTGTTTGGATTTCCATATATTTTTTAAATCGGACTCTCACACTCTCACACTCTCACACATTTTTATTTTTGAGAGTCCGAAAAATCTTGAGAGTCTGAGAGTCTGAGAGTCCATTGATTTCCGGCTATTTTGGGGCCTTTGGTGTCGGTGATTTCGTCTCCAAGCGCGGCTCGGGCGCGGTCAATGGCGCTGTAACTGAATACGGGTTCGTTTTTGGCTCCCAGTTCGATTAATTCATCGCGTGATTTTGGGCCGGTTTGTAGTTGTTCGATCAGCCAGTCGGCGCATGCGGTGGTCAGGCTGTCCGGGCGGCGGGTCAGGTTTTTGTCATAGTGCAGATTGGCGATAGCTGGATTGTCCGGGTTGGGTTTGAATTCGATGGCCAACGGTTGTGGGTATGGGCAAAGGTTGGTTTTTATGATTTTTAACCAGCGCGGGCCGTTGGGGTCGGTGGTTGAGAGTGCGTCCATGCCGATAATGCTGCGGGCTACTGCGGTTAAGTGGCTACTGCCCCGCAGGTCGTGCATATTGACTCCGGCGTGGCTTTTGCCCGGTTTTCGCAGGTGGTGGATTAGCACGCATGCGGTGTTAAATTGTTCCGGGAGTTCGGCCAAAAACCCTATAATTTCGCGCATGTCTTCGATGTTGTTTTCGCTTTTGGGATTGATGCCGGATAGGGAGTCCACGATAATCAAGTCCGGGTGTAAGTCGTAAACCATATCAATCAGGGTATCCTGATAATCACGGTTGTTCAGGTCGAGAATATCTCGCGGCGGGCGGCGGAATGGAAAAAGGCGGTTGGTTTGCATGCCCCATGCGCTGGCCCGGTTACTGATGGCCGGTAGAAAGTCTTCGGCGTCTACGTAGATTACTGTGCCGCTTTGGGTGTTCAGGGGTTGATCGTCGGGCGCGGCTTGGTTGTGAATAATGCGTTTGGCCAGATCCAGCGCGACATAGGTTTTACCCACGCCCGGCCATGCGGCCATTACTGTCAACATTCCTTTTGGGATCCAGTTGGGCCATAGCCAGCTTGTGGCCGGCAAGTCGGCTTCCAGGTCGGCCAGTGATTGGTATCTGAATTCTGCGTTTGGTTCGGTGTCTACGATTTCGTTAATGATGTTGGTTAGGTCGGTTTCTTCCTGCCTGGCGCGGTACAGAGCTTGATATTTATCCGGGTTGTTGCTGATAATGTCCCATAAGAAGGCGAAGTCCGGGTCTAATTGCTCTCTGTTGAGCATGGGCGGGTGGTTTTTGAGCAGGTTGGCCAGCGTTTGAATTTGGCGGCGTTGGGTGATCATGCGGTTTTCTCTTTCTCCTCAATGTTGAATTTTTGCCACGATTGGCGGTCGTTGTGTAGCGCCTGCAGCTGTTCTTTTATTCGCTGCAGGTCGGCTTCTTTGCGGCTGATCCAGCGTGATAGTTCGTTGGCTTTGGTGTCGAGGCGTTCCCAGCGCTGCCGGCGGTCAATCATTTTTGCGGCCTGGGCCTGTTTTTTGTAGTTGGCCCCGATGTAGATTTTTCGTTTGCCGTTGGGGTAGTTGCCGTATTTGTCCTGGATAAAGACAAGATACATATAATTGGCGTTTTTGTCGTTGCGGCTTTGCCATTCCACGCGGGGAATGGCTTCGTACATGCCGGCCTCGCTGAGTTTTTGTTGGGCGTTGTCAATCTCGCTCATGAGGCATTCGGCGGCTTCTATTTCGTTTGCTATTTCTTGGGTTAGTTGGTTTAAGTTCATGATGTTCTCCGTTGGGACTGTTAATCTATTCCTGGGAGCTGGTTAACGGTCTCAATTTTTTTAAGGGCTTGATATTTTGGCCAAGCTTGGTTATATGGGGCCGGGTCTTGCCGGGCTAGGCCGTTGCGTTGAAGTTGTTTTTGGGCGGCCTGCATGTCACCGTTAAAGTAGCGGTCTGCTAATCCATGTAAACCAAGGTGTCCTAAATAGCTGTGCCATGGTGTACAGAATGCGAATTCTTTTCCGCATCGGGGGCAATGGTCGGGCGCGTGTTTTGATGCGGTTGTTTTTCCGCCTTTGGATCGGGCGGCCTGGGTTAGCATAGCAAGCCTTGCTGGGCCGCGTAGGTGATGCGTACCGGGCTATTACCGGGGATGTAATGAGCCTCGCCGGTGATGGTATTAACGGCGTTAAAATTCCAGTTTATGCCGTTAATTTTGAATAGTTCTTTTTTGATGTAGGTAATGTTGGGGTTTTTGGCCAGCGTAAACCATTGGCCGGGGGTTAAGGATTCAAACTTTTGTGTTATAATATTTTTAGACATGACCTGTCCTCCCAAGGGTTATGTTTTTATAAAAATCGTTCTTCGTGCAGGAAGAACGATTTTTTTATTCTCGTTCTCTCAGTCGTTCATTGTTTAATTCTTCCACTCGTTTTGTAAGCTCTTCTAAACTTTTGAGCATCATAATTTTCTCGTAAATGCCGTGATGTAATATTGATGACGCTTCGGTTTTGGCTGTCCAGTTGTTGTCATTCATTCTGGTGGCCAGCAACTCGAGTTGTTGGTATTTGTCGTCGCTTATTTCGATTGTTATTTTTTTGGTCATGGTCGGTGTTCTTCTTTGATTTCCTCTACTTTTTTGATGGATTCCAGAATTGAGCGAATTACGCTGGATATGCTGCGGTCTTCCCTTTCGGCCTTCCTAGCCAGCCAGTTTTTTAGCTCGATGTTGCCTATAAAGCTTATGGTGGTTGCTTCGTTTTTGGTCATGCGCGTTCTCTTTATGATAAAATTCATCAGTTATTAAGATGAATAATATCATAATTCCTATTAGATGTCAATAGTCATCATTAGGTTTTATTCTCATTTTCATCATAGATAAATATATAATTTTGGTGATGAAAGATGTCAGTGTTTTTTGGGCTTGGGTAGATACTCGAATGGATGAGGTTGGGATTAAGTCTATTCGGGAGTTAGAGAATCGTTCTGGTTTTAAAACCAGTGCGATTTTGCGTCGTAGGAATGAATTGAAGTTTCCTACTGTTGAAATGGCTCAAGGGTTGTGTTATGCTTTACGGGTGGATTGGGTTGAGTTGTGGTCTCATGCTGGTTTTTTAGAGCGTTTGAGTTCTGAACATGTGGCTTTAATGCCTGAGTCGTTGTCTGGCCTGGATGCTGATATTTATTATTCTTTGCGCGGGGCCAGTGACGATTTTAAACAAGCGGTTCTGGAAACAATAAAAATTTGGTTAAAGCATTAATGCCTTATTCCCCTCCGGCCTCCCGGCCTCGCTCGTTTTATCGTTCTCTGGTAGATGTTACCTCGCTTTCCCCTCAAGAATTTGAAGAGTATGTTTCTTTTCTCTTGCAAGAATTAGGGTACAAAACGGCTCGCCGTGGCGCGGTCAGGGATGCCGATGGCGGCGTGGATATTGACGCCTGGCAGGGTGGCCGCCATGTGTTGGTTCAGTGCAAGCGGTTTAATACTTCGCGGGTTGATTATTCCCATGTGCGTGATTTAATTGGCGCGGTGGTGGTTGAGAAGGCTGATTCGGGTTGGTTGGTGCATACCGGCCGGGTTACTCGCCGGGCCGAAGAAGCGGCTTTTCGGTTTTCTCAGGTTAAGTTGATTGATTTGGCCGGCATTAATGCTTGGCAAAAGCAGGCTGGTGTCGGGCGTTATTTGAGACCGGATACTGCTGGCGCGCCGGCGCCGGATTGCCCCAAATCGGTGACGGGTGATCGATTGGGGGCAATGGGTGGTTTTAAATTGGCCGGTATTTTGGGGTTACTGTTGGTTTGCGGGGTGGTGTGGTGCTGCGTTTTTAACGTGTATTTGCTTTCATCGCGGACGCGTGGCCCGGAAGTGATAAGCGATCCAATTCTGCCCACTCTGGTTCATCCCTTAAATTTGGGTACTGTGATTGTAGTTACCCCAACGCCGACAGTTACCGCGACTCCCGTGCTTGAATCGTATTATACCCCTCAGCCGGTGGTCGGGACGGTGGAGGGAAGGCCATTTGTTGATGACTCGTCCGATCCTTCTTCGGTTATTCTTGATCCTGCTCCAAATTGAGCCACAATCCCGACTGATTTGCATAAAATAAGTCTCAAAAAAGGCGGTTTTTGTATTTTACAAAAATCACCTTTTGGTTTTATAATAGCGACATGAGTAATGGTCTATTTGCAGCGGTTGGCCGGGTTGAGCCGGCGTCGGTGAAGCTTAACAACGGGCGTTACTCGGCTATGTTCCGGGTTGCCGATGACCGTTTTTATTTGTGCGGTCTTACCAACAAGCCGGCGGCTGGTGATTTGTTTGTTTTTGGCCGGTTGTACTCGTTTACCGGCAAAACGTGTGGTCAACTGCATGTCGGTGTCAGGCCGATGGCCGTATTACCGGCGGGCGAGGTTTCGCCGGGTTTGGTTAGTTCGTTGGTTAGCCAGTGGATGTCGGTGGCGGTGGGCTATTAGGGCGATGCTGGTGCTTGGGTAATTCCCTCCGGCCCGTTTGATTCGGGCGTAATGCGTGACGCAGGATAGATCGGTTCGATTCCGGTCGTCGTCAAATCGAATATTTGTATTTTGAGACTTAACCGCGTTCTCGCCGGTTGGCGAGCGGCGGTTTGGCGGTCTCAATCGGTCGCTGTGGTGACGTAGCAGTTTGCAGTATTGGATATTCAACGGCGGCTCTGAGGATTGATGCTTTGGCATCGTTGCTTGGAGTCGCCGTTTTTATTTGTTCCGGGGGTTGTATGGAATTTGAGGTTTGGTTACTTGCTGGCGTTGTGTCTGTGTCAATTCCGTTTAAGCAGTTACGGTGGCCCGGGGCGATGCTCGCCCGGTGGATGCGATACGGTGACAATAAAATTTTAATTCGGGGTTGATGTGCTTAATTTTGTTCTGTTCCTGGTTTTTGTTGGATTTGCTATTTTTGGGGGTGCCTTGATGCGTGATTATGTTAATGCGTTTTTGGGGTCGTTACAGCAATTTTTGTTACTGGTGATTGGCGCTATTTCCGGGGTGTTGGTGGTTCACCAGCAGCCGGATCAGTTTATGGCCTATTCTGACCACGATCTTGTTTTGATGGGCCAATGCCTGATTTTTTTGTGGGCGTTGCTGGTGCTGTTTGAGTACGTTTCGCCGGCGGCGGTTTGGTCGTTTTTTATCCGGGCATTTTCCCGGTTCAAAATTAACTAATGTTACTGTGAGGAGGTTTTTATGTCTGATGATATTAGTTTAGTGTTTGCGCAGGTGGCCAGTAAATCCCAAACTCCGGCCACGGATCAATATTCCGAGTCTACGTTTGTGCGGCTCGCCGGTGGTGCGCTCACGTTGATGGCCATTGGCCAGAAGGCGCTGGAGCTGCCGGCTGATGGTTCATGGGCCGTGTTTGAGTTGCAACGGACTCGTGGCAAGTTTGGCGCGATTCGGCGTTGGGGCTGGCTCAATAAAATTGATGATCAGAATACGGATCATCCTAAATTTGACGTGTCTTGGCAGCGTGAATTTGCGGCCCAATCTGTGGGCGGCGGGGTTGAGCGTAACGGGCATAAGCGATGACCGAAGACCAGGCCAACGATCTAATCAATGCGGTGAATGGGGTTCGCACCGATTTATCTTCAATCCGGGCTGATTTGGCGGCGTTGCGGGGTGATGTTCAGGCGTACCAGCAATATCAACTGGGGTCAACGTATGCCATAACCACGCCTGTTGGCGTTCAGAATTTACGGATTGAAAACACTGTTTCGGTGGGTGATTTGGCCGTTTCGCTGCTGCTGATTTCGTTGGTGCTGATGTTATCGGTTAAGTGGATGTTTGGCGCGTTTCGCGGGGTGGGTCTGTGATGACCTTCCCCGTTTTTTTATTGGCGTTGTTTTTTGCGGTGGGCTTCTGGGCCTTGCTGGAGTCGCTCGGTGTCTGATTTATGGGTCGCGTTTGCGGCGGTGTGGCAACAGATAACCGCATATTTGGAGCCAATGGGGCCTCTTGGGCCGGTGCTGGCGTTTGTGATTGTGGCCGTGTTGGGCTTTAGCCTGCTGCGCGGCCTGTTAAGGCTGGTTTGGTGATGGCGGAGTTTCAGTTGGTTTCCGCGTTCTGGTTTATGTTGTTTCAGTTCTGGCTGGACATGTTCGCCATTTGGTTTTTGGTGTTTTGGCTGGTGGTTTCGCTGGTTCACTTCCTGGCGCGGCGGGGTCGCTAGTTTAAATAAATTTTTCAGTGTTTTTTTTGTTAGTGAAAGGAAATTACGGTGACTCCATCCATGTATGATTTTTCTGCAATCTCTGCGGCTGTTATTGATTTCATGACTGGCTTTCAGGGCCTGATCGTGGCCACCACGTTGGTGGGCGGTGCGGTGGCCATGAAGGTCGGTGGCAACCTCGGCTTTAAATTCCTGCGCAAGCTGATCGGCTTGGCGCATTAAAAATCAAAAAGGGGCGGCGGGCCAGGCGCTGCCCTTTTTTTTAAGGGGTGAGGGATGGATGTTTGGACTCAGTTTATTGCGGCGCTGCCGGCGGCCGGCGGGCAGGTAGGGCAGGTGGTGAGCACCTTTTTCTACTCCGGCCCGGGCCTGATTGCGGCTCCGTTTATTGTGATTGGCTTTCTGTTCATGGTGATTGAGATTTTTACCGGTCGCGGCGCTTCGATTGGAGCGGGCCGGGTTAATGAGGTGATGTACATTGGCCGGCGTGGGGGGTGGTGGAAATGATGCGCCGGGTTTCTCCTTTGGTTGTGGTAGTTTTTGCTTTGGCGCTGGTGTTGTTTGGCGTCTCGTCGGCATTGCGTCCGGTCGGCTCGCCGGCCCGTGTGGAATTGATACAACCTGGCAGCTCGCCGGCGGGTAGTGATGGTCTCAAATTGCCTGCACCGGAATTGAGAACATCCGCGCCGGGCCTGGCCACCGCTGCGGGTCTCAATTCTGCGCCGGCGGTGATTGTGGTCACCGCTCCGGGCGCTGGTCAGTCCGGTTTGGGGCAATCCGGAGCGACCACGCCGGCCGCCGGCGGTCTCAATTTTACTCTGATTCCTTCGCCGGTGGTTATACCGGCTACCCCTGGGCGCAAATTGATACAACCTGGCTCCTCGATGGTGGGTGGTGACGGTCTCAATCACATGGCCATGTCCACGTCAACGGTAGTGTCGGGCGTGATGCTGGCGGCCGAAGAGGTGATTTCCGATGCCACGGTGGAGATTACGCCCACACTTGAATATTATTACACGCCTCAACCGGTGGCCGGGACGGTTGAGCTTCGCCCGTTGGTTGATGACCCGTCTGATCCATCGTCAGTTATTTTGGATGCCCAATGATGCGTAAAGCCTCGGTTATTGCGTTTTTAATCGTTTTTTTGTGGGTGCCGGTGTCATCGGCCCAAACGATTACCCATTTTCGCAATGATTGGGGTGAGGTTTGTTTTTCATTTGTGCAATGGGATGGGTTTTATCCTGCTGATACAGGTAACGATCTGGATGGCGTTACCGGGGGGTGTTCGTGGCGTTTGGTGTCTAGTCAAAATTCTCTTACTCCGGCAATTTGGTTGCGGGACAATGCCAGTTATACGGCTCTTGACGGTTATGTAACGTCCTATTCGTTGTCATTTAAGGCGGTTTGGGCTGGCCCGGATGTTTTCGATTATGTTTTTAGTCATCAGTTAAAAGTGCGTTTGGTGGCTCAGTATACTGATGATGGCGGGGTTCCTCATAATTGGGTAGCTCCGCTAGTTGCTGATTGGGATGGCAACGATCTCCAGCAGTTTACTTACACGGTTAATTTGGCTGATTATCCTGATATGCCGGTTAAGCCGTCTAAAGTTTGGTTGCAATTTTATGATAACGCCGATGTTTTTCAGGATGCTTGGCCCGTCTTGGTGGATGATATTGTGGTAGATGTGGCCGTGGCTGGGTATGTTCCAACGGCAACCCCAACGGCGACGGCGACTCCAACCATAACTCCAACGCCCACTCCGGCCAATTGTGATGTAACCTATTCGTTCGATAGTGGTTTGGATGGCTGGTCGGGAAATTATGAGCCGTGGGGTGGCTCTATAGATAATCTCAATGGTGGGATGTTGCGGTTTAATAGTGGTTCGGGGTTTACTTACGTTTGGGCCGTTTCACCGTATGTTTTTTACCCCGGTCGCACCTATACGGTTTATTCGAATATTTATTCGCAGTGGTCGGCCCATGTTCAGATTTTCCCGCTGTGTGATAACGGTAATGGGACGTATAGCCAACTTAACAGTGCTTATGATTTTTATAATGTTAATGGTGTGTCAACCGGTTCAAGTTCTGCGACTGTAACTAGGACAATGCCAAATGGCGTTTGTTCTGGCAATTTATACCTTGGTTCTGTGAGTTCGTCTTACACACCCGTTTATGGCTCTTCGTTTTTGGATCAGATCGTAATACATCCGGCTGATTGTTCAGTTCCCACCCCGACTCCGGCTGGCTCGGTAACGCCAACCGTTACGCCAGCATCTGGCACGGCAACCATAACGCCCACGGCGACTATAACGCCAACGGCAACGGATTTGCCTATTCTTGATGGCACTCCTACGCCCACTCCTGGCCCTACGCCCACAGCCGAGAGTTATCCCGATTACCAGCCGGTTCCCCCGCCGGTGTTTGCATTGCCCACGTTTACGGCTCCCGTTCTGCCGGCGCTGCCGGATAACAACTTGTCTTACACGCCCAAAACGTCTGTTTCCTGTCCGGCTCGGCCGGCGTATGAGGGCATTAATTATTTATCCTGCCCCGAGGTGTCGTTTCCGGCCTGGCCGGGCTGGACGTTGCAATTTGGTTATTATTTTTCCTGGTTATTCTCCGCTATTAAGTGGTTGATCGCGCTGGTCATTTGTGCGTTGCTTCAGATTTCTAACATGACCATCTTTTTTATCAACCTGATTTGGGTTTTTGTGCTGGTGATTACCGGGGTGTGGTCACTGGCCGGCTGCGTGATGGGTTATGCGTTTCAGATTGCGTCGGCCATTAGGGATATTTATTGGGCTTTTGGCGATTTGATTATGGATTTTCTGGCGGGCCGTATTACGGCGTCCGATGTTCAGTCGCTTTGGGGAGTAACGGCGGCGGCCGTCTTTGGGCCGGTGGTGCAATTCCTGGCGGCTCCGCTGCCGGCGGTCTTTGCGTCCGTGGTCTGGTCTATTGTCACGTTTGTATTGTGGCTGCGGTTTGTAAAAAATTTAGTTGGGGGTGATTGATGTTTTTTCAAGCCTTTTACAATTGGCTAATGGCCCCGTTTGAGTCGATTGCGCTGTTTTTGGCCGATATGCTCAACCAGATCGTTTTGTATTTGGCCTCAATTCATCCAAACGAGGCCGTTTTACATGCGGTGGGTACGGCGCTGGGCATTTTGCAGTTGATATATGATGCAAGCAATCTATTCCCGCCTGTGTTTCAATACACTTTAAAAGCCTTGATTGCGTCTGTTTTTGCTTCAATCATCATTCGGACTCTTATTACAATTTGGCGGGTAATTCCGTTTACGGGTTGAGACTCACGCCGGCGCCGATCCGTGGCGGCGCTGCGGCCTGCCGGTCTCAAACCTTCGTTATTTAGGCAGTAATTCAAAAAATAGTATTTTCTTTTGCCCATAGAGGCAATGTAGAAAAAGGGCATCACGCCCTATTTGTGCCTTGCAATGAGTGAAAAGGCGCAGCTTTATCGCGCCGTTCAGGAGTTGCAAGGGTTCAACCAAGCTCTGGCCCTGTTTTTTGGGCCGGAGCGACGGTTGAATAATATTTCTCTTAACGGTCTGTCTTGCGGTTAAAATGAAAGTTTTCTCTCAACGGCCTAATCGTTTTAATAGCGCGTCTGTGGTGCGGGTCAACGCTCTTTGGTCTTCCTGGGTGGTTGGCTGCCTGATGAATTTAGTCTTTATCGCCGTCGTTTTGGGGTTTGTGGCGGTCTTTTGGCTATTGTCCTGGCGTGGCGGTGTCGCTGCCTCATCTGTTTCAATTGCAACGGTTCCTCCTCTTCCTTCCCCTGTTTTGGTTACGGCTACTTCTCTTCCGACATTGATTCCCGTTTCAACCGCCACTCAGGTTCCAACGTCAACTCCGTTACCAACCGCCACTCCATTCCCGACTGTTACTCCATTCCCAACGTCAACTCCGTTACCAACCGCGACTCCGTTTACTCTGACTATCTCTTTTCCGACTGCCGTTCCCACGCCGGTTCCCATGTACAGCTATTCCGATCTGGAGTCTGGTGCGGCCTCGGTTCAGGTCGTTTCTAATTATCCTTACGGCTTCTATCGGGCCTTGTGTGTTGAGCCTGATAAAGCGTTCATTCAGCCTCGTGTGGTGGGTGTTCCTGAAAAAGTTGGTTTGGTCTGGCGTCTCTGGAATGATTTTGGCTATAAAGATGAGTTGGATCACTCCAAAGACGTTACGTTCTTTTTGTCCGATGACTCGTCAAAATTTCATCTGGCCTTGTTTTGGTATGACGATCAAATATCTGATCAGATTGATGTTGATTACCCTGGCTCGTGCCGGTCAACTCAAATTATTTTTGTTCAGGCCCGCCCTCCGTTGGCCCAAAATGTTTCTCTTTCCTCTGTTTTGTCTGTTACTGTTCACTGATTTTCTAAAGTTTGAGACTGTTGGGCGGCGCGCCGGCGGCGCTGCGTAGTCTCAAAATAATTGAGGTGTTTATGTTTACATTGTGGCGGCGGTGGCGTGGCGAAGTGCCAGTCTCGGCCTCAATTGATGATATTTTGCAAAAAATGGGGTCTGTTTTTTATGACTTCGGGTTAGTTGGCCCCAAAAAATCATTGATTGCTGGCCATTATCAGTTGCCCTTGTCTCCTGGCGGTGAAGTGTTGCAAGTAGGTCCCTGGCTCAAGGTCCCTATTGACCTGGCAAAACTTCCCCGTGGCGTTTTTTTGGACGATTTGCGCGATGAGCGTTTATTAACGGCGCTGCGGGCCGCGACTGGCCGTAATGTTGAGTTTCGTGAAACAGAGTCGGCCCCGATTCAGTTGTCGTTAATTACCGAGTCTACCAAAAAGAAAAATTTTGACGATCCCTTTTTGCCCGGTGAATTCTGGTTTTTTGTTGAGGTTGATGTTAATACCCTCCATGGCATCCCTCGCCGGGTGCCGTTTGACAGGCTCCCGTTGCCTGATAGTTACTCAACTTTGCCCGTTCCCTTTGGTGTTTCTCAGGCTGATACATTTGAGTGGTTCGATATGTCTCACCTTGTTGGGCTGCTTGTTGCTGGTTCAACTCGGCAAGGTAAAAGTGTTTGGCTACGCCAGGTGCTGCGTTATTTATCCAACAATTTCTCCCCGGATTACTTCCGGGCGGCGTTGTTGGATTTAAAGTTCGGAGTCGAGTTTGGCCGTTTTGAGTCTGATCCTCATTTTGATGTATTCAGTTCTCCGTTTGCGGTTTTGAGTTTTGTATCTAAAGAGACTGAGCGCCGTTTTGAAATATTCAGAACGGCCGGCCGGTTTTCTATACTTGATTACAACGCCTCGGTTGATCCGTCGGCTCGGCTCCCTTATTGGCTGATTGTGGTAGATGAATATGCCGCTTTTGCTCGTTTGTGCTCCAAAGATGAGGTAAAACAGGCTGAGTTGATGGTCGCTCAATCTGCTGGCGCCGGGTTGTATTGGGTGATTGCTACCCAGCGTCCTTCGGTGGATGTGGTTACCGGCTCGCTTAAAGCCAATCTCGGCTCGCGCATGTCGTTTTCGCTGGCCAGCACCGTAGATGCTGGAGTCGTGTTTGATCGTGATGACTTTGAGGAAGTTGTCAGGATTGGCTGCCCTGGCCGGGGCTGGGCGCTGGTTGGTGATCGTGTTCTGGAGTTTCAATCGTCGTTTGTTGAGTGAGTAAATTACTCGCCGGCGGCTGCCAGCGGCCCCACCAGGGCCGCCAAGTCGCCGGCAACAATTGGGAGGTTTTATGTTTTCAGGTTTAACGGTACAAGAGGCAACTTCAACGGTTCGGGATCAGGTTGGCGAAGTTTTTTCGCACACACCTACTAATAGTAGTGTGCAAAATACGGATTTAAAAATTGATTGGTTTCAGTTCCATTTGCCTAATAATTCTGATTCCTGGTTTGTTTTACAAAACCTTTTCCCGGACATGCAAGAGGCCGAAAAATCGTGTGTGCCTGGTTATGAAAAAACCGCATTTGTTTTGGGTTCGGGTAAAGTTGCGTGGTCTGATAATCAGAAGCGCAAAGATAACCGGATTTTTGTACAGTTGCCTTCTACAGCTTTATCTATGCTAAAAAAGGATCTGTATTATTTGATGTGGTCTGTTCGGGCGCATGGTGGCACATTTTCGCGGTTAGATTTTGCTTTTGATTCGTTTGGCCTGTTGGATATTGATTTGATTGAGCAAAAATTGGCGGATCATGAGGTTCAAACCCGTTGGAAAACATACACCCCTGAAGAGGGTAAAAAAGCCATCGGTTCTATTGAGGGTGAAGGGAAAACTGTTTATGTGGGTGACAGGCGTTCCGAGAGTTTTTTGAGGGTTTATGATAAGACCGCAGAACAAATGAGCAAATTGGGGCGCTCTGGCGCGTCTCAGGATGAATTAGAGGCTGTTCCTGGTGATTGGGTTCGGGTTGAGTTGGAGTCTAAAAAACGTAAAGCTGATGCGTTAGCCGTTGCGTTAATTCAGGCCTGGGAACAGGAATTGTCCCCGGCTGAAGTGGTGGTTAAGCATTTGTACAGCTTGATTGATTTCAAAGAGGTTGGGCGTGATTCTAATCGTTCCCGGTGGTTAACCTGTGATTGGTGGTTGGAATTTTTAGATTCTGTGGTTAAGCAAGCGGTTAAATTGCCGCCGACTGAGTTTACTTTGAAGCGGTTGTTTACCTGGATTAACCATATTGCGCCGGCCTTGTCTGTGGCAGCCAGCGTTGATATTGACTGGCTTTTGGGTGAAATTGCGGCGGCTCAAAAGCGTTTCAGGGCCAAACATAAAATGTTGTTGCGTGAGGCTGGTATTTCTCCCCCTGGGGTTGAGACTGATTTGGAGTAACCTGGTTGTACCTGGCAGTCTCAAAAAAAAAGCCGTTAACTTTTAACGGCTTAGCTTTATTATCCGAAGTAAATAATCTAAGAAAGTTTATGCGAAGTGAAATATAAAATAGCCAATATGACGAAACCGCCCCTTTCGGCTAGAATATCTTCAATCATTAAACAGTTGGCGGCGCAACAACTGGCTGCCGGTTAATCTTTACCCAATCCCGTATTCTACTTTAAAAAGTGGTCTTCTGTTGCCGGGAGACCACTTTTCGTTGAAACCGAACGCCTATGAAAATCGCTATTCTCGCCGACATCCACGCCAATTTTGTGGCCCTGCAAACCGTAGCCGCTCACGTTGACCGCTGGCAGCCCGACGCCGTTGTGGTGGCCGGTGATATTGTCAATCGCGGCCCGCGCCCGCGCGAATGCCTGGAATTTGTGCTGCAAAAACAACAAACCGCGGGCTGGCTGGCCGTAAAAGGCAACCACGAGGATTATGTCATCAGTTGCGCGCCGCCCAACGGGGCGCAATCCGAGATTTGGCGCATTGCCGATTGGACTTACGAGCAGCTCAATGGCGATGTTGCCGCGTTGCAAGCGTTGCCGTTTCAGGTGGATTTGCCCCTGCCCGGTGGCAGCGAACTGCGGGTGGTGCACGCCTCAATGTTGGGCAACCGCAACGGCATCTACCGCCACACCACCGACGAACACCTGCGCCAAAAAATCGCGCCACCGCCGGCGGTGTTTTGCGCCGGTCACACCCACATTCCGTTGCGGCGCACCATTGATCAAACGCTGGTGGTCAACGCCGGGTCGGTGGGGTTGCCGTTTGATGGCGACCAGCGCGCCGGTTACGCCCAAATTGAGTTGGGGCAGAGTCGCCGGACGGCCCGGATTGTGCGCCTTAAATACGATTACTGCCGCGCCGAACAGGATTTTTACGCCACCGGCTTTTGGCCCGGCGGCGGGCCGCTGGCCAAACTGGTGCTCGATGAGCTGCGCACGGCGCAATCACGGCTGTACCAGTGGACCACCGAATACCAGCAGGCTACCATCGCCGGTGAAATTTCACTGGAGGCGGCGGTTAACAACTTTTTAGTCAAGGTAAAATCTCAATGAGTATTCACATTCTGCCGCCGGAGGTGGCGGCCAAAATTGCTGCCGGCGAGGTGGTGGAACGCCCGGCCTCGGTGGTGAAAGAGCTGGTGGAAAACGCCATTGATGCCGGCGCGGGCACCATCCGGGTTGAAATTGTGGCCGGCGGTCAGCGGCTGGTGCGGGTGCTGGATGACGGCAGCGGCATCCCCGCCGATGAAGTGCCGCTGGCCTTTGCCCGCCACGCCACCAGCAAGCTCACCACCGTTGAGGATTTGAGCCGCGTGACCACGCTGGGCTTTCGCGGTGAGGCGCTGGCCTCGATTGCCGCCGTGTCGCACCTCACGCTGCTATCGCGCCCGGCGCACCAGCCCGCCGCCGTCCGCATCCGGCTGGAAGGCGGCCAGCAAACCGCGTTAGGCGCGGCGGGATCGCCCGCCGGCACCAGCATCAGCGTGGAAAACCTGTTTTACAATGTGCCGGCCCGCCTCAAATTTCTCAAGGCCACCGCCACCGAGGCTGGTCACATCCACCAGATTGTGTCGTATTACGCGCTGGCTTACCCGCGCATCCGCTTTATTTTGCAAAACGAAAGCCGGGTGGTCTTCCAGTCCAACGGCAATGGCGATTTGTTCGATGCCCTGGCGGCGGTGCTGGGGCTGGACACGGCCCGCCAGTTACTTGAGGTGCAACAGGCCGAAACCGGCGACGAGGGCGAAACGGTAACGGTGACGGGTTACACCGGGGCCACCTCGCTGCACCGGGGCGCGCGGGATCAGCTTGTTTTCTTTGTGAATCACCGTTGGATACAGGATCGGGCGCTGGGGCAGGCGGTGGTGCAGGCGTACCACACCTTTCTACCGGTGGGCCGGTTTCCGGTGGCGGTGCTCAACCTTCAGCTTGACCCCGCCGAGGTGGATGTGAACGTGCATCCCACCAAAGCCGAGGTTAAGTTTCGCTCGCCCCGGCTGGTGTTCAAAGCGGTGCAAAAAGCCGTGCGCGAAGCGGTGATTGCTGCCGCGCCGGTGCCGGGGGTGGGCGGCGTTGCGCCAACCCCCGCCGTTAATTTTGACCTCCACGCCGGCGACCACGCGCCGTGGACAGGCGCGTTTAGCCAGTCCGGTCGCGCTTACAACCAGTTGGGGTTTGAAGCCCAACGCGCCCTGCCCCTTTCCGCCGAAGCGTACCATCTGCCTCCGGCTGAAATCGAGCCGGCCAAACTGCCGCCAATGCGGGTGGTGGGCCAAATTCAACAAATGTACATCATCGCCGAAGGGCCGGACGGGTTGTATTTAATTGATCAGCACGCGGCCCACGAGCGCATTTTGTATGAAAAACTGGCCGCGCAGCGGGCGCGGGCGGCGGTGCCGCGCCAGCAATTGCTGGAACCGGTGCTGGTGGAACTGGCTCCGGGGCCGGCGGCGCTGGCCGAAGCCGAACTGCACCTGCTGACCGAGGTTGGGTTTGAGCTTGAGCCGTTTGGCGGGGCCACGTTTCGGATTCGAGCGGTGCCGGAAATTCTGGGACAAACCGATCCGGCCCAGGCGTTGGTGGATATTCTGGCCGAAATGACGGACGGAGCCGCGCCGTTGGCCAAAGAAATTCACGAAAAAATCGCCATCACCGTGTGCAAACGGGCTTCCATCAAAGGGGGACAGGTGCTTTCGGTGGAGGAAATGCGCGAACTGGTGCGCCAGTTGGAAAAAACCACCGCGCCGCGCACCTGCCCGCACGGGCGGCCCACCATGGTGCATCTCAGCGCGGCGCAACTGGCCCGCGAATTCTGCCGGATTTAGACGGTTTCAACTCAGCGGGGCTTCTTTTCGGCCACCCACAGGTGAACCAGACCGCGCCAGCGTTCGTGGTGTTTAATCACCAAACCGGCGTCGGTAATCAGCCGGGTCCAGCACGCCGGCGAAAAATAACTGAACACGCCGGGGCCAAAGGCCAACAAATTAAAACAATCGCGGCCATGCTCGGCCATTAACAGGCGACCACCGGGCTTTAAAATCCGGGCAAATTCGGCAAAAATTGCGGCGCGGTCGCTGGCGGATGGCAACTCGTGCAGGCTAAAGCTGCAATACACCGCATCGGCCCAGTTGTGTGGAATGGGCAACTGGTTGGGCGAGGCCGTGCGCCGGTAAATCCGCCGGTCGGCTTCAAGCGGCGGCTCCATTTCTCTGGCCCGGCGCAGGGCCTGGTCGGTCATTTTGGCCGGGTCAAAAATATCTATAATGAAGTAATGCCCCGTTTTCACGCGAGACAACAACCCGCGGGTGCCGCGCAGCTTTCCGGCGGTTATGTCAATCACCACGGTGGCGTTGGCCAGTTGACCCAGTTCGTACAGGCGGTCATATTCGTGGGTGTGGCCCCAATCGTACACTATAAAAGAAGCCACACTCACGCTGACCACCAGCAGCAGCGCCATAATGCCAACCCCAACCAACAGGTAATCCCACGGTGCGGCCAAAAAAGCGCCCGCCGTTAGCGTTACCAGGCCCAACCCAATGATTCCTGCAAAAATGGGCCAATTATATAACAACACGGCTAGTGTTCCAGAATACTGCCCGTTTTGTAACAGGCCCGGCGTAACCCCCGTTTGAGATTTTGCGGTCATAGTTGTCCCCCGTGGTTTACTTCACAAATTTTAGAAAAAAGTGAAACATTGAAAAATAAAAAAACGGCGCGTTTTACGACAAAAGCGACCGTTTTATCCGTAGCGCCGTTCCCAGCAGTTGTAACACGCTGTTGGGGTTTTGCGCTTCGAGGTCTTCGTACACGTTCACGCCGGTTTCAAAGAAGCTGAGCAAGTTTTTTAGCTGCTGGCGCTCGTACTGCCCTTCGCCGGGAGGGAGATCGTTCAATTGGGTAACGCTGTCGCGCAGCACGGTGATGGTGGGGTCAACTTCGCGTTTTTTGCGCTCGCGGGCAATCATGCGGAACATTGTCCACACGTCTTTTTCGGTGGTGAAATGCTCGCGGCGTTCACCTTTAAGGTGAACGCGGCTGACTATGCCCCAGGCAATCAAATCGCGCAGGGCCATGCTCACGTTGCCCCGGCTAATTTGCAGTTCGTCCATAATTTCGTTGGCCGAAAGCGGCCCATCGGAGATGAACAGGAGCGCGTGAACCTGGGCCATGGTGCGGTTAATCCCCCACAACGACCCCATTTCACCCCAATGTAAAATGAATTTTTCTTTAACTTGCTCGATGGTGTCCATTCAATCCGAAATTTTCAGAAGTTATTGAAAGTATTGTAACACGAGGATTACTGACCGTCAAAAAATTGTTATTTGGCTTTGGGCCGGTTCAAACCGTATTTTAGAATTACGTATACCGCCCGAACGCCATCGCGCCAGTTTATTTTTTTGCCTTCTTCGTAGGTGCGGCCATAGTAAGAGATGCCAACCTCGTAAATAACGCAATCCAGGCAGGCAATTTTGGCGGTAAATTCCGGCTCAAAGCCAAAGCGGTCTTCTTCCAACGTAATCCGGCTAAGGATGCTGCGCTTAAAAACTTTGTAACACACTTCCATATCCGTCAGGTTAAGATCGGTGAAAACATTGGAAAGAAGGGTTAAACACTGATTGCCCAGCGAATGCCAAAAATACAACACCCGGTGCGAATCGCCGCCAATAAAGCGGGAGCCGTACACCACATCGGCCTTGTTTTCCAGGATGGGTTTGAGCAATTTGGGATATTCGTCGGGGTCGTACTCAAGGTCGGCATCCTGAATAAGGATCAGGTCGCCGGTGGCGTTGGCAAAACCGGTGCGCAACGCCGCGCCTTTGCCTTTGTTCACCTCGTGGAAAACAATTTTGAATCCATCCTGGTCTTTGAGGCTGTTTAAATAATCTCTGGTGCCATCTTTGGAGCAGTCATCAACAATCACCAGTTCCCGTTCCAGGGGCAAATCAACATTGAGCACTTTTTCGATGATGGTGGCAATGGTATTGATTTCGTTGTAACAAGGAATAACCACAGAAAGTTTCATTACTCAATCCTTATTGTATTTCAGTTAACGCCTGTTTGAGGGCGGCAATATGCGCCGGAGTGCTGCCGCAGCAACCCCCGAACATTTTTACGTTTTGTTCTTTGAATTTGAGCGCGTACTCGGCCATATCGGCGGGAGTAACCTGGTAAATCAGGTCGCCGCCGGCTTCAACTTGCGGCAAACCGGCGTTAGGTTTGGCAATCAACGTGGCGGCGGGCGCGGTGGCCCGCATAGCGGTAATGGCCACCAAATTTTCGCTGAGGGTGCGGCCACAATTCACGCCAACGGCCAGCACCTCCAGGTTTAGCAAAAATTTTACCGCGTCTTCGGGTTTAACGCCCATCAACGTGCGCCCATGCGAATCAAAACTCATGGTTACAGTTACCGGCAAGCGGGTGGCCTGCCGCGCGCCTTCGATGGCGGCTTTGGCCTCCTGCAAATCGCTAAAGGTTTCAATGTGCAAGCCGTCAACCCCACCGGCAGCCAGCCCGGTGGCTTGCTCGGCAAAGTAAGCCACGGCCTGCGCGTAAGTGAGCGGGCCAAACGGTTCCAGCAGCGCGCCGGTTGG
This sequence comes from uncultured Caldilineaceae bacterium, assembly GCA_964517605.1. GTDB lineage: Bacteria > Chloroflexota > Anaerolineae > 4572-78 > J111 > J095. The sequence continues at coordinate 90,565 of CAZFCE010000005.1, read as the reverse complement.
CCCCATTGACCCCAGCACCAACACCGAATTGCCGGCGGCAGCCCGCGCCAGTTGCGCCGCCGCCACATTAATTGGGTGAGTCTGGTCGCCGGCGTGTTCCTGTTCCAGCCGGAGACGCGTGCCGCCAAAGGTGTTGGTTAAAATTGCGGCAGAACCGGCCTCAACATACGCCTGATGGTGTTGCTGAACAGCGGCGGGGTTTTGCAAATTCCACAATTCGGGCGACATGCCTACCGGCAGCCCCAATTTTTGAAGCTGAGTCCCGGTAGCGCCATCCATAATAATAATTCCCGGTTGGGCCAACAGTTGTTGCAGATCAGCCATTTTCTTTCTCCCCAATTAATAAAAAACCGGAGAGGTGTCTCCGGCGTTGAATGCGGTGGTTGCATCTTACCGCTATTCCCCCCAAACTGCAAATTGTCGCCAAAATGGGCTGATGTTTACAGTTTATGTTATAATTTGCCCGGCTTTTGAGCCACAATTTGAGCATTCAAAAAGAGGATAACCGATTGATTAAAGGCATCATTTTTGATTTATGCGGTACGTTAGTGCAATTTACCGGTGATTGGCTGGAAACCCATCGCCGGGGCGCGGCGGCGCTGGCCGATTGGTATGTAAAAAAGAAACATATCAAGCTGGATGCGGTACTGCTGGCCGAAACTTTTTTGGCCGAGTTTACCGCCGATCGCCGGCAGGCCGATGAGACACAAACCGAGGTGCTGGCCCAGGTTGACCTGCTCCGGGCGCTGGCGCAACTCGGAGCGCCTCCGGCAGCCACCGCCGGGACCGAAGCCGCGCTCAAGATTTTTTTTGAGCCGGAAGAAGCGCTGTGGCAACCGTTCCCGGATGCCATTACCACGCTGAAGCAACTCAGCGCCAAAGGCTACCGGCTGGGGTTGTACTCAAACGCCCCGGATGATCCGCTGGTACAACGGGTGGTCAACCGGAGCAAACTGCGCCCGTGGTTAGCGCCGGTGTTCAGTTCGGCGGGATTAGGCTGGCGCAAACCCCGGCCCGAACCGCTCCGATTGATTGCCGATCGCTGGGGGTTGCCCCCTGCCGAAATAGCCGTGGTGGGTGATACTTTAAATGCCGACATTTTGGGCGCTCAGGCCGCTGGCATGACCGGCATTCTGGTAACAACGGCAACGTCGTTTAAAACTGATTCCCAACCCCAAGCAGAACCAACAGCGATTATTGAGCAGTTAGCTGCTTTGGTTGGTTTGGTGGAAAAATTATAGCTTATTTTGGCTACGCGAATATGTTTCAATTTTTACAAGCCACCTGCGTTGAACGCAAAGCGATTGCCCCGGCCTGGTGGCAGTTGACCTTTTCTATTGCCAAAAGTGAATTTCAGTTTGGGCCGGGACAATTTTTTCTGGCGCGTTGCAGCGCCGGCTACCTGCCACGAGTTATTCTGCCCCAACATGCCGGAGATTTTTTCACGCTGCTGCTATCCCCCACCACCGACCCCGGCTTGCTGTGGCTAGTGTCGCGGCAGCCCGGCGACCCGCTGGAATTGCAGGGACCGTTGGGAACGGGCTTTTCACTGCCGGAGCAGGCGCAAAACCTGCTACTGGTCAGCGATAACCGGCTTTTAAGCCCGCTGCTTTACCAAATGACGCTGGCGCTGGCGGCGGGCCGGGCCGTAACGCTGGCTCATGGCGCAAAACGGGCGGTGGAACTGTACCCGGCGGCCAACCTGCCCGCCGAGGTTGAATTTGCGGCAGCCACCCGCGACGGCTCGCACGGCCATCGCGGCCCGGTGAGCGATTTGCTACCCAACCTGCTGCGTTGGGCTGATGCCGTTTGCGCGGTCGGTTCAGCCGAGTTGTACCGCACCCTCAAACAACAGACCGCGCTGGCCCGGCTGGGAATATCGCCGGGCTATTTGCAGGCGCTTGTTACCGGCCCGCTGTGGCCATGCGGCGTGGGGGCTTGCTGGGGCTGCGCCGTGAACACCACTGCCGGGCCAAAACTGGCCTGTACCGATGGCCCGGTTTTCGATTTGGCAGAAATTGAGGTGTAACGGTGATCGAACTGGCTCCGCACCACAAAACCGGCCTCAGTTTGGCCTCACCGGTGATGATAGCCGCCGGCTTTGGCGGCTATGGCAACGCCTACTTGCGCTGGCTTAACCCGGCGTTATTCGGCGCGATAGTCACCGGGCCAATCACATTAGCACCGGAGCGCGGCACGCCGCCGCCACGGGCCGCCGAAACCGGCGGCGGATTTATCCTCAACACCGGGCAACAGAATCCCGGCGTAAAAAAAGTGTTACAGCGATACCGCGCCATTTGGGCGCGGCTGGGCTGCCCGGTGATGGCCCATCTGCCCGCCGCCGAACCACGCTCGCTGGGGCGCACCGCCGCGGCGTTAACCAGCGCCGCCGGCATGGCCGCGTTTGAGTTGGGGCTGCCCGCCGACGCTCTGCCGGACGAGGTATTTGATTGGACAACCGCCATCCGCGAGGCCGCCGAACTGCCGCTGCTGGTAAAAATTCCGTTTATGGCCGTTGTTGAGGTGGCGGCAGCGGCGGTTGAAGCCGGCGCGGATGCGCTGGTGGTGAGCATGCCGCCACCCGGGGCGGCTCAAATTACCCGCACCGCCCTAACCATGTTGCACGGCCAATTTTTTGGTCCGGCGCTACACCCGCTCATCCTGCCCCAAATTGAGTTTTTTGGGCGCAATTTTAACCTGCCCATTGTGGGCAGCGGCGGCATTCATTCACTGGCCGACGCGCAGGCTTTTTTAACGGCAGGCGCAATGGCAGTACAACTCGATTCTGTGTTGTTTGCGGATTTGGCCCGCGCCGAACAAATCGCCCAAGCTCTGGCCTCGGCCTGAAATTGAGCCGCGCCGGTTTATTTTTTGCAAAAAACTGGTATAATCACATTATGTAGAACTGATACTTTGGAGCGGGGCGGGGTGAAGCCAATGGAAGTGCTGAAAAAACTGAGTTCGGTAAGCCTGATTTTATTGATAACGGCGTTAATTTTTACCGGCGGGACGATCATGGTTAAGGCCGCCGGGCCGGTTGGCAACGATCAAACCGTAAAACCGGCGCAGTTGCAGGCCAAAGCCTGCACTTGCGCCCCCAAAGACACGCTCAATTGCCGAGATTTTGCCGGCGCCAAGCAAGCTCAGGCTTGTCTGGATGCCTGTTTGGTCAGCGCCGGCTATGACGTGTACGATCTGGACACCAACAACAACGGGCTAGCCTGCGAAACAACCGCCTACGAAAACAACCCGGCCAGCGAAGCGCCTGTTCAAAATGTAGCCACCAAACTTGCGGCGGGAGATGACACCAAAAATCTGGTGGGCAACGGCAATTTTGAATACGGCTTTTATCAGGTGCCAGAACTGGGTTTTGAAGCCCGCAACGTGGGCAACATCCCCATCGGCTGGAAATGGTACAAAAGCAACACCTACGGCAAAGTTACCATTGATAACAACCCCGGTTTTGGCCTGATTTGCCGCGACGACAAAATTGGGGAGAAGATTGCCAACCAGCCCGCCGAAGAAAATTCGCCGTTTGGGCCGATTCCCGGTGTGGTGTACGTTCCCCCCTCAAACTCGGCGGCGTTTTTTATCCAAACCAGCGATGAGCCGGACATGCGGCTGGGCATTTACCAAACCGTGGATGTAGTGCCGGGCCGCGATTATCGCTTTTCAATGAGCGGCACTATTCAAATTCAGGATGGCGCGCACACCCTGCAATCCACCGACCCCAAAGCGCCTATTCAGGCCCAAAACCACACCATCGAAGTGTTTTTTGATACCAACGGCGGCACCGATTGGCAGGTCATCCCGCTGGAAGACCGCCACGTGGTTGAGTTTAAGGAAGAACGGCTGGAATTTAAAACCACCGCCAACGAGAAAGACCTCGCCACCATTCAGGATTTTGAAACAACGGTACGAGCGCGTTCCAATAAATTAACCGTTTTTATTGATGGCTGGCGCAAATGGGCCAACTGGCGCACCGCCGTTTTTACCATTGATTGCGTTTCGCTGGTGCCGGTTACGGTAACATCCGTTAAAGCCCCGGTTCAACCGGCGGCGGTGATTCAGGTAGCCACGCAAACCACCACCATCAGCCCGGCCACGCAAATCATTCCGCCCAGTGGCGGCATTCTGGAGAAAACCGGCAACTCAGTTTTGATTGTCGTCGCCTCGGTGGTGGTGCTGCTGGGGCTGGTTGGGGCCGGCATCTGGAATATGCGCCGGTAAAAAATCCTCGCAAAAAAAGTCGGGGGCAATTTGCCCCCGACTGGTAAACACCGCGTTAGTTAGCGCCGGTAAAAAACTCCAACGCTTCATCAAAATGGATTGTCATATTGGCGGCGGCAGCGGCGGCATCGCCGCAATCAATAGCGCCGGCAATGGCCTGATGCACCGCCTGAATGCGTTCTAACTGCTCCCGGCGCTCCCGGCGTTGCAGCCCCGCCAGCACCACCTCTCGCAGCGAGTTGCGGATTGAACTGATTAAATGATACAGCAGCCGGTTGTGCGCCGCCGCCGCCACCTGCAAATGGAACTCCACATCAAGCCCGGCGTAATTATTCAGATTATCCAACTGACAATTCATTGCGGTCACGGTGGCCAGAATTGTGGCGGCGTCCGCCGGGGTATGGCGCTGGGCCGCCAACACGGCGCTCTGCACCTCAAGCGGTTTGCGAATTTCCATCAATTCCAGGTGCGAGCCGTGTCCGACATCAATGGCGCGTTGAAAGAAAAGGCGCAACAGCCGGTCGTCAACCGGGCGCACAATGGCCCCTTTACCGCTTACCACCTCGATGGCCCCCTGCGCCGCCAGCGAGCGCAACGCCTCGCGCACCACCGGGCGGCTTACGCCAAAATCATCGGCCAATTTAATTTCCGACGGCAACAAATCGCCGGGTTGTAAATTTTCGGCCACCATGTGTTCCAGCAACTTGCTGGCAATCTGATCCGGCAACGTTGAACGAGGCAGCGCCGTAAGTACCATCATCTTTTCCTTTCAGCCCCAAACTGGCGTAATTATAAAACAGGTTTTTGCACTTGTCAACCTGTCAAACAGCTTGACAAGTCATTCAAGCCATGTTACACTTTATCACAAAGTTGTCAGACAGCTTGACAGCATAAATATTGAATCTTCCCGCCTAAAAAGGATAAAAAATGAACGAAACACTCCAACAATTGGGTCAATTGGGCTTGTTGCCGGTGGTAGCCATTAACCGGGCCGAAGACGCGCCGCAACTGGGCCGGGCACTGCTGGCCGGCGGCCTGCCCTGCGCCGAAATCACGTTTCGCACGGCGGCAGCAGCAGACGCCATCCGGCTGCTAACGGCGCACTGCCCGGAACTGCTGGTGGGCGCGGGCACCGTACTCACGGTGGAACAGGCCGAACAGGCCGTTTGGGCCGGAGCCAAATTTATTGTTTCACCGGGATTTGACCCCGAAATTGTGGATTGGTGTTTGGCCCACCACACCCCCGTTACCCCCGGCGTTATCACCCCCACCGAAGTGGCGCTGGCGCTGAAAAAGGGGCTAACGGTGTTAAAATTCTTCCCCGCCGAGGCCGCCGGTGGTATTAACCTGCTTAAGGCCATTGCCGCGCCGTATGGCGGGGTAAAATTCATCCCCACCGGCGGTATCAGCGCCAAAAATCTGGCTGATTACCTGCGCCTGCCAATGGTGCATGCCTGCGGCGGCAGTTGGATGGTGACACCGCAAATGCTATCTAACGGTGAGTTTAGCCAAATTACCGAGCTAACTCGCGCCGCCGTGCAGATTGTGGCTCAAACCAGAACGCCAGCTAATGGCTGATTTCGTAATTCGTAGCTCGTAACTCGTTATTTAAAGGAGCAAACACAATGACTGGCCGAATTGTAACCCTGGGTGAAATTATGCTGCGCTTAAAGCCGCCCGGCTTTGAACGCTTTTTCCAATCGCCGGTGCTGGAAGCCACTTTTGGCGGCGGCGAAGGCAACGTGGCCATTTCGCTGGCTATTTTTGGGCTGGATGTAGCCTTTGTGACCGCGCTGCCTAAAAATCCCATCGCCGAGGCCTGCCTCCGATTTTTGCGCGGCTACGGCGTTAACACCGATTTTATTCAGCGCAGCGGCGAACGCATGGGCATCTATTTTTTAGAAAACGGGGCCAACCAGCGCCCATCGAAGGTGGTGTATGACCGCGCGCTGGCCTCGATTTCAACTGCTACCGCCGCCAGTTTTAATTGGGACGCCATTTTTGCCGGGGCCGGCTGGTTTCACATTACCGGCATCACCCCGGCCATTAGCGCCACAGCGGCGGAATTGTCGTTGGCGGCGGTGAAGGCGGCCCGCGAGCGCGGCATTACCGTGAGTTGCGACTACAACTTCCGTAAAAATTTGTGGAAATACGGCCAGCCGGCTCCGGCGGTAATGCGCGAACTGGTTAATTTTGTGGATGTGGGCATTGCCAACGAAGAAGATTGCCAGCTTTCGTTGGGGGTAAGTTTGAGTGAGGGCGACTGGGAGCGGGCCGTAACCAGCGGCGAACTGGACACCCGCCGCTACGAGGCGCTGGCCAAAAAGATGCTGGCTACTTTTCCCAACCTTAAATACCAGGCCATCACCCTGCGCCAAAGCTACAGCGCCGACCACAACGGCTGGTCGGCCTGCCTGTACAATGGCCGCGAGTTTTGGGTAAGCCGCCGCTACGACATCACCGATATTGTAGACCGGGTGGGCGGCGGCGATGCCTTTGCCGCCGGGCTGATTTACGGCCTGCACACCGGCCTGCCCGCCGCCGACGCGCTGGAGTTTGGCGTGGCGGCCTCGTGCCTAAAGCATTCGATTGGCGGCGACATGAACCTAGCCACGCTGGACGAAGTGAAAAACCTGATGCGCGGCGACGCCTCGGGCCGGGTGCAGCGGTAAGGCAAAACCGGGCTAATCCATCAACAGAAACCACAATGCGGTGGCGGGCGCAACTTCAGTCCGCCGCCGTTTTTTTAGCAGGAGCGAACCATGCAACCCAACCGCACTGCCGTAAATGGCGGCCAAAAATACACCGAGCGGGTAATTCAATTTGGCGAAGGCAACTTTTTGCGGGCCTTTATAGATTGGCAACTGGACATCATCAATGAAAAAACCAATTTTGATGCCGGCGTGGTGGTAGTGCGCCCGCTCAACACCGATTTTCCGCCGTCGCTTAACAGCCAGGATGGAGTGTACACCGTGGTTACGCGCGGGCTAAAAGGCAAATACACCGTAGCCAAAGAGTACCGCACCATCACCTCGGTTAACCGCGAGTTAAATGTGTACCGTGAATTTGAGCAGTTTCTTGAACTGGCCAAAGGCGAAACGTTCCGCTACATAATCTCCAACACCACCGAAGCCGGCATTGTGTTTGACCCCGCCGACCAATTTGATGCCAACCCGCCGCACACTTTTCCCGGCAAACTGGCCCGGCTACTACACGAACGATTTATCCATTTTCAAGGCGATGACCGGCGCGGCTTCATCATTATTCCGTGCGAGTTGATTGACGACAACGGCGATGCGCTGCGGGACGCCGTGCTGCAATACGCCGATTTGTGGCAGTTGGGCGGCGGTTTTAAACGCTGGGTAGAAACCGCCAACCTGTTCTGCACTACCCTGGTTGACCGGATTGTGCCTGGCTACCCGGCCCACGAAATAGACGCCCTCACCCGCGAACTGGGCTACGAAGATCGTTTTGTGGTGGCCGCCGAATACTTTTACCTGTTTGTGATTCAGGGGCCAAAGTGGCTGGAAACCGAATTGCGCATCAAAGAAACCGGGCTGAACATAAAAATTGTAGACGACATTAAACCCTACAAAACCCGCAAAGTGGGCATTTTAAACGGAGCGCACACCGCTATGGTGCCGGTGGCTTACCTGTGCGGCCTGGAAACCGTTAAAGAAACGGTAGAACACCCGGTGCTGAGCCGTTTTGTGCATGAGGCCATCTACACCGAAATCATCCCCGCGCTGGACATGGACCGCGCCGAGTTGCTTGAATTTGCCGATGCCGTGATTGACCGCTTCCGCAACCCGTACATTCACCACCAGCTCACCGCCATCGCCCTGAACTCAATGGCTAAATATCGCACCCGGATTTTGCCGCAGGTGTTAAACTATCAAAACAAATACCAAACGCTACCCCGCAGGCTGGTATTTTCGCTGGCGGCGCTGCTGCGCTTTTACAAAGGCGACCACGCCGGTCTGCCCATCGAATTGAAGGATGATGACTACATTTTAGAGATGTACCGCGAACTGTGGGCCAATTACGATGGCACTCGCGCCGGAGCGGCAAAAATCGTGGCGGTGGTGCTGGGCAACGAGCGCCTGTGGGAAACCGATTTGCGCCAGGTAGCCGGCCTGCCGGAACTGGTGGCCGATTACCTTTACCGGATTGAAACCCACGGCATGGCCGCCGCCCTTAACGAGGTTTTGTAAAATGAAAGACTTTATCAAAATCAATCCCAAAGATAACGTGGTCATCGCGCTGGCGGATTTGCCGCCGGGCTACCGGTTTGAGCAAGACGGCGAGCGCATCACTTTGGCCGAAGCCGTTGGCCGCGGCCACAAAATCGCGCTGCGGGCTATTGCCGCCGGAGAAAACATCATCAAATACGGGCTGCCCATTGGCCACGCCGTCCAGCCGATTGCGCCGGGCCAGCATGTGCACACCCACAACACCCAAACCAACCTGGGCCAACTGAACAGCTACACCTTTAACCCGCGCCTGGAAAATTACACCGTCAACCTGCCGCCGCGCCCGGTGCAGGTATACCGGCGCAAAAACGGCGCGGTGGGCATTCGCAACGAGTTGTGGATTGTGCCCACCGTGGGCTGCGTTAACGGCATTGGCGAGTTGATTATGCAGGAGTTCAAACGCCGGGCCGGTATTTTAACCGGCGACGGCTTTAACGTGCTCAAGCACCCGTATGGCTGTTCGCAACTGGGCGACGACCACCTGAACACCCGCGCCATCCTGCAAAACGTGGTCAAGCACCCCAACGCCGGCGGCGTGCTGGTGCTGGGGCTGGGCTGTGAAAACAATCAGGTGGATGAGTTCAGGGCCACACTGGGCGAGTACGACCCGGAGCGGGTGCGTTTTTTGGTAACGCAACTGGTGGGCGATGAAATTGAGGCCGGGGTGCAGGTGCTCACCGAATTGTACGCGATGATGCAGCGCGACCGGCGCGAAGAAGCCGGCATCAGCGAGTTGCGGCTGGGCATGGAATGCGGCGGCTCCGACGGGCTATCCGGCATTACCGCTAATCCTTTGTTAGGTGAATTATCAGATTATCTAATTGCCCACGGCGGCACCTCGGTGCTGACCGAAGTGCCGGAAATGTTCGGCGCGGAAACGTTGCTGATGGAACGCTGCGCCGGCCCGGCTGTTTTTGAAAAAACCGTTCACCTGATTAATGATTTCAAGGAATACTTTATCCGCCACAACCAGCAAATCTACGAAAACCCGTCGCCGGGCAACAAAAAAGGCGGCATCACCACGCTGGAGGACAAATCGCTGGGCTGCACCCAAAAATCGGGCCGTTCGGCGGTGGTGGATGTGCTAAAATACGGCGAACTCATCCGGCAGCCGGGGCTGAATTTGGTGAGCGCCCCCGGCAACGATCTGGTGGCGACCACCGCGCTGGCGGCGGCGGGCTGCCACATGGTGCTGTTCACCACCGGACGCGGCACGCCCTACGGCGGCTTTGTGCCCACTGTAAAAATTTCTACCAACACCGAACTGTACCAAAACAAACCGCGCTGGATTGATTTTAACGCCGGTTCGCTGGTAGAAGACAAGGAAATGCCGGAGCTTTTGGCCGAACTGGTGGATTACGTGGTGCGCGTGGCCAACGGCGAACTTACCAACAACGAGAAAAACAACTTTAAAGAGATTGCCATTCTCAAGGGCGGCGTCACGCTGTAGCCGCCTAATTAAAAAGGCGACGCTAACCGCGTCGCCTTTTTTGTTTTAGGCCAGCCGGTAAAATTGGCGGGCGTTGGCTATAAACAATTTGTGGCGATCTTCCGCCGCCAGGTGCGCCGTGGCCGCCGCCAGCGTGTCAATCCAGCCCTGGTACGTGGTGGCCAGCAGCGACACCGGCCAATCGCCGCCGTACATTACCCGGTCGGGGTCAAACGCCGCGAGCACGTGTTCAATATACGGCTGCAACTCCGCCGGCGTCCAGTTAGCCGTATCGGCTTCCGTCACCAGCCCGGAGAGCTTGCAGCTTACATTGGGAAAAGCCGCCAGCCGGCTGATTTGCGCCCGCCACGGCTCCAGCAACCCGGCTTTAACGCCTGGCTTGCCCAGGTGATCCAGCACAAAGGCCACGCCGGGGCATTGCGCCACCAGTTGCAACACATCGCCCAATTGGTGGTGAAAAACGCAAATATCAAAACTAAAGCCGTATTCCGGCAACAGTTGCACGCCGCGCACAAACTCCGGCTTAAGGCAAAAGCCCGGCCCTTCGGATTGAATTAGCCGCCGCACGCCTTTAACCAGCGGAAAACCGGCCAGCGCCGCCAGATGCGGGCGGGCAGCCTCGCCCTGTTCCAGCGGGGAAAACGCCACAATGCCGCCAATTCGCGGCTCTGTTTGCGCCAATTCCGTTACCCACGCCACTTCCGGCAGGCTTTGTTCGGCCCGGCAATCGGCCTGCACAAATACAATTTTTTCAAGATTGATGGCCTCTGCCTGCGCCAGCAAATCGGCGGGCAAAAAAGCTTTATTAATGGCGGGAACGTCCGCCAGCCAATCGTAGCGCAGGTGGGCGGGGTTCCAAAAATGGATATGGCTATCAACAACGGTCAAAGTCATGGGGCAAACTCCTGTAAAATAGCGAATGGTGAATAGCGAATTGTGGATTAACTGCCGGCATAAAACCGCAAATTCTTAATGCGAATAACCCGAATTGGACGAATAGCACGAATTTTTCAAGGAATTTTATCGCAACATTCGCGCTATTCGCGTTAAAAACTATCAGGCAACCAGAATTACGATATTTATCACACCGGTTATTTGCGGGGCGGGCCGCTCGACCGCCGCACAATCAATTCGGTGGGCAACACAATCTCCTGAACACCGGCGGGGGCAACGCCATCCAGCCGGGCCAACAGCAGTTGCGTGGCTTGCTGCCCCATGTGGTAGGCCGGTTGCGCCGCCACCGTTAAAAACGGGTCAAACACCAACGCCGAAGGCAAATCATCAAAAGCCACCAAACTCATATCCTCCGGCACGCGCAAGCCTAAATCGCGTAGCGCCCGAAAAGCGCCCAGCGCAATAAAATTATTGGCGGCCAATACCGCCGTGGGCCACGGCATGGTGTTGAACACCTGCTGCATCATCTCATAACCGGCGGCCTGAGTGAACGCGCCGTAATACATCAGTTCGGCGGGCGGCGCGACACCGGTTTCGGCAAAGGCCCGCCGGTAGCCGGCCTGCCGCTCAACCGTAATGGACACATCGCGCGAACCGGACAGCAGCGCAATCCGGCGGTGGCCCTGGCCCAGCAGCAATTGGGTAAGCTGGTACGCCCCGGCCTCGGAATCGCCCCGCACCACATCAACCGGCACGCCAGGCACCCGCCGATCCAGCAGCACCACCGGCACGCCCTGCTGCCGGATGAGTTCAATCGGTTCGGCGGCGCTCCGGGCCGGCACCAGCAAAATACCATCCACCCGTTTTTCCAGCAGCACATTGAGGTAACGGATTTGTTTGGCTTCGGCTTCGTCGGTGTTGCACAAAAACATATTAAAACCGGCGGCGCTGGCGGCGTCCTCCACACCTCGCGCCACGGTGGTCCAAAATGGATTGGTAATATCGGTTAACACCAGGGCGATGGTTTTGGTTTGTTTAAACCGCAAACTGCGGGCCAGCGAGTTGGGCACAAATTGCAGTTCGGCAATAACGGCCTCAACTTTGGCCCGGGTAGCCGCCCGCACGTATCCCGAATTGTTAATGACCCGCGATACCGTGATGGGGGCAACTCCGGCCCGTTTGGCCACATCCCGAATGGTTGGCATAAGTTTATCCCGGCAGAAAAATTTACCCGCTATATGGTAACGGTAACATCATTATATTTTATCTTTTAAAATATGACCAATACCATCGCCCCAAATGGGGTTATTGGCTAAAAATAAGGCGACAAATGCGATTGACAGCGGCGGTCAACTATGTTATCATCGTAAAAACGTGTGGTAACGTTACCATATTCAATTATTATTTCCTTGAGGTGAAACTATGGAATACAGAGTTTTGGGCAAAACCGGGCTAAAGGTATCGGTGTTGAGTTACGGCGCATCGTCGCTGGGCAGCGTCTTTCGGCGGGTAACAGAGGCCGACGGCATTCGCGCCGTGCACGCCGCCCTTGATTTGGGCATCAATTTTATTGATGTGTCGCCGTTTTACGGGCTGACTGTGGCCGAAACGGTACTGGGCAAAGCCCTAAAAGGCGTGCCCCGCGACAAATATTTTTTGGCCACCAAAGTGGGCCGGTACGGCTACAAAATGGAAGATTTTGATTTTTCGGCCCGGCGCGTAACCGCCAGCGTGGATGAGAGTTTGGCCCGGCTGGGCGTTGACGTGATTGACGTGATTCAGTGCCACGATATTGAATTTGGCTCGCTGGATCAAATTGTGGAAGAAACCATTCCGGCGCTGCGCCGGTTACAGGAACAGGGCAAAGTAAGATTTGTGGGCATTACCGGCCTGCCGCTAAAAATCTTCACTTACGTGGCCGACCGGGCGGAGATTGACACTATTCTTTCCTACTGCCGCTACGAGTTGAACGACACCGGGCTGGCCGATTTGGCGCCCTACTTGCAGGCCAAAAACATTGGCATTATTAACGCCTCGCCGTTGGGCATGGGGCTGCTCACCCAAAAAGGCGGCCCGGACTGGCACCCCGCCGCCAATAAAATCAAACAGGCGTGCGCCCAGGCCGCCGAATATTGCGCCGGCCACGGTGTTGACATTGCTCAGTTGGCCATTCAGTTTAGCCTGGCTAACCCGGACTTTGCCACCACACTGGTAGGCACCGCCAGCGCCGAAAACATTGAACACAACATTAAATGGCTGGAAACGCCCATTGACCAGGAATTACTGGCCGGCGTGTTAAAGATTTTACAGCCCATCCACAACCAAACCTGGCCATCGGGCCGCCCCGAAAACAACGATTAGGTTTTGCTCCCCCTCACAACCGGGGATTTTTTAGCAGATGGATGGAGTTTATACCGCAAAGACGTAAAGCGCCAGGAATTTACCGGTGGCTTGGCGTCTTTGCGGTTTTTATAAGGTTTTTGCAATCCAGGGCTGGTCATCTGACAGTTTTTAAGCGAATACCACATTTGGCCGGAAAACACCCAAAATTTGACTCAATTTCACCACAGCCAAAACTTACCACTGGCTTTACCCGTTAAATTAGAATATAATTAGTTGGTTGGCGCTGGCGTTAAGCGCTATAGTTTTTTGCACTTTGTTGTTCCAAACCTGTTTTAACACCAAATCCTCATCTGTTGCATATTCTGGCCTGGCCAAAATACAATAAAGTGACTCAAAGAGTTGTTGCTATGACCGATCAACCGCAAAACCATAACCTTGAGGCGCACCCCGTCCCCTCGTCCATTGAGTCGTTACCAGAAAACACCCCCCAACCATCACTTTCTACCGAAGCCGAACTCCGGCGGGCTAACCGCGCCCTCAGAATGCTCAGCGATTGTAACCAAATTCTTATCCGGGCGGCCAACGAAACCAATCTACTGAACAACATTTGCCAGATTATTGTAGAAGTGGGCGGCTACCGGATGGCCTGGGTAGGGTTTGCTCACTACGATGAGTCCAGGCAAATTGAGCCGGTAGCCCACGCCGGTTTTGAAGACGGCTACCTGGCCCTGTTAAAAATAACCTGGGCCACCACCGACCGGGGACGCGGGCCAAGCGGCACCGCTGTTCGCACCGGGCGGCCCAGTATTGCCCGAAACCTTGCCACCGACCCCAACTTTGCGCCCTGGCGGGATGAGGCCATGCGGCGCGGTTACGCCGCCAGCATCGCCCTGCCTTTGGTTGACAACGCCCAGATGATAGGCCAGTTGGCCATCTACTCCGCCGAAACCGATGTTTTTGACCCGCCGGAAGTAGAACTACTCACCGAATTGGCCAACGACCTGACCTTTGGCCTTGTAACCCTGCGCGCCCGCGCCGAACGAGAAAAGGCCGTGATTGCGTTGCGTGAAAGTGAAGAACGCTACCGGCAACTGTACGAGCGCTCGCCGTTGGGCTACCAATCGCTCGATACCAACGGCTGCTTCATCGAAGTTAACCAGGCCTGGTCCGAGGCGCTGGGCTATTCTCCCCAGGAAGTGCGAGGGCGCTGGTTTGGCGATTTTATTGCCCCGCATCAGGTTGAAGCCTTTCGGCAGCGGTTTCCCTATTTCAAATCCGTGGGTTCCATTCACACCGAGTTTGAAATGCGCCACAAAGATGGCACAGCGGTGATTATGGCCTTTGATGGCCGGATTGGGCACAACGAAAAAGGCGAATTTAAGCAAACCCACTGCATTTTAACCGACATTACCGAGCAAAAACGGGTAGAACTGGAAATCCGGCTAAACCAGGATCGGCTCAACCGGGCGCAGGCGGTGGGGCATGTGGGCAGTTGGGAATATGATTTAAAAACCGGCTATATTTGGGGTTCCGAGGAGGGTTTTAGGATTTACGGGATGGAGCCATCCACCGGCCAACTTCCCATTGACCAGATAGAAGCCTGCATCCCCGAACGGGAGATGGTACACCAGGCGTTGGTGGATTTAATCACCGAGTTAAAACCCTACAACCTGGAATTTGTCATCAACCCGGCCGATGGCAGCCCGCCCCGCATAATCACCTCCGTGGCCGAATTACAACTGGATGACCAGGCCAACCCGGAGCGCATTGTGGGGGTTATTCAGGATATTACCGAACGCAAAAGAATCGAAGCGGCGTTGCAAGAAAGCCAGGAAAAGGCCGCTTTTCTGGCCAATTTACTAGAAAACTCATCCCAGCCGTTTGCCATTGGGTACCTCGACGGGCGGGTAGGCATATTCAACACCGCTTTTTTAAAGCTGACCGGCTACAGCCGGGAAGAATTGACCAACATAGACTGGGCGCGGAGCCTCACCCCGCCGGAATGGCTGCCCGCCGAACAAGCTCAACTGGCCGAATTACAGCGCACCGGGCAGCCGGTGCGCTACCAAAAAGAATACATCCGCAAAGACGGCTTGCGGATACCCATTGAGCTTTTTGTGCATCTGGCGCGCGATGAGCAAGGCCAGCCGCAATATTATTACTCATTTTTAACCGACATCACCGAACGCCAACGGACCGAACAACAATTACGGGCCTCGCTGCAAGAAAAAGAGCAACTGCTGCGCGAGTTGTACCACCGCACCAAAAACAACATGCAGGTAATCACCTCCATGCTGTCGTTGCGGGCGCGTACCGTTAATAACTCGCAGGTTCACAAAATATTTCAAGAAATTCAAACCCGCATTCTGTCTATGGCCATGGTGCACGAAAAACTGTACCAATCGCAAAACCTGTCGAGCATCAGCCTGGACAGTTACATTGCCGATTTGGCCAAACTACTGTTGGCCACCTACCGGGTAAAACCCAACAAAATAACCCTGTCGCTCAACCTGGAACCCATTTCAACCCTGATAGACACCGCCATTCCGTGCGGGCTGGTTTTAAATGAACTCATCTCCAACGCGATGGAACACGCTTTTCCCGACAAACGCGCCGGTGAAATCCAGATTAATCTCCACCGCACCGCCCAGGGCGAAATCAATCTGGAGGTGGCCGATAACGGCGTGGGCGTTCCCGCCGGGTTTGATTTACGCAACACCGGCACTTTTGGGCTGCCCACCGCTCTGGCTATTGCCGAATACCAGCTTCAGGGACAAGTAGTTTTTACCACCAAAAACGGCGTAAAATGCCAAATCCATTTCCGCGACGACTTGTACCAGGAGCGAGTGTAATGCCGCAACCCAAAATTCTCATTGTTGAAGATGAGGCGCTCACCGCGCTGCTGTTAAAACAAAGCCTGCACCTGCTGGGCTATCCGGTGTGCCAGCCGGTTTCATCCGGCGAAGCCGCCATTGAGGTAGCCAAAGCCGAACAGCCCGACCTCATTTTAATGGACATTCGGTTAGCCGGTGAAATAGACGGACTTAAAGCCGCGCAAGTTATCTCGGCAATTTATGCCACCAAAATTGTTTTTATGTCGGGCTACTCAGATGACGAGATGATAGCCCAGGCGCAGGCCTCGAACGCCGCCGCCTACCTTGTTAAACCCGTTACCCCCGATGATGTGACCACGGTCATTGCGGCGTTGTTTGGGCAAAACCTGCCGGATTGACATCCCCGCCGCTTTTTACTAATCCAGCGGTCATGCTAAAATGAAAAAAACATTCTTGGAGCAGCCTCTTGAGTAACACCATCGCCCAAATCAACGATACCGTAGTCCTCATCAGTCCGGACGGCAAGCGTTTTTACGTGCGCTTGCAGCCCAATCGCCGCCAGCATACCCACCGGGGCATAGTTGACCACAACGACCTGATTGGCCAGCCGGTTGGCCGCAAAATCATTTCAACCACCGGCCACGCCTATCTGGTGCTGGAACCCTCGCTTGACGAGTTGATGAAAGAAGTAAAACGCAAAACCCAGATTATTTACCCCAAAGAAGCCGGGCGGCTTATTTTTAAGCTGAATATCTTCAGTGGCCGGCGCGTCATCGAAGCCGGCACCGGCAGCGGTGCGCTCACGCTGGCGTTGGCCCGGCTGGTAGCTCCTACCGGGCGGGTGTACTCCTATGAATCGCGCCCGGAGATTTTGGCCAACGCCCGGGCCAACCTGGAACGAGCCAACGTAACCGATTTTGTTGAATTGAAAAACCAGAATATTGACGACGGCTTTGCCGAAACCGAAGTAGACGCCCTGTTTTTAGACGTAAAAGAGCCGTGGCGTTACCTGGCGCAAGCCAAAACCGCGCTCAAGGTGGGCGGCTTTTTTGGCGCAATTGTGCCCACCACCAACCAGATTACCGAGCTATTGCTGGCGCTCAAGGTGCATGAATTTGGGGGGATTGAAGTTGAAGAGAACTTTTTGCGGGGCTACAAAGCCGTGCCGGGGCGGCTGCGCCCGCAGGATGTGATGGTGGGACACACCGGCTACCTTATTTTTGCCCGCAACATTTTAATCGAAGAAGAATTATCGGCGCGCGAACGCAAAATCAACTGGCTGCGCGATCACTTGGCCGCCAGGGATGAAGCGGGCGACGTTACGCCGCATTCAGATCCGCAAATGTAAGCTGCTGCCACCTGAAATCACTGTGGCAGCGGTTGCACCGCACCGATGGCTGATTTTGCCGGGCCTCAACAAAAATAGCCTGGCCGCAGTTGCAATACAACGTTAACACCGCAATCCGGCCTTTGTGCGGGTGCTGCAAATAACTTTCCGGTGGCGCGGCGGCGGCCAAATCAGGTTGCTTTTTTTTGGGTTGGTTGTTTTGCACAAGCCGAGGAAATTTGGCGTTAGTATTATCAGGCATTAACGAGTACCCCGGTTAACATAATTGCGTGGATCATCAATTTTAACTATTATAAACAACAGTCACGTTATGTCAATTAGCGGCGGCCTGAAATAACCCAATTTGCGCCCAACTCAATTTCGTGGTTTCATGGTACCGGCCATACATACAAATTCATTCCTATAATATTCTAAGGAGTTTTTAACATAATGTCCGACCAAAATTTGGAACAACTTTGTGTAAACACCATTCGCACCCTGGCCATTGACGGGGTGCAAAAGGCCAATTCTGGCCACCCCGGCATGCCAATGGGGATGGCCGATGTGGCCTACGTACTCTGGACGCAATTTTTGCGCCACAACCCTAAAAACCCCGACTGGTTTAACCGCGACCGCTTTATTTTATCCGCCGGCCACGGCTCGATGTTGCTGTATAGCCTGCTGCACCTCACCGGCTACGATTTGCCGCTGGAAGAACTCAAACAGTTCCGCCAGTGGGGCAGCAAAACCCCCGGCCACCCCGAATATGGCTTAACCCCCGGCGTAGAAATGACCACCGGGCCGCTGGGCCAGGGCTTTGCCACCGGCGTGGGTATGGCCATTGCCGAAGCGTTTTTGGGCAGCAGCTTTAACCGCCCCAACCACACCCTGATTGACCACTACACCTACGCCATTGTCAGCGATGGCGACCTGATGGAAGGTATCTCGCACGAAGCCGCCTCGATGGCCGGCCACATGAAGCTGGGCAAAATCATCTACCTGTACGATGATAACCACATCAGCATTGATGGCAGCACCGACCTGGCCTTTACCGAAGACCGCATGAAACGCTTTGAAGCCTACGGCTGGCACATCCAGCAAATTGATGGCCATGACCGCGCCGCCATTGCCGCCGCCATTAAAGCGGCCCAGGCCGTTACCGACAAACCCTCGATTATTGCCTGCCGCACCCACATTGGCTACGGCAGCCCCAACAAAGTAGACACCGCCGGCGTGCACGGCTCGCCGCTGGGCCGCGATGAAGTGCGGCTCACCAAACAGGCTTACGGTTGGGACCCCGACCAGGAATTTTACATCCCCGCCGAGGCGCTGGCTGTGTTTCGCCAGGCTGTTGACGCCGGTACCGGCCTGGAAAGCGCCTGGAAGCAGAGCCTCGACGCCTACGCCCAGGCTTTTCCGCAGGAAGCGCAGCAACTCCGCCGGGCCATGTCGGGCGAACTACCCGAAGGCTGGGAAGCCTCGCTGCCGGTTTTTCCGGCGGATGCCAAAGGCATGGCCACCCGCGCCGCCTCCGGCAAAACACTCGCCGCCATTGCGCCGGTTATTCCCAACCTGATTGGCGGCTCCGCCGACCTGGCCCCCAGCAACAACACCTTCCTTAAAGGCTACTCGGTGTTTGCCAACGAAAGCTACGCCGGGCGCAACTTCCACTTTGGCGTGCGCGAACACGGCATGGCCGCCGCCCTCAACGGGATGGCCTGGCACGGCGGCGTAATCCCCTACGGTGGCACTTTTATGGTTTTTGCCGATTACTGCCGCCCCTCGCTCCGGCTGGCGGCGCTATCGCACCTGCCCACCATTTTTGTCTTCACCCACGACAGCATCGGGCTGGGCGAAGACGGCCCCACCCACCAGCCGGTTGAACAACTGGCCTCGCTGCGCGTTATTCCCAACCTCACCGTCATCCGGCCCGCCGACGCCAACGAAACGGCGCAAGCCTGGAAAGTGGCGCTGGAAAAACGCGACGGCCCCGTGGCGCTGGCCCTCACCCGCCAAAACCTGCCCACACTGGATCGCACCAAAATGGGCGACGCGGCCAACCTGGCCAAAGGCGGCTACATTTTACTGGACACCGATCGGGTTTACCCCGACGTGCTGCTGATTGCCAGCGGCTCCGAATTGCATTTTGCCGTTGAAGCCCACGCCCGCCTGGCCGAGCAAGGCATTGGCGCGCACGTCATCAGCATGCCCAGTTGGGAACTGTTCAAAAAACAATCCGAAGAATACCAGGAATACGTGCTGCCGTCCTCGGTAAAAGCCCGCGTCATCATCGAGGCCGGCGTTTCGATGGGCTGGCGGCAATTTGCCGGGCCATTCGGCCAGATTATCAGCCTGGACCGCTTTGGTGCTTCGGCCCCGTATGAAGTTCTGTACGAGCAGTTTGGCTTCACCACCGATAATGTAGTGCTGCGGGCGCTAACCGCCATTGATAAATCCAAAAAATAGCTCCATCGCTACCTGAAAACAGGGCGGCCCAAAACTCCGGGCCGCCCCCGGAGAGCCGGAATGTCAATTGAGGAACTAAAAAAAGTTGCGGCTGAAAAAGCCGTGGAGCAAATTACCAGCGGCATGGTGTTGGGGTTGGGCACCGGCTCAACGGCCTACTTTGCCGTGGCCAAAATTGGCCAGTTGTGGCAAAGCGGCCAATTGACTGGCATTGTGGGCGTGCCCACCTCCGAGGCCACCGCCGCCCACGCCCGCGAGTACGGCCTGCCGCTGGGCGAACTGGCCGACTACCCGGTGATTGATTTGGCCATTGACGGCGCGGACGAAGTTGACCCCAGCCTGAACGTTATCAAAGGGCTGGGCGGGGCGCTGCTCCGCGAAAAGATGATTGAAAGCGTGGCCAAACGCTTTATTGTGGTGGTAGACGAGCGCAAACTCAGCCGGCAGTTGGGCGTGGTTAGCCCGCTGCCGGTAGAAATTGTGCAATTTGGCTGGCGATTTACGGCGCGCTGGCTGGCCGGTTTGGGCTGCGCCGCTACCCTGCGCGGCGGCGAAGCCAATCCGTTTGTAACCGATAACGGCAACTTTATTCTGGATTGCGTCTTTCCGCACGGCATGGCCAATCCGCACGAATTAGCCGTTGCGCTGCAAGCCCAACCCGGCGTGGTTGAACACGGCCTGTTTTTAAATATGGTCAGCCAGGTTATCGCCGCCACGCAGGATGGCATAAAAATACTGTAATTTTCCCCGTTGCGCTCAACCGGAGGCGTCACTTGCCGGCCATAAATGGCCGGCAAGTGACGCCGTTCCCCCAACACCGCTAAATTCCAACTTTGGCGGCAGGGCGAGTTTTGATAAAGTGTGGTTTTGGCATCCATGAGCTTAAAAAAATTAACCGCCACGCTGGTGCTGGGCTGGGCGTTGTGGTTGGCCGCCTGCCAGCCTCAACCCAACTCGGTAGTTATTGAAGTTGATGGTGGACGCCACGCGCTCACCGTGGCCGCCGCCGACACCACCGTCCGCGACGCGCTCACCCAGGCCAATATTGAGTTGGGCAAACTCGACCGGGTAAAGCCCGATTTGTACACCCAGCTTGAGCCGGGGTTGGTGATTGTGGTCACGCGGGTGCGCGAGGAACTCAAAACCACCCGCGAGGTGGTGCCGTTTGAGCGCAGCACCGTGGTCAACGAAGCCCTGGCTCCCGGCGAAAGCCGGATTGCCCAGTTGGGCGTTAACGGCCAGGCCGAAATCACTACCCGCATTGTGTACGAAAACAACACCGAAGTCAGCCGCACCGAAATCTCCCGAACACCGATTACGCCGCCCGTGCCGGAAGTTATGGTGATTGGCCCCACCGGGGCGCTGCCCACCGTGCAGGTTGAAGGCACCATTGCCTACATGGCCAACGGCAACGCCTGGCTAATCCGCAGCGCCAACACCAGCCGCCGGGCGCTCACTACGCAGGGGCAACTCGATGGGCGGGTGTTTGGCCTGTCGCCGGATGGCCGGCGCTTGCTGTATACCACCGCCCTCAGCGCCGCCACCGTGACCGCGCCACTCAACAACATGTGGCTGGCCAACACCACCATCATCGGCGAACCGCCCATCACTGTGGGGCTTCAGGGCGTACTACACGCCGAATGGTCGCCGGTAATTAGCCGCCCGCTGGTGGCCTACAGCACCGCCACCCGCAGCGCCACTCCGCCCGGCTGGCAGGCCAACAACGATTTATGGCTATTTGCGCCGCCCGCCGACGCCACCGCCAAAATCAAACCGGTGCAGATTATGCCGCCCAATACGCAGGGGTTGTACCCGTGGTGGGGCGCGTCGTTTAGCTGGTCGCCGGACGGCTCAAGGCTGGCGTATGCCCGCGCCGACCAGATTGGCGTGATTCAATTGATTACCGCCAGCGCCGCCATCAGCGGCACGTTTACGCCGCTGGTTGATTTTACGCCGCTGCAAACTTTTAGCGATTGGGTGTGGGTGCCGGGGCTGAGTTGGTCGCCGGATGGCAAATTTATTGCGGCGGTAGTGCATGGAGCACCACTGGCCTCTGAATCGGCGGAGGAAAGCCAGGCTTTTGATTTGTGGTTACTGGCGGCAGATGGCTCAATTTCGGCCAAAGTGGCCGAACAGGTGGGCATGTGGGCCAACCCGGTGTGGGGGCCGGCAGGCATTGCCTTTGGGCAGGCGGTGAATCCGTTACAATCGGTGAACAGCCGCTATTCTATCCAGCTCATTGACCGGGATGGCAGCAACCGGCGGCAAATCTTTCCATTTCAACAGGAGCCGGGCGTGCAGTTCCCGGAGATGGTTTGGTCGCTAAACGGCCAGCAATTGCTATTTGGTTACAACGGCAACCTGTATATTACCGGGGCGGGTGGTGGCGCGCCCCAACAACTCAGCAACGATGGACAGGCCAGCAATCCCCGTTGGGCGCTGGCTGCCGCTCCGGTTTTTACCGGCACGCTGGCCATCACGCCCACCGCCACCGTTACGCCCACCGTAACGGCATCGGCTACCGCCAAATTAACACCAACGACTACCGCCACTCGCCCGGCCACGGCAACAGCCTCACCAACGGCTACGGTCACGCCGACAGCCACCCGTCGCCCGGCCACGCCAACGCCCGGCGCCACTCATCCGGCGGCAACGCGCCCGCCGACACCAACGCCAACTCGCGTTAAAAAATCAACCTCAACGCCAGCCGGCTGAGAGGATGTTTCTTAAATCGAATCCGGCTAAAAATTAGCCTCATTATGTCCTTCTTCGCTCCCGTTGGTCGCTCAGAATCCTTGAAACCGTCACTTGCCAGACACCCTTCTCAGGGATTCCTCGGCCGTCGGCCTCAGAATGACCTTCACAAGAAACACCTTTTGAGTTTAGCCCAATGAAAACAAAATGATTTCCGGCGGGCAGAGCAGGCGCATGCGCGGCGCGCTCAAGCCTTCCAGCCCAATGCCCCGGCTAATGTACAACGTGGTGCCGTTTTCGTGGTAACGGCCCATTTCGTACTGTTTACCGGTGATGCTGCTGGTGAGGATAGCTCCGTACCCCGGCACGCGGATTTGGCCGCCGTGGGTGTGGCCGCACAGGTACAAATCAATGGCGTACTGTTGCACCAGCGGCATCAACTCCGGCGAATGATACAACAACACCCGCACCGAATCGGCGGGAGCCAGTTCAATCAACCCCCGAAACGCCGACGCGTCGGATTCAAGATCGTGCTCGCAATCCAGGCCCAGCAGCGATAATTTGCGCCCGTCGGGCAGCGTCAGCACCGCAACCTCATCGCGCAGCAGCCGGATGTTGGGCAAATCATCAAATAAAGATGGCGTGGTGTTGCGCGGATCAACCGGCGGGCTGCCCAAAATGGCGTACACTCCCAGCGGCGCGGTGAGCTGCTGCAACACCTGGCGAACTTCGGCGCGGGCGGTGGGATCGTTCACGTAGGACAGGTTGAGATAATCGCCGGTAATGACAATAATGTCGGGCTGAATTTGGCCCACCAGTTGCAGCAAATGCGCCTCGCGGGGCGTGCGCCGCTCTACGTGCAAATCACTGAGGTGCAGCAGATGCAGGGGCGGCGCGGCGGGCGTCCAGCGGGCGGCGGGCGTTTGCTGCCGCGAAACCGACAGCGCAAAGGGTTCGTGCAGCGCGCCCCACCCATAAACCAGCGAGCCAAATAGTTGCAGCCCCAGCAGCAGGCCCAACCCGGCGGCAGTTGCCCCGGTGAGCCAGCCTACCAGCGCCGCCACCACTACCGCCAGCAGCCGGGGCGTGGTGGTGGTTAACACCTGCGGGCCAACCGGCCCAAACGAGCGGCGGGCGCGCGGCAGCCACCAAAACAGCAGCCAATCGCTGGCGGCAAATACCAGGTACATTGCCGCCGCAATTGTGGCTCCGGCTCCGGTTAGCCACCACCAACCGGCCCAAACTCCCGCCGCGGCAGCCAACAGTACCGCTGCCAGTTGCCAGCCGCGCCAGCGAGCCGGCGCGTGCGCCAGCAAAAACAGCTTGTGCAAAAATCGGTCTTCCAGAACGTTATCCAGCGGCGGAATCCGGGCGGTGGTAGATTGAAAAGAAACTTCAAACGGAGACAGGTGTGTTTTGGTCATTTTCTTTTAAAGAGCTTTAGTTGATTGCCATAAACGGGGCTAAAGTTGTAATCAACCCCATCCATCAGGTTTTGAATAAAAAACAACCCCATGCCCCGGCTACCGCGCTCTTTGAGCGGGGCTTGCGGATTGAGCAACGGCACATGGTCGGGGGCAAAGGGATGGCCAAAATCAAAAATGGTGATCTCCAGCCCATCAACCCGAATGGCGTATTTTATTTTTATGCTACTGTCGCTTTCGCCGCCGTAAGCGTGCTCGATAATATTGGAACAGGCTTCATCTACGGCCATTTGCATGGCGTAGGTGGCGCGGTCATTCAGGCCGGCCCGGGTGGCGGCGGTTGAGACAAAATCGGCAATTTCTGCCAAACTTTTAAAGTTTCCAGAAACGATAAGGGTATTTTCTAACGTCATTCAATAGTGCCGGGCTAAAAACTACCCACAGCCTCAGTTTCATCACTAAAAATTTTAAACAACGGCGTTAACCCGGCCAAGTCGAGCGCCTCTTGAAGGCGGGGCGGCACATTGGCCAGCACCAGTTCGCCGCGCATACTCTTTTTGCAGGCGTTTTGGGTAACAATCAGTTCACCCAGCCCGGCGCTGGAAATATAGGTAACATCCTTTAAATTGAGTACAATTTTATGGCGGCCATCCGTTTGCACGGCAGTTAACGCCTCGGCCAGTTGACCCACGGTGCCGGCATCAATCCGGCCTTTAACCACTATCAAATCACAGCGACGAAGCTGTTTGCTCTGAATTTCCATCGGTACCCTCTCCTTGTTTTGGTTAACTATGGGGTTAGTTAAAAATTATATCACCGGGCGGGCTGCTCGCCAAAGCCGGCGGGCGCTACCACCACCGGCCCCAAAATGAGCGCGTTCTCGCCCGACGTATCGCCGGTGATGGGCAGCCGGGCCAGCGTATCCTGCCGGTACAGGCCCACATACAGGCGATATTCGCCCGCCGGCAAATCGGCGGGGAGTTGCAGCCACGATGTTTCTTGAATCACCGCGCCCGGCGGCCATTTTGAGGTAGCCGCCAGCCAGTTGTACGGCTGGTGGTCGGCGCTGGCCAGCGTGTTCTGGTTGGTATTACGCAGTTGCACAAAAACGGTGTAATCGGTGGCGGGGCGGGTTTGCGCCTGCCACACCAGCGTAATCGGCAGGCGACTGCCGGGATTAACGGGTGCCGGCGGCAGGGTGTAGCCGTGAAAAGTAATCTGGCCGGCAAAATCGGCCAGCAGCGGCGTGGCCGGGTTAGGTTTGGCCGTGCCTTTGGCAAAGAACAGATCATCATCACCGTAATGAAACCGGCCTAAATAATTTTGTTTTACCCAAACCATGTAATCCGGCAAATATTTTGAAATACGATTAGCAGCGGCAACTACCAGTTGGCAATCGTACCGGTTGGTGATATCAATCAATTCGGCGGTGGTTAACGCGCCAGATACCATCCGGTTGATAGAAACTTCGGCCAATTCCGGTGGAATCATGCGCCCACTCCGATAAACCAGTTGCATACTATCGGTAATCAGGCAATCGCCGGGGGCGGTAACTTGCTCAATAAAAGCCAACCCGTCCGCCTCATTTTGGGGTGGCTGCGGGATGGCAGCATTGGCCCGCCACAAATTCTGCACCAGCCACGCCTGCCCCAACACTAATACGGACAACAGCGCCGCCAGCCCAATGCCGGCAATTCTGGCCGGCAAAGTTGATTTTTGCGCCGGAGCCGGCAAAGTCGCTTTGAGCGCAGTAACCAGCCAACTTACGGTTACGCCACCCAGAATAGCCAGCACCGGGGTAAAAATAAAAATATGTTTGTAACGTACCGGGTTGTGAACGGACAGCATGGCCGCCGCCAACGCCAACCAGGCCAGGATTAACCAAAAATCCTTGAGCCGCTGCCGCCAGGCCAACCCCAGGCCAACCCCAGCCAGCAACACCAGTAGGGGATCGTCGTGTAAAAAATCGCGGATGATCCCAATACGCGGCGACCAAAACGATTCATCGGCCAGTGATGCCTCGCGCGCGCCCAACCGCTGGCCCACCACCTGCTGCATCAACGCGCCCGTATCGTACATAACCATCAACAGCAGCGCCGGCAGCAGCAGCGCCAGCCCCCACCACACCAAATCGAGCAGCAACGGCCTGAGCAGGCGCGGCTGGGCTTTGGCCATCCAGAGGGAATACGGCTGGTGGGGCGGCCAACCGGTTGGGCGGCTGGTCAGCAGCAGCAGCGGAATCAAGACCACCACAAATGGCGATAGCAACTTGGTGAGCAAACTGGCCGCCAGGCACAACCCGGACAACACCGCCAGCGTCGGGCGGGCGCGTCCGGCCTCGCGGTACTGCCAGGCCGGCAAAATGGCCCACACCGACCATGCCACCGACGGAAATTCGCCCAGCACCGAGACCGACGGCCCCAGCAGCGCCGCCGAAAACAGCACCAACGCCGCCGCCGCCAGCCCGGCCACCGTTCCGGCCAGTTGCCGGGCCAGCAAAGCCACGCCCACCGCGCCAAAAATTGTGCAAGCCACACTAAACCAGCGCTGGGCCGCCTCGCCGGGCCACCACCGCCACACCGTCTCGATAGCCAGCGGATAGAGCGGCGGGTAAGTGATGTACACTTCGCGGTATGGCGCATAACCCGCCGCCAGCAGCCGCAGCCACATCAGGTGGATGCCCTCGTCCGAGGTGAGAGGAAAACTATACAACACCACGCCGCGCAGCGCTACCGCCGCCAACACCAGCAATAAAAGAATGCCCCAAAAAACAATCTGTGGTTTGGGTTTCAAAATAAAAAACTCCGGCATCTATTTGCAAAATATTTTTTGGCCCAACAACCGGCCGTATTGATTGCCATGCCCACTGATTTATAGTAGGATACCCCCTGTTTGGCAAAATCGGGGAACTCATTTCAGTTTATGCGAATGCTGGCTCGACCTAAAATTTTTATAACG
The DNA here is from genome assembly GCA_964517605.1 of uncultured Caldilineaceae bacterium. Lineage (GTDB taxonomy): Bacteria > Chloroflexota > Anaerolineae > 4572-78 > J111 > J095. The sequence goes on along the minus strand of CAZFCE010000005.1, from coordinate 63,692 downwards.
CTGCTCTTGTTGGCACTGGCGCTGGCCGTGCGGTTGCCCTATTTGGGCACCTTTCTCACCATTGACGAGGTTAAATGGATAGACGGAGCCGGCCAATTTTTGCTGGCGCTCCGCGATGGGAATCTGGCCCAAACTTACTGGCATTTTTTCCCCGGCATTACCGTTACTTGGGGCGAGGCCCTGATTTTGTGGCTGTTGTGGCTGGCGCAGGGCGGCGGGCTGTCGTTGGCCGATTTTGTGGCCGCTCGCCTGGCCGATGTGGCCGGGCTGGTGGGGGCGTTGCGGTTGTCGGGAGTGGTCATCACTGCGCTGATGATTCCGGCGGCGTACTGGCTGGCCCGGCGACGGCTGGGCCACGCCCCGGCGCTGCTGGGGGCGTTGCTGCTTACATTTGACCCGTTTTTTCTGGCCCACTCGCGCATTATCAACGGCGATGCCATTGCCGCGGCGCTGATGTTGCTGTCGGTGCTGGCCTTTTTGGGGCTGCAACCCGGCCAGAGTTGGTGGCCGGCGGCGCTATCGGGGGCGTTGGGCGGGCTGGCGCTGCTCACCAAATTACCGTCGCCCATTTTAATCCCCTGGATTGGGCTGCTGGCGTTGATGGGGTCGGGGCGCAGCCGCCGGTATTCCTTTTGGCTCAAGGCGCTGCTGGCCTGGGGCGCGACGGCGCTGCTGGTGGTTGTGGCGTTGTGGCCGGCGCTGTGGGTTGCGCCGGTAGCCACCCTGCAACAAATGTACGCCGATTCGTTTAACGTGGGCGAGGTAGGCAGCGGGCACGAAGCCTTTTTTCTGGGCCAAATCAGCGACAACCCCGGCTGGCTGTTTTATCCGGTAGCCATTGCCTTTCGGTTAACGCCCATTACCACCATTGGGATGGGGCTGGCATTGGCGTGGCTGGTTGTTCGCCGCAACACCGAAGCGGGCCGGGCGGGTTGGTTACTGGCGGCTTATGTGTTATACGTGGTGCTGTGCGCCAGCGTTAGCCCCAAAAAGCTAGACCGCTACGTGATGGCCGTTTTTCCGGCGCTCGATGTGCTGGCGGCGCTGGGGCTGGCGGGCGCGTGGCAGGTGATCACCCACCGCCGGCCCACGTGGTCAACCGGTGGTTATGCCGTTGCCGGCGTAATTGTCGCCGGGCAGGCGTTGTTTGCGGTGATCAATTATCCGTATTTGCTTTCCGGCTACAATCTTTTGTTAGGTGGCACAGCCGGCGCGGAACAATCCATCCCGGTGGGCTGGGGCGAAGGGCTGGAGCAGGCGGCAAGCTGGCTTAACCGGCAACCCAATGCCCGCCACCTGCGGGTATCGGCCTGGTACAGTGACAGCTTTTTTCCTTATTTTGCGGGGCAGCGGCTGAGTTTTTCATCTAGCGGCAAAGATCAATTGGCGGCGGATTATGTGGTGTTTTACGTGAATCAAATCCAGCGGCAAAACCCGTACTCCGCGCTGATAACCTATTTTCAACAGCAGGAGCCGGCCTTTACCGCCTACGCCAACCGGCAGCCGTGGGCCTGGGTGTACCGCGCTCCGCAGATGACGCCGCTGCCCAAAAAGACCGTCATCAAAGGCCGCGCCGAGTTGTTGGGGCTAAAGTTGCCGCCCACCGCGCAAGCCGGAACCACCGTGCCGGTGCGGCTTTTTATGCGCTCACTGGGGCAGCTACCGCCCAACGAAGCCTGGCAGGTGGCGCTGGTTTCGGCGGCGGCAACGCTGGAACAACCGGCGGCATGGTCGCCGGAGACCATTGTGGATTTTACCGCCCGGCTTCAGCTTCCGCCGGATTTGCCGGCGGGCGATTATCAATTAACCGTGGCGCTGTGGGATACCGGCAGCAACCAATCCGTGGCTCAATTTTCCATTCCGGCGGCGGTGGGCGGGGTAAAAGTAACCGCGCCGTAACTTCAATCAGAGAATTAGCTACCTGGCACTTTGGGCATGAAACTGCAATTTCTTAACGCGAATACTCCGAATTGGGCCGAATGACCCGAATTTTTCAGGAATTTTATCATAACATTCGCGTTATTCGTTTTATTCGCACCATTCGTGTTAAAAACTGTCAGGTAGCCAGATCAGGAAACAATTTTTATGAAAAAAACGCTATTACGCCGCACCGGCGAAACGGTGGCAATACTGGCTATCAATTTGATTATTTTGCTGGCGCTGTTGTACGGCTTTGAGTATTACCTGAGCATAACCGACCCCAAACTCAAGTTGCCGCCGCGCCCGGTTGAAACCATAAACCACTACGGCTTTAGGGAGCGTGAGTTTGTTACCCCCAAACCGGCGGGCGTGTGCCGGATTATGGCACTGGGCGATTCGTTTACCTGGGGCAAAGAGGTGTGGGTTGATGAGCGGTACACCACCCTGCTGGAAATTTATCTCAACCAGGCGTATCCCTACCAAAAGTTTGAGGTGCTGAATTTTGGGTTTACCGGCGCGCCCACCACCAAAGAGCGCGATTCGTTGCTGAAATACAAGGATTTGACGCAGCCCAACCTCATTACGCTTGGTTTTGTGATTAACGATCCCCAACCCAAACACCAAAACTATTCGGTTGAGCGCGAACAATGGGACAAGCAGTACGGCCAAAAAATTGACAGTTTTCTGGAAGATGTTGAAGATTTGCACCTGGAACACACCGCCGACCTGATTCGCAAGGCGCTGGATAACTTCATTATAAAAGCGGGCATTGTGCCAACCTGGCAGGTGGCGTTGCAACGCACTTACGAAACCGATTCGCCGGAGTGGCAGCAATTTGTCAAGGCGCTACGCGACATCAAAACCACCTCGGACCAGTTGGGCTTGCCCCAACCGCTTTTTGCGGCGCTGAATCAGGGGCTTTACACGGTTCGCCCCACCGATTACAGCCACCCGGACGCAGAGTTGCAAACTTTTCTGCGCTGGTATCGCCAGGCCGAAGAAACCGCCCACGGTCTGGGCTATGACACCCTTAACTTTGAACAGGAATTTGCCGGGCAGTTGAGCGGACAGATTATGGCGGCCAACAGCCTGGATTTGCACCCTTCGGCGATGATGCACCGAATTTACGCCCAAAAAATATTCAAAGAGATTAGCCGGTACATTGATGAGGGGCGACTTTGCCCCCAAACTCCGGCCCAAACCAGATAGCGCCCACCGGATTTTACGCCGACAAATTTTACATCCACCGGCGCACTTGTATACTAAGCCCAATGTTTAACCGGTTACGTAACTCATCCAACCAAACCCGCGATTTACTGGCAACGCTGGCCGTAATGGCGCTGGCTGCCACCCTGCGACTGCCCGGCCTGACCGTTTTTCTCACCGCCGATGAAGCCCGCTCGTGGCTGGGCCGCTCGATTATTTTTCTGGATTCGCTGCTGGCCGGCAATCTGGCCAACACCGGCCCCGGCGGCGCGGTTGACTACATCCAAAATGTGTCGCTCAGCCCGGCCCCCGGCGTAACCACCATGTGGACGGGCGCGATTGGCCTGGCGCTGGCTTATCTCTGGCAGGCTCCGGGCGTGGCGCTGGCGCAATTTTTGCGGCAATTGCCGTTTGATCCGCTTGACCCGGCGCTGCTGTTCTGGCTGCGATTGCCCGGCGTGGCGCTGGCGGTGGCGGCGGTGGGCCTTACTTGCTGGTGGAGCCGCCCGCTGCTGGGGTGGTGGGGCGCGGTTATGGCCGCCGGGCTGCTGGCGCTCGATCCGTTTCACCTGGCGCTCTCGCGGGTGCTGGGCCACGATGCCCTGGTTACCACGTTTATGTGGCTGTCGCTGCTGGCGTTTTTACGGGTAATTTGGGACATTGAGCACACCCATCACCCGGCGCAATTCAAACCCCCGGCTTCGCACCTAACCTGGCTGCTCATTTCCGGCGATATGGGCGGGCTGGCGTTTTTATCAAAATATCCGGCGCTGTTTATGGGCGCATTTACGGCGCTGGCGCTGTTGCTGGTTTATGCGCGGTTAGCCCGGCGTGGGTCATCACCGGGGATGGGGTGGTTAATAACCTGGTGGCTACGCGATATAATTATCTGGTCGGCGGCGGCGGGGCTGGTGTGCCTGCTGTTCTGGCCGGCCATGTGGCTCAATCCGCTGGCTCCCGCGTTCACCATTATCACCGACGCGCTGCGGGCGGCGGGCAGCGCCCACCAGAAAGGCAGCTTCTTTTTAGGCCAGCCCGTGCCGGACCCCGGCGCGCTGTTTTACCCGCTGGTGGCCGCCTTTCGCACCACGCCGCTGGTTCTGTTGGGGGCGCTGCTCGCGCTGGGGCAACTGGTAAAACCGCGCTCCGGCCAGCCTGATGGCCGCCCCCCGCGCCTGTTCCCGCTGATTTTGCTGGCTTATATCGGGTTGTACACGCTGCTGGTCACTTACGGCGGCAAAAAACAGGATCGCTACCTGCTGCCGGCCCTGCCCGCCCTTGATATGCTGGCGGCAATGGGGTACGCCGCCCTGCTCAACGCTCTCCGCCGGCGCGACGCCAAACCGGGCTGGCTGGGGCTTGTGCCCGCCGGAGTGGTGCTGGGCCAGCTTGCGCTGGTGCTGCCGTATTATCCCTACTACTTTTCTTACTACAACCCGCTGATGGGCGGTGGCGCGGCGGCGGCTCAAACCATTCAGGTGGGCTGGGGCGAAGGGCTAAACGAGGCCGCGGACTTTCTCAACGCCCGGCCCGGCAGCGCCCAGGCCAAAGTAACATCCTGGTACAGCACCACGTTTGAGCCGTATTTTAACGGCCACGCCATTTACAAAATTGATGACGACAAAATCTCGCGCAGCCCCAAACCGGGGTTGGCCGCCGATTACGTGGTGTTTTACATCAACCAAACCCAGCGGCGGCTGCCCTCCGATGGCGTGCTGGCTTTTTTTCAACGGGCCAAACCGCTGCACACCGTGGTTTTAAACGGATTGCCCTACGCCTGGATTTACCCCGCGCCCGGCCTGCCCCACATTATCACCGGCGAAGCCCGGCTGGTGGGCCAGGCCGAATTGCTGGGTTTTGATTGGCAAAACGCCGCCGGGCAGCGGCTTGAGGCCATCCCCTCTAACAGCGCCGCCACCCTGCGCCTGTACTGGGAATGGCAGGGCAAAGCCGCCAGCGACCCCATCGGCCTGAGTTTGGTGGATGCCGGCGGCAACACCGTAGGCTGGGGAAATCTAATCAACCCCGGCCAGCCCATCACCGCCACCGCCCCGCTCAGCGCCGATGACGGGGCCATTGTTATCAGCGATTACGCGCTGGCCGTGTTCCCCGGCACGCCGCCGGGCGAATATTACCTGCGCGCCTGGATTGACCGGCCCGCCACCGGCGAAGTGATTGGCCAATTTCCGCTGGCCCCCGCCGATGCCGCCGTAACCGTGGCCCCGCCGTTGTCACCCGTTCCCGCCGCCGATTTTGAAATCCGGCACCCGGTGAACGAACCGTTTGGCCCGCTGCAATTGCCGGGCTACAACTTCAACGCCGAGCCGTGGGAGCCGGGCCAATCGCGCCAGCTAGAGCTGTTTTGGGCCGGCGGCCAGCCCAACGCCCCCGCCACCGCCCAATTAAAATTGATGCCCCTGGCGGCGGGCATCCCGCCGGAAACCGCGCCGGTTTGGTCGCGGGCCATCACCCCCGGCTACCCGCCCAATCGCTGGCAACCCGGCGATACCTACCGCGATATTTGGCCGCTGGAATTGCCCCGCGCCACGCCCAACGGCAACTACAGCCTGCAACTGCAAGTTGGCGGCGTTACGCGCACCATCGGCCAAATCCGGGTGAGCGGGCGGGAGCGGCTGTTTACGCCGCCCCCTGTGGCCACGCCGCTGGCCGCCACCACCGCTGATGATTCCATCCGGCTGCTTGGATTTACGGCCACGCCCGGCCCCGCCGCGCTGGCGGTAACGTTGGTGTGGCAGGCCAACCATACCCCGCCGGAGGATTACACCGTATTTGTGCAACTGCTCAACGCCAACAACCAGCTTGTGGCCCAGCACGATAGCCCGCCGCAAAACGGCGCAGCGCCCACCGGTAGTTGGGCCACCGGCGAAGTGGTGGTAGATGAACACGCGCTGGCGCTGCCGGCCAACCTGCCGGGCGGCAGCTACCGGCTGATTGCCGGGCTGTATCGCCCCGCCGACGGCCAACGGCTGCCCATTTCAACCGACTCCTCCGCCGCTGGCGACGCGCTGCCGCTGGCGACCATCGAATTAAAATGAACGCTCAATTACCCACCCCGCTCAAAAACTGGCAGTTAGGGTTGATTGTCGTCGGGTTGGCGGTGCTGATGGCCTGGCCCCGGTTAACCGCGCTCAACCAGTACCGCATTGTAGACGAAGCCGACCGCTGGAACTGGGCCGAAAGTTTTGTGCTGGCGCTCAACGCCGGTAATTTGGCCGCCACGCGCATTGGCGATGGCTACCCCGGCATTGTGCCGGTGTGGGCCGAAAGCGGCTGGGTGTTCTTAGAAGCGGCCCGCCGCTCGGTGGTGGAAGGCCGCTGGATTGGCGACGCCGGCATGGCCAAACTCTTCCACGAATGGGATCGGCCTGCCTATTTGTACCAGCAGCGGTTGCCCATTGTTTTGCTCAACACGCTGCTGGCGCTGGCCGTGGTGGGCGCGGTGTGGAAACTGTTTGGCCAGCAAATCGCCATTATCAGCGGCGTGCTGATTGCGCTGGACCCCTTTTACCTCAGCGACTCCCGCGTTAACCGCGCCGAGGCGCTCATCACCGGGTTGATGACGCTGTGCGTGCTGTTTTTAATTTTCTACTACCAAAAAAAGCAGTTTCGCTACGTGTTACTGTCGGGCATTTTTGGCGGGCTGAGCTTCCTCACCAAAATTCAGGCGTTGGCCATATTGCCGGCCATCGCTTTAGCCGGCCTGCTGATAGTGTGGCTGGATGACACCCACCGTCCGCCGGCGGCCAAAATCCGGCAACTGCTGGTGATGGGCCTGGGCTGGGCATTGGCCGCTGCCGTTACCTGGGTGGCGCTGTGGCCGGCCATGTGGGTTATTCCGCTGGATACGCTGACGCTGGTGTACAACTACGCCACCCGCAAGGTGGGCGCCGAGGGCGTAAAACTGTTTTTTATGGGCGAAACCTACGAGGATATTGACCCCGGCGCTATTTTTTATCCGCTGGTATTTTTAATGCGCACCACGCCGCTCGCTTTACTGGGATTGATTGCCGCCGCGGTGTGGCGGTGGCGCAACCGCCCGGCTTTACCGCCGGGATTGCCGGTGGCCGCCGGCAGCGCCATCCTGTTGATTTTTGTGCTGGCCTACGCCCTGGTTATGACACAGGGCAGCCACAAGCAGGATCGCTACCTGATGCCCATTTTTTTGGGCCTGGATATTCTGGCGGCGGTGGGGCTAAACTTTGCGTGGGAGTGGCTCAAGCCCAAACTTGAGGCCAGGTGGAGCCAAACGCTGTCTCCCCGGCTGGCGGGCGCAATTTTGCTGGCGGCGGTGGTTATTGGGCAATGGTTAACGGTGGCTCCGCACCATCCCTATTATTACTCGTACTTTAACCCGCTGTTTGGCGGCGGCCAAACCGCCGCGCAAACCATGCGCATTGGCTGGGGCGAGGGCATGGATTTGGCCGGGGCGTACCTGGCGGCCAAACCCAATGCCAAACAGTTGGTAGTTAGCTCGCGTTTTACGCACAACATGCTCGGCTTTCCCGGCGAACTCATTTCGCTGGGGGGCGATGGCCGCTGGACCAAAGCCGATTACATTGTGCTGTATATTCAGCAGGTGCAGCGCCGGCTGGATCCCAGCCCGGAGTTTTTGGATTATTTTCAGGCTAAACCACCGGAAAAGGTTATCACGCTGGGCAATCTGGATTACGTGTGGATTTACCCCATCCCCTTTACCACGGCGGCCAACCCGCAGGTTAGCCTTATCCCGGCGCAGGCGGCGCTCCAGGGCTACAGTTGGGAAGCCACGCCCGATGGCGGCTTTCAACTGCGGCTGGTGTGGCAAAACCTCGGTTTAAACCGGCCTCTCCGGGCGCGGCTGGCGGGGCCAACCACCGCCACGGCTTGGGCCGATTGCCGGCCCGCGCCGGGCTTTGAAACGCCGGCGCAGACGCTCAACGCCTATGTAGAAAGTCTGTGCCGGCCCCAAATTGAGGCCCTGCCGTCCGGCACCTACACCGTTGAATTTGGGCTGGCATCTCCCTCAGAAACTTTTCTGTTCCCCGAAAGTTGGGACGCCACCACCATTACCGCCGCCGGGCAGGTACAAACCACCCCCGCCGGGCAGCGGCTGGACAGTTTGGCCCAGGACAACACGCCACCCAACGCCATCCGGCTGGATCGGGTGTATGATGGCGAACTCCGGCTGGCGGCCTATCAACTTGAGCCGCCCCAACCCCGCCCCGGCGATGCGCTAAAATTAACACTGTACTGGCAGGCGGTTAAAGAGCTAACGCAATCGGCTAATTTAACGGTGCAACTGGCCGACAGCCACAGCATTTCGCTGGGCCGCGCCGACGCGCTGCTGGCTAAATTTAACCCGCAAGCGCCCGCCGGCCAACGCTGGTTTCCCGGCCAACTCAAAACCACCACGCACCGGTTTACCCTGCCGCCCCAACTTAAAAGCCCGCTGGCCGGGCGCATCGAAGTTAGCCTGGCCAACGACGCCGAAGTGGCGCTGCCGCCAGCTACCCGCGCCGGCCAACCGCTGGATAAAGTGATTGGCCGCTTCACCATCGCGCCCCAAACGTGGCCCGCGCCCGCAAATCTCACGCCTCCGCCGGCGGAGGCGCGCTGGCAAAACGGCATCAGCTTGGCCGGTTACGCCACTACTCCGGCCCAACCCCGGCCCGGCAGCCAGCTAACCGTAAATTTATTCTGGCAAACCGGCCAGCCAATAACCGACGATTATCAGGTGTTTGTGCATCTGGTTAATGCGGCGGGGCAGCTTGTAGCTCAAAACGATGCCGTTCCCCGGCTGGGCGCGTACCCCACGCCGTGGTGGTTGCCGGGCGTAATCATAGAAGATGGCCACCCGCTGGCCCTGCCACCCAATTTGCCGCCGGGCGCGTATCAACTGGTGGTGGGGTTGTATCGCACTGCCGATGGAGCGCGGTTGCCGCTGGCGCAGGGCGGCGACAACCTGCCATTGGGCCGGCTGGAAATTTTGAAAGAGGTCCAATGACCTCAACCGCAACCAACATTTGGTGGCGTAACCGGTACCTGTGGCTGCTGCTTGTTTTGCTGCTGGGGTTTGCCCTGCGCGCCTACGGCCTGGGCGATGTCGCCTTTGACAACGACGAAAGCATTGATTACGGGCGCTACGTTTCGGAATCGTTTCAAACTATTACAGTGGGCAAGCTGGTGCTGAACAGCCAGGCGTTGGCCTATATTTTTGGCCGGGTGGCCATTTTAACCCTCGGCGATAAATTATTTGCGTTGCGCTGGCCGGCGCTGGCGGTGAGCATGCTGGGCATTGCCGCCATTTACCGGCTGGCGCGGGGATTATTTGGCCGGAGCGCGGGGATTTTGAGCGCGTTTTTGCTGGCCGTTTCGCCCTACGCCATTTTCTTTGCCCAAAATTACCGGGGCTACGGCTACGTTATCGCGGTGTCGATTTTGGTGTATTTGCTGGCGCTGCTGGCCCTTCAATCAAACAAGTGGCGTTACTGGCTGGCGTTGGGGCTGGCCGCTCCGGCGATGATGTATGCCCACCTGTTCACCAGTTTGGCCTTTATCAACCTGGCTGTTTTGCTGGCGCTAACCTGGCTGGTCAAATACCGCCAACAGGACGAGTCACGCCCCGATCTTAAAAAAATTATGGTTAGCCTGGCCATAACCGGGCTGGTAATGGCGATGCTGTACGCGCCCATCTGGTTAAAATTATGGCAACCGCCCGCACCCACCGCCGGCGATGACATCTCGCAGAAGGTGATTTTGGTGGTGCGGCCCTCGGTCACGGCATCGGTTTGGTACAATTTGTGGCTTTACAACGGCTTTTGGGAAAAAGGCAGCCCAACCGGCCACGGCGCGATGGTGCTGCTGGGCTTAATCGCCACGGCGCTGGCTCTGGGCCGCAACCACCGGCTAAAACTTTGGCTGCTGCTGGGCTGGGCGTTAATCCCCTTTGCCGAACTCTGGCTTGGGGCCAAAATTTTTCCGGGTTTGTGGGCCAGGCCCAATTATGTGGGCTTTACGTTAGCGCCGCTCCTGATTTTGGCCGGATTTGGCCTTGCTCAGTTATTTAACCTGGGCCGGCTAAAAAAATGGCGCTGGTCGCTGGCGGCAACCGTATCGGTGCTGGCGCTGCTTGTTGGGTTGTGGTACCTGGCTTTTAACGAGTACCAGCGAAAATTTATCACCGCCGACTGGCAGGCTATTGGCAACTTTCTCCAGCAAAATTTCACCAAAACTGATTTGATTATCTGCCAGCAATACCGGCAACCCTGGCGCGATATTGATATTGACCCCGAAGACACCTGCACCCGCACGCTCAACTATCGCCGCGCCGCCGGAGTGCAGGCGGCCTCGGCGGTGTACATTAGCCACGATTTGATTTACAACAAATTGCCGCAAGCCGTTGTGTCCGGGGTGTATAACCGGTTTGGGCGGGTGTGGCTGGTGGTGTGGGATGTGCCGGAAACGGTGGAGTTAAACCACTCGCCAGATGTTAAAGCCGAATACCACCAATTTGGGCGCAGTTTTGTTTACCTGGCCGACCAAAACCCCACGTATATTAAAAATCTCAACCAGGCGTTGGGCTGGCTTCGCTCAACCGTGCCGGCAACAGACACTCAACGCTTTATCTATGATTTAATGGTCGCGCCGCTGGCAATGGCTGCCGGCCAACCGGAGCCGGCTCACGCCGCGCTGGCCGCCGCTAACCAGCATCCGCCCCAACACCGCGATACCGCTGCCAAACTGGCCCGCACCGCCGCGCTGGTGCAAGCCTTTACACCCAACTTAATTGACCACCCCGTTGCGGCCAACTTTGGGGATGTCATTAAATTTCAGGGATTTAATTTAACACCCGCCGCTCCTTTGCCGGGCGCAACGGTTAACCTGGCTCTGCTCTGGCAGGCTACCGGCGCAATGCAGGAGAATTACAAGGTCTTTTTGCACCTGCGCAACCAGGCCGGAACCAACGCCGTCCAACTCGATTACGAGCCGTTTGGCGGCAGCTACCCCACCCGAAACTGGCAAATCGGCCAACCGCTGGTAGACAAACAAGCCCTGCCCCTGCCGCCCGATTTGCCGCCGGGCCAGTACGAGTTGTACCTTGGCCTGTACAACCCGCAAACTATGGCCCGGCTGCCCCTCAACCCCGATGCCTCCGGCCAGAATACGCTGTTGCTCACGCGATTGTCTATCGGCAGTAAACCGTAACAATTTGCGGCTGGATTGCTTTGTGATAAGATATGCCATTAATTGTGCATCCTATTTTACCGCCCAAAGCTGGATAACCCGTCCAGCTTAATTTTTGTTAGATGGTTTCAGAAAAGTTTGGCGCTGTTTCTATCCCCCATAGTTGGTTCAACCCATCCAGAGTGGCCTCGTGGCTGCTGTGGTTATTTTTTATTGCGGTGATTGTCACCCCGCGCGTGCTGGATTTGAACCTGTTTTACGCCCGCGACGAATTGACCATCTGGAATTGGTCCGACCAGTTTACCCAGGCCATCTGGCGCGGCGACCTGTCCGGCACGCTCATCACCAGCGATTACCCCGGTATTCCCCTGTACTGGGTGCAAACCGCTTTTTTAACCTTTAAATCCGCGGTTCCGGGGCTGTTCCAAACCGCCCAGATTCCGGCGGAGCAACTTAAGGATTTTCACACCATTGACCTGCTGGCCGAGCGCCGGCTGGCCGCCGGCCTGTTTTTGAGCCTGCAAATTCTGGCGATGGTCTGGCTGGTGCGCCGGCTGTTTGGCTCCACCCCAGCCGTGCTGGCGGCCATTATTTTGGGGCTGGATCCGTTCAGCCTGTCCGAAGCGCGGGCGCTGCGCCTAGAAATGGTGTCGGCGGGTTTTGTCTGCCTCAGCGTGCTGAGCCATTTTATGTATTTGAGCTACCGGCGGCGGCGCTGGCTGGCAATTTCCGGCATCATGGCCGGGCTGGCGGTTTCCAGTAAAACCTCGGCGGGGCTGCTGGTGCCCTTTATCTGGCTGCTGTTGCTGCTGGATTTGCTGTTTTTCACGCCCGCCGGAGCCGGCCAAATCTGGCTTAAAAAATTAAAGTTGACCCTCATTAACGGCCTGTTATGGGCCACCGGCGCAATTGCCGCTTTTTGGCTCATTTGGCCCGCTATGTGGACGCAACCGCTGAACGCCCTCAACTTTTTGTTTGGGGCCGGCTTGTCGCAGGCCGCCGACCGCAGCGTGTGGGGCGACAAGGTTTTCTTTTGGGGCAAAATCATTGACGGCGGCGATCCGGGGCCGTTTTTTTATCCGGTGGCGCTGGCTTTTCGCACCACGCCGCTGATGTGGCTGGGAGTGGTGGCGGCGCTGCTGGTGGCCGTTAACCTGCTGGCGCGGCGCTCCGGGCAAAATGCCCCCGCCCCGGAAACGCTCCTGTGGCGAGCGCCGTGGCCGGCGGTGGGGTCGCTGCTGCTGTTGGCGCTGGCGCTGTTAATCACGCTGGAACTCACCTTTATTATCAGCAAGGTTGACCGGTTTATGCTGATTATGTTCCAGCCATTGAGCATCCTCACCGCCATCGGGCTGGCTGCCATAATCGGCTGGCTGACAAACCGGCGACGCAGCGCCCAAAAGTGGCTCATGGCGGTGGGCATCGCGGTGGTACTGGCGGCGCAACTGAGCTTTACCATTCCGGCGCACCCCTACTATTTCACCTACTGGAATCCGCTGGTGGGCGGCGGGGCCGCCGCCATGGACGCCCTGCCCATTGGCGCGGGCGAAGGCATTGATCTGGCCATGAATTTTTTAAACGCCCAGCCCAACGCCGAACAAAGCTCAATGGTGTGCGGCGGCTCGCAGCCCTGGTGCAGTAATATTTACCACGGCCAAACGTTGCGCTTTGCCACCTACGCCACCGGCGAATGGGCCACCGCCGATTACGCCACGCTCTACATTTCGCATTTGCAGCGCAAACGGTATCCGCAGGCGGTAATTGATTTCTTTTTAAACCAACCGCCGCTGTACCGGGTTGATTTACAGGGCGCAACCTACGCGTGGGTGTACAAAATGCCCAAAATTGATCACTTTGCCGGCGCGTTCAACAACCTGGACGGGTTGGGGCAATTGCTGGGCTACACGCTCTCGCCGCAGGTTGATGGCTCCGGCGCGGTGACGGTTACGCCGGGGCAAAGCGTAAACGCCACGGCATGGTGGATTAACGATGGAGCCGGGGTTAACAACCTGGTTTTGCGCTGGGTTGACCAAACCGGCTACGAATGGGGTCGCGGCCCCATCACGCCCCGGCCCGAATACGCCGCCATTCCACCGGATCAAACCGCCGTGGTGGGCGGCGCGGCCTCGTTCACCGTTCCGCCCGAAACGCCGCCCGGCCAATATTTTTTGCGTATTGGCGTTACCCGGCCCAACGACGCCGCCATAATTGATGACTTTCCCCTGCCCGCCACGGCCAGCCGGCTAACCGTGGCTCCCGGCGCTGCCGTTGCCGCCGCCGCTCCGGTTTCGCCCACCGTCCGGCTTAACCGGTCGCTAACGCCGGAGGTGACGCTGCTGGGCTATTCGCTGCCTCAGCCGGTTATCAACAGCCAGTCGCCGGTGTGGTTATCGCTGTTTTGGCAGGCCAACGCCCCGGCCCCCGCTTACACCATCAACCTGCGGCTGCGCGATGCGGCCAATCAAACGGCGGCAAGCTGGCAGGGTGCGCCCAACTACGGCCAGTATCCATTTGAAAAATGGCCGTCCGGCCAAATTGTAAAGGATGTGTGGGCGCTGCAAACGCCGCCCGATGTGCCCGTGGGCCGTTACACTCTGGAACTGGCGCTGCTAACGCCGTCCGGCGCGGAGCAAAACCGGGTAGAACTCGGCCCGGTTGAGGTGTGGGCGCGGCCACTCAACACCAAACGCCCGCCCATGCAGGGCAGCCTCGATGCCACGTTTGGTGACAAATTAACCCTGTTGGGCTACAATTTATATTTTGATACCGACCGGGCCACCACCGCCACCTTTGCGCCCATTTTTTACTGGCAGAGTCAGGCCGATTTTACCGGCAATTTTGATATTGTGCTCACCCTGCGCCAGGCGCAATCCGGCGAGGCGCTCAAGGAATGGCGCGAGCCGCTGGGCAAAGACGGGGCCAAAACCGTGTGGAAAGCGGGCGAAATTATAGACACTCCCCACAAGTTTGCCACGGGCGCGCTGTCCGGCGCGTTCAATCTGGAAGTGGCGCTGGTAGATCAGGCCACCGGCCAACCCATGCCGGTGAACGGCCAAAACCAGCCGGTGCGGATTGAAAACATTCAGGACAAAATTATGGTGCGGGTAACAAAATAACAGTTACCCCGCAAAACAAGGATGTTTAATCAGGCGCATGCAATCTTTCTGGCCCAAAGTCACCCTCGAACTAAAAACCCACCGCTATTTTTATTTGGTGATGTTGCTGCTGGCGCTGGCCATGATGCTTACCCTCACCACCAGCATGCGCGGCGCCGATGGCCGCGAATACCTGCGCTGGGTGCATTCGCTTACATTTGATCAGGATTTACACCTGTACAACGACCTTGAGGCCACCGGCGGCAGTTACAAACTCACGCCCACCGGCTTTGTTTTTGAGCGGGTAAATATTGGCGCGCCGCTGTTGTGGCTGCCATTTTACGGCGCGGCAGCCCTGTTTTTGCCGCCCGCGGATAACAAACCCTATCCCGCCGATAACAACCTGCAAATGGTGTGGCTTAATTTTTCCAGTTGGCTTTACCCCATTTTGGGCGGCATTCTGGTTTTTGCCGCGCTGCGCCGCGTTTTCGCTCCGGGCGCTATCGCGGTGGCGCTGGCGGCCACCCTGTTGGGCACGCCGGTGCTCTTTTATATGATGATTTATCCCATGAGCGTCCATCCGTCGCTGCTGTTCCTGTCGGCGTTATTGCTGTTTTTGTGGTTTCCGGCCCAGCCCACCACCTCGCCGCGAACGCCCCTCCATTACGCGGCCATTGGCGTGGTGATTGGCTGGACAATGCTGGGGGCCAGCTACAGCATCGCCTTTTTCTTGTTGCCCGGTATTGACCTGCTCCGCGAATTGATGGCCACGCGCCGGTGGCGGCAGCCAATTCTGAACGGGCTGGCCGTTGCCGGCGGCGGGCTGATTGGTTTTGCGCCCCAAATGCTGGTGTGGTGGTTTTTATTTGGCGGGCCGTTTTCCAGCCCCTACGCCGGCCAAATGTTTTGGTCAGACCCCTATTTTTTAGAAGTGCTGTTTTCTACCTACCACGGCCTGTTTTTTTACGCGCCGATTCTGCTTTTGGTGCTGCCGGGGCTGTGGTGGTGGAGCCAAATCAACCGTTGGGCCGCCGCCGGGCTGGCGCTCACCGGGCTGGCGCTGGCGTACATTATCAGCGCCCATTCGGGCTGGTGGTCCGGCACTTCATTTGGCAATCGCTATTTTATGGTGATTTATCCCTTTTTTGTGCTGGGATTAACCGCATTTATCCAAAAACTCAAAAAGTGGGCGTTGCTGCCGGTTGGCCTGGGCGGGCTGTGGACGGTGGGGCTGTATTTACAGCACCTCAACGGGGTGGGTTTTACCAGCGAGTCCGTGGTTTACTCCGCCGCCCAGTTAAGCCAGGGCCAACTGCCTGCTTTTGCCAACACTTTTAACCTGTTACCCTTGTTGCTGCTAAACCGCCCCTGGCTGCTGGTACCGGCCATCACTTTGCCGCTGCTGCTGGTATTGCTGCTGCTCATTAGCCGGTTAACCTACCAGTGGGCCGGAGGCGCAACCAGCCGGCCGGTTGGCCGGAATACCGGCCTCGGAGTTGTGGCGGTAGGGCTGGCGGTGGTGCTGTTTGTGGGCGTGGCCGGCTGGCGCGGCCAACAGGCCCGCGCCGCGTTGGCTGCCACCGGCTTTTTTGAACGCTCAACCGTGCCGGTGGTTACGCACGAAGTCAAAGAAGTGTCCGGCAAAGCCGGGCTGGCCACCCGCGCCATCTACCACCAGCAAATTGGCCAGCCGGAACAAGCCATAGCCGATTTACAACTGGCCGCTCAATTATGGAAAGAAGACGACGCTCCGGCGGCGACCCGGCAATTTTTGGGCACCGCTACGCAATTGGCCGCCGTTCAATTTTGGCCCGCGCCCAACCTCGCTTTTCCGGGGCAGGCTCGGCTTATTGGGTACAAAATTTTGCAGGCCGGCCCCAACGCCATCCACGGCGAACTTTATTGGGAAAAACTGGACGGCGAAAAATCGAGGATTGATTTCACGCCAGTCGTCCGCGCCTTCGACGCCAACGGTAATTTTTTGGCCACCACCACCGTTAGCCTGCCTTTTCCAGCCTATTACCTGCCGCCCGGCCACTTTTTTAAAGATGATTTCACCCTGGCTCCGAATGCCGCCGCCGGGCAGCAAGTGTGGCTGGAGGTAGCCGTATCCGAGCTGTTCAACCTGCCCGTCACCGCCGCCGGACAGCCCACCAGCGGTATCTTTGCCCCGGTCACGCTCCCGGCGGAGGCCGCAACGCCGGTGGCCGCGCCGAATAGCGCCACTCCGCCAACCTGGGCGGTGACAACCTACCCGCGCCGGTTTGAGCCGACTCGCCCGTTAAATCTGCTCAATACGCCGGTTACGCCGGCCATTACGCTGGCCGGTTACAACCTGTCCATCAACACCGAGGCCGGTCAATTTTTGGCCCACGTTACCCTGCACTGGACCGCCACCGCCAATGTTCCCGGCGATTATCTGGTTTCGCTCCGGCTTTTGGCCGCCACCGGGCAGCCGGTTATCAATTACAGCGGAGTGCCGGTTAACCAAACCCGGCCTACATCTACTTGGCGGCAGGGTGAGTGGTTAATTGATACCCATACGCTGCCGATTCCGGCTTTGCCGCCGGGCAACTATCAACTGGCACTGGCGTTGATTGATGCAGCCACCGGCCAGCCCGCTCAATCCGGCCCGATAACGCTGCAAAACATCCAGATTCCCTGAAATAATCGGATGGCAAGATTAAAACAAACCGATGGCTAAACTACAAAACATCTTCACCCGTCAATCTTTCTGGCTGGCCGCGCTGGTATTTTTGCTGGCGCTGCTGCCGCGCATTACCACGCTGGGCGGTACCTTTATTGTTAACGATGAGCCGCTCTACTGGCAGTGGACCAATGATTTTGCCAACGCCCTGCTTAAAGGCGACTGGCGCGGCACCATGATTGGCATTGGCTACCCGTCCATCACCGTTACGTGGGTGCACACCCTCGGCATCGGCCTCGAAGCGGCGTTGCGCTGGCTAACCGGCAGTTCACCCGCCGAGATGTGGCGGCTGGCGGCGCTCGATCAGCCCTTTATTTTTAACCAGATGGCTGACCGCCGGGTGGTGATGGGCGTGGCCAACGCGCTGGTAATTTTGCTCATCTACTTGCAGGCCCGCCGGCTGCTCGGCCAGCCCGTGGCCCTGCTGGGCGCGGTGTTGATGGCCTTTTGCCCGTTTTTGCTGGCCGATGCCCGCACTATGCGCGGTGATGCTTTGCTCAGCGGCCTGATGCTGTTGAGCGGCCTGTCCCTGTTAAATTACCTGCGCCAACCCCGGCTGCCCCGCCTGATTCTGGCCGGAGTGGCTTTTGGGCTGGCCCTGCTCACTAAAATGACCGCCCTGCCGCTGGCCGGTTTTATGGGACTGGCGGTGTTGGCGTATGCGCTATGTCAAACGGAAACACCGTGGCCCAGCCGGTTGCGGCGTAGCGGCATCACTTTGGCCGTTGGCGGCGCGCTAACGGCGTTTACGTTTTGGGCGTTGTGGCCGGCGCTGTGGGTGGCTCCGCTGCAAGTGTGGGAATTTATGCGCGGCTACGCCGAAGGCTCGCTGGATGGCCGGCTCAACTTTTTTTGGGGCCAGCTCACCACTGATGAGCAAATTTGGCTGTTTTACCCGAATGCCTTTTTATTTCGGGCCAACCCGGTGGTGGTGTTGGGCGTGGCCGTAATCATCGGACTGGCGCTGACCGGCGGCTGGCAACTCCTCCGGCGGCAGCGGCCCAACCTTGACCAACTGTGGGGCATGCCCGCCGTGGCCCGGCTAACGCTGCTGGCGCTGGGAGTTTATAGCCTGATTTACGGGCTGGTGCTCACCTATGGCGGCCTCAAACGCGACCGCTACCTGATGCCCGTTTTTCCGGCAGCCATGTTGATGGCCGCCGCCGGGTTGTGGTGGCTGGTAAATTGGGCGGCGCGCCGGTGGCCCGGCTCCAAATTGCCGCCATTTTTGGCCAACGGGCGCTGGGCCGGATACGCGCTGGCGCTGGTTTTGGCGCTGGAACTGGGGCATGTGCTGTCAACCCACCCCTTTTACTACACCTACTGGAGTCCGCTGCTGGGCGGCGGCCCGGTGGCTATGAATGTGATGATGGCCGAAGGCGGCGTAGATTCGGCGGCGGTGGTGCAGCTTAACCGGCGAGCCACCGCTCCCCAGGAAACGCTGGCGCTGCTCACCGGGCGCGATTACGCCCCGGCCTTTGCCGGCAACGTGGAGCGGCTCACCAACGGCTCGCCGTGGATTACCGCCAATCACGTGCTGGTACGCCAGTATCATTTTCAAACCCAAAAGATGGACGCCCATTTAATGGATTACCTGCGCCGCCAGCCGCCCGAAATTGTTGACGCATACCAGGGCTACATTTGGGCGTGGGTGTACCCCGGCCCCGCCGCCCAGTTTTACGCCGGCAGCATGCTCGATGGGCAGGCCGAACTGCTGGGCTACAATTTAAGCGGAAAAACCGCCGCCGTGGGCCAGCCGCTGAAGTTAAAACTATTCTGGCAAAACCACGGCTACCAGCCACCGGCCTATATTTTTGTGCGGCTAACCGACGCCGCCGGTTTTGTGTGGGCCGAAACCGCCGCGCCGCCGCTCCCCGATTTTGCGGCAACCGCCTACCAGCCGCGCACCATTGTCGAAGGCGAGGCCGCGCTGGAAATTCCGCCCGGCACGCCGCCCGGCCTTTATTTTATAAAAATGGGCATTGCCGCGCCCAACCAACCCGACATCGGCGCGTTTAAATTGCCCGCCGAAGCCAGCCAACTGGTGGTTGAGCCGCCCGCCAGCCAACCAACGCCGCCGGTGGGCGCGCCAATTAACCAACCGTTGGGGGAAATGACCTTGCTCGGCGCGGAGGCGCTTCCGGCGCAGGTACTCACGCCGCAAACGCCGCAGCCGCTCACGCTGTTCTGGCAGGCCAACGGCCCGGTCACAACCGATTACACCGTCAACCTCCGCCTGCTGGATGCCGCCGGGCGCGAAACGGCCCGCTGGCAGGGTCGCCCGGCGCGGGGCGGGCAACCCGCTACCGGCTGGCAGCCCGGCCAGATCATCCGTGACCCCTGGCTGCTGGATTTAAAGCAGGCCAATCCGGTTCAACCGGTGCAACCGGGGCGGCAAACGCTCACGGTATCGTTATTGAACAACGCTACCGGCCATGAAACAGCGCCGGTAAAATTGGGCCAGGTTGAGGTGGCGGATCGGCTGCGCCGGTTTGAAGCGCCGCCGCTGGAAAACCCGGTCAACACCCGGCTGGGTGATGGCATCTCGCTGCTGGGCTACAATCTTGAGCAAGCGCCCATTACCGGCGGGGCGCGGTTTACGCTGAACCTGTTCTGGCAGGCGCAGCAGCCCATTTCCACCACGTACACCGTGTTTGTGCAAATGCTTGGCCCGGATGGAACCGTGGTGGGTCAGCACGATGGCCTGCCCGCCGACGGCTTGTTGCCCACCACCGCCTGGGAAACCGGCGAAGTTGTGCCGGATCGGCATCTTATTGATTTTCTTACCGCGGCCAATGGCGATTACCGGCTGATTGCCGGGCTGTACAACCCGGCCACCGGCCAACGCCTGCCGGTGGTGAATGCTACCGGCCAACCGGCGGGCGATTTTATCCCGCTGTACACGTTAACGGTTAATCAACCGGCTCCGTAACCTGCCTATGAACGCATTGCCAAATCCACATAACAAACAGATGCGGTGGCAACTGGCCGCCCTGGGGCTGGTGTTGCTCGGTTTTGTAATGCGGGTGTACCAGCTTAACGATGTGGCCGTTGAAAAAGCGGAAATGACCAATATTATGTGGTTTATCCGCAACGGGCTGGTATCGGTTCTCACCCAGAACAAGGCGCTCAACAACCACCCGCTCAACTCGGTGCTGGGCTACGCAATGTCGGCCATCGGAGTTGAGTCGCTGTTTACGCTGCGCTGGCACTCGGTGGTGATGGGCGTGCTGGCCGTGGCGGTAACGCTACGGGTGGCACGCGATTGGCTGGGCCGCCGCGAGGCGCTGGTAGCCGGCCTGTTGATTACCGTTTCGGCTTATCACGTGCTGCTATCGCAGCGGGCGCGCAGTTATATTGGCATGGTTACGTTTACCTTGCTGGGCTTCTTTTTTATCTACCGGGCCGTGCAAACCGGGCAAAAACGCTTTTGGCTGGGCTTTGCCGTGGTTTCAGTTTTGAATATTTACGCCCACCTGTACGGCGCAATGGCCGTGGGCGTGCTGGGCCTGCTGGCGATGGCCCTGCTGCTGGAAAAACACCGCCCCGGTTGGCGCTCGCTGGTTAAAACATTGCTGCCGCTGGCGGCGAGCGGGGCCGCCGCTTATCTGGTGGCGCTGGGCCTGTACCTGCCCATGTGGCGCGATACCACCGCCGTGGCCGGGCAAAGCAACATCTTCAGCGAGTCCGACGAGCGCCACGCCGCCGCGCAAAACCTGTTTGAGCAACTTTACCTGCCCGTAAAAGATGCCATCCGCCCCTTTAGCCTGGCCGATGACGCCACCCGGCTGCGGCTGGGCGACCCCGACTACCACTACAGCCCGTTTGATGACATTGCCGCGCTGGCCGAAAACAGCTTTGGCTACAACCTGGCGCTACTGTCGTTTGGCGTGGGACTGATTTTTGGCTGGCGCAAATTGCGTTGGCGGCTGCTGTTTTTTGTTAGTTGGCTTGTACTGCCGTTTATTGTGCAATTTATCGGCAACTTTATTTTACCGGGCGCGTATTTTAGGGGCCGGTTCATCTCGTTTATTTACCCGCCGTTTTTGCTGATTACGGCGTTGGGCTGGCCCAACCTGGCCGACTGGCTGGCGACCAGAGTAACGCCGCATCGCCGGGCGCTGCGTTGGCCGGCAAGGAGCGTTAGCTGGCTAGGCATCGGCTTATTGATGACGCTCAATCTGGCCTGGCTGGGCGCGTTTTACACCGCCACCGCCAATGAGCACTGGGTCGCCATTGGCGCGTACATCGCCCAAAATAAGCAGCCCAACGATGTGATGGTGTGCGGCCAGCGCTCCAAAACAGCCTGCGCCTTTGACGTGGCCACCCGCACCAACACCGAGGCGCAAGAGTTTGCCGATTTGATCACCCCCGCCAACCTGCAAAAAAAACGGGCCGAACTGGAACAGCCGGGCCGAGTGTGGGTGGTAATGCCGCACCTGTTGCCGTGGCAAATCAACGCCATCCGCGACAAAATTTCGCCGGAAAATTTTTGGCTGGCCGGCAATCCCCGGTACGACCAGGCCGGCTGGTGGTTGGTAGCCACGCAGCCCACGCTGGGCGATAATCTGGCGGCGGCGCTGGAACTGGGGCTGGCGGCGGGCCTGAACGACAACGAAAATTTTAAAAACCAGATTAGCCTGGCCCAGCTTCAGCTTACCCGCAACCGCCTGCCGCAAGCCGAAACCGCCTTTGCCGCCGCCGCCAAACTGCTCCCCCCCAACGATGACTACGCCACCGAGCGTTTTACCGCCGTCTCCGGGCAGCTAAAATACGCCCGGCAAGCGACGCAGGCCATTGCCATGCTGCCGCCCACCGCCATCCGCCTGGATAAAAATTACGGCGACCTGGCCCGGCTGGCGGCCATCGAACTTGCGCCGCCGCGCCTTACGCCCGGCGCAACGCTGCAAGTTACGCTCTACTGGCTGCCGCTGGCTCCCATCAACCGCGAGTTGGTCTCGTTTGTGCACCTGGCCAACCTGAAAGCCGAGGTGCTGGCCCAGGCCAACGGCGTGCCGGACCACGGGCAAGCGCCCACCACCACCTGGCAGCCGGGGCAAATTATTGTGGATACCTACTCGCTGCCCATTGACGCCAAACTGATGCCGCCGCTGGCAGTCAACCTGGAAGCCGGGTTGTTTGCGCCGGCCAATTCGCAGTTTATTGCCGCCCGCACTGCCGACGCCCAACCCACCGATTCGGTGGTGGCCAAATTGACCATCGCTACGCCCCAAAAAGTAACGCCGCCGGAATCGGCCATCACCGCCAATTTTGATAATCAACTGGCGCTGGCCGGCTACCAACTCAAGGCCAATCCGCCCGAAATTGTGTTTTACTGGCAGCCGCTCAGCGCGCCGCCCGAAGATTTTACCGTGTTTGTGCATTTGCTCAACGCCAACGGCGAGTTGGCCGGCCAAATTGATGGCCAGCCCTACGGCGGCAACTATCCCACCTCATGGTGGACATCGGGTGAAACCGTGGTTGATGCCCGCCCGATGCCGGCCCTGTCGCCGGGCGAATACCAAATTGTGGTGGGCTGGTATCGCCCCGCCGATGGCTCGCGCCTGCCGCTGGCCAATGGCTCCGGCGACAGCCTGAAATTGAGCCAAATCCGGGTACCGTGATGATAAACAAACCGGGCAACCACATTTTCACCGTTGCGCTGGCCCAAACGTGGGGCATCCCGCTTGTTATTTTTCTGCTGGCGCTGGCCGTGAGATTGCCGGGGTTGGGCGTTTTTCTTACCGTAGATGAACCCACCTGGCTGGAGCGGTCGCGCTGGTTTTTGAGCGGGCTAACCAGTCAGCAGGAATGCCCGCCCGCCGATCAGGGCCGGGCGGTGGCTGCCCGCGGGCTGGCCTGCACGCTGCAATCCACCCACCCCGGCGTTACCACCATGTGGAGCGGTAGCCTGGGGCTGCTGGCGCGTTACTGGCAAACGGCGCGGCCCGCCGGTGTTGATTTGGCCACCTACCTGCAAACCGAGGCCATGTTTACTGCCGACCCCCAACTGATTACCGCCACCCGACTGCCGGTGGTGGTGGTTTCGGCCTTGTTTGTGTTGTTTTTCTACATTCTAACGCAGCGGTTGCTGGCCCGGCCCATTGCTATTACGGCGGCGCTGCTGCTGGCCTTAAATCCGTTCCACATTGCCCTGTCGCGCATTTTGCACCACGACGCGCTGGTAACAACCTTTATCACGCTCTCCGCGCTGGCGATGATGGGTTACTGGCTGCGCGGCTGGAGCCGGGGCTGGCTGCTGGTTTCGGGCGGGTTGGGCGGGCTGGCGGTGCTAACCAAAGCCGTGGGCTGGTTTTTGGGGCCGTACCTGGCGCTGCTGGGGATTTTTTATGCGGTTCACCGGTGGATGCCGCACCGCCGGCCCATCGGGTTGACCGTGCGGCAGCTGGTGGTGGACGGCTTGTTGTGGAGTGTCGCCGCTGCCGCCTCGGCCACGCTGTTTTTTCCGGCGCTGTGGGTAGCGCCCGTACTGGTAATCCAGACCCTGTTCACCCAAACCACCGATTTGGCGCTGGACGGCCACCTGCACTTTTTTCTGGGCAGCATCACCGACGACCCCGGCCCGCTGTTTTACCCGGTGGCGTGGCTGTTCAGCACCTCGCCGCTGGAATTGCTGGGGCTGGCGACGCTGGCGGTGGCCACAATAATCGCCGGACGGCGGCAATGGGCCACAAGCAGCCGCCGCTGGCTGCTGGATCATCCGGTTGAAATTGCGCTGATTTTGTTTGTGGTGGCCATGTTCATTTTTGAAACAACCTCGCCCAAAAAGATGCCGCGTTACCTGCTGCCCATTTTTCCGGCGGTTGATATTTTAGCCGCCGCCGGGCTGGTGTGGCTGGCCAACAAATTCGCCCGGTGGTGGGCGCTGCCACTACTGTGCGCCGTTATTCTGGCCGGGCAAGGCTGGCTGGTGGCCGGTTCGTATCCATATTACTTTACTTACTTCAACCCCTTGTTAGGTGGCGCGCCCGCCGCCGGCAAAATTATGGATTTTAGCTGGGGCGAAGGCATGAACGAAGCCGCCGCTTACCTCAACAACTTGCCCAATGCCCCGGAATTGACCGTTACAACCTGCCGGGCCAAAACCGTATTTGAGCCGTTTTTTACCGGCAAACAGGTTTTGCTGTGCAACTCGCTTGAGCAGGTTGCCCAAGCCGATTACGTGGTTTACTATCTGTGGGATCGGCTGATGAAGGGCAACGCCAACTACTGGCCATTTTTCCGCGACCATTACCCACCGGAGCACCGCGTAACCATTGCCGGGGTTGATTACGCCCTCATCTACCGCAACCCCATCCGGCACCCGGTAGCGCCCGCCGCCAACCGGCAGGAAAAGGCGCTGGCGGCGTATGGTTTTAATTTAAATGACGGCCAACTGAGCCTGTACTGGCACAACCTGAGCGAAAGCCAGCCGCCGGTGCAGATTGGGCTAACCCCGCTGGCCGGTGGCGCAATCCGCTGGGCCGATTGCCGGCCAACCGCCGGGTTTGAAACCGATGCCCAAACGCCGGGCGCTTTTGTGGAGAGCGAGTGCAATCTGGCGGCGGTAAACGCCCCCGCCGGGTTGTATGATTTAAAGCTGGGGCTGGATGCTGCGCCTGTTGCGCCTTCGGGGTTGGCGCTGGTGGCCGTGCGCCCGGACGGGCACATAGAATTACAGGATGTGGCCACGGCGCTGAAGACCGTGGCTAAAACCGGCCTGCCGGCCAACGCCAGCCCGTTGCAGGTTGCCTACGGCAGCGCGCTGCGACTGGTGGGCTACCGGCCCGGCGCGGCAGAGTTAACGCTGTACTGGCAGCCGGTCAGCAGCCCCGACCCCGGCCTGGTACAAGCCTTTCAACTGGATGTTCAAGCCGCCGGCGGCAGCCTGCCGGCCCCCATCTTTCCGCCGCAACTGGCCATCGGCGCGATTGCGCGAGGAGCGATTGTGCCGGTTACGTACCCGTTGCCGGCCAACTCCGCCAACTCCGGCGCGGCGACCATCTGCCTGAAAATTGCCGGCAGCGGGCAAATCATCCCGGCGCAAACCGGCCAAACTGCCGCTGATTGTTTACAATTACCGGCTAATCCACAGTTGCATTAAACCGCCATGAACTACTTTTTTAGCGCCGTCACCCTGGCCACCGGCCTAACTCTGTTAACCGTAACTGCAATCGGGTTGCTGGCCGCCGCCCGGCTGCGCGGCATGGTCGCCAACCTGCTGGCCTTTGTGATTATCGCCTACAGCGTGGTGGTGCTGCTGGCCGAGGCGTTATCGTTGTTAAACCGGCTGAGTTTGGCCGGGTTGCTGCTGGCCCACGCGCTGACGGCCATTTTTACCCTGCCGCTGGTAATAAAATTTGGCCCCTTGTTGTTTGAGTCCGCGCAAAAACAGCTTCTCCGGTTAAAAACCGGGTTCAAGGAATTTTCCGCTCAAAATTGGGATGTTGCCGCGTTGGGCGCGGTCACGCTGGCGGCCATGCTGCTGGGCGCCTACCTGATTTTGGCCGTGCCGCCCAATACCAACGATAGCTACCTGTACCACCTTTCCAGAGTAGCCTATTGGCTGCAACAGGGCAATTTAAACCAGTTTTACGCGCCCAATCTGGTTAAAATCATCCATCCCTTTAACGCCGAAATTGGGCTGCTGTGGCTCACCGCGCTGTGGGGCACCGACCTGCTGGCCGGTTTTTTGCAGTGGTTTGCCACCGGCTTTACTATGGTTGCCATTTACGGCATTGCCCGGCAACTTCAGTTTTCGCGGCCAGCCGGGTTGTTTGCCGCGTTGGGCTGGAGTTCGTTTGTAATTGTCGTGGCGCAATCCACTTCGACCAAAAATGATATTGTGGCCGCCCTTTTTGTAATGGCCCTGCTGTTCTTTCTGCTCGATGGGCTGCGCTGCCGGTTTCGCCAGAGTTGGCCGGGTTTGGGGCTGGCCGGGTTGGCCTTTGGCCTGGCCGCCGGAACCAAAAACCTGTCGTTTTTGGCCATGCCCGGTCTGGGGCTGATGGTGGGTTGGCTGGTTTTAACTCAACCCCGGCAATATCTGGCCAAAGCCTTTTTCTTTGGCGCGGCAGCCGGCCTGGGGCTGATTTTTTTGGGCGCGTACAATTACGCGCTGGACTGGTTTCTCTACGGCTGGCCGTTTGGCCCGCCCGCAATTGGTAGCGAACACACCATTGGCAGCCCATCGCTGGCGGCGCTGGTCACTAACTTGGCCCGCATTGGCTACCAGTTTGCCGACCCCACCGGCCTGCCCGCGCCGGTCATCGAATTTATCCAGCAGTGGCGGCCCTCAATCGGCGCGGCCATGTTTGCCCTGTTCCATCTTGATCCCAACCTGCCCAATACCAGTTGGGGCGACGCCACCTTTAGCTTTACCGATGGCCGCTATTTTGTCTCGCGGGATGGTTTAAGTTGGTACGGCCCGCTCAGTTTTTTACTACTGCTGCCGGCGCTGGGCTATCAACTGGTGATTGCGCCCTTTACCCATCACAAAAACATCTGGCGCTGGTTTACGGCCTTAACCGCCGTTGGGTTTATAGCGGCCTTTGCCCTGCTCATTCGCTGGCAGCCGTACATGGGCCGGTATTTGATGATTGGCGTAACGCTGGGCGCGCCGCTGCTGGCCGGTTTTTATGATGGCTGCCGGCGGGTCGCGCCGTTGCGCTGGGCAGCCGTGCTGACAGCCATTTGGGTGCTCACCTGGAGTGCCACGCACAACTTTCACCGGCCCGTAGGGCAACTGGCCGGGCTGGATTATTACGACCGGCGCACCATCGAGCGGCCTTATATGGCCCCGATTTTTCGCTACCTGGATGGCCAAATCCCTGCCACGGCCCGGCTGGGCATTGCCGGCGACTGGTTGCTGGTGGATTGGGATTACCTGCTGTTTGGCCCGGAGTTACAACGCCAGGTAAAGCACCTCAATTTGGCCACGCTCACCAGCATTAACGCCCGCACGTTTGCCGATAACAACATAGACACGCTGATTCTGTCGGCGGTGGCGCTAAAAACGGCCAAACCCGCCGTTCCGCTGTGGCCCGTTACCAACTTTCGGGTGGAATGGTATTTGGCCAACCGCGCCGAAGCCGAAATTTTTGCCGCCGGGCAGCAAAATTCGGCGGTTTTTGCCCAGGCCTTTGGCTCCGATTATCACGCTTACCAGGCCATCAAAACCAGGCTCAACCGGGAACCCGCGCCGGTAAAAATCCTCACCACCGACCCGCGCATGCCCTACTACGAGCAGGACGTCCGCTTTCAATTCCGCATTCCGCAAAAACTCACCGGTTTGGCCGGTTTCACTCACCTGGTTATCTCGCCCCACTGGACGCCCGCAGACTACAACCGGCTGGGACTTTCCGCAACCGAACTGCAAAGTTTTCTGGCGCAGGGCAAATTTGTGGAAAAAATTCTGGAAATAGATAATTACGCCGTTTACAAAATTACCCAACCCCAACTTAACGTTACGCCATAGGCAAAAATCTTTTGAAACCCTGGCCTAAATTGCTCTCAACTCCATATCCGGCGCTGCCGGTTATTTTGCTGCTGGCGTTTTTGCTGCGAGTCAACGGCCTGGCCTTTGGCCTGCCCTACGTTTACCACGACGACGAACACCAGTACGTTGATGCCGGTGTGGCCTTTTTACAGGGGCCAAAACAAACGCTGGATGAGCTGCAAAAGCTCAATAACCCGCCGCTGTTTAAAACGGTGCTTGGCGCATTTGATTGGTTATATGTCGCCGGGCTGGGCGGTGATTTTAAAGCCGCCGTAACCGATACCGGCTGGCGGACGTTTTTGCAGTACACCGGGCGATTGACCAGCGCGGCGGCGGGCGTGCTAACCGTGGCGCTGCTGTTTGCGGTGGGCCGGCGGCTGTATAACCAAACGGTGGGGTTACTGGCGGCGCTGTTTTTGGCCGCCTCATTTTTGCCGGTGCGCGAATCTCATTTTGCCGTGAACGATACCCCGCTCACGCTGCTGGCGGTGGTGGTGTTGTACCTGGCGGCGGGCATTTTGCGCCGGGGAACGTGGTTTTACTACCTGGCCACCGCCGTGGCAATTGGGCTGGCGGTAGCCGTAAAATACACCGGCATCTATTTGGTGATGGTGCTGCTGGCGGCCCACGGGTTTTACTGGCGGCAACAACGCGCCCGTTGGCTGCCAGTGGCGGCGTCGCGCCGGTTGTGGGCCGGGCTGGCGCTGATTCCTATCAGTTTTGCCGCTGCCGCGCCGGTGGCGGTTTGGGCGTGGCCCGAAACGCTGCGGCGCTTGAGCCAGCTTTCGGAATACGGCCAATCTGGCTACCACGATTTGTTACTTGACCCGGCGGGCGGCTGGATTTTTTATCTCAAAACGCTGGGCTGGGGCGCGGGCTGGCTGATGCTGCCGGCTTTTGCAGCGGTGGTGGCGTTGGCATTTTTTTACCGCGACCGGCGCGATTGGCTGCTGCTGATTTTTCCGTTGCTGCTTTACCTGCTGATGGGATCGCAGCAAATGTTTTTTGTGCGCTTTATTTTACCGGCGTTGCCGCCGCTGCTGGTGCTGGTTGCCGCCGGGTTGTCTCGGTTAAAGCGCCGGTTTGGGCTGCGACCGGCAACGCTGGCAACGGCATCAATTTTATTATTACTGCAACCGTTGGTTATGTCGCTGTGGTTGGGCGTAGTGTTGAGCCGCCCCGATACCCGCCAGCAAGCCGCCGATTGGCTGCAACAAAACGTGCCCGCCGGTTCCGTTCTTTACACCGAAATGCACGCCATTCCGCGCTACGATGTGACCGGGCGGGTGAATTTGCCGTATGTTCAGGAAAAAGAGCAATCATTTGAAGGCGACCAACACCTGGCCCGGCTGCAAGAACGCGGCGTGCAATATGTTTTAACCAGCGATTTTCACCATGACCGCGCCTTTTCCGACCCGGAAATTGAGGCCGGGCGGCTGCGCTGGCTGGCGGAACTGAACGGCCTCGGCCCGGTGCAGGAGTTTCAACCGTACTGGCTACCCGGCAACTGGTTTTTGTTTGACCAGCGGTACGGCCCGTGGTCTGAAACCCTGTTGCGCCGCCAGCCCGGCCCGGTTATCCGCGTGTACAAATTGAATGGCGGCTGGCGCTGGCTCAATCCGCTGGAAAAAGAACAGCAAATTCCCGGCAAAATTTCTGTGTTTGGCTATAATATTACCAAACTTGCCACCGGCCCGGCCACCGTTTATGTTGATATTTACTGGCTCAAACAATCCGGCTGGCAAGAAACCGACGAAATCCGCATTTTGGCCAGCGCCACCGGAGAACCGCCGGTGCAGGCCGTGGCCGTTTCCGCGCCCCGGCTGCCAGACCCGGCTAACAACGACACCAAACTATTCAAAAATCAGGCGCAACTGCCCATTCCGATGGGCGATTACCGGCTACAGGTGGCCGTTTTTGCCGCCGAGGCCGGCCAGCCGGCGGGTGTCATCAATTTACCGCCGCCCTGATTTTTGGGAGATAACCCATGACTCAAAACCAGGATGTTGATCCCTCAAAGGGAACGGATTTTTCACCCAGCCGGCTGGTGGAACTTGAACAGTTGCGGGCCGAAATATGGAAACTGGCCGCCACCGCCGAGGCCGCCGAGGATGAAACCGGCCTGATTCAGAATTTGCTAAACCAAACCGGGCCAGTGCTGGGCTGCGAAAATATTTCTTTTATGTTGCGCGCCGAAACCCAAACCGAGTTTATGGTTAAATTACAATGGCGCGCCGATGGACAAAACACGGGGCTGGGTGAAGTTGTGCCGGCCAGCATTTTTGAGCAAAGTCTTGGCCAGCCGTACCGGCAATTATTGTTTGATAAAGGACTGGTTTCGGCCAACCCCGTATTAGAAAGATTTGAAAAAGAATACGGGCCGCGCTCGGTTTTGATTGTGCCTTATGGCACTCCGCAACAGCCAGAAGGCTATATCACCGTTAACAATTTCACCTGCGCCAAAGAGTATTCGCCCGCCGAGATTGACCTTTTTATTGAACTTTCCAAAATCATTCATCTTAAATCCAAACAGCTACAAACCCAAACCGCCCTACGCGAAAGCGAAACGCGCTACCGGCAAATATTTGAAACCAACCAGGCCATCAAATTGCTGATTGACCCGGCGGACGGGCGAATTGTGGCGGCCAACCAGGCGGCGGCCCGCTTTTACGGGTACGATATTCCCGCCCTCACGCAAATGCGGATTATGGACATTAACGTAATGTCCCCGGCCCAAGTGCAACAAGAAATGGATCGCGCGTGCAACACCGAGCGCCTCTTTTTTGAGTTCAGGCACCGGCTGGCCTCCGGCGAAATCCGCGAGGTTGAGGTGTATTCCGGCCCGGTCAAAAACCCGCCGCACGATTTGCTCTATTCCATTGTTCACGATGTCACCGAACGGCATCAGGCCGAAGCCGCCCTGTACGCTCAGCGAGAACGGCTCGATTTGGTGCTCAAAGGGGCCAACCTGGGTATGTGGGATTGGAACATCCCCACCGGCGAGGTGGTTTTTAACGCCCGTTGGGCCGAGATGCTGGGCTACACCCTGGCTGAAATCGAGCCGAATGTGAGCAGTTGGGAAAAATTACTGCACCCGGATGATAAACCGGGCGTGATGACTGTTTTAACCGACCACCTGGCGGGGCGCACCTCCGTTTATCAAACCGAACACCGCCTCCGCGCCAAATCCGGGGAGTGGATTTGGGTGCTGGATTCCGGCATGGTTTTGGCGCGCGATAACCAGGGCAATCCGCTGCGCGCCGCCGGCATTCATCAGGATATTACCCAGCGCAAAGAAGCGGAATGGTTATTGCAACTGCAACGCAATTTAACCCTGACGCTCAGCGCCACCAGCAACATTGTCGAAGCTTTTCAACAGGTTTTAGCCGCCGCTTTTCAAATAGAAGGCATAGATTGCGGTGGCGGTTATTTAATAGATGAGCGCACCGGCGGGTTGACCCTGGTGGCCCATCAGGGTTTGCCCCCGCAATTTATCAAAAACACCGCCTATTACCCGGCAGATGCGCCGCAAACCCGGCTGGTAATGGCCGGATGGCCCCTTTACACCCAGTACAACACCATTACAGATAATAATGATGACCCTAACACCGAGAATTTGCGGGCGCTGGCGGTGATACCGGTGTTGCACGATGACCAGGTCATTGCCGCGCTCAACCTGGCCTCGCACACGCATGATGTGATTTCTGTTAACGCCCGCGCCGCCATCGAGGTGATTGCCTCGCAGATTGGCGGCGTAATCGCCCGGATTAGAGCGGAGGCGGCGCAGCAAGAAACCCGGCAAAACCTGCAAACTCTGTTTGATACGGTGAATGATTTTCTGTTTGTTCTTGATGCCAAGGGAAACATCATCAAAACCAACCCGGTGGTTCAACAACGGCTGGGCTACTCGGCCAAAGAATTGACCAAAATGCAAGTGCTGGAAGTTCATCCGCCCAACCGCCGCGCCGAAGCCGAGGCCATTATTGTGGCCATGCTGGCCGGAGAACAGACGGTTTGCCCCATACCGCTCATCACCAAAACGGGGCAGTTAATCCCGGTTGAAACCAAAGTGGTGTTGGGCCAATGGAATGGCCAGCCCAGCTTGTTTGGCCTTTCACGCGATATTACCGAGCGCCAGCAATCCGAGCAAGTCCTGCACCACAGCCACCGCCAGCTAGAAGCCGCCCTGGCCGAACTCAGAGAAACCCAGGAAAAAATGATTCAACAGGAGCGCCTGGCCGCCGTGGGGCAACTGGCCGCCGGCATAGCCCATCACTTTAACAACATTCTAACCAGCATTCTGGGTTTTACGGAATTGCTGCAACTATCGCCCGGCACGCCGCCCTCAATACAGGCCCGGCTACAAAAAATTAACGCCTCTAGCAAAAGAGCGGCGCATTTGGTGCGCCAGATTACGGATTTTAGCCGCAAAACCATTATCCAACCGCAGCAGATTGACCTGATTGCTTTTACCACCGACAGCATCCGGTTTTTAGAAACCACGCTTCCGGAGAACATTCAAATAAACTTTAGTCTAGAAGCCGGCCCCGACCAATACCTTGTTAAAGCCGATCCCACCCAGTTGCAAGAAATCATCACCAACCTGGCCATTAACGCCAAAAACGCCATGCCCAACGGCGGAAAATTGCACTTTAACCTGGCGTGGGTTAAATGTGATGGCACCTTGCACTGCGCAGTCTGTAACCAACCCATTACCGGCGAATGGCTGCAACTCACGGTAACCGATACCGGCAGCGGCATTACCGCCAATATACTTCCCCGCATTTTTGAGCCGTTCTTTACCACCAGAGAACTCGGTGAAGGAACCGGATTGGGGCTATCGCAGGTGGTCGGCATTGTAGAGCAACACCGGGGCCACACCCGGGTAGATAGCCGGGTTGGGTACGGCACAACCTTTACCATTTACCTGCCGCCGCTGCTCCCTGCCGAGGAAATAGCGGAGTTGAGGCAGCTAAGGCGCGGGCACGGCGAAATAATCCTGGTGATCGAAGATGAGCCGTCGGTGCTGGAAATCACCACGGCCATGCTGGAAAGCCTGGATTACCGGGTTTTCCCCGCCCCAACCGGAGAAAAGGCCATTGCGCTGTTTGATAATTTTCGGGACAAAATAGCCCTGGTTTTATCTGACATGATGATGCCCGATATAGATGGCGAGAAACTGTTTGAGCGCTTCAAAGCTAAAAACCCCCGGCTAAAAATGGTAATGATGAGCGGTTATCCGCCCGAAGAGCGCGGCGCGCGGTTGTTAGAGCAGGGCGTGCTAGGTTGGTGCCAAAAGCCAATGTCCATTGGGCAACTGGCGCAAACAGTCAGCGCCGCGCTATCAACCGAAACCAAGTAACCGTATCTGCCCAAAATCTCTTAACCTGGACAAAACTGATTGTGAATTTTAACCTGAACAAACTTCCATACCATTCTGCCGCGCCGGTGGCGCTCACGTTGCTGGCCGGGTTGAGCCTGTGGATGCCATTGCCGCCGGCTTTAAAATTGATGGCTGCGGCGGCGCTGGCTTTTGTTTTGCCCGGCTGGGCGCTGCTCCGGGCGACGCGATTAGCCGCCTTTAATTGGCTGGAACACCTGGCGCTGGCGGTGGGCCTTAGTTTTGGGCTGACCACGCTGGCCGCGTTGGGCGTGTTGTACGCCACCGGCAGCCTGCCGGTAGTGGCGCTGGTGGCGTTGTTGGGCGGAATAACGCTGAGTTTAGCCGCCATTGATGTTGCGCGCGGCGGTGTATACCCCGCCACTGAGCCGGTGGCGGGCCGGACGGCGCTGTTCTGCCTCATCCCGGTGTTGGCGGCGGCTTTTTTCAGCTTAACCAACCTGGGCTACTCCGATTACTGGGGCGACGAAATGAACGGCCTGTTGCGGGCGGTGTCCATTATTTCTGGCCGCCCGGAAACCATTTTTGAGCACACCAAAGGCCCGGTAGAGGTGCTCATTCCGGCGGTGTTTGGGCTGCTGGCGGGCCGGTTTGAGCCGTTTACGCTGCGCCTGCCCTTTGCGCTGGCCCACATTGTGGGTATTGCCGGCTTTTTTCTGCTGGGGCTGCGCCTGTTTGGGCGCAACACCGCGCTTATTGCCTCGCTGCTGCTGGCCGTTAACGGCCTGTACCTGGCCTTTGGCCGGATTGTGCAATATCAGGCCGTAGTTTTTTTAATGACCGGGCTGATGCTGTTGCTAACGCATCACTTTTACCGGGAAGGCGGCGTAAAAAAGCTGGCGCTGGCCGCGCTGCTGGCCGCCGCCGGGTTGCTGGCCCATTACGATTTGCTGCTGGCGCTGCCGCCGGTGCTTTACGGCGTGTGGCGTTATTACGCCCGCCAAAAGGCATCAGCTTTAAAAAACGATTTGCTGCCGTTGAGCGCCGCCGTTGTTATATTTGTAGCCGCCGCCGCCGCGTTTTACGCGCCCTTTTTGTTAAATCCCCACGTGGCCAAAACCTCATCGTATTTAAACCGGATTATCGGCGCGGCCAACTGGCCGGCCAACAATTTTGACCAGCTTTACACCTTTGGCGTTATGTATAACTCGCGGCTCTACATGGCGCTGATTGCGCTGCTGGGGCTGGGCGTGATAGTGGCAGATTTGGCGCAACTGGCCCGTCACCGCCGGCCGGGCCGGTGGTTTTGGGCGGTAACGGCGGGATTATTGGCGTTGCTGCTGGCAGCGCCGGCAACAGGTTGGATCAATGCCGCGCCGCTGCTGGTGTTTACGCTGTTGTTTACCTGGCTGGTGTTTTTTACGCCGGCTAACCTTGAAACCCGGCTGGTGTATGTGTGGGTGGGCGTGTCGTTTATTGGCTACGTGTTTTTTATTGACCACCCCCGCACCCACCTGCAAATTATTTATCCCGGCTGGAGTTTGCTGGCGGCGCTGGCGCTCACCCGGCCGGGGGCGGCTATCGCCCGCCGGATTGATTCGGCGGCGGGGCGGCGCTGGGCTGCCGCTGGCGCGGCGGCAATGTTGGCCGGCTTGTTTTGTTTTTTGGCTTATTACGAATATTTACTTTTTGTTGATGCCGAAGCCGAGTATATTCTCACCTACCCGGCCCATAAAAACAGCCTGTACCAGGAAGACCCCGGCTTTCCGTTTGGTTCGCGGCGGCTGTACGGCGCGCCGCACCGGTTGGGCTGGCAAATGGTCAACCAGCTTTTTTTGCAGGGGCGGCTCAACGGCGATTGGGGCAGCAACGATGACGGATCAAATTTATTTTGGTACACGCTGGGCCAGCCGCGCACGCCGTGTTACCCGCGCTACTATTTTAAAGCCGCTTTTCAGCAAAAAGGGGATGAAGACGACGATACCGCGCCGGAACAGGATATGCTGGGGCGTGGGTACGCGCCGATTGGGCAAATTTACAACCGCGACCGGCTGCAAATTGAGGTGTTTGAGTTTGCGCCGCTGGGCGTGACTACCGCGCCGGAAACCTGGCGCGAGCCGCAGAACTATCCGTCTTTTGTAACCGTGGGTGATTTCAAATCGTGGCCGTACCAAAAAAACGCGCCGGTCATTGGCCAACCGCTGCCCGCGCCGCAGCCGGTTTTTCGCCTTGGCCCGGAAAATTTACAGCAAATCGCCGCCCGCTACAACGATCCGCGCATTGTTCAGGTAAACGACCAGGTGACGCTGGCCGGCTACAACCTGGATACAACCTGGGCCAAACCCGGCGGCGCGGTGGTGCTTACCCTGTACTGGCAGCCAGCGCAAAATGTAAATTTACCGTACAAAATTTTTACCCACCTCAGCGATAGCGCCGGCCAACTGCTGGCTCAATCCGATGAACTGCCAAACTGCGGGGCCAGTCCCACCCAAAAATGGCGGGCCGGGCAAATCATTGCCGACCGCCACCTGCTGCCGCTGCCGGCCAACCTGCCGCCCGGCGAATACGCCATCAATGTGGGCCTGTACGAACCCCAAACCGGCCTGCCCATGGATCGCCTTGACGCGCTGGGCAATCCGCAGGGCACCAGCCTGGAACTGGGGCGCGTTCAACTCCCGGCCAACTGACCAAATTACTTTGTTCATAAGTGACCGGCACTTTAACAACGAGTGCCGGTCACTTTGCATTTATTTATTCTGAACACGAACCATTACCGTTTTCGCTTTTTATCCTGTTTGTGGTTTTTGCCGCCGCCGGATTTGGTATCGCTGGACATCATCACCATCAGCGGCATAAAGGTGGCAATGGGCCGCACCAAATCCCGCTGTTGGGCCATCACTTCGGCGGGATTTTTGTACGCCTGCGGCGCTTCATCCACCCCGGCGTCCGGATTGAGCAACTCCACACCGCGCTGGCGCAGGTAGGCATCGCGCTGGTGGCGCGAAATCATCTGCTTGCTGGCGCTGCGCGAGCGCGGTCGCCCCGCGCCGTGGCTGGATGAATTGAGCGACTCGGCGTGGCCCAGCCCCTCTACAATATAGCCCTGGTCGGCCATGGTGCCGGGGATAACGCCCAGTTCGCCCAGGCCGGCGGGCGTGGCCCCTTTGCGGTGCACAATCAACGTTTGGCCGTGGTGAACCTCTTCCCAGGCAAAGTTATGGTGATTTTCCACGCAGGCAGCCACCTCCAGCCCCGCCGCCGCAATAACGGTTTGGTGGATGGTGTAATGGTTGGCCGCCGCAAACTCGCCGGCTACCTGCATAGCCAGCCAGTATTCCTGCCCGGCCTCGGTGTCCAAATCGAGCCAGGCCAGTTCCTGGTACTGTTTGGGCAGCCCTAGTTGAGCCATTTTGGCAATAGCCGTGTATTCGCGGGCAATGTTGGCTCCCACCCCGCGCGAACCGGAATGCGTTACAAAGCAAAGCCGGGTTTCGCCGGTACGCAGCCCCAGCCGGGGCGCATCTGCCAGCGCGGTGAGCGCCGCCCACTCGGCAAAGTGATTTGACGTGCCCGACGTACCCAACTGCCGCACCGCCAGATCGTGCTGGCGCTGCAAAAACGGCACCGCCCGCCAGCGCGGGTCATCTAACACCGGGTGTACCCGCCGCTGAGACCGATCCCATTCGCCGCCATCGCGCTCGCCCAGCCCAAAGCGGGTGTTCAGCAGCAGCGCCTTTTTAAAGCGATCGCGCTGGGCGCGCAAAATCTCCGGCCCTTCAAAAAAGATGCTCAAACGCAGCCGGCAGGCAATATCCATGCCCACGCCGTAGGGGATAACGCTGTTGTGGGTGGCCAGCACCCCGCCGATGGGCAGGCCGTAGCCGGGGTGGCCATCGGGCATCAGCGCGCCCGCCCGCGAAATGGGCAGGTGCGCGGCGTTGGTCATTTGTTGCAGCGTGACCGGCTCAAAATCAGCGCCCCACACCCGGTAGGCAATCGGTTCGGTTCGGATGGTGGCGGTCATGGCAACTGCTCCGCAAACGGCCAATCGAGCGCAGGGTTGTCCACAAAACTGTAACGCGCCGGATAGGCTTGCTGGATCAAATCAATGTAGAAGCGTGGCTCCAGCGCCTCGGTGGTTAGCCCCAAACGCTCTAACAGGCGGGTAATTTCGGCGCGGGCGGCCACTATTTCGGTTTCCTGATCGCATAAAATCTCAATTTCCACAAAATGGCCCAGGTGTTCAACTTCATTCAACTCCACCGCTGCCCGTTCAACACGGTACACCCGCGATTTTTTGCGTTTAACCACAAACGGCTCAAACCCAAAGCGGTCGGCAAACTTAAAAAAGGCGTGGGCGTTATCCACTTCAAACTCGGTTTCGTCGTTCACCTCGGTGCCATCGTTGGCCCGGAGTTTTTGTTTACACGTGACCACCGCCCGTCCGGCCTCGCGGCGCAACCGAAAGCGGTCAACCGGCACCAGGCTGGTATCGCCTTTGCGCCGAAAGTAGACATCCTCTTTAAATGTTTCTTTTTTAAACGCGCCCAAAGTGGCCGCTGCCGCCTCGGTTGCCGCCGGATTGACCAAATGCGCTTTTAATTCAACTTCAAAGGCCATCTCATATTCCATTCTGATCATGGGGATAAAACCGCTACTTTGCCGTGTAGTATAGTTCAAACCCGGCGGGCAATCAAGCGCCTGCAAAGGCGACTATGAAGGCCGCCCGCGCGCTCAACCGTTTTTTGACTTTTGTGGTAAAATACGGCCTATGAATACCCCAATTTCCAAATGGCAACTTGCCGCCGTAACGCTAGCTGCCGCCGTGGCGCTGCTGCTGCCCCTCAATTTACTCGGCCTGCAACCCCTTCACTCCGACGAGGCGCTGTACGCCACCTGGGCGCGGCAAATTGCCAGCGGGCAGGATGTGTGGCTGAGCCACACCCTCATAGACAAGCCGCCGCTCTACCTGTACATCACCGCCGGAGCGATGTGGCTGCTTGGCCCCACCGCCACCGCCGCGCGCGTGCCATCGCTGTTGGCCAGCGCAGCGAGCGTGTACCTCACCTTTTGGCTGGGCCGGCGGCTTTACGGCCCGGCGGCGGGGCTGCTGGCGGCCTGGTTAATGGCGTTGTCGCCGTTTGTGCTGCTGTTTGCCCCCACCGCCTTTACCGACCCGCTGTTGATGGCGCTGGCACTGGGCGGAGCAGTGGCCGCCGCGCACGGCCGGCCGGTTGGAGCCGGCCTGCTGCTGGGGCTGGCCATCGCTACCAAGCAACAGGGGGTGTTGTTTGCGCCGCTGGTCGCCGGGATTTTGCTGCTGGCCGGCGGCCAACGAACCGCGCTGCTCCGCTGTGGCCTGGTGTTGCTGCTAACCCTGCTGCCCGCTTTTTTATGGGATGCCGTCCGCGCCGCGCCGATGGGTTTTTGGGCCGCCAGCGCCGCCAATTACGGCGGCCTCGCCGCAGACCCCGCCGGTTTTGCCGAACGCTGGTGCGGTTTTGTTGAACTGCTGGCCTACGGCACGGCCTCGCCGCTGCTGAACGCCGTTTTTGTGGCGGGCTTGCCGCTGCGGTTGGCGTTGAGCGGCTGGCAAATTTACCGGCGACAGGCGCGAATGGCGGCAGCTTTTGACTGGCTGCTGGCGGGATTCACGCTGGCGTTTTTGCTGCTGCACGCGCTGTTTTCCTTTCAGGTGTGGGATCGCTATCTGTTGGGCTTGATGCCGCTGCTGGCGCTGCTGCTGGCGCGAATCCTGGGGTTGCCGCTGGATATTTACCAGTTACCAGTTACAAACTACAAACCACAAATTACGATTGGGTATTCACAATTCACAATTCACAATTTCACCCGCCGGTTGTGGGCCGGGGTTGTGGCCGGGCTGCTGGCCATCACCCTGGCTCAACCCGTGCAGGATGCCGCCAACGCCCGCTATCCGCTGGGCAGCAACAGCCAAACCCTGCGCGGCATCGAGCAGATTGTGGCTTACTTGCAGGGCCACGCCGGGGCCAACTCTACGTTGTACCATCACTGGCTGGGCGAATACTGGCGTTTTTACCTGTGGCATTATCCGTATGATTTGCAGTACTGGGCCACGCCCGCCGAATTAGCCGCCAAAGCCCGGCCCGGCCACCTGCTGGCCCTGCCCGCCAACCACTCCGAAACCGAAGCGCGGCTGGCGTTGGCCGCCGCCGGCCTGCGCCTCACCGAACTGACCCGCGCTTACGCCCCGGATGGCCGCCCTACCATCATCCTGTACCGGCTGGATGCCGGCCATGCGCCAATTCACAATTGACAATTCACCATTCACTATTAATATGGCCCTATGACCAACAAAAAACTCACCGCGCTGATTGCGCCGGCCAGCCTGCTGGCCCTCACCCTGATCTTTTTTTGGAAAATCCTGCTCACCAACCTTATTTTGAGCGGCGTTGACGTATTTTTGTATTTTTACCCCTACAAAGCCTACGCCGCCGAGGCGCTACGCCAGAGTCGTTTGCCGTTGTGGAATCCGCATTTGTTTATGGGCGCGCCGCTGCTGGCCAATAGCCAGGTGGGGGTGTTTTATCCGCTCAACTGGCCGTTTATCTGGCTTGATGCCCCCCGGCAGGTGGCGTGGTCAATTGGGCTACACGTGGCGCTGACCGCCATATTTATGCTGATGTTCGCCCGCCGCTCGTTGCGGTTAAGCCAGCCGGCGGCGCTGGTGGCGGCGCTGGTGTTTGGGATGGGCGGCTATCTCACCGCGCAGGTAGAACACCTCAACCAGTTGCAGGCGGCGGCCTGGCTGCCGCTGCTGTTTTTACTGTACGATTTAGGGCTGCGCGAGCGGCAAATATGGTGGACGTTGTTGCTGGCGGTGATAACGGCGCTGGTGCTGCTGGCCGGCCACGCCCAAACCGCTTTCATCTCGATGTTTGGGCTGGGGCTGTACGGATTAATCCAGAGCATAGAGTTCGGAGTACAGAGTTCAGAGTTCAGAGTTCAGAGTTCAGAGTTCAGAATCTGGAATCTGACTACTGATTACCGGCTACTGGCTACCGGCTACCGGCTGCTAAAATCCGTCCTCCGCCATTTGTGGCCGCTGGCGGCGGCCTCGCTGGTGGCGGCGGCGCTGGCGGCGGCGCAACTGTTGCCCACCGCCGAGCTATCGCGGTTGTCCATTCGCAGCGGCGGCCTCACCTACCGCGAGGTGGTCTCGTTCAGCTTGCGGCCCACTAACCTGCATTACAGTTTGCTGCCGCCGCTGGGCCTGGATTTGACTCAGCTTTTGGGGCAGGCCTTCAGCGAGTGGGTGGCGTTTATTGGCATTAGCGGTTTGCTTTTGGCGCTGCTGGGGGCGCTGCTGTCAATCTGGCAGCCGCCGGCCCGCCGCTTTGTATTTTTGGCTGCCGCCGGGCTGGCGCTCAGTTTGGGCATGTTCAGCGGGCCGTTGTACGCCGGGTTGTATTACCTGGTGCCGGGGTTTAGCCTGTTCCGAGTGCCGGCGCGCTGGCTGCTGCTGTACGCCTTTGGCGCGGCGGCGTTGGCCGGTTACGGCAGCGAGGCGCTGCTGGCCGCCGAACTCACCCGCCACCGGCTGGCGGTCAGTTGGCGCTGGCTTATGGCCCGGCGCTGGCGGCTGGCCCTGCCGGTATTGCCGCTGCTGGCGCTGTTGGCACTCATCGCCTGGAAAACGCCGCCGCCGCTAACGCTGGCGGCCTGGTTGCTGCTGGCGCTGGCTGCCGGCGGTTGCATCTATTTAACGTTGCGCCGGCCCGGTTCCCGCCAATGGTTGGTTATGCTACTAATCCTACTGGTAACAGAGCTGTTCTGGGGCAGCCAAAACCTCAATTACAACCAGCCGACCGCGCCGCAAGCCTATCACTCTATGCGTAACGCCACCGCCTTTTTGCTGGCCGCCGACCCACCTTATCAAACCGAGCCGCCGGGCCGCTTTTTGAGCCTGTCGGGCATCACCTACGATCCCGGCGACCTGCGCGACCTGGAAGCCATTTTTGGCAACCGGCTGTCGCCACGCGCCGTGTACGATTTGATTGTAGCCACCAAAGAAAAAGAGGTGCTATTTTTTAATCTGCCGCTGCTGTACGGCCTGCACAGCGTAGATGGTTACGATGGCGGGATTTTGCCGCTGGCCCGGTTTATCAGCTTTGAAAAGCTGTTTTTGCCGGAAAACGATTTGTCCATTGACGGGCGGCTGCGCGAAAAGCTGCGGTTTGTGCCCGATAACCGGCTGCTGTCGCTGACCAACACCCGCTGGGTGATTACCGATAAGCAGTTTGACGCCTGGATTGACGGCATTTTTTACGATTTGCAATTTCCGGCCCGCCTGCTGCCGGGGCAAAGCCGCGCCGCCGCCGAAATCCCCGCGTTTCCGGCCACGGCAATTGGGCTGGTATCGCATCTGGAAGGCGGGGCCAAACTCACCGGCGGGCAGCCGGTGGCCCGCGTGGTGCTTATCTGGGCCGATGGCTCCCGGCAGGACATCACCTTAAAAGCCGGCGCGGACACCGCCGAAGGCCAATACACCGGCAGCGAGGCCCATCCCCCGGCTAAAATTGGGGTGCAGTGGCCGTATGAACAGGGCGGCGTGGACTATATCTCGGTGCAGCCGGTGGCGGGTGCGGCGCAAATTACCAAAATTGAGGTTACGGCGCTGCTGCCGGCAGGGACATTTGTGCTGCGCGGCCTCAGCCTGATTCACCAGCCCACCACCACCAGCCGATCGGTGTTGATTTCTACCGAGGGCGATTACCGGCAGGTGCATTCCGGCGACGTGAAGGTGTACGAAAATCGGGGGGCGCTGCCGCGAGCGTTTGTGGTGCATCGGGCCGAGATAGCAGCAGACGAAGCGGCGGCCATCACCGCGCTGAAAAATCCGGGGTTTGATCCGCACGCGGCGCTGGTGCGGCTGGCCGCACCCAACGAAGCGGCGGGCGAGCATAATTTGGGCCAAAATTCAGCGGACGATGCCGTAAAAATTGTAAGTTATCAACCGGAACGGGTAGAAATTACGGCGCGGCTGGCCTCACCGGGCTGGCTGGTGTTAACCGATGCCTTTTATCCGGGCTGGCAGGCCGCCATTGACGGGCAGCCCGCCGAAATTTTGCCGGTAAACCTGTTGTTTCGGGCGGTAGAAACGCCAGCCGGAACGCACACGGTGGTGTTTGAGTTCAAACCGCAATCGGTGCGCTGGGGAACAATCATCAGCGGGGTAACGCTGCTGGCGCTGGCGGTAAGTTTGGCGGCGCTGGCTAAAAATCGCAGGGGCGCGGCAGGCCGATAACCCGCACCACCGAGGAGCGGCTCACCAGGTTTTCGCACGAGCCTTTGCCAATAGCCGCCGACCATTTGATGCATTTTATCCCCTGCACTTCGGCCACGTGAAAAACGTTGGCTTCAATTGCGATAGCGGGGCCTTTGCTGGCAACCGCCGCGTAGCTCCAGTTTTCGGTGCCGGTAGCGTCGTAGCCGCGCAGGGTGTTCAGGCAGTACAGTTCGTCATCGGCCAGTTTTAGCGGCTCAAATTCAAACACAATCGCGCCGTCGTTCCACACCAGGCCATCCATGGGGCCAACAATGGACGGGGCAAACCGCAGGCCGGGCATTGGCGTGCGCGTGGCCGCCGGAGCCGGCGTGTTGGCGGGAGTAGCGGTAACGCGCTTGACCGCCGGCGTGGGTACGGGGGTGCGGGTGGGTGTTACCGGTATGGGCGAGGGCGAAGGCGTGTAGGTTGGGGCTGGCGTGGGCGTGTCTGGTATCACCAACTGCGCCACCGTTTGCACCACAGTCGCGGTAGCGGTGACTTGAGCGGTATCAACTTGCGCCAAAATGGAATTAAACCGCATCACCGTAAACACCGCCAGAGCCAGGCAAATCACCACCACAGCCAGCACCATCAACAAGCGGTTTTTGGTTTGCGACCGGGCCGACGACATCCAGATGGGCGTGTTTTGCGTTTTGCCCGTTTTTTGCCGGTGGCGAATGCTCCGTATGGCCAGGTTGGCATCGGGGTGAGAATAGCGGGCGGCGTTGCGGTATAATTTAACGGCTTTGGCCAGGTCGCCGGTCAGTTCCGCGCTGAAGGCCTCGGCGTAAAGCCGGCGGCTCTGGGCTTCGGGGGTGCGCGGGTCCTCGCCGGGGAACAGTTGGCGCTCAATTTCGGCTATTTGCCGCCGAATGTCGTTAATCTGCTGGTTAAACAGCGTGGGAACCGTGGCCGTGGCGCTCATGTAGCTCACTTCACGTTCCCGCAGGTTAGTCAGCGTTCCAAACAGTGATTGCAATTCGGCTTGCAAACGCAATCGTTGTTCACGACTCAACTGATCGGTTGCCATACAAAGTTTGCCTCAACCTGGTTTTGCAAAATTCCCGGCACAGTATACCACACGCTCCCCGTATTCACAATCAGCGAGGCGGCGGTGGTTAATTGATGAGCGTGCCAAAGCTCACCATTTGCCCTTTTAAAACCGCGGCCAGTTGGCCCGGCTCGTTGGCCGACATAATCATGGCCTGCATGGGCGGCATCGCCAGCGTCAGGCGGTACATATCGCGCACTTTGCTGAACATGCCGCCGGTCACATCGGTGCCGTGCGAGCCGCCCAGCATGGCTTCAACCTCGTCCCAGTTGGTGCGGTCAATATCGGTAATCAACTCGGCGGCGGGGTTAGCCAGCGGATCGGCGGTGTACACGCCATCCACCTGGCCGGTGAGCACAATCCGGCTGGGGGTTAACTCGCGGGCCAGGTTATCAAACAGTTTTTCGGTAGAAACAATACTCATGCCCTGGCTGGCATCAACACTGACATCGCCATAAATCACCGGCACCAGCCCGTGATTTAACACCTCTTTGATGGGAAAGGTTTCAAAATACATCAACTGCTGGCCGCGAGTGCGGGTGCTGGCCGAAGGCTGAAACCGGATAGCCGGCACGCCGGCGGCGCGCAACGCCTTAACCACAATCGAGTTGAGGTCGGCGGCGGCGGCGGCAACCTCGGCAAAGCCCGGCCAACTGTTGGCCGCCACCGCGCCCTGGTGTGTTTGGTATTTATGGGCAACTTCGTGCCCAAACGAGCCGGAGCCGTGGCCAATAACCAGCTTCAAATCACTCCCACGTTCATCCAGCGCGGATTTTATTTCGCCGGCCAACCGTTCAATCACCTCAATCCGGGCGGTAAAAGGCCGGGTTTTATCGGTAATCACCGATCCTCCCAGTTTGAGCAAAATAAGTTCAGACAAGGCGTTTCTCCTGGTGAATTTTTTGCTATCCAACGGCAATAGTCAAAAATTGTACCTCAATCTGTTTTTTTTGGAAAACACCGGCTATTTTGAGGCTATTTACACTTTTGCTATAATTGGCAATCAGTTTAGAAATAAAGGATAAAGCATGCCGCTCACTCATTTTGATGAACATGGCCGCGCCCACATGGTTGATGTGGGCCACAAAGACGATACCCAACGCGAGGCTGTGGCCCGGGGCCGGGTGCTGCTAAAACCCGAAACGT
The DNA here is from genome assembly GCA_964517605.1 of uncultured Caldilineaceae bacterium. Lineage (GTDB taxonomy): Bacteria > Chloroflexota > Anaerolineae > 4572-78 > J111 > J095. Next base: position 19,237 of record CAZFCE010000005.1, on the reverse strand, counting down.
TGGCCCTGATTGAAGCCGGCGGCATAAAAAAGGGCGATGTGCTGGCGGTGGCCCAGGTAGCCGGAATTATGGCCGCCAAACGCACCCACGAGTTGGTGCCAATGTGCCATCCGTTGATGCTTACCCACGTGAGCCTGGAATTTAAAACCCACCCGGCCAGCGCCGCCGACCAACCGGCCATTATCGAGATTAGCGCCACGGTGCGCACCACCGGCAAAACCGGCGTGGAAATGGAGGCGCTCACCGCCGTGAGCGTGGCCGGCCTGACCATTTACGATATGTGCAAAGCCGTTGACCGGGCTATGCAAATTGATGCCGTTCGGCTGGCCCGGAAAAGCGGCGGCAAAAGCGGCGATATTATTCTGGAATAGCAAAGGATTTGGCATGAAAGTAACCATAAAATTTTTTGCCCGCATGCGCGATTTAGTTGGCAGCGGCAGCCTGGAACGCCAACTGGCCGAAGCCGCCACCGTCGCCGATCTGGTGGCCGATTTGCACCAAACCTTTCCGCAACTGGCGCAGGCCGCGCCGCGCACCATTGTTACGGTTAACCGGGAATTTGCCCAAAACACGGATCAACTGACCGAAGGCGATGAAGTGGCGTTTTTTCCGCCGGTAAGCGGCGGCTCCGGCAGCAATGTTGCCAAATTTAGAGTTACGGTTGATCCCATTGGCCTGGACGAAGTAGCCGCGCTGGTCACCAAACCGGAAACGGGCGCGGTGGCCGTATTTGGCGGCGTGGTACGCAATATTTCGGCGGGCAAACCAGTTGACCACCTGGAATACGAAGCCTACCAGGAAATGGCGGTGGCCAAATTGCAGCAAATCGCCGCCGAAGCCTGCGAGCAATGGCCTAAAATCATTGACATAGCCATTGTGCAGCGGATTGGGCATTTAGAAGTGGGCGAAAACGCCGTGGTGATCGCCGTTTCCAGCCAGCACCGCAACGACGGCTGTTTTGAAGCCTGCGCTTACGCCATTAACCGGCTTAAACAAATTGTGCCCATCTGGAAAAAAGAGGTTGGCACCACCGGCGAAACCTGGGTAGAGGGCGATTATCTTCCCTCTGCCGGCGACGCCGCCTGAAAACACTAAAATTTTTTTGAACTGGTGATACGGAAGGCTCCAAGAGGGGCTTGGTCCCTTCCGCCTCCTCAGTTCCCATTGGAGGAACAAATTATGTCCGAGATTTTGCAAGCTGAAAGCCAGCTTGAGCTTCAATTTAACGATAAAGCTCTGCTGCAACGGGCGCTCACCCACCGCTCATATCTAAACGAAAACCCCGACTACCCGCTGGAAGACAACGAGCGGCTGGAATTTCTGGGCGACGCCATCCTTGATTTTATAACCGCCGAATATCTTTATCACAAATTCCCGGAAATTACCGAAGGCCGGCTGACCAACCTGCGGTCGGCGTTGGTGCGAACGGAAAGCCTATCTGGCTACGCGAATACAATTGATTTAGGCGAGTATTTGTTTTTGGGGCGCGGTGAGGAAGACAGCGGCGGTCGCAAGCGCCCGGCCATTCTGTGCGATGCCTTTGAGGCGCTCATTGGAGCCATTTATCTGGATCAGGGCCTTGAGCCGGCCCGCCTGTTTATTGGCCGCTTTATTGAACCGGCGCTGTACGCAGTTTTATCATCCGATGCCGAAAAGGATGCCAAAAGCCGCCTGCAAGAGATTGCCCAAAGTAAGTACCAGCTTACGCCCACCTACCGTACCGTAAAAGAGGAAGGGCCGGATCACGCCAAAGAATTTACGGTAGAAGTTGTAATTGGAACCAAACCTTACGGCGCAGGCCGGGGGTTAAGCAAACAAAACGCCGCCCAGGCGGCAGCCCAGGCGGCGCTCAAAGTTTTAGAAGCCGAGATTTAAAGTTTTTGGCCGCGCCGGTTGGCGCGGCTTTTTTTTACCACACCCGGCACACAAATCCCTTTAAATATTCCGTCTCCGGGCAGGTGAGCAAAATGGGGTGGTCGGGGCCTTGCGATAGTTGCTCGATGATTTGCACCGTCCGCCCGGCGTCAACCGCCGCCCCAAACAGCACCTTTTGGAACAAATCGCGGCTGACCGCGCCGGAACAGGAAAATGTAATCAAAACGCCGCCGCGTTTGAGCAGTTTCATGGCCAGCATATTGATGTCTTTGTAGCCGTGCGTGGCTTTTTCTACGTTGCGTTTGCTAAAGGCAAACTTGGGCGGGTCGAGAATAACTGTGTCCAGCTTCCAGCGGGCGTCGTTGTACGTGCGCAAAATATCAAAAACGTCGGCCATGGAATACAAATCATCCCGGCCATTAAAGCCGTTTCGCAGCATATTTTGCTCGGCAATTTGCAGCGCCCGCTCCGAGGAATCCACATTGATAATGCGCGTTGCGCCGGCGTGAGCGGCATACACCGAAAAACCGCCGGTGTAACAAAAGGCGTTGAGCACCTCTTTGCCGGCAAAGTATTTGGCGGCTTTTTGCCGGTTTTCGCGTTGATCCAGGTAAAACCCGGTTTTATGCCCCATTTTCACATCAACCAAAAATGTGTGGCCGTTTTCTACAATTTCAATGAGGTCCGGCGGCACTTCGCCCCACACCGGGCCGGCCACCGGCACCAGCCCCTCTTGCCCCCGCGAGTCGCTGTCGCTGCGCTCGTAGATACCCTGTGGCTCTATCAGGTCAACCAGGGTGTTTAAAATGACACGGCGGTTCTTTTCGGCGGCCAGCGACAAAAATTGCACCACCAGCCACGGGCCGTACACATCGGCAATAAAACCGGGCAGTCCGTCGGCTTCGGAGTAGACCACGCGGTAGGCATCGGTGTTTTGATCCTGTTTGAGGGCCAACCGCCCGGCCACGGCGCGGCTAATGCGGCGCTGCCAAAATTGTTCGTCAATGGGATCGTTGGGGTTCCAGGTGAGGAGGCGCACCCGGATTTGCGATTTATCGTTGTAAATGCCGCGCGCAATAAAACGGGCACGGCTGTTCCACACATCAACTACTTCGCCGTTTTCCGGGTCGCCTTCTACCCGGTTAATCGCCCCGGAGAAAATCCAGGGGTGGCGGTTGTTTACAGATTTTTCCCGGTCTTTTTTCAGGATAACTTGTTTGATAATCATTCGGCCCTCGCTGGGTTCGTAAGTAAGGCGCGGCATGCGCCCCAATGGTTGCTAATATATTATGGATTGAGCCTGAATTGTCAATCAGGCGCGATAACGGGGCAATTTTACGGTAAAGCGGCTGCCCTGCCCTTCAACGGTGTCAATAGTGACCACGCCCTGGTGGGCGTCAACAATGTAACGCACCAATACCAGCCCCAGGCCCAATCCTTCTTGCGCCCGGCGCACCGGGTCGGCGTTTTGCTCAAACACTTCCCAGATGGTTTCCAGCCGTTCCGCGCTGATGCCGGTGCCGGTATCGGCCACCGAAACTTCCACCCACGAATCATCGGCCTGGGCTACAATATTTATCCGGCCACCAGACCGGTTAAATTTGATGGCGTTGTCGAGCAGTTGGGTCATAACTTCTTCAATCTGTTTTACATCCAACGGAAACGGCGGCAAATTGTTGGCAATGTTGGTGGTGATTACAATTTGGCGGCTGCGAGCTTTAAACTCGGCCAGCGGCAGCACGGCTTTAAAAACCGGAGTTAACCGCCCCATCACCGGTTTGATGGTCTCTTGTTTGCTCAAAAAACCGGCCACGCGGATAAGGCTGTTCACCATGCCATCCAACTTTTGCGCCTGCCGCCGTAGCACCATCAGCGTATCAAGCTGGTCGGGGGTCATGGTGCCCAGCCGGCTGCTATCGAGCAGTTCGATGGATTGTAAAATGAGCACCAGCGGCGTTCGCATTTCGTGGTTAACGGTGCTGAGAAAGGTGCGCCGGAGCCGGTCTAATTTGGCCCGCGATTTTTTTTCCTGTTCGATGGCGCGCTGCAAATCCAGTTCGTATTGCTCTTGCTCGGTTGTTTCGGGTTTATCCGACCCCCCGGATCCCAGCCGCCTGGCCAATTCTGAGTTGGTCATATTTTGTCAACTTTATTAAGATTTTTCAACCAACCGACGCCGCCTCATTGCCAAATCGCCGGCGGCCAAAGTTTTGTTTGGATTATGTAATTATTTTTAAGGATACTGGTATCGCCGATTTGTGTCAACCCCTCTACAGTCCCAGTAGCGTCATCAATTTTTTTCCAGCGTTTGCCGGGCTTTGGCCAGAGCTTGCGCCAGATCGGCAATCAAATCGGCGGCATCCTCAATGCCGGTTGAGTAGCGAATCAAGCCTTCGGGGATACCCAGCGCCGCCCGTTGCTCGCGGCTTACTTCAACGTGGCTAGTGGTAGCCGGCGGGCCAACCACCGTTTCGACCGCGCCCAGGTTGGCCGCCGCGTGGGCAAATTGCAAATGAGGCAACAGCGCCCGCACCGCCTCAAAACCGCCGCGCGGCGCAAAACTGAGCACGCCGCCAAACCCGCGCATCTGTTTGGCCGCAATTGCGTGATTTTCGTGCGATTCCAGCCCTGGATACAACACCCGCTCCACAAATGGGTGCGCCGCCAGAAATTGGGCAATCCGCAGGGCGTTATCATTTTGCTGGCGCACCCGCAACGCCAGCGTTTTCATCCCCCTAAGCAGCAAGTAAGCGGCCATCGGGTCCAGCGCCGCGCCGTTAATTTCCCTGAAATGGTAAATTTTGGCGATGAGTTCTGCCGGGCCGCAGGCTACGCCCCCCAACGCATCGGCGTGACCGCCCAAAAATTTGGTGGCGCTGTGCAACACAATGTCCGCGCCCAGCGCCAGCGGATTGGTGTTAATCGGCGTGGCAAAGGTGTTATCCACCACTACCACCGCCCCAACTCGATGACCGGCGGCTGCCAGCCGCACCAAATCAACAACCTTAAGAGTGGGATTGGTGGGCGTTTCCAGGTAAAGCACCCGGCAGCCCTGCGCCACCGCCGCTTCGATGGCGGCGTGGTCGGTGGTGGCGCACAATTCCACATTGATTTGAAAGCGCGGCAAAAATTCCGTAAAAATCTGATTGGTGCCGCCATAGGTATCCTTCACCGAAACCACCCGGTCGCCGGGTGAAAGCAAGGTGAACAGGGTGTTGCTGATGGCGGCCATGCCGCTGGAAAAGCTCACCGCGGCGGCAGCGCCTTCGAGCAGGCGCACTTTTTCTTCAAAGGCCATTACGGTGGGGTTGGTGTTGCGGCTGTAAATATGGCCCGGCTGCTGGCCCAGCGCCACCGCCAGCCAATCATCCAGGTTTTGGTAGCCAAACGACACGCTGTGCACCACCGGCAGTTGAGTGGCTCCCTGCCAAAATTCTTTGTCTTCGCCGCCCCACACCGCTAACGTGGCTTGAGTTGGTGGATTCATTGGAAAAACCTCCCGTGAAAATAGTGAATTACGAATTGCGAATTACGAATGTCACCATGAGGGCGCAAGCCCAAAGAGTCTCCTGTTACTTGTTGCGGGGACTCCTCGCTTCGCTCGGAGTGACATTTTCATTATCTTGCGACCAAAAAATTCCCCTCTTTCCCAACCGGAGAAAGAGGGGAAACCGCCAATGATTAGATTTTACCCATAACGCAGTCAGATTAGCACAACCGGGCCGGCAACACAAAAAACGCCGTTTTTATTTTTGAAGCGTAACCTCAACCGGCGCAGTTTGGGCCACCACATGCCCGGTATAAACCACCGACGCCCGGTTAGTGAGCACCGGCGGAGCATCGCCGGCAACGCCGCCCACCACCGTAACCGTGGCCGATTGTTCCGGCGGCAATTCGCCCAGTTCAACAGTGAGCAAATTTCCCCACCACTCGATTGCGCCCACGGTTGCGGTGGCTGTTAGCGGGGTGATCGCCGGTGGCAACAAATCCGTTAGCATTACCTGCCCCATGGATTGCCGGTTAGCCAGCGTGTTGGTCAGCTTGATGGTGTACGTAACCGTTGCGCCGGGACGCGCCTGGGCGGGATATATCTGCATCACCGGCGTAATTTCCAGAGTGGGCGTAATGTCGCCGCCGTACACCCCCAGATTAACTTCAAAAGCGCGCCGTTTGCCCAACCTGACGGCCACATCGGTGGTGAGGGGATGCTGCCACGGCGCAGAAATCGGGTTTAACAGCGCCACGCCCGTCCCCAAACAATCCGAGGCGTAATAGCCGTTATCGTCCGTTATCCGCCGGGTTTGCCAGCCAAAACCGCCCAGCGTAATGGGCAGCTTTGGCTCGTTGCGGTAGCCCCAATTGATAACCACGCCAAATACCGTGGCGCAATCGCCGCCGTAAAAGCCCGCGCCACCGCCGCCATATTGACTATCGCCGCCCGCGCCCGATGGCTGCGTCCGGTCGGGCGGGCCGCCGGGCGGATGAGGCGGCGGGTTGGATCGAGGCGGCGGCGGGGCTTGAGCCAGCCCTGCTGCCGGCAACCAACCGGCAAACCCCACCACCGCGGTCAGAATAATCAGGGTAAGCCGGATCAGGCCGGTAAAACCAGGTTTTCTCATGTCCGGTAGTACTCCTCGTCTAAACAAGATTATTTCTCCGGGCCGGTTCCATTCCCCAAAATTGGGAGCAGAACCGGCGATTGGCGTAGTGTTTTAAGGTCGCGCCACCCGAACCGGCGGCGGGGTTACGTCCGCGGCGGGAGCCGCCGCCTCGACTGAGGCGCTGGTCGAGCCGGTTTTGTTAACCAGCTTGATGCTCTCCACAATCAGGTCGGGGAGGCCGGCGGTGGCGTGGCATTGGCTGCCCTCGCTGCCGGCAACGTTGTTGGTCTCGCCGGCGGAACCTTCGTTGACCACCCCCATACCGGGCGTAGAGCTATCAAACAGGTCAACTTGGGCGTACAACCTGGGCAAAGAGGGCAGCGAGCCGGGCATATTCTTCAGCACCGCATCGGACAGATGCAGGGTGAGGCTTTGTCCCGCGCCCAACGTACTCACGGTAAAGCCGGCCCCTTGCCCAAACCAGTTGTACCCCTCGCCGTGGCCAATGGGCCAGTAGATGGATTTTTCATCCGGGTTAAAGTACAAATCAACCCAGAACGCGCCCACGGCGTTAGCACTGCCGCAGTTACGAATGGTTACGGCAACATCCTGCCCGCTGGAGGCCGTGCTGCCGCTCATAATCAACGGCAGGTACACGGGGCCAACCGGCGGTGCGGCGGCTCCCACCGCAATAAAGGCGCTCCGCTGGATGACGGGGTTGAGGCCATCATTAATATCCACCAGGTTTTCAATCCGGTTACTGGCGGTGTCGTCCAGGCGAACATTAAAAGTAATCACCACCGGGCTGCCCACTGCTACTTCGCCGTTCCACAAAACCTGACCGGCGGTGTAGGTTGCCACCCCGCGCGAAGCCACCATATCGCCGGTGTACTGCACCTGCGCCGGGATTGCGTCGGTAACAACGGCGGTATGGGCGTGCATGTTGCCGGTGTTGGTCAGCGCAATCTGGTACGTAACCGTTTCGCCGGCGTGCGCACCCGGTTTGTTCACCGTTTTGGCCGAGGTTTCCAGGTTGGGGCTGGCAACCACCCGCGCGCTTGCGGCGGCCTGGTTGCTTTGCCCGTTACCGGCAGCCTGAGCCGTGGTATTGATGATGGTGCCGTTGTCCATAACCGGCGGCAGTTCAACCACCATGGCGAACGCCTTGCGGAAGTTTGGTTGCGATTGGAAGAATGTCCAGTAGATGTAACCGGCGGCGTTTTGGTAATTGGGGCTGGCTGTTACCAGCGTGGTGCCAACCGGAATGTCTAGTTGCACGTAACCAATTCCCAGCGGGTCAGCACCGCTAATCACCGCTGTGTAGGTAATCCGCTCGCCGGGTTGCACCGTTTCGCGCTCATCGGTGAGCGACAGCCCCAACTGGTAGCCGGCCACGGTGGTGGCCGGACCGATTTCGGTTTCGGTGCCCCAGCCATCGGCTACGGTGGCCGTGTTTTCAATTGAAGTGCCGCCCGGCAGGTTAGAGTCGAGGCGCACCCGGTAGCGAATGGCAACGGATTGCCCCACATTCACCGCGCCCGTCCAGCGGATCTGGTTTTCCGCGGCGTTGTACGCGGCCACACCGCCGCCCGCCACAACGATTGAGCTATCAATATAACTCACATTAGCCGGCAACGTATCGGTGAGTACCGCGTTGGGGGCGTTTCTGGTGCCGCCGTTGCGCAGGGTGATGGTGTATTCAATGGCCTGCCCCGGCGCGGCAATGCTCTTGTCCACGGTTTTGGTTGAACCCGACAAATCAGCCGCCGAATGCGCCACGGTTTGAGCCGGCGCTGTTTCAAACGCGGTATTCACGCCATCGTTCAGCGTGGCGGTGTTGGTAATGAGCGTGCCGTCGTCCAGCGGCGTATTGATAACGCCGTAATACTCAATCACCACGTTGCTGCCCGGCGCTACCTGGCCGCTCCAGGAGATGTGCCGGTTTATGGCGTCCCAACTGGCCGGCGCGCCGTTCTGAACGGTTGGCCCGCCGGCGTATGTTACCTGCACCGGCAGATAATCGCTCACGTTGGCCTGGGCAATCATATCGCCGCTGTTGGTCAGGGTAATGGTGTAACGCAACACTTCGCCCGGCGCTGCCGTGGCCTTGTTCACCGTTTTGGCCGACGAGGTTAAATCGGGGCCGGAGTTGATGGTGGTTGTCACCGTGTTGCTGTCAAACTCGGCGTGAATCCGGTCGTCAATAACGGCAAAGTTATCTATTTTGATGTTGTTATTGAGCGGCGTATCCACCTGCACGTACAGGGTAATCACCACGGCGGTGCCGGGCACAACGTTACCCGTCCAGCGGATGCGGCTGTAAGCCGATTGGTACTGCACCGCGCCGGCAGTGGCGGTGGCGCTAACATACGTGCTGTGCGCCGGAATTTCATCCAACACAAGGGCATTGTACGCCGTCATATCGCCGCTGTTGGTCAGGGTGATGGTGTACGCCAACTGGCTGCCCGGCCGGGCGGTGAGCAGATTCACCGTTTTGGCCGAGGTTTTCAGGTTGGGCGCGGCTTGCACCACGGTGCCGGGGGCGCTGATTGTAACCAGGTTATGCCCGGCAAAGCCGTCGCTCACGCTGGCGCTGTTGGCAATTACCACGCCATTATCCAGCGGCGAGTCTACCCGCACCCGGAAGGCAATCACCTGGTCAACGCCGGGAACAACCTCGCCCTGCCAGTTTACCACGCTGGCGTTGAGTTGGGCGTTATTTTGCGTTACCCAATCAACCCAGGTGGTGTGGTTAGGCAGCGCATCGGTGAGCGCCGTTGCCGCCACCATGTTGCCGCTGTTACGCACCGTAATGGTGTACACTAGCGTTTCACCAGGGATGGCGCTGGTTTGGCTTACCTCTTTGCGCGAGGTGGCCAAATTCGGCGCGGAGCCGATGGTGGTTTTGGCCTGCACCGGTATCTCGGCGTGGCCGGCAAAGCCATCATTAATGGTTGCCGCGTTGGCAATCACCACGCCGTTGGGAATTGCCGTATCCAGTTGCATTTCAAACGTCAGCGCCACCGGCTGGTTACGGTTAACCGTTAGCCCATTCCAGGTGAGCGTGCCGTTGCTTGAGTTGTAATCGGCTCCTGCCGGAACCGCCACCAGCGTGGTGTAAGAGATGGGTAGCGTGTCAACCACCGTTACGTTGGCGGCGTTCATGTCACCGCTGTTGTTCAGAGTGATGGTGTAACGCAGCCTGTCGCCGGGGCTGGCCGTGGTTTTATCTACCGTTTTGGCCGAAGTGGCCAAATTGGGCGCGGCGGTAATCCGGGTTTCAACCATGTTGGTGGTCAACACCCCGGCGTGGTAGCCATCGCTGATGGCGGCGGTGTTGGTAATGAGCGTGCCGTCGTTCAGTGGCGTGTTCACCCGCACGTAGTACACCACCGTTACCGTTTGCGCCGGCGGAATTTGCCCGCTCCAGTAGATGCGGCGCGTACCGCCATCGTAGCCGCCGCTGCCGCCGCCGGACACCACCGGCCCGGATTCAAAGGTTACGTTGGCCGGCAGCACATCATCTACCCGCGTCCTGGATGTCATTAACCCATCGTTCACCAGAGTGATGGTGTAGTTTAACAAGTCGCCGGGGTGGGCGCTATCCAGATTTACCGCTTTGCCGGAGCGGCTTAAATCCGGCGCAGCGGTAATGATGGTGGTGACGGTGTTGGTATCAAACGGCGCGTGGATTTTGTCATCCACGGTGGCTCCGTTGATAACCTGAACGCCATCATCCAGCGGCAAGTCCAGTTGAACCTTGAAGGTAATCACCACATCCGTGCCGGGCGCAACATCGCCGGCCCAGTGAATACGTTTGTACAGCGATTGGTAACTGGCCAAACCGCTGCTAGCCGCCGCCGAACCGCTCACGTAGGTACTGTACGCCGGGATGTTGTCCACCACCTCGGCTTGATGGGCCGTCATCTTGCCATTGTTGCGCAGCGTAATGGTATACACCAACTGCTGCCCCGGCGAGGCCGTTTCCTGGCTCACGGCTTTAAATGAAGCCGTAAGGTTGGGCGTTGACTGGATGATGGTTTGCGCCGGGCCAATCGTTACCGCCGGATTGACTCCGTCTGCCACCGTGGCGGCGTTGGTGATGAGCGTGTTGTTATCCAGCGGCGTATCCACCTGCACGCGATAGGCCACCACCTGATCAACTCCAGGCTCTACTTTACCCGCCCAGGTAATGGTTCCGGCGTTGAACTGGGCGTTGTTTGGCGATACCCAGCCTGCCCAGGTGGTGCGCGCGGGCAACGTATCGGTGAGCGATACCGATCCAATCATGTTCCCGGTGTTGCGCAGTACCAGGGTGTAGGTCAGCACCGCCCCTGGCTCCGCCGTCCCCGCACTCACCCCCTTGCTCGACGCTCCCAAATTCGGCGCCGACCCAATGATCGTGCTTGCCGTCCGCGTCAGCACTTCCCCGTGATACCCGTCCGCCACCTGCGCCACATTCTCGATCACCACCCCGTTCGTCAGCGGCGTGTCCACCTTCACCTGGTAGCTCACTTCCACCGCCACCCCCGGCGTTACCCAACCACTCCACCGGATCCGGTTCGCCCCGCTCTCATAGCTCGCGTTCCCGCTCACCGACCCCGCTACATAGCTCGTGTGCGCCGGCACCGCGTCCGTCACCACCGCTCCCACTGCCGTCATATCCCCACTGTTCACCAGCGTAATCGTGTACCGCAACACCTCCCCCGGCGCCGCCGTCCCTTTGTCTACCCCCTTGCTCGTCCCACTCATATTCGGCGCCGCGTGCACCACCGTCGTCGCCGCCCCCGTCTCAAACACCGCATGCACTCCATCTCCCACCTGCGCACTGTTCGTGATCACTACCCCATCCGCTAACGGCGTGTTCACCCGCACGTCGTACTGCACCGTCACCGGCGTCCCCGGCACCACCGACCCGTTCCACAATACCTGCCGGTTGAAGCTGTCCCACACCACCGACCCCGCACTCGCAAACGGCCCGCTGGCAAAGCTCACGTTCCCCGGCAGCCCGTCCACCACCGTCGCGTTGTTCGCCGCCATATTCCCGTCGTTCACCAGCGTGATCGTGTACCGCAATATACTCCCCGGCCCCGCTTCCGCCAGGTTCACCGTCTTCCGCGTTGAAACCGCCAAGTTCGGCGCCGCGACAATCACCGTGTTCGCCGCCGCCGTCTCAAACGGCGCATGCACCCCGTCCCCCACCGTCGCCGTGTTCCAAATCACCACCCCGTCGTCCAGCGGCGTGTCCACCCGCACCGCATATTCCAGCCGCACCGGCGTCCCCACCGGCGCTTCGCCATCCCATTCCAGCCGGTTCTGGGTGGCATTGTAGCTCACCGCCCCGCTCGTCGCCCGCACGCTGCCCGCCACATAGCTCGTGTGCGCCGGCAGCGTGTCCTGCACGTAGGCCGCCGCGTTCATACTCCCACTGTTGGTCAGAATGATCGTGTACGTTAACACCTGCCCCGGACTCGCCGTAGCCGCGCTCACCGTCTTCCGCGATTGGCTCAGGTTTGGCTCCGATTGCACCACCGTCTGCGCCGGCCCCACTTCAAAGGCCGTATGCACCCCGTCGTTCACCGTCGCCGTGTTCGCGATCACCGTCCCGTTGCCCAGCGGCCGCGTGATTACCACCCGGTACTGTATCACCACCGCTACCCCCGGCGTTACCCAACCGCTCCACGTCACCGCGTTACTGCCCGCATTGTAGCTGCCCGGCCCCGCCACCACCGCCGCAAAGCTCACGTTCCCCGGCAGCGTGTCCGCCACCGTCGCCGCCGCCGTCATATCCCCGCTGTTCACCAGCGTCAGCGTGTACGTCAGCGCCTCGCCCGGATTGGCCGTGGCCGCGTTCACCGTCTTGCTCGACCCCGCCAAATTCGGCGTCGCATGGATGGTTGTCACCGCCACCCGGTTGAACCGGCTGCTCCCGTCGTCAATCGCCGCCGTGTTGGTGATCACCGTCCCGTTGCCCAGCGGCGTGTTTACCTGCGCCCGGTACCGGATCACCACCGCCGCCGCCCGGCTCACTTCGCCCTGCCACCGCACCTGGCTGCCGTCCCACGTCGCCGTCCCGCTGCTCCAGCTTAACCCCCCGGCCCAGCTCGTGTTCGCCGGCAGCACGTCTGTCACCACTGCCGTGTGCGCCGTCATATCCCCGCTGTTCACCAGCGTCAGGGCGTATTCCACCACCTCGCCCGGCGCCGCGCTGCTTTTGTCCACACTCTTGCTCGACCCCGCCAAATTCGGCGCCGCGTGGATGGTCGTCGTCGCCACCCCCGTCTCAAATCCCGCATGCACCCCGTCGTTCACCGTCGCCCGGTTCGCAATCACCGTCCCGTTGTCCAGCGGGTTGTTCACCGTCACGTAGTATTGAACCACCACCGCCGTCCCCGGCGTCACCGGCCCGTTCCACAACACCCGCCGGCTGAACCCATCCCACGTCGCCGACCCCGCGCTTGCCGTTGGCCCGCTGAAGTAGCTCACTTCCGCCGGCAACTCATCTTCCACACTCCCCTGCGCCACCATATTGCCCGTGTTCGTCAACCGCAACGTGTACCGCAACTGCTCGCCCGGCGCCGCTTCCGCCCGATCCACGCTCTTCACCGAACTGCTCAGGTTCGGCGCTGATCGCACCACCGTCACCGCCGGCTCTAAATCAAAGGCCGCGTGGATGCCGTCTCCCACCGTCGCCGTGTTGATGATTTGCGTCCCGTCATCCAGCGGCGTCTGAATCGCCGCCGTAAACACCACCGTCACCGCCTGCAACGGCGATACACTCCCACTCCAACTGATCCGCCGGTTGTAGCCCGTGTAGCTCACCAACCCCGCCGACGCCCACGGCTGCCCCACCAGGCTCACCCCCGCCGGCAGCGTGTCTGCCACCGTCGCCGCCCCCGCCGTCATCTTCCCGCTGTTCCGCAACGTTATCGTGTATACCACCGTCTCGCCCGGCCCCGCTTCCGCCCGGCTCACTGCCTTGTCCGACCCCAACAGGTTCGGCGTCGCCTGCACCACCGTCTGCGCCGGCGGGCTCGTCTCAAACGCCGCATTCACCCCGTCGTTCACCGTCGCCCGGTTCTCGATCACCGTCCCGTTGTCCAGCGGCAGCGCCACCACCACCCGGTAGCTCATCGTCACCTGACCCCCGGCTGTCACCGCTCCCGCCCAACTGATCACGCCCCCGGCGTAGCTCGCTCCGCCGGTTACGCTCCCCGGCTGGTAGCTCACCGCCGCCGGCAGTGCGTCTGTCACCGTCACGTTCGTCGCGTTCTGGTTCCCGGTGTTGCGCAGTACCAGGGTGTAGGTCAGCACCGCCCCCGGCTCCGCCGTCCCCGCACTCACCCCCTTGCTCGACGCTCCCAAATTCGGCGCCGACCCAATGATCGTGCTTGCCGTCCGCGTCAGCACTTCCCCGTGATACCCGTCCGCCACCTGCGCCACATTCTCGATCACCACCCCGTTCGTCAGCGGCGTGTCCACCTTCACCTGGTAGCTCACTTCCACCGCCACCCCCGGCGTTACCCAACCACTCCACCGGATCCGGTTCGCCCCGCTCTCATAGCTCGCGTTCCCGCTCACCGACCCCGCTACATAGCTCGTGTGCGCCGGCACCGCGTCCGTCACCACCGCTCCCACTGCCGTCATATCCCCACTGTTCACCAGCGTAATCGTGTACCGCAACACCTCCCCCGGCGCCGCCGTCCCTTTGTCTACCCCCTTGCTCGTCCCACTCATATTCGGCGCCGCATGCACCACCGTCGTCGCCGCCCCCGTCTCAAACACCGCATGCACTCCGTCCCCCACCTGCGCACTGTTCGTGATCACTACCCCATCAGACAGGGGATTTTTAACGGTAACGTAATAATCAATCACCACATCCGTGCCGGGAGTTACATCACCCGTCCAGTAGATGTAACGCCCGGAGGCGTTGTAACCGCCGCCGGTGGGGAACTGACCGCTCACGTAGCTCACCTGCGCCGGCAGCGTATCGCTGACGGTGGCGCTGTGGGCCACCATGTTGCCGCTGTTGCGCACGGTAATCCGGTACCATAGTTGTTGGCCGGGCGCGGCATCGGTTAAATCAACCACTTTGGTTGAGGTACTTAAATTGGGTTGAGCCTGGACGGTAGTGGTGACGCCGGGCGTGAGGAAAGGCTGATGCACGCCGTCATCCAGCCGGGCATCGTTGTAGATGATGGTTTCGGCCTGGTTCATTACCGGGTTAACCACTGCCAGATACGTAATTATCACCGGCTCGCCGGGATTGGCCGGCCCATCCCACTGAATCCAGTTATTAAAGGTATCGTAACTGCCGCTGCCGGTGCTAAAACTCAGGCTGCCCGGCTTGTAAGTGGTCTGGTTGGGCAACACATCCTGCACCGAAGCCCAGGTGTTCATATTGCCGCTGTTGGTCAAAATGATGGTGTACGTCAGTTCATCGCCCGGATTGGCCGTGGCGGTGTTAACAGCTTTGCGCGACGTGGATAAATCGGGCGCGGCGTTCACCGTGGTTTGAGTGGGCGGGTAAATATCAAAGGGTTGGTGGCTGCCGTCATCAACCGTAGCCGTATTGTAAATGATGGTTTGCGGCGCGTTCAACGGCGAACGCACGCCGGCCCGGAAGCGCACCGTAGTAGCCACACCGGGGGCAACCTTGCCAACCCACACAATGGCGTGCAAGCCGGAGTTATAGCTGGCCTCCGGCGGCGAAAGCACCACTACGTTGACTAAATCCGGCGAAAGCGTATCGGTAACGCGGGTGGCTGCCACCATATCGCCGGTGTTAACCAGGTTGAGGGTGTAGGTGAGCACATCGCCGGGTTGGGCGCTGCTGGCCGACACCGATTTGGAAGAATCCCGCAAATTGGGCGCAGATTCAATCACTGTGGTCGCCGGCAAGGCAAAATTGCCAGAGTGATAGTTATCAGTAACAAAAGCGGTGTTGGTAATAATCAAACCGTTGGTCAGCACGCTGTCGGCCCGCACATTAAAGCGGATTTCAACCGGCGCGTTGGGGTTAACCGGACCGCTCCAGGTAATCTGCGAGCCGTCCCACGTGGCCGCCGCGCCGCCATTAACCGATAACCCGCCCGCCCATGAGGTGTACGGCGGCAGCACATCGGTGAGCGTAACCACGGGCGCGGCCATTTTGCCGGAATTAATCAGGTGGATGGTGTAGTGCAGCGTGTCGCCGGGGTTGGCGGTGGGTTCGTCCACCAGCTTGGCGGAGCTAATCTGAAGCAACGGCTCGGCGGTAACGGTGGTTACAACCTGCCGCTCCAGCGGAACCGCGCCATTGGGAGCAAAGCCATCGTCAATAAAGGCCGTGTTGGTAATAACCGTTCCGT
This sequence comes from uncultured Caldilineaceae bacterium, assembly GCA_964517605.1. Lineage (GTDB taxonomy): Bacteria > Chloroflexota > Anaerolineae > 4572-78 > J111 > J095. The sequence continues at coordinate 3,411 of CAZFCE010000005.1, read as the reverse complement.
TGGCCAGTGGAAAATCAACTTTGGCCTGGAAGGTAACCACCACCACGCCGGGCGTGGTATTTTGGCCAGGCACCACCCCGTTCCATGAAACGGTGCGCGTGCCGGCATTGTAAGCCACGTTGCCAACCGTAGCCGCCAGGCTGCCATCAACAAACGTGGTGTTGGCCGGCACAATATCGGTAAGGCTGGCCGAAGCATTCATGTTGCCGGTATTGGTGAGCGTTAGCGTGTATTTTAACACGTCGCCCGGTTCGGCGGTGGGTGAGTGATCCACCGTTTTGCGTGATGGGGTTAAATCCGGGGCAGAAACAACGGTGGTGCGGGTGCTGCGTGCAAATTGATTAACGCCGTCGTTGACCAAAGCCGAGTTTTCAATGAAAAGGCCGTTATCCAGCACCGGATCGAGTTTTACCCGGAAGGAGAAAGTGCGTTCGGTGCGGGCCGGAATCGTGCCGGTAAGTGTAGAACCCGGCCACACAATGGCATTGATAGTGGGGCTGTACACGGCTCCGCTAACACTGCTCACCACATACGCGGTGCGGGCCGGGATGGGATCAATCACGCTGACGGTGGTGGCGTTGGCGTCGCCGGTGTTGCTGATGTGAACGGTGTATTCTATTTCGGCGCCGGGCACGGTTTGAGTAATCGGCTGCCGGGCCGGCCAACTGCGCACTTCTTTAAATGATTCCGTCAGGTCGGAGATGATGACGCGGAAGGTGCTGGTGATGATACTTTTTACCACGCCTTCAGCGCCTTCGGTGGCGGTGATGGTGTAGTTATAGCTGCCCAGCGTAAACCCGTTGCGAGGTAACTGGTAAACCGCCGTCGCCGAATCGGGGTTGGGCAGGTAGCGGGTCATGGCGGCGTTGGTAATAACGCCGGGGATGTTCAACACCATGCTGGTGATGTCGTAATTGCCAAACGGGTCGGTGGCCCGGGCGCGGAAATAAACGGTGTCACTGGTTAAAAACGTATCCGATGACGCGCCGCCGGGATAGGTGGCATCATAGGTGCCGCTGTTGGCTACATCAATTTTTAAATAGGAATAAGTTGGCAAATCTACGGATGAATCATTTCCTGATGAGGCGTAATAAACCAGAACATACCCCGGTGTTGTTCCGGTAGCGCCATTAACGCTTACTTTCAGGGTGAGCGCGTGTCCCTGAGCGATTGTGTTTTGGTTGGGAGTGAAGGTGAAGGGGTAGTAAACCGGGCCGCCTTCCGGCAATTGGTTAATCTGCGCCGAGCCGATGACGGTTGTTCCATCCAGCAATTCAACCAGCACATTGGGATAGTTACCTGGATATCCCCAATATGTTGCCCGGTGCGGCTCCAGCCACAGCCCAACATTGATTGCTGCCCCATTCAAAACCAAGTTACTGGCTAAGGTTGGAGTTTGAACCCATGTGGATGAGGTATCATTGTCGATTCGGTGCGGGGGTTTGGTTGAGCCTGAGGGAACTATACGATCCAGATGATCGGTTGGATTGTTGCTCAGGTACAGACGCTTAACCACCGCTGCCGGTTCGCTAAAGCCAAAGTTGTGGTTGGGATAACTTTGGCCGGCAGCCACGCCGGATACATTTTGAGGATTGGCGGTGGTCAACGTCCAGACCGGGTTGGGCGGTGTGCCGGTTTCGCGCACGGAATAATCGCCGGGAGTCAATCCGCCAAAGAAATAGAAACCGCTGGAGTTGGTACTAGCACTCCGAACATAGGTAGTTCCCCGGTACAGGTCTACGTTCATACCGTTGATATTAGTTGTTTCGTCGGAATCGCGGATGCCGTTGCGGTTGGGATCGTACCACACGTAACCGCTGATATTGGCCGAGGTTTGGTTAAAGCCAAAATCGGCGGTGGTGTAGGGAGTACCGGCGGGCAGATTGAGCACCAAAGGATTGTTTATAAAATTGGTTTGCACCCATCCATTCGGCGCAGTAACCGTAACCGTGTAATAAACCCCGGTGGGCACCCCCACAAAACTGTACACCCCGGAAACAGCCGTTTGGGTAATGGTGGTGTTACTTTGATCCGTCAGGCTAACCTGCCAATTCAAGCCGGATTCGCCGGTATCAAAAGTTCCGTCTCCGTCGGCGTCATTCCAGATCAGATCGCCAATAACGCCGGTGTGGTCATACCCAAAATCAGCGCCGATATAAGTTTGGCCGGTGGGTAAATTATAGTTAAAGGGCAGGTTGGCCGTAGTTAAGGCCATATCAGAGGGAACGCCACCGATAACTTCAACCCGATATGCGCCAGCAAATAAGTTGGTAAAATTATAGTTACCATCTCCGGTGGTGGTTTGGGTGGCAAGTAATGTCGTTCCCTGATACAGTTGAACGGTGACACCATTCAACCCGGGTTCATTGGAATCTTGAACGCCATCGTGGTCAACATCGTGCCAAACCCGGTTGCCAATCGAACTGGTACCCCGGTAACCCAAATCGGCGGAGGTAATACTGGCTCCGGCGATGGTCACACTGAGCGGCAGGCTGCTGGTAGTGAGGACGTACCCAACCGGCAGGGTGGTTTCATCTACATCTACTTTATAACTGCCGTTTTGTAAACCGCTGAACGTATAATTACCGCTACTGTTGGTAACTTGAGTGGCCAAAAGCTGAGTGTGAGCGTTGTTCCATAACTCAACCGTAACGCTGTTTAAGCCGGTTTCGGCGGCATCCTGAGTTCCATCACCATCGGCGTCGTACCAAACCCGATCGCCAATCGAATAGGTCATTACCGTGCCAGAAACCGAGACCGCATCCAGATAGAAATTATCGGACGAATTTAAGCTGGAGGGACGGAATCTCAGCCTGAAATTTGAGTTGTTATTTGCTCCGGTTCCAAGTGTAACCGTATGCTCTCGCCAGGAGGAGGAGTTACTGCTAATATCAGCAATTTGATTCCAGGTGGAGCCATCCCACCACTCAGCGTAAACGTGTTCCCCGCCAAAAATGCCGCTTACTTCAAAACTATTGGCTGTTTGTTCATAGAATGTAATGGTAATGGATTCGTAGCCAGCGGTAGAAATAGTTTTTACCAAACTATTCGATCCATTACACATGGCCCGGTAAAACCCGGCCTGGGAAGATGGGCTGGCAGTTCCTCTATTCCAGCCAGAGGGGGCGGCATCCCAACCGGAAAAATTACTGGTTTCAAATCCATCGGACCAAAGCACAACTCCCGCTTGAGCGTAAGCCAAATGCGCCAACAACAGGCTGTTAAAAAATATCACACTCAAAAGGAGCATTATTATCTTATTCTGTTGGTAACGTTTGTTTTGAACGTAACTAACAATACAAGTAGGAATTCTACCGCGCTTCATAACTACCCTCCCAATCAATTACAATTAATCCATTAGGACTTACGAAAAAAGGCTAAACACGGGTAAAATAGAGCCAATCTAATCCA